>JAKEEU010000240.1 GCA_022616415.1 Candidatus Zhuqueibacterota bacterium | reverse complement strand
TGAGAATTTTCTCCGTTGTGTTCGTCGTTAGATGACTGTAATATAATAAATTGCAGAGAAAATTCCTCCGACTTTTTTCACTTTCTTGAATAATTCAGGTACAGAATGACATCCTGTTAATTGGCTAAAATCTTTGAGCATGAAAAATCTTTACAAACAGAGCGAGTTTCTACCGGCAGATAAAAGCCGCTCCAACGGATAGATGAACCCAACTGTAAAAGCTTTATCCGTTGGGTTCATCTATCCGTTGGGAAAATTTTTTCTTGTCGGTTTGAGGCGAAGCTTCGTTGGATTTTTACAAAAATTCCAAATGGATCCTTTATGCCAATTGAAATCCTCCCTTCCGTTTGCACAATGGATTGCCCCGACACTTGCAGCCTCGAAGTTGAAGTCGAAGACAGCCGGATAAAACGCTTGCGCGGGTCGCGCGTCAATCCGGTGACCGAGGGGTTTATCTGTTCCAAAGTTGGAAATTTCACACAGCGCGTTTATAGCAAGGATCGTTTGCTCCATCCCATGCGCCGGATCGGCCCGAAAGGCAACGGTGAGTTCGAACGCATCAGTTGGGCCGAAGCCATCACAACAATTTGCGCCCGTTTTAAAGAGATTCAACAACGCTGGGGCGGCGAGGCGATTTTGCCGTATAATTACGGCGGCTCGAACGGGATGCTGGGGCAAGGCACCAGCGACGCAGCGTTCTTCGGCAAATTGGGCGCGTCGCGCCTGGCGCACACGGTTTGCGCCGCGCCGACGAGCACGGTGGCCAAGGCGATGTACGGCAAAATGCCCGGCGTCGCTTTTGAAGATTATGCCCACGCGCGCTTCATTTTGATTTGGGGCGCCAATCCGAAAGCCTCAAACATCCATCTCGTGCCTTATCTCAAGCAGGCCAAAGCTGCCGGCGCCAAGGTTGCCGCGGTCGATCCGATGGTGAATTTTTCCAAAAAAGAAATCGATTTGCACCTGCCGATTTATCCGGGAACCGATCTCGTCGTGGCGCTGGCGATGATTCACTACTGGCATCAACACGACATGTTGAATCGCGCCTTCATGGCGCAACACACCACCGGCGCGGAAATTCTTTTGCAGAAAGCCGCCGAGTATCCGCTGGAGAAAGCGGCTCGTATGGCTCGTATCGATGCCTCGTTGATCGAGCAGTTGGCAAAAATGTACGCAGAAACGGAACCGGCGGTGTTGCGAGTGGGTTGGGGGCTCGAACGCAATCGCAACGGCGGGCAGGCGGTTGCCGCCATTCTGGCGATGCCGGCGTTGTTGGGAAAATTCGGCAAGCGCGGCGGCGGTTACACCATGAGCAATAGCGGCGCCTATCGCGTGGATGAAACAAGGCTGGCTGATGCCGCGCCGTCGCAAACGCGCGAGATCAACATGAATCTGCTCGGCAAAGTTTTGCTCGAGGAAAAGAATCCGCCGATTCAAGCGCTTTTTGTTTACAATTGCAATCCGGTGGCGACGGTTCCCAATCAGAATGCGATCATCCAAGGCTTGCAGCGCGAAGATTTGTTCACGATCGTCTTCGAGCAGGTCATGACCGACACCGCGGTCTTTGCCGACGTTCTGCTGCCGGCGGTGACGTTTTTGGAGCAGAAAGAAATCAAGAAAGCGTACGGCAGTTACGCGCTGCAATACATGGAGCCGGTGATCGCGCCGCGCGGCGAGTCCAAGCCGAACGAGGAGGTCTTTGCCATGCTCGGCCGCGCCATGGGCTGGGATGATCGCGCATTTCACGAAGACACCGAAGCCTATCTCCGCCGCGCCGTCAATGCAATTAGCGGCATGGGAAAAATCGATTTTGCCACGCTGAAAAAGGAACGCATCGCGTTTTTCGATTTTCCCGGCCGGACGCCGATTCAGTTTGAAACGGCATTGCCGTGGACGAGCGACGGCAAAGTTCATCTCGCCCCCAAAGCGCTGGGAGAGAACCCGTTTGAATATTTAGACGAACAAGCCAATGGTTTCCCGCTGACGTTGATCAGCCCGGCTACCGATAAATTGATCAGCAGCTCGTTGGGTGAGTTCAATATGCCGGAGCTTTTTGTGACCTTGCATCCGGCAGATGCGCAATCGCGCTCCCTCAAAAACGGCGACAAAGTGCGCGTCTACAATCACGGCGGCGAAGTGCATTGCGGCGTCAAAGTAAGTGAAATGATTCGCCCCGGCGTGGCGGCGATGCCGAAAGGCGCGTGGCGCAAGGCCTCGGCAAACGGCCAAACCGCGACGGCGTTGGCGCCGGATACGCTGAGCGCGGTCGGCGGCGGCGCTTGCTTCAACGACGCGCGCGTGGAAGTGGTGAAGTTGTAACGCCATTCATCAGGGAGGTGCAAAATGAACGTCGTTCTCGCCCACGGCTTTTTGGGCTTTCGCCAGCTTGCCGGCATCGAATATTTTAACGGGGTCAAGCAATATCTCGAAGCGCATGCATCCGTCAAAGTTTTGGCCACGCAAGTCGATCCCGATGAAGGCGTCGCGGCGCGAGGCGCGCAGTTGCGCCGCCAAATTCTCGTGGCGCTCGGCGATTTGCCGCCGGATACGGAAGATGAAAAGAAAGTAGCCAACTCGCTTGACCCCTCGCAAAAGACGCACCTCATCGGGCACAGCATGGGCGGCCTCGACGGCCGTTTCATGCTCTCACCGGCCAATCCGGATCATATCGCGTCGCGCCTCGCTTCGCTAACGACGATTTCCACGCCGCATCGCGGCTCGCCCATCGCCGATCTGATTGCTGCCAAGCTCATGGGCCGGCGCCTTTGGCTGTGGAATTGGTGGATGGAGAGAAAGCTGCGCCAAATCATTACCGGTCTGGGCGTTTCACTCGACGGCCTGCACGATTTGACCATCAGCGGCGCTGCAAGCTTCAATCGAACCTACGTCGATCACCCGCAGGTGCGCTATTTTTCGGTTGCCGGCGCCGGGCGCGCGAGCGGCCGGCCGACGGCCAAGATTCTTTATCCGGCTTACAAGCATATCAAAAAGAAAACCGGGGAGGCTAATGACGGGTTGGTAGCGGTCGCTTCCGCGAAATGGGGAGAGTTCGATGCCCGGCTGTGGCCGGCGGATCACGCCGAGGAGATTGGGCACGACCTCGATCGTCCCGGAAAGTCCGGCCGCTTCGATCATTTGGCGAGATTCGGGGAGATAGTTGAACGGTTGCAAAAAAATTAGCAGGAATCCTCTTACCGCATCTTTCTTACCGCCACTTCCAGCCGATTCTTGGCGCGTTCCTGAGCGGCGCGGGCGCGATCCAAATTCCACTGCTTGCGGCCTTGTTGCAAACGCTCGGTGGCGCGCTTTTTCGCATCTTCGGCGCGCGGCACGTCGATCTCCGCGGCGGCTTCGGCAGTCTCGGCAAAAATCTTCACGCCGGCCGGCAAAACTTCCGCGAAGCCGCCGGAGATGGAGAAATACAGCTCGCGCGGCTCCTGGCCGGGAAAGTTTTGCTCGACTTTGAGATGGCCGGTCTGCAAGCTGGTGAGCAGCGGCGTGTGCTTGGGCAAAACACCGAAGTAGCCTTCCTCCCCCGGCGCAATAATCGCCGATACTTCCTCGGAAAAAACTTTGCGGAAGGGGGTGACGATTTCGAGGAGGAAACTTTTGGATGAGGGAGTAGCCATAGTTTAGTAGCAGTTGCAGTTGGCAGTGGCAGCAAAAATCAGTTGCAGTTGGCAGTGGCAGTGGCACTTGCAGTGGCAGTCGCGGCAGCAGTTGGTAATCAGCACAGAAGTGCTTCTGCTACTGCCGCTGCCACTGCTGCTACTCCTGTTTCTGCTGTTTGTTCTTGGGCAAAAAACGCTCGGGGTGGTCGATCATGCCGCCGAGCATTTTGCCGACTTCTTCATATCTTGAAATAAGCGATTGGTGAATATCGACGGTAATGTAGCCACAGTCTTTGGCGAAATCGATTGAAACGGTGGTTTCGCTGGCTTCGGCATCGGAATCGGTACACTTGGAAGCAAAATGATTCGGGTAGCTGCGTTTGCGGTACGCTTCCGCAATATTGTGACACACCGACCGCGAAGAACGTCGAATTTGTGAAGTCAACGAATAAATTTCATCCTTTGGAAACGACTTGCTGAGATGAAAAATCTCCATCGCCAGCGCGTAGGACATTTGATAAACTTTCAGGTCTTTGAAGTTGCCGTCCATGGGATTCTCCTTTGTGCCAGTGGCAGTAAAGTGGCAGCAAAACAGATAGTGGCAGTTGCAGGTGGCAGTGGCAGCAAAAATCAGTAGCATTTGGCAGTGGCGGTTAGAGCAGAAGTGCCACTGCTTCTGCCACAGCTTCTGCCTCTACCCCTTCATCTTCTTCGCTGCTTCCACCGCTTCTTCAATCGTGCCGACCATATAGAAAGCCTGCTCCGGCAGATCGTCGTACTCGCCATCGACGATGCCCTTGAAGCCGCGGATGGTATCTTCGAGGCGCACGTAGCGGCCGGGCGTGCCGGTAAATTCCTCTGCTACGAAGAACGGCTGGCTGAGAAATTTTTGAATGCGGCGGGCGCGGTTCACAGCCATCTTATCGTCGTCCGAAAGCTCTTCCATGCCGAGAATGGCGATGATGTCTTGCAAGTCTTTGTACTTCTGCAAGATTTGTTGTACTTGGCGTGCGACGTTATAATGCTCGTCGCCGACGATGGCGGGCGTGAGAATGCGCGAGGTGGAGTCGAGCGGATCCACGGCCGGATAAATGCCGATCTCGACGATCTGGCGCGACAACACGGTGGTGGCGTCGAGATGCGAAAACGTGGTCGCCGGGGCCGGGTCGGTCAAGTCGTCCGCCGGCACGTAAATCGCCTGCACCGAAGTGATCGAGCCGCGCTTGGTGGAGGTGATGCGTTCTTGCAAGGCGCCCATCTCGGTGCTCAACGTCGGCTGATAACCGACGGCGGAGGGCATGCGGCCGAGCAGCGCCGATACTTCGGAGCCGGCTTGGGTGAAACGGAAAATGTTGTCGATGAACAGCAGCACATCCTTGCCTTCTTCGTCGCGGAAATATTCGGCGATGGTGAGAGCGGAAAGGCCGACGCGCTGGCGGGCGCCGGGCGGCTCGTTCATCTGGCCGAAGACCATGCTGGTTTTGCTGATGACACCGGAGTGCTTCATCTCCAGCCAGAGGTCGTTGCCTTCGCGCGTGCGCTCGCCGACGCCGGCGAACACCGAATAACCGCCGTGCTCGGTGGCGATGTTGCGAATCAATTCCTGAATCAAAACGGTTTTGCCGACGCCGGCGCCGCCGAAGAGGCCGGTCTTGCCGCCGCGCGAATACGGCTCGAGCAGATCGACGACTTTGATGCCGGTCTCGAGAATTTGCGAGCGCGTGTCCAAATCTTCAAAGGCCGGGGCCGGGCGGTGAATGGGATAGGTTTTCCTGGCATTCACCGGGCCCATTTCGTCGATCGGCTCGCCGATGATGTTCATGATGCGGCCGAGGGTTTCGGGACCGACCGGCACGGCGATGGGCTGGCCGGTATTGCGGATGTTCATGCCGCGCACCAGGCCGTCGGTGGAATCCATGGCAACGCAGCGCACGGTGCTCTCGCCGAGGTGTTGCTGCACCTCCAACACGAGACGGCTGGTGCGGCCATCGCTTTTACCATCGCGTTCGACTTCGAGCGCGGTGAAAATGGCGGGAAGCTCACTATCTTCAAAAGACACGTCCACAACGGGACCGATGATTTGGACGATTTTGCCGACGTTCATTGCAAACTGACCTTTCTTATTTGGGTATGCGGCTCCGCCCTTAGGGATTTAGCGAATCCTCGGACGCAGCCATTCGGATGTTTCTTCTATGCGACCGCGGGCGAAAATGCGTATTTCACAGGCAATAGCGTCTCTAGATTGAGATGTTTAGAGGCATCGAGAATTTCAATACCGACAATTCTATCATTGCGGCCAATATCGAGAACGACGTCGTCGCTTAGGCGTCTGTTCATGATCTTCTGTTTCCGATCATCAAGACGAATATAGAGGAGATCGGTTTTGGAATTATATGTCACTTGCATGTCCTGACTTCCATCTTCAGCGGCTAACCGACGAACGTTTTCCTCTGCTCTTGCTTATTAAATCTCGTTTCAATCCGGTAAAAGCGGCTTCTTCAAAATCTATTCGTTCTTGAATAATTCGCTTTAGCCAATCATCAACACTGCTGGCGTGATGAAGGCGTGCGAAAAAAGCCGCACGTGCAGCCAGCGTCGCCGGCAGACGCATAGTCGATGATTTTACCTTCCGCACGTGTATAGGCGCTTCCCAAGCGGAATCATCATTGGCCTGCGCCACAACAAATCGGTCTATTTCATCTTCGGAAAGCAGCTTGATTTTATTTTTTTTCATATCGGCCATCCGGTGATAATACGAACAACACGGCCAGGTTTGAGTTGAAAGATGATTTTAAGCTTGCGTCCTCCTAGCGTCCCGCCTATCAATTGAAAACGATCACGATAGGACTTATGACGGTGCACATCAAAGTCGGAGAAGAAGCATTCAACCGCTTCCTCAAAGGTGACACCGTGAGCGGCAAGCTCATCACGGTCAAAATCATACTCAAAATCCGTAGGCCTAAAACGATGCCACTGCACATTTACCCCGCAAAAAAATTAATAAATACCTTATTCACCTTTCCTGTAAACCCTGCCAGACGAGCCGTCTGGGTTACGCGTCACTTCTTCAGCGCCTCGGCGCCGCCGACGATGTCCATCAATTCTTTCGTGATCGTCGCCTGGCGAACCTTGTTGTAATAGAGCGTCAGTTGGAAGATCAGCTCTTTGGCGTTATCGGTGGCGGTGCTCATGGCGGCCATGCGCGCGCCCATTTCCGCGGCGAACGACTCCAGCAGCGCGTGCCAGATTTCGATGTTCAGATAGCGCGGGCAGAGATTGTCGAGAATCTTGAGCGGCGACGGCTCGAAGAGAAACTCGGTGGCGAATTTTTCGTCCTGCGGCGGCCGCGGCACGATCGGCAGCAGTTGCTGCACGATGATGTTTTGCTGAACCGCGGATTTGAATTCGTTGAAGACGAGGTAGACGCGATCCAGTTTTTCGCTGACGTACTGTTCTTGAATCAGCGCGGCAATGTCCTGCGCGTGCTTGAAATCCAGCTTGTCGAAAAAATTGATGTACTTTTCAAGAATCGGATAACGGCGGCGATTGAAATGCTCGAAGCCCTTTTTGCCGACGGCGATCAATTCGAATTCGACGCCGTTCTGCTGCGTCTGTTTCATCTCGTTGGTCGCGCGCCGAATGATGTTGGCGTTGAAGCTTCCGCACAAACCGCGATCGCCAGTGACCACCACGAAGCCGATGCGCTTGGGCTCGCGCACGCTCAACAACGGATGCAGCGCGGGATCGACTTTGGCAGCGACGTGGCCGAGCGTGTCGTCGAGGCTTTTGGAATATGGGCGCGCCTTGAGCATGCGGTCTTGCGCCTTGCGCAGCCGAGCCGCGGCCACCATTTTCATGGCTTTGGTAATCTGCTGCGTACTCTTGACGCTGCCGATGCGCCGGCGAATAGTGCGTAATGTTGCCAATCGGATTTCCCGTTAGGTTAAGGTGGCAGCTTGCAGTGGCAGTGGCAGCAGCACTAGCAGTAGCACTTGTCTTTTATTGCCACTGCTTCTGCTACTTTTCTTCTGCCTTCGCCGCAAAACCCTTGATAAACTCATCAGCGGCTTTAACCATGGTGGCGCGCAATTCGTCATCGATTTGCTTTTTCGTCGCCAGGTTTTGCGATACCTGCGGATAGCTCGATTCGAGATAAGCGAGAAACTCCTGCTGCAAGCGGCCGATCTCGCTGGTCGGCACGGCGTCGAGGTAACCGTTGACGCCGAGGAAAATCACGGCGATTTGTTTTTCCACGGACAGTGGCTGAAACTGGCCTTGCTTCAACAGTTCCACCATGCGCTCGCCGCGCGTCAATTGCGCCAACGTGGTTTTATCCAAATCCGAGCCGAATTTGGCGAACGCCGCCAGCTCACGATATTGCGCCAAGTCGAGCCGCAGACGGCCGGCCACCTGCTTGGTGGCTTTGATTTGCGCGTTGCCGCCGACGCGGCTGACCGAAATGCCAACGTTGATGGCCGGACGCACGCCGGCGTAGAACAAATCACCCTCGAGAAAAATCTGGCCGTCGGTAATCGAAATGACGTTGGTGGGAATGTATGCAGAAACGTCACCAGCCTGGGTTTCAATGATCGGCAGGGCGGTGAGTGAGCCGCCACCTATGGTGACGCCGTCTTTTTTCAAGGCATTCAGATCGTCGGTCAATTTGGCGGCGCGCTCGAGCAGGCGCGAGTGCAGATAAAAGACGTCGCCGGGATAAGCTTCGCGGCCCGGCGGGCGGCGGAGAAGCAACGAGACTTGGCGATAGGCCACCGCGTGCTTGGAGAGATCGTCATAGACGACGAGCGCGTGCATGCCGTTGTCGCGGAAATATTCGCCCATAGCGGCGCCGGCATAAGGGGCGATATATTGCAGCGCCGCGGGGTCGCTGGAATTGGCGGCCACGACGATGGTATAATCCATGGCACCATTATCTTCAAAGGTCTTTACAACCTTGGCAACTGACGAGCCTTTCTGGCCGATGGCGACATAAATGCACTTGACGTCGCCGCCTTTTTGGTTGATGATCGTATCAAGCGCGACGGCGGTTTTACCGGTGCCGCGGTCGCCGATGATCAGCTCGCGCTGGCCGCGGCCGATCGGGATCATCGCGTCGATGGCTTTGAGGCCGGTTTGCAGCGGTTCTTTCACCGGCTGGCGCTGCACGACGCCGAGGGCTTTGCGCTCCAACAAGCCGCGCCGTTTGGCGCTGACCGGGCCTTTGCCGTCGATCGATTCGCCGAGCGGGTTGACGACGCGACCGAGCAGTTCCGGCCCCACCGGCACATCCATAACGCGGCCGGTTCTTTTGACCACGTCGCCTTCTTTGATAGTAATGTCGCTGCCAAAGAGAATCACGCCGACGTTGTCCTCTTCGAGATTCAGCGCCATGCCCATGACGCCGCCGGGAAATTCCACCAGCTCACTGGCCTGCACGTTTTGCAGGCCGTAGACGCGGGCGATGCCGTCGCCGACTTGAATGACTTCGCCGACTTCCGAGATGTCGACTTTTCTCTCAAAGCCCTCGATTTGTTTTTTCAGAATCGAAGTGATTTCATCCGGCCGAATTGCAATATCCATGCGCGCGGTGTCTCCTCAGAATATGTCGAATGATTTCTCTGCAATGAAAAATTTTGATTTAACAATTCACAAACGAATAAAAAAAATGTCTTTAAATAATTCTTTGGCGTGTCGATCAAGCGCTTTTGACGCTAATTGAAGCGCTTCTTGCACCGCTTTGACAGGTATTTCATAACCGTTTGCCACCTCTTCCAAAGTGCGGCCTGCTGATAACAGCCCCAAGGCATGCCGGACACCAATTCGCGTATACTTGAAGGTGGGACGTCCGCCAGAAACACCGGGGGCACTGACAATATAGCGGCCTATGCGATAATACTCATAAGGTGTTCATCTAAAACGATCACGCAGCTTTGGCGTATACTGTTAAATGCTGATCAAAAGTCTTTGTCGCTAAAGTCAATGCCTCTTGTACAGCTTCGACTGGCAACCGCCACGCTTTAGCTATCCCCTCCACCGTATAATCCTCTGATAGCAATCTGAGCGCGTGCCGAACGTCGATTCGCGTGTATTTGAATGTCGGGCGGCCGCCACAAATTCCAGGGGCGCAGACAACATAACGTCCGATCGGATAATATTCATACGGCTCACCGCCCACCATTTCACGCACGAGCTTTTTAGATTTGCTGCGCATGCTCGCGCTGCGCTTGCGCCCATTCATTGAATTGCTGTGTTTAAGGCTTGGCGGCGAAACTTTTTGCATGATTTTGGATTTGTTCATGTTTCAATTCCTCCTTCCCAAGAACTCGGCGCGCAGGCGCTCCAATTGTTGCTTGACGGAGCCGTCGAGCACTTTGCCGTCGATATTCAAGACGATGCCGCCGAGAAGAGACGGATCGACTTGGGTCTCAAGCTCGACTTGCTTGTTCAAGCCTTTGGCCAGCCGGTCGCGCAGATCGCCCGCCAGCTTGGTGTCCATCGGCACGGCGGTGACGGCGAGCGCGCGAGTGCGGCGATAATGCCGGTCGTACAACTCATCAAAGGCGTGGATAATGTCCGGCACGGTATTGTGCCGGCCCTTGTGAATGAGCAGGAGCAAAAAATTGAAGAAGAGAGCGGAAAAGCGGTCTTGAAAAATTTTCTCCACCGCGGCGCGTTTGGCCGCGCGGCTGTTCTCCGGCGAGCGGAAAAAATCGCCAAATTCAGCATTTTCTTCCATGGCCGCCACAAAGCCGTGCAGCTCGTTGCGGATTTTATCCACCATCTTGCGCTCTTGCGCCAGCGTAAAGAGCGCTTTGGCATAGCGCCGGGCGAGGATTTGTTCCTTCATGGAGATAAAAATAGATCGTTTTATTGTAGTCCCGACCCCTTTGGGTCGCTATTGGAAAACAGAGTTCGTTGAATCTAATAACCGCCCACAAGGGGCGGGGACTACGAAAAATTAATTCGGTTCGCCGCCGGTGACCTGCATCTCGCGCAAGGCTTGGCGGATCAGATCTTGATGGTCTCTGGCCGCCAGGGATCGCCCGATGATCTTGCCGGCGATATCCACCGAAAGTTGCGCGGCCGTGTGTTTGATTTCCTCCAGGGCCTTTTGGCGGGCCAGGTCGATTTCTCTAATCGTCCGCTGCCGGAGCTGCTCCGACTCGACTTGCGCTTTCGCCACAATCTCGTCGCGCGTGCCTTCGGCAGCTTTGCGGCCGCGGGCGATCAGCTCCTGCGCCTCCTTGCTGGCTTTTGCCATCATCGCCTCATATTCGGCGCGGGCATTTTCCGCGGCGCGCTGCGCGGCTTCAGCCTTTTCCAGGGAATCCTTGATGTGCTTGGTGCGCTCTTCGAGCGCGCCCACAATCGGCTTCCACGCCACTTTGCGCAGAATCAGGAGCAGCAAGACAAAAATGATGACGGTCCACGCAATCAGGCCGGTATGTAGTTCGAGCATGGTTTCTCTTGACTCTCTATGAATCGTGGTCCTGCCCCCTTGTGGGGCACTATGACGAGGTTGAATTTATATTCCTGCGCGAGCGACCCACTCCGTCCCGCTTCCATACAAAAACTATGGAGACGGAGCGGGGCAAGGAGTCGGGACTACGATGAAAACGTAAAATACAATTTGTAGGAAATAAAGCAAGCCAAAACTCGACCGTCGGCGTTACTTAATCGCCAACAAAACGCAAATAACCTCGCCGAAAAGCGCGACGCCTTCGATGAGCGCGGCGGCAATGATCATCGTGCCGCGAACGTCACCGGCGGCTTCCGGTTGGCGGCCGATGGCTTCCATCGCCGTGCTGGCAATTTTACCGATTCCCAAGCCCGCGCCGAGGGCGACAATTCCGGCGCCAAAACCTGCCGCGAGATGAGCGAAACTGAGACCTTCCATTTGCAAATTCCTCCTTCAGAAGTAAATAATTACGACGACATGGGTGATTGTTTAAAAATAGCAGTTGGCAGTAGCAGTGACACTAAAAGCGCGTTCTCTGCTACTGCCGCTGTCTACAGTTACTGTTTAGGGGTGATTTTTTCAAAAGCAACAGTTGCACTTCGCAGTGCACTGCAACCGGCTTTCCTGCCACTGCCGACTGCCACTGCCAACAGCCACTGTCAGTGGTGCGCTCCGTGCCCTTCCTCCTCGTGATGAGAATGCGCCGCAAAGCCGATGAACAACGCCGACAATAATGTGAAAATATACGCCTGCAAAAAGGCGACTAAAATTTCGAGCAAATTCACAAACAGGCTGAACGCCACCGAGAGCGGCGCGATGCCGTAGCCGGCAATCGGGCTGGCGCCGCCTTTGCCGAAAATAAAAATCAAGCCGACCAACGACAGAATGACGACGTGACCGGCGGTCATATTCGCATATAAACGGATGCACAGCGCGAACGGTTTCGTGAACAAGCCGAGAAATTCCACCGGGATCATGATGATCCACATCGCGGGATGCACGCCGCCGGTGAGATGCTTCAAGTAACCGCCGATGCCGTTGACTTTGATGCCCATCGCCTGCGTCAGGATGAACGTCAGCGAGGCCAGAGCCGCAGTCACACTGACGTTGCCGGTGGGCGTGGCGGCATAAGGCACCAAGCCGAGCAAATTGCACGTGAGAATAAAGAAAAAAGCCGTACACAGGTAGGGCGTGAACAGGATGCCGAATTTTTCGCCCATGTTGGGAATGGCAATCTCGTTGCGGATAAATTCGACCACGGCCTCGATGGCCGCGGCGAAACCGGTGGGAACTTCATTCGCGCTGCGGCGCCGGGCTGCAATGCTCAAAACCACAACGAGCAAAACCGCCGCCAACATCATCATCACGACGTGTTTGGTGATGGAAAAATCCATGCCCCAGAGCTCGAGGCGAGGCAAATGCACCGCGCCGGCGAACGGCAGCTCGATCTCGTGGCTATCGCTAATATGATGGAGGATAACTGCGCCGATATTATCGTGGCCGCCCTCTGCCGTGCCGCCGTGTTCTTGCGCCGCGCTTGCTGCAGCCAGGGTGTCAAATTTGGCCAATTCGGGTGGGTGTGCCCTTTCTTGAGGCTCGGCCGTTGCGGTTTTAAAAATAAGTGTGAAGCTAACAAGAATACAAATAAATGAGATCGTCATGCAACGCGAAATTGATTTCATCCCGATTTGGAATTATATAAACGCGGCCAGAATTATGCTAATCGCGTATGGCTTTTATGTGCTCGAATCAAGGCTTAATTCGTTTGAAATATCGCTGAAAAACCACGGTTTCGATAAATTGAAAAACCAAATAAGAAATCAACAAAGTCCAGGTAAAAACTTTCGCGTCGAAGCGCGAAAATTTCCATGCCCAAACCAGCGCGATGCCAAAAACGGCCAGGCGGGCTATAAAGCCGCCGACCAACACCCACAAAAACATCAAAGGCGAACGATTTCTGGCCCAGCGCAGAGCCAGGTAGCCGCTCATCGCCAGAAGCGCGCTCACCGCCAGGCCATAAAAAAATCCCCACTGAATCGGCGAAGCGGCAATCGGCGTGATGAAATTCAGGGAGATTTTTAGAGAAAACAGCATCGTTTCGACCGCCAAGCCGAGACGATCGACAAGATTAAGCATCGATTTTCTTCTGCGATTCCTCCGGACCCTGATGAGAATCTGCAGACTTCTTCGACTTTGACTCTTCGGCGGTCATGCGCATAACGGACCGGTATAGGCTGATAAAACCGCCTGTGCCTCCGAGCATGATCCCCACGATCAAGCCGAAGGGATACGTGTGCAGCTTTTGGTCGAGCAGGTGGCCGAGAAAGCCGCCCGCCGCGGCAGCAACTGCGAAACGGAGACCGAGATCTCCGTAAGCCGCGACCCTCGACCAATCGGTTTGTGTGGAACTGCTACGCGCCACTGTCTATCGATTGATCTGCACTTCAGGCCGTGCGATACGCTCACCGTGTCTGACTCGATCCGGGCCGGTTGCACCTTCCGGCAAGGCCAGCATTTTGCCGTCGTCCGTCATCGAGCAGACCCCTTCGAAAATCGCGCCTTCTTCAATGACGAGCTTGGAAGTTTTTAGCTCGCCGTGAAAGGCTGATTTGGATTCCAACACCACTTTGCCGCTGGCAAAGATTTTTCCCTTGATTTTGCCGCCGACAATCGCATGCTTGACGCGAACTTCGCCTTCGATTTCGCCTTCTTTGCCGATGACCAGCGAATCCGTCGTGCTGACCTGGCCTTTTATCCTTCCATCCACGCGCAGGCTGCTTTGCACTTTAACCGAGCCTTCGACAACCGACCCCTTACCGATGATGGTGTTCAGATCGCCGCTTCTATCGAAATCATCCATATCCTTTTTCCCCAGCATTGTCACCTCGTATGCTGCTTGGTTATTTGACGTATGCTGCTTGGTTATTTGGAAATCGCGCGAAACGCCAGGAGAATCTGGCGGGGGTCGATCGCCACACCGTCCTTCCAAATCTCGAAGTGCAGGTGCGGTCCGGAGCTTTTGCCGGAATTTCCCAACAGCGCGATCGGCTCGCCTTTTTTTACGAACATCTTATCATGAGCCAGGAGCCGTTCGTTGTGCCCATAACAAGAGAAAACATTATCACCATGATAGATGATAATCTGGTTGCCCAAATCATGCGTCCAATTGGCGAAGATAACTTGTCCATCGCCGGCCGCCGAAACCACGGAGCCGCTCTTGGCGGCGATATCGATTCCCGGATGCGAACGAAACAGCGGCGGCGTCCATTTGCTCGCGGAAAATTCCGTCGTCAAAAATCCCTCCACCGGCAGCAGCGTCGGGAGATTGGCGGCGTACATGGCCTGGTCGGTCCGCCGCCGAATCAGAAAACCGCCGGCAGGAGTCAGGTTCACCTCTTTCGCCAACTCATGATCGATCGCCGGAGCGGACTGCGGCTCGCCCCGGTTCGCCATCACCGGAGGTGACGACGGCAGCATGGCGCCGAGACTGCCGGCGCCGTTGGCTTGCGAATCAACACCCAACAGGCTTAAAATCTTGGCTTGCTCCTTGCTCATCCCTTCCAACTGCGCTTGCAGCTCATAGACGCGCTTGTTGTCGTCAAGCAAGCGTGAGTTGGAGCGCTCCAACTCGCCGTTCTCGGCGCTCAACTGGAAATATTTCCAATACGCCAAGCCGCCGAAAATGATGTGAAGTACGAGAACGATGCCGATGCCGATGAGCACCTTGGCCAGCGCCCAACTCAAGCGAAAATTATGCGGCTCGGCATTATCATCCGGAATGAGCAGAACCGAAATTCTACGTTGTCGTTTTTTTTTCATCACACTTACCCACCGGCGTTCGGTCGATGCTTGCTCTATTTCCACCGTGCCAAGACCAGCCCCACTGTGCTCTCCCAATATCAATTCCTCATACCCGACATGCCGACTTCCTGCGGACAACCTGACGACATTTCGAAGTACCAGCAGCCTTGGACCTAGCGCTGCGAGTAATTTTCATATCAACAACCGCTTCAAGAGACTTTAAAATAGTTATTTCGCGCTAAAAAGTCAACCTTTTTCTGCTTAAATCTTTTGCATCAGCTCCAGCAAGCGCTCCAAATCATTGTCGGAATAAAACTCCAGCTCGATCTTGCCGCCCTTGCCTTGCAGGTGAATGCGCACTTGCGTACCGAAGATTCGACGCAATTTGTCTTCCGCCTCGCGGATGGCATACGGCGCGGTCGGCGATTTTTTCCTGGCGGTGTTTTTGGGCCGCGCCGCGCGCTGCACCAATCTCTCGACCTGCCGGACGTTCAGTTGGTCTTTAAGAATTTTCTTCCATAACTCGGTTTGCTGCGAGCGTTCGGACAAGCCGAGCAAGGCGCGCGCGTGGCCGGCCGTTACTTCGCCTTTCCGCACGCTGTCTTGAATCGAATCCGGCAATTTCAGCAGGCGCAGCGCATTGGCGATGGTGGCGCGATCCTTGCCGACTTTTTGAGAAACCGCTTCCTGCGTCAGATCGCATTCGTCAATCAGGCGTTGATAACCGAGCGCTTCTTCGATGGGGTTGAGATTTTCCCGCTGGACGTTCTCGATGAGCGCCATCTCGAGCATCTGCCGCTCGTCGTGAATCTCCACAATATAAGCCGGAATGCTCGTGTAACCCAGCTCCTGCACCGCGCGCAGCCGCCGTTCGCCGGCGATCAACTGGTATCCGCTGTTAAAAGAGCGAACGGTAATCGGCGTCACCAACCCGTTCTCCGCAATGGACTGCTTCAATTCTCCGAGCGCGTGGGGATCGAAATCGGTGCGGGGCTGAAAAGGGTTGGCAACAATGCAGGAAATTTCCACCTCGTGGATGGAATTCTCGCGGGCGTAGCCGTCTTTGGCATGATTGGACTGATCAGCGCTCACGTCAGGAATGAGCGCTTGCAGCCCTCTTCCCAACCTTTTGGTAACCATTTTCTAGAATCTCTGTGGCCAGACTCATGTAGTTTTCGGCGCCGCTGCAAACGGCGTCGTATAAAATAATCGGCTTGCCGTGGCTCGGGGCTTCGCTCAAGCGCACGTTGCGCAAGATGACGGATTTGAAAACTTTGTCGCCAAAATACTTGCGGACGTCGTCAGCGACCTGCCGGCTCAAATTCAAGCGGCCGTCGTACATCGTCAGCAGCACGCCCTCGATTTCCAAACGGGTATTGAGATGCTTTTGCACCAACCGGACGGTGTTCAGCAACTGGCTCAACCCTTCCAGGGCGTAGTATTCACATTGAATCGGGATGAGCACCGAATCGGCGGCGGTGAGGGCGTTCAGCGTCAGCAAGCCGAGCGAGGGCGGGCAATCGATGAAGATAAAATCGTATTGCTTTTCCAAATTGGCCAGGGCACGCTCCAGAATCTTCTCGCGTGTAATCGCGCTGACCAGCTCCACTTCGGCCCCGACCAACCGCACGTGCGAAGGCAGCAAATCCAGATAATCCAACTGCGTTTTGACGATGGCCTGGTTCACATCGAGGTCGTTGATGAGCACCTCGTAAATGCTGTTGCGCACTTTTTTTTGGTCGATGCCGAAACCGCTGGTGGTGTTGGCCTGGGGATCGATGTCAACCACCAGCACTTTATATTCGGCCACGGCGATGCAGGAGGACACGTTGACCGCTGTCGTGGTTTTGCCGACGCCGCCTTTCTGATTCGATATGGAAATGGTTTTCGCCACTTCGCCTCCGTTCATCTCCCCGGAGTTGGTTGCATGACAAGCTTCTCCAAAAATATTAGCCCGCGTCTCTGCGCGTGATCTGCCGCTTGCTGTTTCAAAAAAATCATACTTTAGAAGTTAGCGCATAATCCGGTGAAAATCAAGTTGAATTTTCAGTTCGCGCACCTCGGCGCAAAATTTTCTGGCATTTGCCGGTGGAATTATCTATATTTGGACACAATGGCTTAGGACGTCGCCGGGGAATGCCTGACTGAAATGACGACGCGTTGATTACCCCGATGAGTGGTGTCTGGCTGTGCAGCCTTAGACGTGTGAGGTGTTTTATGATCGGCCAAACCATTTCTCACTACAAAATCATCGAAAAACTCGGCGGCGGGGGCATGGGCGTGGTGTACAAAGCTGAAGATACCAGGCTCAAACGGCTCGTGGCGCTCAAGTTCCTGCCGCTGGATCTCACCCGTAATGAAGAAGCTCGGCTGCGATTCATCAACGAAGCGCAAGCGGCTTCGGCGCTGGATCATCCCAACATTTGCACGATCTACGAAATCGACGAGACCAGGAAGGGGCAATTGTTTATCGCCATGGCTTACTGTGAGGGCGGGACGCTGAGAAAGAAAGTAAGCAGTAATCAGTTATCAGTAACCAGTGTGATCGATATCGCGACGCAAATCGCGCAAGGTTTGGCAACGGCGCATCAGCATGGCATCGTGCATCGCGACGTCAAGCCGGCCAACGTGATCGTGACGAACGAGGGGGTGGTGAAGATCATTGACTTCGGCTTGGCAAAATTAATAGGCATCAAGGGACTTACCAAGGCCTCGGCCGCCATGGGGACGGTGGCTTACATGTCGCCCGAACAGTTGCGAGGCGAAGTCGTGGATCACCGCAGCGATATCTGGTCGCTTGGCGTCACACTGTATGAAATGGCCACCGGCCAATTGCCTTTCCGCGAAGCGCACGAGCTGGCATTGGTGTATGCCATCATGAACGAAAAGCCGGCGCCGCTCACGGCGTTGCGTCCCGATTTGCCGAGAGGATTGCAGCAGATTGTCGACAAAGCCATGCAGGAGAAACATGACAAGCGATACCAGCGTCTGGAGGAGATGCTCGACGATTTGAAGTTGCTCAAAAAAGAGCTGGAATCGGCAAGCTCGAAGCGTGGTTCGGCAACGGCGGCATCTCCCCGGCAAAAACGTTCATATTTTTTGGGGGGCATTGCCGTTATTCTTTTTTTGTTGCTTGGAATCGGTTTCTACCTCCGGCAACACACGGAAGAAATGAAAGGAGCGGATCACGCCGATCAATATCGTATTGCCGTGCTGCCTTTGGACAATTTCAGTCCCGATGCCGATGATGAATACTTTGCCGACGGCATGACCGAGGAGTTCATTTCCACGCTCTCGAAAATCGACCGTTTCAGAGTTATTGCCCGTGCTTCGGTTATGCGTTATAAGGGTGGCGCCAAGAATATTGCCGAACTCGGCCGCGAGCTGAAAGTTGGAACGATACTCGCCGGCAGCGTGCGCAAAGCCGGCAACAAGCTGCGCATCACCGCGCAGCTCGTCGACGTGCGCCGGCAGGAACCGATCTGGACGGAGGATTATGATCGCGAGTTCAAAGAAGTGTTTGCCATTCAAAGCGATATTGCCCAGCGTGTGGCGCAGGCGCTGCAAACCGAGCTGCTGGCGAACGAAAAGCGCAAAATCGGAAAAAAGGCGACGCAAAATTTGGAGGCCTATACGTCGTATTTGAAGGGGCGTTTCTTTTGGAACAAAAGAACGCCGGAAAACTTCGCCAAAGGAATGGCTTATTTCGAGCAGGCGATTGCGCAAGACTCGTGCTATGCACTGGCTTACGCCGGCTTAGCCGATTCCTATACAATCTTGGGAACCGTTGAATATGGCGTGTTGCCCGCGAGGGAGGCCATACCCAAAGCCAAGGCCGCCGTGGAGAAGGCGCTGGCGTGCGACGATCAATCTGCCGAGGCGCATGCCTCACTCGCCAATATCCGATACACGTATGAATGGGATTGGTCCGGCGCGGAGCGGGAATTTAAGCGTGCGATCGCATTGAACCCCAATTATACGATGGCACACCATTGGTACGCGCATTATTTGGCGGCGAGGGGGCGGTTCGACGAAGCCATGGCCGAGATCAGGCTGGCGCAAGAGCTGGACCCGCTGTCGCTCATTGTCAACACCACGGTTGGAATGGTTTTTTACTACCGCCGCCAACCTGATCAGGCCATCGAACAATTGCAGCAGGCGCTGGAAATCGACCCGGATTTTTTTGCAGCACACCTCCAACTTGGGGTGTTTTTTATGCAACAGCAGAGATTTGATGAAGCCATTGCCGAGTTTCAAAAGGCGATCAGCCTGGTTGGGGAGAACCCGATTACTTTAGCGTTGTTGGGACACGCTTATGCGGCATCCGGAAAACGCAGCGAGGCGCTCGCGATACTCGCCCAATTGCAGCAGCAGCCGCTGCAACCGTTTGTCTCGCCGTTACATTTGGCGTTCGTCTATCTCGGGCTGGACGAGAAGGATCGCGCATTCGAATGGCTGGAAAAGGCTTACGAAGAACGCGCGAACTACTTGATCTATCTTGAAGTGGAACCCCTGTTTGACGATCTGCGTTCGGACCCAAGATTTGCGGCGCTGCTGAAGAAAGTGGGGCTCCGTCCGTAGGGTTGGAAAAATAACGGAGAGCGTGAAACGTAATGCGTAAAACGTAATTACGCTTCACGGCAACTCCACCGGCCAAACAAAACGCTTGACAAACGGAAAAAGAGAGTTTACATTATCGTGACTCAGGGATCAGGATTTGTGGGACCGCCGGACAAGGTTGTGTCTTGTTTATAACACGGTCGTTTCGATGTCGGAGGTATTGGAGGTATTCGCCTGCCCGTTTGCGCACGGTCACGGAGTGCAAACCGGCGGGAAAAATTTCGTTGTTCGCTTCCCTCTACAGGAGACGTACACCCTAAACTAATTTGGAAGGCCCGAATGCGCTTGTCTCGCGAGGAACAGGCGGCGTTTGGGCTTTTTTCTTTCTAAAGACTCATCGGCTCCGGCATGGCCTTTTTTCACCAAAAAGTCTGCGCTGTTATATAAAGCCGGAACAATCATTCAATTTTCACCACCTCAGGAGGCAAAACGAATGGCACAAATTCAAACATTGGGTTTGTTCAAGTTCAATTGTCCTGGCACGGCCATTTTTGCACAAGCGGATGCAAGGTCAGTCCAGTCGTTCAACTTTTCATCAAAACTTCTCAAACGGAGGAGAGGCAAATGTTACAAACTCAAAGATTCTGCATGAGAGCCGGCTTGATTTTGAGCTTGTTGCTCGGCCTGGGCTTGAATTCGGTCTTCGCCCAAACCGGATCGATCAGCGGCGTGGTCAAATCAAAAGATAGCGGCGCGGCTTTGTCCGGCGCCAACGTCGCCATTGCCGGCACGAAAATGGGCGCGGCAACCGATGCGAATGGCAGGTATACTATCGCCAATGTTCCTGCCGGCAGCTACAAGCTGCGGATGACGTTCATCGGCTATCAGGAATTGACGATGAATGTCAAAGTCGCAGCCGGCGAAACAGCTACCACGGATTTTACGTTGCGTGAAACCGGGGTGCGAGCGGGTGAGATTCTCGTCATCGGCGCTTCGCGCCATTCCGAGCGAGTCGTCGAAGCGCCGGCCGCAGTGACCGCTCTGACGACGCAAATTTTGCAACGGGAGACGATCAGCGGCCAGGTGCCGGCATTGCTGGAAACCACTCCGGGGGTTGATGTCGCCACCACCAATATGTTCGACATCAATCTCAACACGCGCGGCTTCAACAGCTCGCTCAATCGCCGGGTCCTGATTTTGGTCGATGGCCGTGAAATGAATATTCCCTTCGTCGGCGCCATCCGCTGGGATATGTTTTCGGTGCCGGCTGAAGATCTCGGCAGCGTCGAAATCGTTCGCGGCCCGGGCTCGGCGTTGTTTGGCGCCAACGCTTATTCCGGTGTGCTCAACATTACCACGCCCTCGCCTTCAGCAATCGCCGGCACCAAAATTTCCGTCAGCGGCGGCGAATTGAGCATGATTCGCGGGGATGTTCGGCACGCGGGAGTGGCAGACAAATGGGCCTACAAAATCAACGTCGGACGCGCGCAAACCGAATCGTTTGCCAAAAGCCGTACGACTTCCGTCGAATACCCCGGGTTGGCATTGGAACGCGCGGCCCTCGACGAGGGCGAAGTGACCTCACTCTACGGATCGGCGCGCCTCGATCGCTCGCTGGGCGGCAATCGTTACCTGACTTTTGAAGGTGGCGCGACCAAAACCGAAAACGAAGTTTTTGTGACCGGCATCGGCCGCGTGCAAGTTTTGGAGGATGTCCTGCCGTGGGGCCGGGCCAACTTTGCTTCGGACCATTTCTTCGTGCAAGTGACCGGCGGCGGCCGCAGCACCGACAAACAGACCGCCCTCGCTTCCGGCGCCAATCTGCGAGAAAATTCCAGCACCTTCCAGGGGGAATTCCAACACAACACCACTTTTGATCTGGGCAGCGGCAGGAATCTGCGCTTGGTGTGGGGCGGTTCGCATCGCCTTCAAAATATCGACACGAAAAACACGTTGAGCCTCGGAAAAGCCGATGAGAATTTCAGTGGTGTCTATGCGCATCTGCAATTGGCCCTTTCCGAAAAACTCAGCCTCATCGGCGCCAGCCGCTTCGATCGCGGTACGCTATACGATTCCCAATTTTCTCCCAAGGCCGGTGTGATGTTTTCGCCTACTCGGGATCACAGTTTCCGCGCCACTTACAACCGCGCGTTTCAAAGCGCCAGCTATGCGGAGTATTTTTTGAGTGTGCCGGCCGGCGCGCCGGTGAATCTGACCGCGCTCGGCTTGGGTGTTGTGCCGATTCTCGCCAAGGGCAACAGCAATCTCGAGGTTGAGAAAGTGACCGGCTTCGAGGTTGGCTACAAGGGCATCTTAGGCAACAAAGTTTTCCTCACCATCGACGCCTATCGCAGCGATCTTAAAAATTTCATTACCGACCTGTTGCCCGGAGTGAATCAAAAGGAATTTCCAACCACTGCGTTGACTCCGCAACAGCAAGCGGCTTTCAACACCATTCCGCAGCTCGCGCCGCGGCGGCCTTTGCTGCCCGGTCTCACCAAAGTGAATGGCGCGAATGCTTTTGTGCTCTCCTACACCAATGCCGGCGACGTGGATGAGCAGGGACTCGAGCTCGGCATCAACTACTACGTGACTAGGGAGTGGTTGGTCGATGCCAACGCCACCTGGTTTGATTTTGAAGTGAAATCTCAACAGTTGGGAGATAGGTTGTTGTCAAACACGCCGGACAAAAAATTCAATGCCGGTGTCGCTTACAACGGCCGGAAGCTTTACGGATCATTGAAGTGGAGGCACGTCCCCTCATTCGATTGGGCCGCCGGTGTTTTTGCGGGGCGCATCAAAGAATTCGATGTTTTCAATGCCAGCCTCGGCTATCAGGTGAATGGCAACATTCGTGTCGGCGTGAACGCGCTGAACCTGACCGACAAGGAGCACTATGAGATTTTCGGCGGATCGGTTTTGCGCCGCCGCATTCTCGGCAATGTGCAAGCGACTTTTTGAACGTAATGAAGTCGGGCTTGCGCTTTTGCTTCCCAAAGCTTCTAAAGTCGCTCCAGCGTAAGCTCGACTTCACCAGGCTATTGAGATAAAGCCATGATCGGCCAAACCATTTCCACTACAAAATCCTCGAAAAACTTGGCGGCGGAGGCATGGGCGTGGTATACAAAGCCGAAGACACCAAGCTCAAACGCATGGTTGCGCTCAAGTTCCTGCCGCCGGAATTGACCCGCGACGACGAGGCCAAAGAGCGCTTTGTGCACGAGGCGCAGGCGGCCTCGGCGCTCGACCATCCCAACATCTGCACCGTCTACGAAATTGACGAGACTGAGGATGGGCAAATGTTTATCGCCATGGCTTACTATGAAGGCGAGACGATCAAGAAGAAAATCGAGCGCGGCCCTTTGCCCATCGACCAAACACTTGACCTCGCCATTCAAATCGCGCAAGGCCTGGCAAAAGCGCACGAGCACGGCATTACTCACCGTGACATCAAGCCGGCGAATGTGATGATCACCAAAGACGGCGTGGTCAAGATTGTGGATTTCGGCCTCGCCAAGCTCGCAGGCCACGCGCGACTTACCAAAACTGGTATGACTGTGGGCACGGTGGCGTACATGTCACCGGAGCAGGCACAAGGCATAGATGTGGATCACCGGACGGACATTTGGTCTCTCGGCATCGTCCTCTATGAAATGGTGACGGGGCAATTACCGTTTCGAGGTGAGTACGAGCAGGCGGTGGTGTATTCCATTTTGAATGAAGACGCGAAGCCGATCACGAGCCAACGAACGGACGCACCTTTGGAACTTGAACGCATCGTCAACAAAGCCATTGCCAAAAGTCCGGACGAGCGCTACCAGCATGTGGATGAGATGTTGGTCGATTTACGTCAGGTGAAAAATGAAGCAGAATCGAAGGAAATTGTCTCTAGAATCGGCGTTAGGCTGAGTACCTTGAAAACGAGATATCGATTTTTATTTCTGCCTGCCCTCATTTTGATTGGCGCGATTTTGGTATTAGTCGGATATTTGATTTTCACCCCTATTGAATCAGAGCTCGCCTCCCAAAGAAAAATGTTAGCGGTTTTGCCTTTCGAGAACCTTGGCCCGCCTGAAGACGAATATTTCGCCGATGGCATATCGGAGGAAATTACCGCACGGCTTGCGAGTATCGATGGGTTGGGGGTCATTGCACGCACCAGTGCCATGCGGTACAAAAATACCGATAAATCCATCCAAAAGATCGGTGAAGAACTCGGGGTCGATTATATTCTAGAAGGTACCATCCGTTGGCAGCGGATTTCAGAAGATGCAGCCAGGGTGCGAGTCACACCTCAGCTCATCCGGGTTTCGGATGCCACTCACTTGTGGGCTGAGGTTTACCAAAGAGATTTGGCTGATATTTTTAATGTTCAATCAGACATTGCTCAACAGGTGGCAGAAGCATTAGACATTACGCTCCTTGAATCTAAGCGTCAAATTATAAAGTCACGGCCCACCGACAATCTCCAAGCATACGACTACTACTTGCGCGGTAACGACTACCACCGTGGAAGCCGTCGCGAGCAATACCTGCGGATAGCACTGCAGATGTATGAGAAGGCGGTCAAGTTGGACCCAGGGTTCGCCCTGGCCTACGCCAGGCTCTCAGAAGCTCATTCTGCAATGTACTGGTTCTTTGACCGGTCGGAACAATACCCGGCCAAAGCCAAAGAAGCTGTGGATCGAGCCTTAAAGCTTCAACCCGACTTGCCGGAAGCGCATCAAGCGCTGGGCTTTTACTATTATTGGGGTCACTTGGACTATGACCAGGCCTTGAAGCAGTTCGCCATCGCCCGGAAGAGCCAGCCTAACAATCCCGACCTCTTGGCGGCCATCGCTTTTGTCCAACGGCGACAAGGGAATTTTGAGCAAACGGTGGTCAATCTCAAGAAAGCCTTTGAGCTTGATCCACGCGACCCAGAACTACACTTTGGTCTGGGGGAAACCCATACCCTCCTTCGCAACTACGCTGAGGCAGAGCATGACTTCGACCGCGCGATCTCGTTGAGTCCGGATATCCCATCTTACTATCACTATAAGGCCTGGCTCTACCTGCTCTGGGAGGGCAGTATCGAAAAGGCACGAGAGGTTCAGAAGGCGGCACAGAACGTCGTAGCAGAGGAAGAACTTCGGAATTTCGTCTGGTGGGTCATGCTCGATGTGTTCGACAGGAAGTACCAAGAGGCTTTGGACCGACTCACTTCGGGATCGCCGGAAGTTTTTCAAACGACACTTTACTTTATCCCCAGAGTTCTACTCTATGCGCAAATCTACGGGTTTATGAGCCAGCCAGCGTTCGAGCGGGCCTATTACGATTCGGCTCGGATCTTTCTGGAAACGAAGCTCCGCGAACTGCCGGAGGACGCACGTGTACATAGCTCGCTCGGCATAGCTTACGCGGGTCTCGGTCGTGTGGAAGACGCGATCCGGGAGGGAAAGCTGGCCGTCGAGCTGCTTCCTGTAAGCAAGGATGCCTGGGTAGGAGCCCATCGGGTCGAGGATCTAGCTCGAATCTACGTAATGGTTGAGGAATACGATGCGGCTATTGAACAATTAGAGTATTTGCTATCTATCCCCGGACTGATATCAATACCTTTAATTCGCGTCGATCCGTGGTGGCACCCGCTGTGGCAGCATCCGCGGTTTCTAAAGCTTTTAGTAGGGAGGAGAATAGCTTTAAATATGACAGGCAAAACCATTTCTCACTACAAAATCCTCGAAAAGCTCGGCGGCGGGGGCATGGGCGTGGTCTTCACCCCGTGAGATAAAACACTGACAGATTCCAGGATGATTTCAGACTCGTTATCTCACGGGGTAAAAAGCCGAAGACACCCTCGGGCGCAGCCAAGCTCAAACGCGCGGTCGCGCTCAAGTTCCTGTCGCACCATCTCTCTGCTATTTTTAGCAAATCTTAGCGAATTTAATCTCTCTAAAAACAACCTCCCAATTCTCTCGCCAATTTTGACGAAATTCTCTCACAGCTTTATGCCTTTTAATGCCTTGAAGCCATTCACATCAAGTTCAAATTTCTTCTTGACATAATCCCACTGCAAGCCTTTCTCAATTTCTGGCACATCCTTTGACTTCATTCCTTCGCGAAGTCAAATGGAGCAAGCCTTTATGAAAAAGACCAGCACCATCATGTCGATAGCGACGTTGGCGGCGATCCTCGAGTTGTCGTCTCCTGGCTTTACCCAGGTGGCGATTGTTCCGGATAAAATCGCGGCGTTCAATACGTTGCTTCGGGATTTTGATCTGAACGAAGACACCCAAAACGGGTATGCGATTACTGAAGCTGAATACAAGCAGCTCAAAACCGCCTGGAGCGACCTTTCACAAGCTGACAAGCTCCAACTGCTGCACGGCTCCGGCTGTATGCTTTGGACTGGCAAATTCGTCATGGCACTTTTCTACGATTTGAATAACGATAAGGACTGGGAGAGGCATATCAACGATCTGGCGGTCTATGGCGATCGAGTAAAAGGTCTTTCGCTCACCCTGAGCCGGTTCAATAGTCCAATGCCTCTAACAGACGCACGCATGACATTGGTTGACCTTCTTCACCGGGGGTCGAACATGTTCAGCGAAGGCAGGCTCAGGATTTGTGAAGAAATAAAAACGCAGGCAAGCGAACGCGCCGGCGACAAGGCGCGGCAGCGGCTTGAAAAATGGGAGCAAATGATTAACCGCAATCAAAACCGCTTGATCGCGGACAAGCTAAAACTGGTAAACGATTTCTTCAACCGGCAAATCCAAGCCGAAGCCGACAAGGGCACAGCAAAAGGCAGCGATTACTGGCAGTCACCCATTGAAACTCTGGTCAGAGGTATTGGCGACTGCGACGATTTCACGATGGCCAAATACGTTTCCCTGAGACTTTTGGGAATTTCTCCCGAGCAGTTGCTTGTGGCCGTGGTCAAGAATTCCGGAATTGGCCGGTGCCATGCTGTGCTTTTCTTCTTTCCGCAAAATGAGGCAGATCCCTGGGTGCTCGACAATCTGACGTTCAAGTATAATGGATTGGCAGAGAGCCACATCCTACGGTTGAGCGTACGAATGATCCGCCACAAGATAACGCCGATTTGGGGGATCAATGAAAACCGGGCGACATTCTTTCAAGAAGATCCGAACAAAGAGCCGATAAGCGACGCTCCACTCGTTAATTCTCCTCTGTTTAGCATGGCGCTCATTAACTCACAGCGATTATTGCCGCAAACACGCATTGAAAAATCGAAGTAACTATTCACCGTCCGGACACTTTTGTGCGAGAATGACGATGGTTTTATGCAACAAGTTTACTCAAATCACGAAGCGTCCGGACGGTTGCCTGAATAGTTACAAATCGAATTGGTGAACTTCAACGCATTCGAACGATTTCGCGAAAAGGGGGGTACAAGGCGAAAGCTTTGGGCACTTTCGCCTTTTTCTTTTTTGTAAGCGGTTGCCGGCAAATGAGTAACGCCTCACTCACCAGGGGAAACCGTCCGGGCGGTAATTTCCAAAATGCCGAAAATGTTCGATAATTTTGCCTTACTCCCGATAATAACCGCCCGGACGGTGTTATTTACCCCCACAACAAAAAGTGCTTGCTTTTCCAATTAATTGTGTTACATTTTTCACCGGATCGTAACAGACTTATTGACGCAATAGCCACGAGCGCCGGCGGAGGCTACGCTCGTAGGGTGTGGCTATGTTTCGAAAAGCATCAAGAAGCAATCTCCTACCCTGGCGTCGGTTGGCGCCCTCAATCCGCAATTTCTTCAAGCAGAGAACCGACGTCTCGAGCTAGCCATTCAGGACTCAACACCATGAAAATTTTTTGACTAATGCAATGGGCGCTTAATTTTGTGATTTGAGGCTACACCTGTAAGGTGATTTCATGACGGGCAAAACAATTTCTCACTACAAAATTCTGGAAAAGCTCGGCGGTGGCGGCATGGGCGTGGTGTATAAAGCCGAAGACACCAAGCTCAAACGTCCCGTCGCGCTCAAGTTCTTGCCGCCGGAATTGACCCGCGACGACGAGGCCAAAGAGCGCTTCGTGCATGAGGCGCAAGCGGCCTCGGCTCTTGATCATCCCAATATTTGCACCATCTACGAAATAGACGAGACTGACGACGGGCAAATCTTTATTTGCATGGCCTATTACGAAGGCGAAACGCTCAAGAAGAAAATCGAGCGCGGTCCTTTGCCCATCGATCAAACGCTTGATCTCGCTATGCAGATTGCGCAGGGTTTGGCGCGGGCGCACGAGGCCGGCATCACCCATCGTGATATCAAACCGGCCAACATCATGATCACGAATCGAGATGAGATTAAGATTGTTGATTTCGGATTGGCTAAACTGGCCGGACGGACAAAGCTCACTAAAGAAGGGTTGACCCTTGGCACAATTGCCTATATGTCACCGGAGCAGGCACAGGGCGTCGAAGTCGATCACCGAACAGACATCTGGGCATTGGGGGTGGTGTTATACGAGATGCTTACGGGACAGTTGCCGTTTCGCAGTGAGTACGAGCTGGCGATGGTGTATTCGATTTTGAATGAAGAGCCGGAGCCGGTCACAAATTTACGTAAAGAAGTCCCTTCAGAATTGGAAAAGATTGTTCAGCGAGCCTTGCAAAAAGAGTCTAAATCGAGATATGCTTCCGTTGCTGAACTGGAGGAAGGTTTGCGTGAGATTCAGACATTTCTCAGTCCGACTGGCGTTATGAGGGTTTCAGCAAAACCCATTTTGCAAAGTCTGAAAAAGCCGCAGATCGCCATTTCTTTTATTTTGGCCATCCTTGTGCTTTGCTTTCTGGCAATTTGGTTTTTCAACCGCAGCGCTAAAATCCGGTGGGCTAGGGAGCAGGCAATTCCCGAAATCGTCCAGCTTATCGATAAACCGGCTTACATGGCCGCATTTCGGATCGCCCACGAGGCTGAAAAATACCTCCCCGCCGATCCTCTGCTGAAACAGTTATGGCCGAGGATGTCTCAACATATTTCGATTCAAACAACTCCTCCAGGAGCTAATATCTTCATAACACCGTATAATGTGACCGATAGCGACTGGGAATTACTGGGAAAGTCACCAATTGACAGTATAAGAATACCCTTGGGGTTCTTCCGCTGGAAAATAGAAAAACTAGGATATCAAACAAAAGAAATTGCAGACTCAGGTGCATTTAGCCGTTTCGCCAACGAATCCATTAGTATTACGCTGGACGAAGAAGGCAGTATCCCCCCGGAAATGGTGCGAGTACAAGGTAGTGATGTCAGACTCAACACGCGGCTCCTGCGCCATTTGGAAGCGGTTCGATTGGAAACGTATTTCATCGACAAATACGAAGTCACCAACAAACAATACAAGGCGTTTCTCGATAGCGGCGGTTACCGCAAGCAGGAATATTGGAAACACAAATTTGTCAAGGATGGGCGGGTTCTCTCCTGGGAAGAAGCTATGGCTGAATTTGTCGATGCGACGGGTCGGCCGGGACCGGCTACTTGGGAGTTGGGATTTTACCCTGCGGGGCAGGATGATTATCCGGTGACGGGCGTTAGTTGGTACGAGGCCGCTGCCTACCTGGAATTTGTTGGCAAAAGTCTTCCGACCGTCTACCATTGGGATCACGCTGCTAGCATAGATGCGACTGAATACATTGTTCCAGCCAGTAATTTTAGCGGGCGCGGCCCCGCCGCTGTTGGCAGCTATCGGGGTTTGGGTTATTATGGGACCTACGATATGGCTGGAAGTATTAAGGAATGGTGTTGGAATGAAAGTGGAGATAAACGCTATATCATGGGCGGCGCCTGGAACGAATCGGAGTACATGTTTAATGAAGCTGATATACGTTCGCCATTTGATCGGTCACCAACTTATGGCATCCGAGGGGTGAAATACTTGTCGGAAAGTGACTTTCCTACCGTGACAAGGGGTCCGATACCGTTTCCTTTGCAACATTCTTTAAAAATAGAACCCGTGCCCGACGACATCTACAGAATTTATGAGCGACTCTATTCCTACGATAAGACCGATCTCAAAGCGAAGATCGAATCGGTTGACGAGAGTGCTGAGCACTGGCGGCAAGAGAAGATATCTTTCCAGGCTGCATACGGAAACGAGCGTGTAATAGCGTATTTGTTTCTGCCCAGAAATGTCAATCCACCCTACCAGACTGTTATTTATTTTCCTTTCTCGTCAGCCATAACCCGGCGCTCCAGCGAAAATCTTTATCCGATAGATACGGATTTTATCGTTATCAGCGGTCGAGCGGTTCTCTTTCCGATTTATAAGGGCACGCATGAGCGCGGTGATGCCCTCGACAGCCCCTTTCCGAATCTAACCAGCTTTTATAGAGATCATGTAATCATGTGGGCAAAGGATCTTGGAAGGTCAATTGATTTCATGGAGACTCGCAAGGACATCGATACCGCAAGGCTGGCCCTTCTTGGAAATAGTTGGGGAGGTGCTGTGGGTCCGATCATGTCTGCTATTGAAAAGCGGATTAAAGTCACTGTGTTACTTAACGGCGGATTATTTACGCAAAGCGCTTTGCCGGAAGCGGATCAAACCACATTTGTCTCAAGAGTGACGCATCCTGTGTTGATGCTGAATGGCCGATACGATCACGTCTTTTCGGTTGAAACCTCTCAGATTCCGATGTTTCGTTATTTGGGCACATCTGAAAAAAATAAACGCCGTATTATGTACGATACAGGTCATGAATTACCCAGAAATGAAAAGATCAAAGAAGTTCTCGATTGGCTGGATCGATATTTGGGGCCTATCAAATAACAATGGCAATTGGTCGAAATTTCAAAAAAGGCGAATATAAACCGCCTGTTTAACATTTGAAAGGAGGAAATAAAATGAAGAAAACATTAGCTATTTCTATCCCGGCGCTTGCCATTATTCTTGTGCTGATATGGTTTTTCAATCGCACCCCCAAAACCAGGTGGGCAAAAGAGGAGGCACTGACGGAAATTATCAGACTTATCGCGCTGGGCAAGCACTTCGCTGCCTTTTCCCTTGCTGTGGAAGCCGAAAAGTACATCCCCAAAGATCCGTTGCTCAAGGCGCTTTGGCCTCGCATGTCCACCAATTATACGATTACAACAGAACCCCCTGGGGCTGATCTCTTCTACAAAGATTATAGGGCAATCGAGAGCGACTGGAAGCATCTTGGCCGGTCTCCACTTTTGAATATGCGGTTTCCGATCGGTGCTTTTCGATTTAAAATACAGAAAGAAGGATTTGAAACTGTCGAAACCGTTTTGGCAACTCCTGAAACCGCTTCTGGACCGATTGATTCAGTTAATGTCGTTTTGGATAAGGAAGGCAGCCTCCCGCCAGGCATGGCTAGGATACCACCAGCGAAGCGTCTAGTAGAAATAGCTGGCCTCGTCTGGCAGGCTGTTGACATACTCAAAGAAAAGGTTCAGGCTCCAGAGTATTATATTGATAAATATGAAGTCACAAATGAGCAGTATAAGAAGTTTGTCGATGCTGGGGGATATCAAACGCGTGATTATTGGAAGCACGAATTCATAAAGCACAGTGAGACCATTTCATGGAATGAGGCCATATCTGCGTTTCGTGATAACACCGGTCAACCGGGACCTTCAACATGGGAAGGGGGCACTTATCCGGTAGAAAAAGGGAATCATCCGGTCTCCGGCGTTAGTTGGTATGAGGCTGCCGCCTACGCCGAGTTCGCAAAAAAAAGTATACCGACGGTCTACCATTGGTCCGGGGCTGCCCGAGAGAGTGATGATGCTGGAGTCTTCGTTCCTTTTAGCAACTACAGGGGCAAAGGGACGGCACCAGTTGGAAGCCATCCGGGTATCGGGCTTTACGGGCTTTACGACATTGCCGGCAACGTCAAGGAATGGTGTTGGAATGCGACAGATGATTCAGGAAACTTTCGGTACATTCTAGGAGGTGCTTGGAGCGAAGGCAGCTATTCATCTCACTATCCTGATGCCCGTTCGCCGTGGGATCGATCTCCTGAAAATGGTTTTCGATGTGTTCGCTATCCGTTCGGGAAAGAAACCGTGCCGGAAACCGTATTTCGTCCAACCAAGATTATCAATCGAGATCCCAGAAGCTTCGTGCCGGTTTCAAATGAAGTTTTCCAGGCATACAAAAAAAATCTGTATTCTTATGATCGAACTGATCTGAACGCGGTCGTCGAGTCGGTCGATGACAGTTCGGCCCTCTGGCGACGGGAGAAGATTACGTTCGATGCCGCTTATGGAAATGAGCGCGTGATTGCTTATCTGTTCCTACCTAAAGGAGTTGAGCCGCCTTATCAAACGGTCGTCTATTTTCCCACAGGAATTGCGCGGCGCTCATGGCCCAGTGAAAATATCGGGCGAGAGCAAGGTAGGCATGATTACTTCTGGGAATTTATCGTCCTGAGCGGCCGGGCGGTTATGTACCCGGTATATAAGGGATCTTATGAGCGCCAGATCGTTGGTGGCACACCTTTGATGGGCAGTGAGCCACGTGCCTATGTAGATTGGCAAATTCAGTTAGCAAAAGACTTCAGAAAATCCATCGATTATCTGGAAACCCGAGAAGATATCGACCACGAAAAATTCGCGTACTATGGAGTAAGCTGGGGCGCAAACGTTGGGCCGATAAATCTGGGGCTGCAGAACCGCATCAAAGTGGGTATCTTTCTGATTCCTGGATTTTACGGTAACGTGACTATTCCTGAGATAGACCCGATCAACTTCGCTCCTCATGTGAAGATTCCACTCCTCTTACTCAACGGTGAACACGATTATTGGTACCCTGAAGATGTATCCCAAAAACCTTTTTTCGATCTTGTGGGCACGCCTGGCAGAGATAAGGATTACAGAGCTTACCCAGGTGGACATGGCATGTGGGGGCTATTCGGGCATGAGGTAAGAAAGGATATTCTCGAATGGCTGGATCGTTATTTGGGACCTGTTCAAAAGCCTGTGGATAAAAAACAAGCCTAAACTGACTTTTCATGGTAGTAGACAAGATTATGATTGGCCAAACTATTTCCCACTACAAAATCCTCGAAAAGCTCGGCGGCGGGGGCATGGGCGTGGTGTACAAAGCTGAAGACACCAAGCTCAAACGCTTTGTCGCGCTCAAGTTTCTGCCGTCGTCAATCATGGCGAGTGAAGCCGAGAAAACGCGATTCATTCACGAAGCGCAAGCGGCGGCGGCGTTGGATCATCCCAACATTTGCACGATCCACGAAATCGACGAAGCCGATGGGCAGCTTTTCATCGCCATGGCTTATATCGAAGGCCAAAGCTTGAAAGAGAAAATCGAATCTGGGCCGTTGAAGCTTGGTGAAGCGCTGGGAATCGCCATGCAAGTTTCCGAAGGTCTGCAAGCCGCGCACGAGAAGGGCATCACGCATCGCGACATCAAGCCGGCCAACATCATGGTCACCCCCAAAGGGCAAGCGAAGATCATGGATTTCGGCTTGGCCAAGCTGGCCGGTCAATCACGACTCACTAAAACCGGCATGACGATGGGTACCGTGGCTTACATGTCGCCTGAACAATTGCAAGGCATAGATGTAGATCATTGTTCGGATATTTGGTCGTTCGGTGTCGTGCTGTATGAGATGATTACGGGTCGATTACCGTTCGCGGCGGAGTATGAGGCTGCCCTGGCTTATTCTATTATGAACGAAACGCCGAAACCCTTGGCACGCTACAAAGCCGATGTTTCGGAGGGATTGCAGAGGGTTGTAGACAAGGCTTTGGATAAAGATCGAGAAACACGATATCAGCATATGGATGATCTTTTGGCGGATTTGAAGCGTGAAAGGAAAAGCACGGCAGAGTTCGTGAAACCGACAAATAAAAAAGTTAAAAGAAGCAAACCAAGGCCAACAAAGATAATCTTCGCAGCCTTTGCGATTGTTTCGGCAATGCTTATGATCATTTCCATTTATCTGCTCAATAAACCGCCGGCCAAACATATCTTTCCCATCCATAAACAAATAACGTTTGTCGGGAACGCGTATGATCCTGCCATTTCACCGGATGGTCAATATGTCGCGTACGTCACTGACCAGCCGAAAGGCGGACACCAAGTGATGATTCAGGACCTAACTGGGGGACAACCCCTAGAGATATTCAACGCTGAATTTTGTCTTCGTCCGCGCTGGTCGCCTGATGGCACCAAACTGACGTTTAAAGCGCCGATTGATTCCGTGGACGTAACTCTTATTGTTCCCCGGTTGGGCGGAAACGTGCGTCAGATATGGGTTTCGGATTTCACCAGTTGGTCACCAGATGGTTCTCAAATTGTTTTAGCATGGACCGGTGCAAAACAACTCTGGTTTGTAAAGAGTTCGACCGGAGATAAAACCTTTATTCTTTTAAAAGGGTCCTTTAAGCAAATCCACGAGCTTGACTGGTCGCCTTCAGGTAACTTGATTTTGTTCTTAACGGAAGACGAGGGACGACATACAATCTGGACGATAAAAGTTGATGGCAGTCAACAGCAGAAAATACTGGAAGACAGCGTCGGCATATTTTCACCGCGCTGGTCCTTCAACGGAGAAGCCATCTACTTTTTACGCTCCAACGACCAAACCCGCGAGCTAATGAAAATCAAAGTTGAATCTGCGACCGGGAAAACCCAAGCACCGGCTTATGTACTCCAAACTGGTTTACAGGCGGGTGATTCTTTTTCTCTCTCTAAAGATAATAAACGTTTGCTATACACCCGAACCTTGGAATTCTCGAATCTATGGCTCGTCAGCCTGGAAAGTAAAGGCGAAACACAAACCGTTAACACCAAAAGGCTAACCACAGGTACCTCACTGATAGATCGGCCAAGAATTTCACCGGATTGGAGCCGGATTGCTTTTAGTATTGGAAATCGGTCCCAGGCAAATATCTTTCTGTTGCCAACAGAGGGAGGGCAAATCCAGCAACTCACCTTTTTCAATTCTTATAATGCCGGCATGGCGTGGAGTCCCGACGGGGGGCAAATCGCCTTTGGCTCTACACAGGACGGAAAGTTTAAAGTCTGGATCGTCAATGCCAATGGTGGAACGCCGCGTTCGTTTCCTCACAGCGAAGCAAACATGAATCTTTTTTCTTTCGCTTGGTCTCCGGGATCCAATATTTTGTATCCGCGGCCTGAAAATCGGAATTTTCACGTTCTCGATCCGGAAACGATGAAAGAGAGGCCGCTTGTACAGAATGATTCCGTTGGCTGGATGTTTTCCCCCCGCTATTCTCCCGATGGTAAAAGTGTCGCAGTATTCTGGAATAGAGGATTCTGGAATAGAGTCGATCAAGCATATAAAAGTCTACGCGGTGTTTGGCTGATTTCCCTTGAAGATTCATCACAGACTCTTTTATATAGAGGATTTTGTTCTCCAATCGAGTGGTCGACAGACGGAGAGTGGATTTATGCATGGAGTCGTGATCAAAAACCTATCGAGATACTGACGATTTCTGTGCGTGATGATAAGGCGAAAACTCACGTGACGTTGCCTTTTGAAAATATTTCTTGGATAGATGGCATAACCATGACGCCTGATGGAAAGCGCATTGTTTGTAATGTGTTTGAAACCCAATCGGATGTTTGGGTGATGGAAAATTTTGATCCAGAGGTGGAGTAAGGTTATGATCGGTCAAACCATTTTCCACTACAAAATCCTCGAAAAGCTCGGCGGCGGGGGCATGGGCGTGGTGTACAAAGCCGAAGATACCAAGCTCAAACGCTTCGTCGCGCTCAAATTCTTGCCGCCGGATTTGACCCGCGATGAAGAAGCCAAAGAGCGTTTCGTGCAAGAGGCACAGGCGGCTTCGGCGCTGGATCATCCCAACATTTGTACCATCTACGAAATTGATGAGACCGAAGATGGGCAGATGTTTATTGCCATGGCCTACTATGAGGGCGAAACGCTGAAGAAGCGAATAGCGAAGGGCGAGGAGCGAAGGGAGAAAGGCGAAGAGCGAGCCGCGCCCATCGCCCCTCGCTCTTCACCCTTCGGCATGGCATGTGGGTTGCCAATGGCGGATGCGATTGAAATTGCGATACAGATCGCGCAGGGTTTGGCAAAAGCGCATCAGCATGGCATCGTGCATCGAGATATCAAGCCCGCCAATATCATCATCACTAAAGACGACGTCGTCAAGATTATTGATTTTGGCATCGCCAAGCTTGCCGGCCGGAAAATGCGCCTGGCGAAGACCGGGAAAACCGTGGGCACGTTGGCCTACGTGTCACCCGAGCAGGCGCGGGGGGAAGAGGTCGATCACCGTACCGACGTCTGGTCGTTGGGTGTGGTGTTGTATGAAATGTTGACCTCGCGACTGCCTTTTATCCATGAATATGAAGCCGCCATCATCTATTCAATTATCAATGAAGATCCGATTCCTCCTGCCGAGCTGCGAGACGACGTTCCGAAAGCTTTGGAAGACGTTACCTTGAAATGTTTGCAAAAGGAGCTGCACGACCGCTATCCATCGGCAAAGCATCTTTTGTCCGAGCTGAAAAAATTGAAGAAAATTCTCGAAAGCGGGCAGCCCGAAGCCGTCGTTGCGCGGAGGGAAAAGCCGGAAACACGGAAAGAGACTGAACGTCGCCAGGCGACCATCATGTTCGCGCAGATCTCCGGTTATACCGAGATGTTGGAAAAACTCGATCCTGAAGAAGTGGCCGCAAACATGAGCCAATGCTTTGAAATGTTTGGCGCCATGGCGCACAAGTATGGCGGGACGATTGATAAAATCATGGGGAGCTGCGTCACAGTGCGCTTCGGCGCGCCCCAAGCCATCGAAAACGCGCCGCAAAAGGCCATCAACGCCGCCATCGAAATGCGGAATCAACTTCAGCAATTCAATCTGAAAAAAAATTTGGCTATTCCCTTGAATACCCAAATTGGCATTAATACCGGCATGGTTGTCGCAGGGGCCGTGGGTTCAGACCAAACGAAAGAATATGCCGTCATCGGCGGCACGGTTGAGCTGGCCTCCAATTTGATGGCATTGTGCGCGAACGGCCAGATTTATGTTGGGCCATTAACTTACAGATATACCAGGAATGAATTTGACTTCAAGGAATTAAAGCCCATTACCTTAAAAGGCATCAAAGCGGCGGTTCCGGTGTTCGAGCTTTTATCGGTCAGGGAAAAAATTCACCGGCCTCGGTTGGGCGCAGGACGGATGATTTATTCCAAGATGGTCGGCAGAGAGAAAGAGCTGGATAAGTTGAAACTGCATGTGCTCAAGGCCATCAATGGCGAAGGCTCGATTGTCAGCGTCATCGGCGAAGCCGGCATCGGCAAGTCCAGGCTGATGGCGGAATTGAGAACAATGGAAGACGTTAAAAGCGCCACCCTGCTCGAAGGCCGGGCTTTGTCCATCGGTCAGAATTTGAGTTATCATCCCCTCATCGACATTCTCAAAAACTGGGCAAATATAACGGAAGAGGATGGCGAAGCGGAGGCGACATCCAAGCTGGAAAAGACTATCGTGAAAATTCATCCTGAAGGCGTTGACGAGGTCTTGCCTTTCGTCGCCACGCTCATGGGCATGAAGCTCACGGCAAAGCATGCGGAGCGGGTCAAGGGGATCGAGGGCGAGGCGATGAAAAAGCTCATTTTAAAAAATATGCGCGAGCTGATGATGAAAGGTGCAGAGCTTCACCCTCTTGTCATCATCATCGAAGATCTCCACTGGGCTGATCTGTCGTCCATCGAGCTGCTCGAATCACTTTATCGATTAGCCGAAAACCATAGGATCCTTTTTGTCAATGTTTTCCGGCCAAACTACCGGGAAACCGGTGAGCGGATATTGCAAACCATCCGGAAGAGATACAGCAGATGCCATGCAGAGATTTATCTGGAGCCATTGGATGACAACCAGTGTGCCGTCCTGATCCGGAACCTGCTGAAAGCCAGCGGGCTTCCCACTGGTATCCGGTCGGCCATCGCCAATCGTGCCGAAGGCAATCCTTTTTTCATAGAAGAGGTGGTATGGTCTTTTGTCGATGAAGGCGTAATCGAGCCTGGAAATGGAAAATTCAAAATCACCGAAAAAATTGAGTCGGTGGTGATACCTGCAACGATTCAAGAGGTGCTTTTGGCCAGGATTGATAAGCTCGATGAGAAAACCAAATCCTTGCTGAAGGTCGCGTCCGTCATCGGAAGAAGCTTTTTTTATAAGATCTTGGTTGAGGTGGCGAAAAACATTGAGGAAATAGATGAGCGATTGGAGCATTTAAAGGACATTCAGCTTATCCGGGAAAGAAGGAGGCTGGAAGAACTCGAGTACTTTTTCAAGCATGCGCTGGTGCAAGAAGTGACTTATGAATCCATCCTGCTCAAAAAAAGGAAAGACCTTCACCTGCAAATCGCCAATGCGATTGAATCCGTGTTTTCAGATAGATTGCACGAATTTTACGGTATGCTCGCTTTTCACTACAGCAAGGCAGCAAATCTCGAGAAAGCGGAAGAATATTTAATCAAGGCCGGAGAGGAGGCGTTAAAGGCGGCCGCCTCAAGTGAAGCCCTCAGCTATTATCAGGAGGCCCTGAAACTTTATCTCAACCAATTTGGAGAGACTGCCGACCCCGGGAAAATCGCCATGCTGGAGAAGAATATTGCCCTCGCCTTTTATAATAAAGGGCATTTGGTTGAAGCCGTGGAGCATTTTGATAAGGCATTAGAATGTTTTGGAGAAAGCATATCAAGGCATAAAATTGTAATTGTAGGTAAATTTCTCGTAAATCTTTTGCTTGTGCTCAAGGGTCTCTATTGGCCATCAAAAAAAGAGAAGAGAATACCCGGTATTAGAGATATTGAAGTGATCGGTTTATATTATAAACGGGGCGAAGCATTGTCCACGATCAATCCGATAAGGCTGTTCATAGATTCGATAGGCGTGTTTGGATTGCTCAGTAAATTTGATCTGAAAGTAATAGAAGGGGCCGCTGGTATTTATGCTGCTGGGAGTGTTCTTTTTGCCGGTGCATCAATTTCTTTCTCTATAAGCCAAAAGTTTTTGGACGTTTCCAGGCAATATATCAATGAGAATGATGTTAAATCCGTCCTCAAGCACAAAGTTTTTGAGCTCGGACACAACTTTCTTGTAGGGAAATGGGATAGAGGGTATAAAATCGACGAGAAGCTTGTGAACGCTAATTTGCATCTGGGAGAATTATATATGGCATTGGGGTATCTGAATTCGTCCTTCAATGTTGCGCTTTGGTGTGGTGATTTTGCGTATGCAGCTATGTTAATAAAGAGAATATCCGATATTAGTAATACTTATGAATACGATCTAGGGAGGTTGACCGCTTTGATAAGTAGGTCGCTCTATCAATTGAATAAAGGACTGTTTCATGATCTCGTAAAATACTTGGATGAAAGTTCTATTTTTGCACGCAAGCTTGGGTTTGGCTTTTGGAGTATTCTGATCTTGGCGTTGAAAACGAAGATGCAAATTATGACCAAAGACATAACCGGAGCAGAGAAATCATTAACTGAAGCAAAGCGGATGTTATCGGAATCGAGCAATATCCCGCCTCTTTGTCGTTGGGCAATTTTCCTAAGCCAATTCCTTCTCGACGTTCATCAATTTAAAAAGGTCCTTCTAAGCGGCCCGTCAGGAAAAGATGCAATGAAATTAAGGGAAATAAAAAAGGCGGCGCATAAATGCGGAAAGGCTGCGATAAAATGGTCGCGTTGGGGTGTGGCGGGGAAGCTCGAGGCATTGCGATTGATGGGAACACTCCACTGGCTGGAAACTAAGCAGAAGAAAGCGCTTAAATTTTGGGATGAATGCATAAAAAGCGCTGAGCCTCTTGGCGCCCGCCCGGAACTGGCCAGAACCTACATGGAAATCGGCAAACACCTGCTGGAGAAGAAAAGCAAGCACCGGGGGTTGAATGGCATTTCTGCCGAAGTCTATCTTGAAAAAGCAAGGGCTTTGTTCGCAGAAATGGAGTTGGAATGGGATTTGGAGGAGTTGGAGCGCGCAGAGCAGAGGGCATAGAGCTGAGGGCGGAGGGCGAAGAGCGTAGAGCGTTAAGCGAAAAGCGAGCGCTACGCTTTACGCCTTACGCTTTACGTTTTAATCGAGGTCTTATCATGCCAACAAAATCAATTGAGTTGGAATATGACAAACTGGAACGGCTTCTCGAGCTGGCAGAGATGATCGGCCAGCAGCGGGATTTTGACGAAATTCTCCGCGTGGTGACGCAACAAGCCGCAAGCCTGCTGAATGCGGAAACGGCCTTGATCATGATGATCAACCCGCAAACTCACCAAACCGTGAAAACCGTTTTCAAAGAAGGGCGGGAAACGCAGCCGCACCGTTATCATACCGTACATGCGCAAGTCTGCGGCTGGGTGCTGAAAAACAATCGCGCTTTTCTCAGTCTAAATATTAAGGATGATCCTCGCTTTCGCAAGGATCGTTTCAAAGACCTCTCACTAAAGTCCGTGATGTGTGTGCCGTTGCGCACCGAAGGCGTCGTCATCGGCTCCATTCTGCTTTTGAACAAAGATCACGACGATGAGTTTGACGAGAACGATCTGGGGTACTTGCAAAAGCTCGCCGCTGTCGCCGCGCCGTTTTTGCGCAACGTGCAAAAAATTCAGGAGTATTTTGCTGCGCCCTTGCCCGCAGCCGCGCTGCTGGCGAAATACGAGCCACTGGGGCTGTTGGGCAAAAGCAAAAAGTTCATTGAATTATTGCAGGCGGTCGAAGCCGCGGCGCTTTGTGACGTGCGGGTTTTGCTGGAAGGCCAAAGCGGCACCGGCAAGGAATTGATTGCGCGCGCGATCCATCAGATCAGTGCCAGACGTGATGGCCCCTTCGTCGCCATCGATTGCGGCGCCATTCCGGCAAATCTTTTGGAGAGCGAGTTGTTCGGCCATGTCAAAGGCGCTTTCACCGGCGCGGCGAGCGACCGCAAAGGCTTGCTGGAAGAAGCCCACCAAGGCACGCTGTTCATGGACGAGATTGCCAACCTGCCGCTCGAAATGCAAACCAAGCTCTTGCGCGTGTTGCAGGACGGTGAGATGCGGCCTCTGGGCAGCAACAAACCTCGCAAGATCGACGTGCGCATCATCTCCGCCTCCAGCGCGGAGTTGCGCCAATTAGTGGACAGCCGGCAGTTTCGCGAAGATATGTATTATCGCTTGCACGTTTATCCCATCGCCGTCCCGGCTTTGAGCGAGCGCCGCGAGGATATTCCGCTGTTAGCCAACCATTTTCTCAAAAAATTCGCGCCGCAGCAGCAAAAGCCGGTGGAGGCTTTTCACGAGCAGGTGTTGGATTTTATGCAGCAGCGCCAATGGGAGGGCAATATCCGCGAGCTGGAAAATTTTGTGGAGCGCCTGGTGACGCTGGCAAAGCCAAACATAACGATTCTGCGTTACGATCTGCTGCCGCCGGAATATCAAAAGGAATTCAAAAAAAATAAAGCCACCTCCTTGGCGCAGACGATTCGCAAATCTCTAAATGAAAGCCTGGCGGAACACGAAGAGCAGCTTATCCGTCAAGCCCTGATTGAAAACGATTGGAATCAATCGCAAGCCGCGCGCGTGTTGAAAATCTCCGAGCCGAATTTGCGGTATCGGATGAACAAGCTGGGGATCACCAAGCCGGCTTGAGGGCGGAGGGCGTAGAGCAGAGGGCGAAGAGCCTCATTCATCGCTATGCCCTCTGCTCTCTGCGCTTTGCTCCCTCACCCACACCTGTTTGCCCTTGAACACAACGGCGAGCTTGCGAATCTGTTGAATGCCGCGCTGCTCCAGTTCCGCGGCGTAGTTTTTCTCTTCGATCTGCTGAAAGGCTTTGGCAAAAGCGCGGTCTTTCGTTTCGCCGCGCTTGGTGTTCACTTTTTTGAATTCGATGATGATGCCGGCGGCATGTGAATCGCGGGGAATGAGCATTACGTCGTACCGGCCATAGCCGGACTCGCGATCGCTCTTAAGGTCATATTGGCCTCCCAGCCACACCAACAAACCGATGGCAAAGGCCTGATAGACTTTTTCCGATGCCGCGCCGAAATTATGGAAACTGAAGATCTGCGCGACCATTTCTCGAAACAGGAGCTCGAACGACTCAATGTCGCCGGCGCAGAGGGCGCGCAGCATCATTGCCAATTTCGCCGGCTCGAATTTTTGCGAAAACCACTGTTCGACAATGCTGATATAAATGCTGCGCACTTCCTGGTTGGGAATCACCAGTTGGCATAAAATCTTCGCCGGATCGAAATCATCCCGCCTTTGCGCTTCGGATTTCAAATAGCCGCTGAACAACAAAAAGCTCCAGAGCAGGTCTTCTTTTTTTTCGATGTCGCGGTAAACAATGTTCTCCTGCACCGGCTTTTCAATGCTCTCCCCGCGAATCAGGCTTTCCAATTCGGCTTTGAGCTCAATGCCCCCTCGCGTCAGCACTTGCTCGATGAGGGCATTGTCGGAAGTGTTGACCCAATAGGGCAGAAATTCCTTGTCGGCACTGGCGAGATAATTGATGATCGACCAGGGGTTGTAAAGTATTTGGCCGCCGAAAATATAGCCGTTATACCAGTTTCTGATATTGTCGTATTGCTCGGCAACTTGAAAATCTCTCAAGGCCTGCTCGACTTCCGCTTCCGTCAAGCCGAAGGCGGCAGAAAATTCGCTCCGCAACAGCGTAAAAACGGCAAGGTTGTTCAGTCCGGAGAAAATGGATTCTTTGGCGACGCGCAAAATGCCGGTGAGCACGCCCTTTTCCAAATGGGGATTGTCTTTCAAGCCGCCGCTGAGAAAGTTGCGCATAAAGCCGACCACTTCGGCATAGTAGCCATTGACGTAGCCTGCTTGAATGGGGGTGTCGTATTCGTCAATCAACAGGATCACTGGTTGATGGTGATAGCGGGCCAAAAAATCGGAAAGATGCTCGAGGCTGTTTTCGTATGCGCTGGTGCTGGCAGTGAGATTGGCAATTTTGTCAAAAGCATCCAGTTCTTCGGCCTCCAGCACTTTTCCGTTTCGCAAATATTTGTGCCGCAGAAATTCTGTTTGAATCAGTTGTTTGATTTTCTCCAGCGCACTTACCCAATTGAACTCCTTCACGTCTTTGAACGTCAAAAAAATCACCGGATATTTTGCCTGCCGGCTGGTGTATTCTTCTCCGGCTTGCCAGATTTTCAAGTGACGGAATAAATGGGAAGTATCGGCATCGGTCTTTTCAAAAAAATAGCGCATCATGGACAGGTTCAGCGTCTTGCCGAAGCGCCGCGGCCGGGGAATAAGCATGGCTTGGGCGCCGTGATCGATCAGCTCTTTGAGCAGCAGGGATTTGTCCACGTAGTAGTAATGGCCTTCGATCACCTGCTTGAAATCGGATAACCCGACGGGAAGTTTTTGCATGACAGTTTTCTCCTACGGACGCAGTCCATATCGCGCCAAGCGCCAGGGACATGGTTGGCAAGCGAGCATTATCAATATAATCAATTTAGTGTTTAAATCAAACGACCGCAATACCTTTTCTTTTTGCTCTCAGCGACGGTGCGAAGGCAAAGGGGATGCACACGCTCCACGCCTCTCGCTCCACGCTCATCGAATCTGGCGAGCCCAAAAGCAAATAAAACAACCACCCACCCGCCTTCGCCAATTCTGGCGAGTTTTTGCCTGTCGCAACGAGTTTTCTCACCATCAGGCTCATCTTCTCTAACCTCCGATTTTAACGGAATTTAATCCGCCCTCAAGTCTTTCCTGATTTTCTGGCACTCTCTTTGACTGATTTCGCTGCAAGCTAATTAATTAGCCGATTGAATGCTGATGGCGCTTGATATGTGGTGGTCATTCTGAGACATCAAGCCAACAAGCATGCATTAATTCATCCAACCCAAAGGAGGTTTATTATGCAAAAGAAGGTAATGGTTATTTGGAGTGTGTGTCTCTTGGCGATGGCATTTTTAATGCTTGCCGAGACGCGCGTTGCTCACGCCCAGCCCGGCTTCGGGCAACAGTAGCAAAAGTCCTGCGCTCCGCTTTTTGGCATCATCGGAGCCCCGGGTAGATGGAACGGTGTGCCAGCAGCTTCAATGAAAATGGCAAGTTTCTCATGTGGTATGGCGGGCAAAACGATGTTGTTGGCAATGGCGGAATTCTGCAGACCGGTTTCGCCATCTCCGAGGATGGGTTGAATTGGGTCAAAGAAGCAAATAATCCCGTACTACCAGCCGGCGGCCCCGGCACTCTTGATGCTGCCGCCGCCTTCGCCGGAGGCATTTTCAAGACAGACGCTGCCACCTACAAGATGCTTTATGGCGCTACCAGTCTGTCAACCTTCTTTGGCGGCATGCTGGCCACGCTTAATCTGCCAACCTCAGATGGTGCTGATGAGATAAGGTCAGCCAATTGATTGCTGATGACTCTTGATGCTTAGTGGCCATCGGGAGCCATCAAAAAATTCATGCCACTAAGGCGATTATCTAACCGGAGGCATAATCCAATGAAACAATCAGTTTCCATCACTGTGTTTTTTGCCGCCATAGTTTTTTTTCTAACGGTACCAGCAACTCTTTTAGCTGATACCATCACCCTTACCGCTCCGGATGGCACCACCGTCACCATATATCGTGACTCTTATGGGGTGCCCCACATCGTTGGAGAATCGGAATCTGGCGTCTTCTTTGGCCAGGGCTTTGCGGTTGCCCAGGACCGGCTGTTTCAATTGGAACTGTTCCGAAGAAATGCCGAAGGCAAGCTGGCAGAATGGTTTGGTAGCGATTATCTGGAATCTGATGGGGCCATTCGAACCTTATTTTATACTACGGAAGAACGCCGACAACAGTTCAATGCTCTGCCCATGAAATTTAAGACCATGTTGGAATCGTATCGGGATGGAATTAACACCTATCTGGATTCCATGGCCACAAACCCTGCAAAATATAAACCCATTCAGTTTAGAACATTTCCAATGGAACGGTGGACAGTCTACAAATCGATTGCAATTATACAACTTATTAGCAGATTTTTCGGCCAAGGCGGGGGTGAGGAACTCGATCGATTAGTAGAACTGCGGCAAAATGGACAAGCCTGGTTCGATCTCAATCGCCCCATCAATGATCCCAGCGCGCCAACGACGATCCGAGGCGGAGGCTCGGCAACGATCAGAAACTGGAGCTATTCAGGAATGCGTGTGAGAGAGGAGGTTATTGCATCTCTCACCAAGAGAAGATATGAGCTTAAATCTCGCGCTGAGGCACTAAGATTACCTTTGAAATGGGGTAGCTTTGCGGTTCTCATTTCAACAACAAAATCCAATTCCGGCAATGTCATGCTATTGGGTGCTCCTCAAACCGATCATCCTCCCGAGGAAGATGAACCTTCCATTCCCAACGAAGTCGAGCTGGATTGCCCCACATTTCATGTAGGCGGAATAGCCATTGCCGGTATACCCTCGTTGGTCATTGGACATACGGAACATCATGCCTGGTCAATCACCAGTGCAGGAGATGACAACAGCGACGTCTACATCGATTCGACCATGGAAGCTTCCTTCAACAAATATGTCCACAACGGACAATGGCTAAATTTTGAAGCCATACAAGACACCATTATTAGCTTGGGTGCTCAAATTCCTTTTACTCATTATCGCACCATTCATGGTCCGGTATTTGGCGATGATCTACAAAATCATCAGGTCTTCTCCTTGAAAATGACCTTTTGGAATCAGGAATTAGATATGCTGAAATTTGTTGACGGTGCAATAAGAGCAACCAACCTGGAGGAATTTGAGTCTGCTGTCTCATTTATCCCCCTGGGCTTCAATCTCTTTTATGCCGGAAAAGACCAAAAGATAAAGTTTTGGCATGCCGGAAAATACCAGGATCGCAGCGATGGCGTGGATCCTCGTCTGCCTCACAAAGGCGATGGCACTGAGGAATGGGGTGGATTCATCAATTTTGCTGACTTACCGCAAGCCGATAACACAGCGCAAGATTATTTCGTGAATTGGAACAACAAACCGGTGATTTGGTGGGACAATGGTGACAACATTGGCTGGGTAGGTCCCGACCATGTGACGAATATTGGCAATTTCGTCGATCCCATTAATGGCTTTTCTTTTTCTAACCTGAAGGACGTGGCCAGGCAAATCAACGACAGGGGCACCTATGAACAGGCCATCGAATTCACAGCTTCTGAAATTATCGATGAAAATATTCTCGCGCCGGGTCAAAGCGGTTTTATCAGCTTAACAGGCCAACCCAGCCCCCATTTTTCGGACCAGTGGAGCTCGTATGGTAACTGGGGATTCAAGGACATGGAATTCGGGCAAGTGCCGGTGAGTGTTGCCTCGGAAGATCGAACTCCAGCAACTTTTACGCTGGCACAGAATTATCCCAATCCTTTCTTGAGCGAAGCGAAATCCCCCGCCAAAGGCGAGGGAAATCCGGAGACAGTGATCAGTTACCAGTTGCCAGTAGCCAGTGAAGTCCGGTTAACCATCTTCAATGCGCTGGGGCAAGAGATCAGGACGCTGGTGAATGGCCGTCAATCGCCGGGGCAGAAATCAGCGGTCTGGGATGGGAAGAACGATCACGGCCAAGCGGTCAACTCAGGAATATACTTTTACACTTTAAAGGCCGGTGATCGCGTGCAAACGAAGAAAATGGTGCTGATGAGATAAGACGTAATGCGTAAAACGTAATTCGTAAAGCGTAATTCGTAAAACACCTAATTGTAATTGTTTTTGCTAAATTGAATTGCCATAAACTCGTCAGCTTTAGGGGTAACACTCTTTTCGCCTTGATGTGGTTGACTGCACCTTTAATCAAGGAGGA
>JAKEEU010000239.1 GCA_022616415.1 Candidatus Zhuqueibacterota bacterium | reverse complement strand
GGAGATCGTTATGAACGGGCCGGTTGCAATGGCCGGATCAATATTATATCGTTTGAGCAACAGCGGAATGGAGGCGCCGACCAAAGCGGCCACGAACATGACGATCAAAAGCGAGACGCCCACCAGAATCCCGTAATGGGGCTGGTTCCATACGACGGTGACGATGAGCAGCAGCAACAAACCGCAAAGAAAGCCGTTGAGAAACGCCACGCGCATTTCTCTGACCAGGCGTTGCACCATATCACCGAGGCCGATGCTGCCGGTGGCGAGGCCGTGTACGACGATCGTTGAAGATTGAATACCGGCATTCCCGCCCATCGCCATCACCACCGGAACAAAAAACATCAACACCACGATGTTTTGCTGCAATTTATTTTCAAAGAAACTGAGAATCCAGGCCGCCACGATGCCGCCAAACAGGCCGATGACGAGCCAGGGCAGGCGGATGCGCGCCGTGCGAAGCACCGAGGTGTCGCGAATATCGCGAATGTCACCATGACTGGCAATGCCGGCCATGTGCGAAAGATCTTCAGCAGCTTCTTCCTCCATGACATCGACAATATCATCATGCGTGATGCGGCCGATCAGACGGCCTTGCATGTCGACGACCGGCACGCTGAGCAAATCATATTTGCGCGCCAATTTAGCGACCTCTTCCTGATCGGTTCCGACCGGAACGGAGATCACGTCGCGATTCATGATTTTACTCAGAGGCGTATAAGGCTCGGCGAGCAGCAATTTTTTCAAAGGAATGAGGCCCACCAGCCGCCGGTTTTCGTCCACGACGTAGACGTGATTGATCGTGTCGATCTCGTCCGCTTTTTTGCGAATTTCGTTGATCGCATCTTCGACGGTGCCGTCCTGCGCCATCGCCACCAGCTCCAACGCCATAATGCCGCCGGCGGTGTCTTCTTCGTGCGCCAGCAACTGCCGAACGTCGGCGGATTCTTCCGGCTCGATTTGTTTAAGAATTTTCGCCGCCAGCTCCGGCGGCAAGGCGCCCACGAAATCCGCGGCGTCGTCGGAGTTCATCTCGCGCACCAAGCCGGCAAGCTGGCGCTCGTCCCAGATTTCGATCAATTTCTGGCGCGTCGGCTCGTCTACTTCCAGGATGACGTCCGCTGCCGTGCGCAGATCGAGCGCTTCAAAAAGGTAGCGGCGATGCTCGCCGTCCATGTGCATGAGCAAATCGGCGATATCCACCGGATGCGCGTCCAGCATGATGGCGCGCAATTTGGGCGCTTGCTTTTCCTCGATGAGAAAGCTCACGTCCTCGAGAATTTCCTGGCGATCGAGATCTTCCATGGTCAGGGTCTTTCAGATGTCAGTGCATTGGCAAGTTGAATGAGTTCGGCAATTGAAAGGCTTTCCGGCCGTCGCTGCCCGAACGGGCGCTGCAAATCGGCCGTCATCGCCATAGAAATTTCTTTTTGCAAAAATGCCGCGAGGCTGCGGCGCAGGGTTTTGCGGCGTTGGCCAAAAACCGCTTTCACCATTCGCAAATAAAAATCCGTATCCAGCAATTTTTCCGGCGGCGGCTGAAACGTCCAGCGCACCACCGCGGAATCGACCTCCGGCTTGGGGCGGAAAACGTGCTTCGACATGCTGAAAAGGATTTCCGTCCGGGCGAAAGTCTGGCTGACTACCGAGAGAATGCCGTAGTCTTTGCCGCCGGTTTCCGGCGTGGCGACGATGCGGCCGGCGACTTCCTTTTGCACGGTCAGCATCATGTCGCGCAACACGGCATGGTGAGCGAACGCTGCGAAGATGATACTGCTGGTGATGTGATAAGGAATATTGCCGACAAGACGCAGCTTGCTCCCAGCCGCTAATTCGGCAAGATTCACTTTGCGAAAATCGGCGTGTCTAATTTCAGCCTGTGGAAATGCGGCGAATTCTTTTTGCAGCAGCGGCACCAGCCGCTCGTCGATTTCGATGCCGATATAGCGGCAGCCGCCCGGAATGATGTATCTGGCCAAAACGCCGAAGCCGGGGCCGATCTCGACGATGGTATCGTCCGGCTGCGGGGCCAAAAGATGCACGATCTTGCGGGCAATATTGTCATCGATGAGAAAATTTTGCCCGAGAGATTTTTTGGGTGAAAAGTCAGGTGGTAAGTGCATAGAGCAAAGCGCAATTTCTTTACGCTTTACTTTTTACGCTTTTCTCCACGCCCTCCGTACCCAGATCGAACAACCCAATGGCATTCGCGGTAGTTTGCTGCGCCACTTCTGCGAGCAAAATTTTTTTGATCTCCGCCAGTTTTTCGGCAATGTGAACGGTGTAAGCCGGCTCGTTGCTCTTGCCTCGGTGCGGCGCCGGCGTCATGAACGGCGCATCGGTTTCGAGCAAGAGGCGTTTCAGTGGCACCTGCGCGGCTACTTCCGGCAAAGTTGATTTTTTGTAAGTCAAATTGCCGGTGAAAGAAATGTGACAACCGAGGGCGAGCACGCGCTGCGCATACTCAATGTTTTCCGAGAAGCAATGAAAAACACCAGAAAGATGATTAATACCGGCATCGTGCAGCGTTTGCAGAATTGCGGCGCCGGCTTCGCGGTTATGGATAATGACAGGCTTGTCAAGCTCTTTGGCCAAGTGCAATTGGCGAATGAAAGCGCGCTGCTGATCCTCTTGTGAGAACGGCTTCCAATAAAAATCCATCCCAATCTCGCCAATGGCGACGACTTTGGGATGTTGCGCCAGCGCGGCGATTACAGCAAAATCTTCGTCCGTCGCCTTGCCGCAATCCGTGGGGTGAATTCCGACCGCGGCGAACAAACCAGGATATTTTTCTGCCATCTGCAAGCTCTGGCGGCTCGATGTCACGTCCGTCGACACGACGATGATTTTTTCGACTCCCGCTTCGCACGCGCGATGAATAATTTCTTCGCGATCGGCGTCGAAATGAGAAAGCTGCAAATGGGCGTGGGTGTCGATGAAAACAGGTTTCATGTGCTATACCCCAGTTCCAAATAGCGCTGAGCTGAGCACGCCATTCGGATCGAATTTTTGTTTGGCAGCGATCCATTCGTTGTAACGCTCGCCGTAATGAGCGTGCCACGCCGTGTTGTCCATCATGCCCAACCAACCGGCGAGATAACGCTTGCCGCCAGCCTCGATACACATTTGATGCACGGCACGAAGCGCCTTCAGCGTGTCATCGAGAAAGATTGGCGCTACTCCTGTTGGCAGAACGGCAAAGATCGCTGCCTCGCGACTGGAGGGAGTCATAAAGAAGCGCGGCAACTCACGCGGCGCGAGAAAGATAAGCCGGTGGCCATCTCCCAATGTTAGCGGCAGCGCGTCAAGCACTCGCGGCAGGAGATCGGCAAGCACATTGACCGGAAGTATGCATTCGAAGATGGGGTGCGGCTGTTGCATGGCGCCGGTGCGACGTATCATATCGAATCTCGGATCATAACGTGCCGGAAAATTTGCGCTGTCATCGTCTTCAACATGAATGCGCCGATAGTAATGCAGACCTGCGAGCGCCGCGCTCGCTTCCGGCGCCGCGCCTGGCTCATGTTCGAAGGAAACGTACAAACCGTAGAACCAATGCGCGAAAGGACGGCGGCCAGCCGGGGTTTTTCGCAAACCTTGCACGCTCGCCGTGCAAAATGCTTCAAGGTGGTCGCATTTGCCAGCTTGCGCCAGCATGCGTTGATCAGCAATCCAAGCTTTGATGTCGTCGTAAAGAAGATAAAAGGTGCGAACGGAGGGCTCGAGCTGGCGCAGCGCCAAGGTTGCACTCACCATAACGCCGCATCTTCCGAGACCGGCCAGCATGGCATCGAAGAGTTCACGCTCACGATCAAAACTGCAGCGCATTCGTCGTCCATCTCCCGTCACAACGTCCATCTCGACAACGTTGGCGATGATCGGGCCGAAGCGATGCGCTGTCGGGCCGACGCCGCCAACCGAGAGTGTGCCGCCGACAGTGAGATCGAGATTCAAGGGCAAAACACGCGGAATCAATTTCTCCGCCACCGTCGCTGCAACCACATCCCGCCACCGCGCTCCTGGTTCACAAACAACCGTCTCTGCAGTCTTATTAGGCTTTTCGACGTGATTCATTTTGGACAAATCAAGTGTGAGGGCATTGACAGCAATCGAGTGACCGCTCGCGCTGTGGCCCACGCCGCGTCCAGTCAAGCGCAAACTTCGCTTGTTCACGAAAACCAGCGTCTTTTCGATCTCTGCGGCTGCGTGTGGATGCGCCACGCCAACCGGCGACCCCTTGACGATGTGTCCATAGTCTTCCGAAGCAGCGGCGCGATTGGCGTCATCCCAAACCACTGCAACGCCGGTTTCCTTTGCCAAATCCCGAAGCGCGGCCTCTGACCAGTCATTCAGTTTCATGTTCATGGCTGGACCTTCCGAGTTAAAGTTAAGCGCCGGCACAACGTGCTGTGCAAATTTCGCAAAGGCGAATAGAGTTGAGCTGCACCACGATATCGCGGTTGCTGCGCCAGCAAAGCAGGTCTTCAAGAAACTGCGCCGATTATGAATCATATAGTTCAGCCTTTTCTGATGAGCCGACTGGCTACGCCCGTCGGGCTGCGGTTACTTCACCTTCGCGCCGCTCGCAATCTCTCGCTCCGGCGCGACGATGGCGAGTTTTCCATCCTCCGTCGAAGCGGCGAGGATCATGCCTTGCGATTCGATGCCGCGAATTTTGGCTGGCTGTAGGTTGGCGACGATCACCACTTTTTTGCCAACGAGTTCTTCGGGTTGATAATGTTGTGCGATGCCGGCAATGAGCTGGCGCTCTTCAGTGCCGACGCGGATGCTCAATTTCAGCAGCTTGTCGGCTTTGGGAACTTTTTCGACGGCCAGAATTTCAGCGACGCGGAGATCGAGCTGCTGGAAAGTTTCAATCGGAATCAGCGGTTTCTGGGCGGCCGCCGATTGCTCCGGGTTGCTTTGTGGAGATTCAACGGTAGATTGAGCGGTTTGTTCCATTCTTTGCAATGCCTCCTGAAGGCGAGCGATTTCCGGCGCAATGGTCTCGTCTTCGATTTTGGTGAAGAGAATTTCCGGTTCGTTTAATTGATGGTTGACTGGCAACGGTTCAGCCGGAGCCGTGAGCCAATTTTGCTTTTCTACCTCGCCGGAGAGATTGAGCATTTTCCATATACGCGCCGCGGAAAACGGTAAAGTCGGCGACATCAAAACAGCCAACGCCTTGCAAAGGTGCAAGCAGATGTGTATCGTCGTATCGCAGCGCTTCCGATCCATTTTGAGCGTGCGCCATGGCTCCTCATCATTGAAATACTTGTTGGCGTGGCGCGCCAAATCCATCAAGTCCTGCGTGGCACGGCGGAACTCATAGCGCTCGTAATCAGCGCTGAGTTTTTGCGGCCACGACTTGATGATCTCCAACGTGCGCCGGTCGCGCTCACTCAGTGTGCCGGCGGCAGGAACGCGATTGCCGTAATTTTTTTTAACAAACGTCAGCGTGCGATTGATAAAATTTCCCAAAATATCCGCCAGCTCGCTGTTGTTGCGCGTCTGAAAATCTTTCCAGGAAAAATCCGCATCTTTGCCTTCCGGCAGATTGGCGGCGAGCGTGTAGCGCAATGGGTCCGGTGGAAATTTTTCCAAATACTCGTGCAGCCACACCGCAAAATTGCGGCTGGTGGAAAGCTTGCGGCCTTCGAGATTGAGAAACTCATTGGCGGGAATATCCGCCGGCAAAATGTAGCCGTCTTGCGCCATCAGCATCGCCGGCCAGACGATGGCGTGAAAAACAATATTGTCCTTGCCGATGAAGTGCACCAGCTTGGTCTTGGGATTCTGCCAATATTCTTTCCACTTGTCCGGCTGGCCGAGACGTTTGGCCCAAACTTGCGTAGCCGAGATATAGCCAATCGGCGCATCGAACCAAACGTAGAGCACCTTGCCTTCGTATCCTGGCAACGGCACCGGCACGCCCCACGTGATGTCGCGCGTGATGGCGCGGTCGGTGAGACCTTCTTTGATCCAGCCATAACAGAAGTTGAGCACGTTGTCACGCCAATTTTTCTTCGTATCGAGCCACGCTTTGACTTGCTCTTGAAACCGGCCGAGCGGGATAAAGAAATGTTTGGTCTCGCGAATTTCCGGCCGCGTGCCGCACACCATGCACTTGGGGTCGATCAGCTCGAGCGGATCGATCCACTTGCCGCAAGCTTCACACTGATCGCCGCGCGCGCCAGGCGTGCCGCAATGCGGGCAAGTTCCCTCGACGTAGCGATCGGCGAGAAAGCGTTTGTCATTCGGACAATAAAGCTGTTTGACCGCCTTTTCAACGAGCAAGTCTTTTTTGTGCATGGTCAGGAAGAATTCCTGCGAAATCGGATAATGCTCAGGCGTGGTCGTGCGAGAAAAAATATCGAAGCTGATGCCGGCTTTGGCGAACGTTGCATTCATCTGCGCCCAATAGAAGTCCACAAATTCTTTGGGCGATTTCTTCGCCTTTTCGGCGGCAATGGTAATGGCGACGCCGTGCTCGTCGGTGCCGCAAACGTGAACGACGTCGCGGCCCATCATACGTTGATAGCGCACGTAAATATCCGCCGGCAAATACGCGCCCGCAATGTGGCCGATGTGCAACGGTCCGTTGGCATACGGCAAGGCGCTGGTAACGAGAATTTTTTCGTGGGAAGTCACAAAGAGTTTCGTCCTTAAACTAAAACTGTACAAATTTGCCCAATATTAGGCGGGATACCATGCATCAACAAGTGGTCCCACCTGATGCTCAAGTATTTGCGGCTGTTTCTCCAGCCATCGCTGTACTAACTGCCAATGTTCCTCGGTGGCGGATCCGCGTCGCTCTAACGTCACAAACCCTTCCCATTCCCGTTGACCGCCGCCTCCGAACATCAATCCATTTGCTTCAATAGCTTGCTCGATAAAGGCGTCAATGAGTGCGTTGAAGGCCGCTTCGTCAAGGTCTTTTGCGATCCGAAATCGGATCTCGAATCCCATTTCCTGAAATTCACCTTTATGTAATTTTTTACGAAGCCGCTTGCGCATTTATTTCAAACCGTCGAAGATCGTGTGTTGTCTCGGCTTTACAAAGCATACTGAAGTACGGCTGGTTCGCAAAAAAGCACGATTGCCCTGATTTCATGAGCGTGGCAACCAGCGTGTGGTGGTTACTGAACATTCAGCGACGATTCCAGTTCCGTTTCCAACTGGCGAAGAATTGATTTCAGCTCTTCTGCAGTCTTTTGTGCCAGTTCTTCTTTTTGGCTAAGCGGTTGCTTAAGAAGCTGTTGGGCAAACTGAATCTTGCCAATGAGCTCACCCCTTCCAAAGATTTGTTTGCCAACAGTGGTCTGTTCGATTGGAGTTAAGCGTAACATGCCATTCACTCTTCTTCAATTACTTTTGGAAAATGGCCGTACTCTGTGATCCAATAGCTCTATAAAGGCTAATTGGAACACCTCGTACCAATAACGAATACGCATACCTTACTCTTGCGCAAAGTAAAATGCCAGTATCTCTACTGAATTCTCAATGATGATTCCAATTCTGCTTCCAACTGTTGCAGAATTGATTTCAGCTCTTCTTCAGTCTTTTTCGCCAACTCTTCTTTTGAGCTGAGTGGCTGCTTGAGAAGCCGTTGGGCAAACTTGATATTGCCGATCAGTTCTCCTTTATCCAATCCCCTTCCGAAGATTTGTTTGCCAACAGTGGTCTGTTCGATTGGGGTTAAGTGTAACATGGTATCCACCTCTTCTTCAGTAAGTTCAGGAAATCGTTGAACAATGGCATATTCTAACAGTTCTACAAGCCTTTTATGTTTCGCTTCGGGTAAATTAAGCGACCGAATGTCATCTTTCCACTGCGGAAGTGCTTCTACCAGTTCTTGCTTGCTGGTCAACACCAGAGGCTTTAGAACCGTCAACGTTCCAGGCGCGCTTTCCAATGCCTTCAAACAATCAATCAGGTTGACACGAAAAAATTGACATGGCGCAATACATGAAAGGACAAATGGTCCAGGATCGTACTTTTCGTCCAGAAACAAGGCAATGGCGATAAATGGCTTGCGATCATCCCGTTGTTCATAAAAGGTACAAATTTTCCGAAACAATCGCCAGAAAATTTTGGGATCATCGTATCCCTGCGCTTCGAGAAAAAGATGAGGGCCATCACCATCGATCCTTTTGAAGAAGCCATCCAAACGCTTTTCGGTAGTTTTGATGGTGATGCTCTCAAAAGCGTATTGGCCTTCCAATTTCAATTTCAGCAAATGAATTAAGCTCTGCGGATCGAATTGGAACAGCTCGTAAAGCAACGAATCCGTTTTCAATGAGCGCTCCTCCCTGAATGAGATTTCGTGGCAGCCAATTAGTTTTTGAATTAGAAATTATCAATGCGTTTCCGCATGTCCCAGCTCCTCCAAATTTCCGTGCTCGTGCCCGCAATCGTTCTCGCATTTGTATACCTTCTCCTTTGAAACCGCCAGCGGCAGCACTTCTATTTCGCCGCTTTGATATTTCACCGTGAACGTATCTTTGAAAATGTCAATTTTCAAAATCAGGCCTTCGCCCTTTTCCGTTTTGATCGGCTTGGCCAGCTCCGGAAATTGCGCAATGGCTTGATTGTAAAAATCGCGTTCGTACATCAAACAACACTTCAACCGGCCGCAAACGCCGGCGAGCTTGTTGGGATTGAGCGGCAGGTTTTGCTCTTTGGCCGCCTGCGTCGTGATCGGCGCGAACTCGTCGATCCAGGCCGAGCAGCAGAGCTTGCGGCCGCACACGCCGTAGCCGCCCATGCGTTTGGCCTCGTCGCGCACGCCGATTTGCCGCAGCTCGATGCGAGTGTGATAAACCGCGGCCAAATCCTTTACCAGCTCGCGAAAATCGACGCGCTTGTCGGCGGTGAAATAGAACGTGATCTTGTTGCCGTCGAGCTGATACTCGCAGTCCGCCACTTTCATCACCAGCTTATGATGATCCACTTTCTGGCGGCAAAGCTCCAGCGCGCGCTGCTCGGCAACTCTATTGCCCTGAAAACGAATGACGTCGTTTTCGCCGGCCTTGCGCAACGCTTTTCTCAAGCCGCCATTGGGGGAACCTGCCACGCGCGCCGGCAACTCAGCCTGGTTGACCCGCCCAAAATCCTCGCCCTTTTCCGCTTCGACGACGACGAGATCGCCGATACGAAAAGGAAACTGCAGCGGGTTGGCATACCAAGCTTTGCGCTCACCCTTGAATTTGACTTCGATAAAATCCGGCACTTTGCCTCCTCGCTATGGAAATGCGGAGCGCAAAACCCTGCGGTCGCAGACTTTCGTTTCGCACGCCGGCTCATAGTCTACAATTTATGTAACTGTTCAGGTAACCGTCCGGACGCTTCGTGATTCAAGCAAGCTCGCAATACCAAGCAACTATCCTTCTCGAACAAAAGCGTCCGGACGGTAAATAGTTACCAATTTATTTTCTGCTGCCTGACAATTGTTGAATGCGGTACAACAAAACCATGAACACCAGCCACGGCTGCACGTAGCGGTCGAGACATTCGATGGCAAACTCCAGCTCGGCAATCACGCCGGGAAAATCAAAATTCGGCAAATTCTTGACGAGATCGGCCAGCATGCGCTCCTGGTCGGCATTGATGATCGGCGCGCTTCCCGAAGCCATCGTCGGCGCGAGCTTCAGCACGTAGCCGTCGCGAATCCAGACGGCACAAAATTCCAAAAGCTGGCGCAGGCCGCGCCGGTCGTGCTCGCGCACCAGGTTGTTGAGAAAATCCATCTGCTCCACCGGCTTGTTAAAACGGAACGACATGCGCAGAAATTCGACGGCTTGCCGGCGCCGTGTGTCGACGTCGTCATCGAGCAAGTCGAGGCTGCGGCGGAAACTGCCGTTGGCCAGCTTGGCGATGAACTGCGCCCGTTCAGCGGGGACGTTGTGTTGCGCTTGCAAAGCCGCGGCAATTTGGCCGGCAGACAAAATGAGCAGCCGCACCGGCTGGCAGCGCGAAACAATGGTCGGCAGCATGCCGTCGAGCGAAACCGCAGTGAGAATCATCAGCGTTTGCGGCGGCGGCTCTTCCAGAATTTTGAGCAGCGCGTTCGCCGCCTCGGCTTTCATGCGTTCGGCCTGGAGAATCAACGCCACGAGGCCATGGCCCTCGTAGCTCGTCATGCCGAGATCGCGTTTGAGGTTGCGAATATCTTCGATGAGAATCGTCGGATTCTCCCACGGGCGCGAACGGCGATAGGGATTTTCCGCCAGACCGCGCAGAACTTCGGTGCGATCTTCTTCCGAAGCGGAAGCGGCTCGAGGGAAAATCACGCGCACGTCGGGATGGCTCATTTCAGCCACGCGGCGGCATGACGAGCACGCACCGCAAGCCAAATCAACCGGCGCGTGTGCGGGCATTGGCGCTGCCGGCTCATCAAACAACGAGATGGTTGCCGGCTGTTGCACTGGTTGCGGGCGCCGCGCTTCGCACAAAAAACTTTGCGCCGCCAATACGGCCAAAGCTTCCTTGCCCGTCCCTTCCGGCCCGTGGAAGAGATAAGCATGCGCCACCCGCTCATTTTTCTGCGCGCGCCGTAAAAATTCCTTGGCGCTCTCTTGTCCGATGATCGAGATCATTTCTGCTTCACGTTTTAAGCCTTACGTTTTACGCCTCACCCTTTACAGCCTCAGCCCTATTGGCGTAGCCACTCCTCCGGATTCAACGCTTCCTCACGCTGCCAGACCTGAAAGTGCAGCGTCGGGCCTTGCAACGAGCCGGTTTCGCCGACGGCGCCGATGGTTTGGTCGGCGGCGATTTCGTCATTCAAGGCCACACCGATATCCGCAAGATGGCTGTAAACGGTGTAATAACCATCGGCGTGGCTGATGATCATGAGATTGCCGTAACCGCGTTGCCAGGTGAGGGCCGTTACGCGGCCGCTGGCCACGCTGCGAACCGGCGTGCCCGCGGGTGCGGCGATGTCGATTCCCAGGTTCGTGGTGACCGTATTGAGCACCGGATGACGATAAGTGCCGTAATGTGTCACTACCCTGCCATCGACCGGCCACGGCATGGATTTGCGCACGAGCCGATCATACTGGCTATTGCCATTGGCGCGTGCCGTCTCCCGTCGCGAGGTATTCGCCTCCGCCGAGGCGATAAGCTGCTTGATGCGATCGATGGCACGTTGCGTTTCCGCAAGCTGCATTTGATAAAAGCTCTTGTCTTTGCGAGCCTTTTTCAGCAAATCTTGCCGCTGCGTGCGGCGTTTTTTGAGCGTGGCCTCCTCTTTTTGTTTTTCGCTCAAGGTGCGTTGCTGCGCTTGCAGCTCGGCGGCCAGCAGGCTTTTTTGCTCGCCGATTTCCGTGCGCTTCTTGCCGATGCCGGCCAAAATGCGACGGTCGTTGTCGGTGAGCTGCTGATGATATTTGGCCCACAACAGCATTTGATTCAAAGAGCGCGCCGTCAACAGAATTTCGACGTCTTGCAGCCGGCCATATTTGTAAAACAACACCGCGCGTTCGGCCGCGAGCTGCTTGAGCCGCTCCAGCTCGCGCTGCGTGCGCTGCTGCGCCTGCTCCGTGCTCTCAATCTTCGCGCGCTTGTCGCGCTCCTGCTTTTGCAATTGCCCGACCAGGCGATGGGTGAGGTCGATTTGCTCATCCAACGCGCGTAAAAATTCCAGCGTAGAAGTTTCGTTTTTTTCCTGGGCGGCAATCTGCCCCTGCAAGCGCGCGATCTTCTGCCGCAATTCGTCCAACTGTTTTTGCTGGTTCTGCGCGAAAACCAACAGCGGGAAAATAAGCAGAATAAAAATAAATCGCAACATAACAAAAATTAACTGTTTCACAAGAGAAAAGCAATGAAAAATTCATCTTGACTCACTGGCGATGATTTTTTTATATTAATTCTTATGAGCACACACAATAATCGCCCGACAAAATTCATCAGCCCGTTGTGGGGGAGCGTCTTCAAGAAAAAAGCCGACAATGACGAAAGCATTTTGAGCACGTTGCGCCTGGTGCCGTTATTTGCGGATATGAGCGACGGCGAATTGCGCGAGTTCGAAAAATTGATCCATCGCCGGACGTTTAAAGCCAATGAGACGATTTTTTGGGAGGGTGAGCCTGGTGTGGGCATGTACGTTATTCAGCGCGGCGTCGTGCTCATTTTCAAGCACGCGCCGGGCGAGGGCCGCGAAGAATTGGCCACTCTGCGCAGCGGTGAGTTTTTTGGCGAGCTGGCGCTGCTCGACGAGTCGCCGCGTTCCGCCACGGCCGTGGCCAAAGAGTCTTCGGATATTATCGGCCTGTTCCGGCCGGATTTGTTCGATCTGCTCGAGCGCAAACCGCGGCTGGGGAACAAGTTTCTCTTTCAGCTTGCTTCGATCGTCGGGGAACGCCTCAAAAACACCAACGTCGAAATGCAAGCCTTGCGCGCGCAGATGGACAAGTCGGGGATCATCGTTTGAAAACAAAAACCCCTGCCGCGAATTGCGACACGGGGTTTTGCATTTTTTTATTTTTTGAAAATCAGATTTTGGCCATGGAAGCTTCTATTGTGTCAACCGGGGCGCCTTGATTTTTACCGACAAATCTTTTATAGATTTCCTCCAAAATCCGGCTCAACTGAACCTGATGGAGTCCAAGCTCGGGAACGTCATAATTTTCCTTTTCGCGCGCCGGTTCCTTGTGACGCACTTCTTCTATGACGTCATGATAGCACTTGGAAAAGGCGTCGATCATCAAACTATCAAAAGCCCTTTTGGCTCCTTTGACTCTGGCGCAACTTAAAAACGACTCATAAAGACCAGATTCACGCGCTACTTCCGGGCCGAAATCGAATTTCGGGTTCCAAATCTCAAGGAAATCTCGTTCATCGTAGCTGACTTTCAAATTGTGTGTCATGATTTTCACCTCAAATATCTTTTTGCACTGCGACTGCGGAAGATAACTTCCGAATCTTTGGGCACTTTGTTTTCTTCCTGCCATAGATAGTTCCAAACAACATTAATATTCGATTTTTTGAGAACGACCAAAAGCAAAATCTTTTTGCGAGAGGGTCCAGGCAACTGCGCATCTTTCAAAAACAAATAATTGTTGGAGATTTTATGATGGCGCGCTACAATCAACGGCGATTTTAGAACTGTCGGAATTTTGCTCAAATGTTTGAGAATAAAATCCTGCTCTATGCGCTTATGGCGTGAATCACTGATATATCGCAATCCTTCTTCGGTAAAATAATAGCGTTCGCCGATATAGTCCACTCCGGAGAAAATTACAGTTTGTGGCTTGACGATTCCATCAACGATGATAGAAACAACGTCGCCACGCTGTGAATAATCGACATGCTTTAGCCTGTAAAGACCAGGATCAATCACAAGAACCTCCCACCCGGCTCCAAAATCCTGTACCGTATATCGCTGCTTTTTTGTCAGCTACAATATAAAAAAGTATTTCCTCTTTCGCAAGCTAATTTCCCGCCATCAGTGGAAACCGCAATTAAAAAGAAAACCCCGCGAAGCGAACTTCCTTCACGGGGTTTTCCATTTCGCCCAAACTTTGCCGCTCAGCTTTTCTTATCGGCTTTCGCTTTCTTCGCTTTACGCATCATCGTCGTCGTGCCCTTGATGACATTGCCCTGGGGATCTTTGCCTTCAAAGGTCATCACCAACTTGTCTTCACCGGCCTTTTCAAAGGTGCGCATTTCGCTTCCCATCGGCCCTTCCCATGTCATGGTGATTTTGTTGCCTTCGCGTGTGCCTTTGCCCACCGATATATCGCGCATTGAGCCGAACCAATAGCCGATATATTCCTTGGTTTCGGGATTGATCGTCAGGTACCCCACCCCTTTGTAAGGCGTCTGTATCTGCTCTTTCGTCATCCCCATGGCTTTGGCCATGGCTTCCAGCTTGGCCGGATCGGTTTCGGCAATTTTGTTCTTATAGTGCATGTTGACAAACTGGTGTTCCAAATCCCAGTCGACTTCCATTTCGTCGGTGAACTTTCCCATGGAAGATTCCGTGGCGCCTTCCCATTTTCCGGCCATCCACTTGTAAAGATCGTCTTCCAGCGGCCCCGGCGGCGCCATTTGCGCCAGCAGGGAAAACGGTGCAACGCCAACGGCGAATACCGCGAGAGCGACTGCCATTTTCCTTTTCATCGTTGATCCTCCGTGAAATTGGGTTATACTTGTTAAGAGTGATTTGGTATTTGCTCTTTGAGATAAAATTGTTCATCGCCGCGCCAATTCCGCCACCCGCCTGCCCAGCGCTTCCCCTTTTGCCAAAAATTGCGCTTCGACTTTTCCAAACTGCTTTTCGGTCTGAAACGGATTCTCTGCGACAATTCCCGAGGCGCCGAAGGGTTGCTGCCAATTGGGGCCGCCGGCCACGATCATGCCGAAAATGAGCATGGAATGCAGGATGTTCATTTGCACCAGCTCTTCGCCGGCAGACATGCCGCCCGCGGTCACAAACGCCGCGCCGATTTTGTCGCGCAAAGGCGCGCCCTCGAACGGCCAACTGTTGATAAACTTCTGCACTTCCGGCGCGATATTCGCGTTGTAAACCGGACTGCCGACAATGATCGCGTCTGCGGCCAGGATATCTTTCGTCGTCGCTTCCGCAACCGGCAGCAATTTCACCTTCACCCCGCTGACGGCACGCGCGCCTTTGGCAACGGCCTCGGCCATGGCTTGGGTGTGGCCTTGCGCGGAGTAATAAACGATGAGAACATTCGTGGTGTCTTGACCGTTGCTCTCACCACCCAATAAGAGCAGCGCAGTTATTAAAAAGATTTGAAAACGCCTTGTCATCGCCTTGCCTTTCGTTGCGGTTCCCTTTTCGTTGCGGAATTTGGGGTTGACGAGATTCGTTATTTTTCAGAATTTTTTCGTTGCGGCTCCCTTTCGTTGCACGCTTTAAACCATGCCTCATTTTCGATGCCCGATGCGCAAATAGCGCCGAAACGCCGGATGCACGGAAAATTCTTCCGCCAGCGCAATGTTGAAATCCGGATGCCGCGCGCTTTGCCACACTTTGCCCTGGCCGCGTGACTTGAGAAAGCCGATGTCGTAAAGAATCTGGATCAACGCTTCGACGTTCCGCAGATTTTCGATCCACTCATGTTTTTCGCCGCCGCGCGGATCGGTGAGCGCTTCTTCGAGCAGATCGTTCAACTTGGCCGGCGTGATACGAGTGGAACAACCGAAAAAGCGCTGCAGGATTTTGTCTTTGAGGCCGGGATAAGCAAAAAGAAACTCGTTGCTCAAATCGTCGATCTTCCAGCGCGAGAATTCATTCTCGGCATCGGCGACGTCTTCGGCGGTAATTTTCAAGTGGCTGCGCTGATCCGCTTTTTCGGCGGCGAGCCGGCAGAATTGCAGCACTTCGCGCGGGCGCAGCAGGCTGCGATCGATGATGTAGTCCGGAACTTTTTCGCTGCCGATGTGCTCGTCAAAAATGTTTCCCCAAACTTCCAGGGCAGACAACGGCCTTTTGATCTTGAGATTCACCCGCAGGCGCTGGGCAACGAGATCGACAATTTCCTTGCGGCCCCAGAAGATGTGCTCTTGAAATTGGCGGTATTTGTCGACGTGCTGAAATGCGCGCGTGACCGCATCGTACATATCGGCGCGGAAGAACACGATGAGCCGCACGGGAATATTGGGTTGGCAAATTTCGTAAATCGCCAGCAGCAAGCCGCGAATGAACGCATTGGCCTCGGCGGAATTGTCCCAACCATCATCGAGATTGTCGATCAGGATATAAACGCCTTGCGTCAGGTTTCTGGCAATGAAGCTGGCGATGGGCAAGCGCAGCTTGTCCAATTCGGTTTCGACGGCGAGGGGATCGATTTGGCGGCCGGCCCGGCGCACGCTCAATGGCCCGATTCCCACTTCCATCTGCTGCAGAAAAAGCGAGGTGGTGTTCAACAGCCGCGCAAAGGCGTTCGGCTCGACGTAGTTGTAATGCTTTTCGACAAAGGCGGCGATTCTGGCGAGGTCGGAATCGTGCTGCTTTTTGAATAGCTTGGTTAGCGCGAATGCGGTTTCGCAGAGCAGGCCGTAATACCAAACGCGCTGCAAGATCGTGTCCGACTCCTGTCCCCAGTGCGCGAGGTCGCGCAAGCCCAGCTTTAACGCGGCAAATTGGATGCGCTGCGGCGCTACGGGGATGCACAGTGCACCGGATTGCGGAAGCTGCTTTTGCAGTTGCTGGCAAATCGCGCTTTTGCCGGCGCCTTTGCGGCCGATGATGAAGCGCTTCTCGCCGGAGAGTGCCATGCGATACGCCGGCGTTTCGATGAAATATTCGGAAAGGTGTGCATCGTTCTCGGCAACGTCATCGCCAAAGAGCCGTCTGAGCATAAGTTGTTTCTCCTGCAAGCTGGCAACGAAAAAAGAATTGCAACAAAAAACGGCAAAAAATCTGTTTGAGTCGGCGTGATGGGGAAAAAGATGCAATGATGCTGGTGCCGGCCCCGGCACAGATTTATTCGCGAGAATAATGTGCCACGGTTTTTGGGGAATGTCAAGGGGAAAGATCGAACTTACAGAAGCGAATTTTACGCGGATCAAAAACCCACACGGATAGAGAAGCGGTATGCGATTTAGCATCATTTATGATGCTTACGCTTTTCAGCCTGATGATTGATCATCAGGCGATTATCAGCTAATTATTCAAAATAAACCGCATCGGATCCGTGGCTTCGCCGTCCACCCACACTTCGTAGTGCAGGTGCGGGCCGGTGGCGCGACCGGTTTCGCCGACGAGGCCGACAATGTCCCAGCGCTCGATTTTTTGGCCGGCTTTGACTTTGACTTCGAAAAGATGGCCGTAAAGTGTTTTGATGCCGTAGCCGTGATTGATCACGACGGCCCGGCCATATCCGCGGTTGCGGCGATAGGAGGTTTTCACAAACTCGACCACGCCGTTGGCCGGCGCGAAAACTTCGGTACCGCGCGGCGCGCCGATATCCAGGCCCTGATGATGGCGGGTGCGGTAAACGAACGGATCCTTGCGCTTGCCGAAGAGATCGGTGATGCGGCCGCTCAAGAGTGGCTTGATCGAAGGAATGTGTTCGAGCTGTTTGCGGCGAAGCTCGAATTTGGCGACGATGGTTTTTTGCAGCACTTGTGTTTTGGAAAGATGGGCTTCCAATTGGGAAATCAGGTCGCCGCCGGCGCTCGCAGCTTCGCCGACATTGTTTTCCGCTGCCGTTTTGCTGGCGTGAATGAAGGAATTGGCGCGCTCTTTTTCCAGCAAGTTCGGATAAATATTGTCTTCGTCGTCGATGAACGCCCCGCCGCCTTGACCGTAAAAAACCGAAACTTCCCTCTCATTTTGCTCACTCAATGTCTTGCTGCTGTCCGTCCAGGCAAGGCCAAGCGGGCCGCGTTTGGCGGAACCAGACTGGCGCACTTGCCCCGTCTCTGCAATGAGGCCACCGTCAGCGGTGTTGCCGGCTTCTTCCGGCAGATTGCGAAATGCCGGCAGCTCGTTCCTGGCCGTCAATTCGAGAGCGCCTTCGCCATCCAAGCCGTCGAGGCGTCGCCCCAAATTTTGGACGCGTGCTTGCATCTGGTTGAGACGGTTGCGCAGTATTTGCTGGTCATCAGTGAGCGAAACGAGCCGGTAGCTTTGCACGAGGCGGGTGATGCCGTAGGCAGTCAATGCGGTCAACGCACTGAAAATGCAGGCGAAGCCGAGCAAGAGGCCGGTGAATTTGGCCGCGCTCAAATCGATTTGCCGGTAGTCGCTGCCCCAGGTGGAGAAGAAGACGAGGCGAACGCGCCGATGAGAGGAAGTGCCGATGTTGGACCGGTGGCGGCCGCGGTCTATTGGTGGCTCGTGCTGGCGCGTTTCTCGCCGCCGGGAAAACAGGCGCTGCAAAAACGTGGCGGACGATGATCCCTGACGTCGGGAGTTGTGTTCCGGCTTGCTCATTTAGGCGCACTTCATCCTTTTTGACTCAACTGGTGCGGTGTAACGATTTGCAAGCAACCCAACAACCTCATGTTGTGGACGTCGCCACCACGGGCGTAACTTGCGCGCTGCCCCAGGGCGTGGCCCGCGGCCGTAGCCTGCAGCCATAAGCTTCCTTGGCACGCCCTCAGCCGAAGCGGAGCTTTCAAAAGACAGAGAATTATTCATGATAATTATACCGCCATTGTGCACAGATACGGAAAAGATAAAAAGAATAAAAGGGCAAATTCAATGTCCTTTTTCGCCTGTCATTCGGCGTCACGCGAACAAATTTCTCAGGCAAAAGATTTCACCATATTTTTACAGCAAACTGATGTATGCCGTACAATCCGCAAGCAAATGAAAGCCGGCCGGCATTCCGAAAGTTTTCAAATGCTGTTGCGCAAGCCGGACGTTGTCCCGCCTTGAGCAACGCACAAAAAATTGTGCGGCGCTGCCGTTCGCAAACGCGGGCACTTGCCGGTAAGTTAGACACATCTTTGTAAAAGCATCCTACGTCTTTGTGTTTTGATAAACGCTTTTACATGAAATATGCGCCGCCCTTCTTTCCTGGCCTGTGTCGGGAGGCCGTTTTCCGGTTCGATCCATCACCTCTCCGGTTTCCTCTAAAGGTTTTGACCATTTCATTTTTGCTCGCGGGCTTGTTCCGGCATGCCGTTCAGCGGGGCGTTTTATTCGGGAGCTTTGAACGTTTTGCAGACGCCGGCGAGCCTGAACCCGCCTCTTGGCAGTCAAAGGACTGACATTGAACGTTGTTTTGACGGGAGCAGACTTCGTTGACGGTTTGACCGCGATGTGCTTTGGCCATGGCATCACGGTCAGCCCCGTCACGATCGTTTGAAACTGAAAATGTTCGCCGGGCTTTTTCGCAGGCCGAGGCTATAATCGCTATAAATTTGGCGTGATCATTGGGTGTCAGTGATCGCAGCCCGGTGAACGCAGACATCAAGGACTCGCGCTGATTTTTCATCGCTTTGTATAAATAGATAAATTCGTGAGCATCATGATATTTTCGCAAAAACTGTGACTGTTTCCTAAGTTTAGGAAAAAAGGGGGCAAAAAGCTGTTGTGCGATTATTCTAAATTCTTGATAATTCAAACTTTTTTAGTTGAGCAATGCGGCCCGATTCTTGCAAAATAATAAAAGATGGATCTGCTTGCCGGAAGGCAGAGCAAATCAAATTTCAATGGCGCATGAGCACGCGCTGGATTGAACGTATCAATAAAGTTTTGTGCTTCGAGGTCGGGAGCAATGCGAACGATCATAAAACATACGGCCTTCCGTGATCTGCGAAATAGCGTGAGATCGTGGGCGATACGCTTTTTCTTTTCAATCCTAATCACCCTTGGTTTGTCATCACACCTTATTGCGCAATATAACGATCTCACCTTTGAGCAGATCTCCATCGAGCAGGGCCTTTCGCAGAGCATTGTGTTCTGCATCGTGCAGGATCGTGGCGGGTTTATGTGGTTTGGCACCGAGGACGGCTTGAACAAATACGATGGATATGATTTTACCGTCATTCGCACACGGATGTTGGTCATGGATTTCCGGCAGGTGCGCTGGATCAACAGCACCGGCATCGGTGTGATTATCGCCTGCCTGAACGCTTTACGTGATCGTGGCGGTGATATTCGTTTTGCCAATCTGCATGACGCGACGCAACAATACTTTCACATCTCCAAGCTGGAAACCGTGGTTCGAGTGTTTGATGGCATTGACAAGGCCGTCGCGAGCTTCGCACTCGAGCAAAAGGCTTGAATAGTACACCGGTCAAAAATTTTGGCGCGAGAAATACCGTGCAGAAATTTTTCTGCAGTGCAAAGCAGCGTGCTGATAGGCGACAACGCTTTTGCCATTCAAGATGGCATTTTGGTTTCACACTCGCAAGCCGCCATACGCCACAGTTTTCGCCCCACCCTATTTCTATTCGGCGCGCACGTAACCGCTTTTGGAATACCGCCCCGGGTCGCGCAAAAAGATTTCCTTGCAGTCCGGACATTCAAAATAGAAAAATTTGCCGCTGTGGGAGGCTTCCAAAGAATTTTTGATCGCCGGCGCTTTTTCCACCTCGGCGCCACATACTGGGCAGCGCGCGTCACGGTTGGTGAGGCTGGCCGTGGTGTACGCTTTGGCGTGCAAGGAAGCGATGTATTGCGTCAGCGCACTGATTTCCTGGTGCGTCAGCGGGATCGGCGGCATCTCACTCGACTCGAAGTGGTACAGCCGGTATTTGGCCAGCAGCGAATCTTCAGCCAAATGCGCCGCGGTAAGTTCCGGGCCTTTGGCGTCTTGCGCGGAGCCATACAAGCTATGGCATTTTCCGCAATCCTTTTGATAAAAAATGCTTTCTCCTAGCGCGATTTGTTTTTGCAGCTCTTCCGGCACTGGCGCAAGGTTCTTTTTCTCGCACGCCAAACCGATCGCAAGAATGGCCATCAAGCCAAGACTCCGAATGATTGTTGATCTCAACATAACCCACTCCTCTCTTGGGTCTCGTCATAACTGCACTGCATAAATTGATGCTGCTCGTGGGTGCCGATTCATTGATTTTTCGACTCTCATTTGATATGCAAACGCAAAGGCAATGCCACACTTTGCTAAAAGTCAGACCTTGTACATAGTTGATAATGCAACAGTTGTATTGCTCGGTAAAAGTTGCTTTGGCTGGGGAAATTCTTATCTATGCGAATTTGTGCCTTCCCATTCGCAATTTCAAGAAAAACCAACGATTCCCTTATAATTCATGACTTGATAACTTCTTGATAATTCTTGATCATTTTCGCCAACTGGCGTTTTGCTTGCGGTACGATTCTTGAGAAAGTATATAATGGAAAAGTGTTTATTGTCATGCGTGAGTTCGGGAAGGCTACCGTTATATTTGGAGCAAATTTTTATGTCCAACAAAACTGAAAACCGCAAAAGAACCAAAGCCGATTACCGGATGCGTACACATCTGATTCATGGCAATTACCAGAGCAAGAAATGGGATTACAACCATCACGTCGTGCCGCCGATGTCGTCGTCGGCGACGTATCGGCTAAGCTCGGCGCAGCGCGGGGCGCAAGGATTCTTCGAGTTTGCCAGTGAGTCCACGGATTTTGTCAAGCACGTGCCGATTTATATCTACGACCGGTTGGAAGAACCCACGCGCGGCATGCTGGAAGAAAATCTCGCGTATGCCGAGGGCGGTGAAATGTGCGTGACGTTTGCCACCGGCATGGCCGCGATCAGCGCGGTGCTCGGCATGCTCTGCGAAAACGGGCACGAAATCGTGGCGCATCAGATTCTCTATGGCTGCACCTACAGCCTGGTCACGCATTGGCTGCCGCGTTACGGCATCCAAACCAAGTTTGTCGATCTGCAAAATCTCGAGGCGCTTAAAAAGGCGATCACGCATAAAACTCGCGTGGTCTACTTTGAAACGCCGGTCAACCCGGTCTTGAGTCTCATCGACATTGCGGCGGTGCGAAAAGTGGTCGAGGCGATCAATCAGGATCGGCCGCCGGAAAAGCACATCAAAATCGTCGTTGACAACACTTTCGCGACGCCATATTGCCAGCGGCCGATTGCCTTGGGCGCGGATTTTTCCGTCCACAGCTTGACCAAAGACATCGGCGGCTTTGGCACCGATATGGGCGGTGCGGTGATTGGGCCGCAAAAGTTCTACAGTCAGCTCATGCTTTATCGCAAGGATTTCGGTGGGGTGCTGTCGCCCAAGAATGCGTGGAATATTCTGGTTTATGGCTTGCCGACGCTGTCGACTCGCATGATCAATCAGCAAAAGACGGCGCACAAAGTCGCGCGCTTTCTGCAAGAACATCCGAAAGTGGCGCGTATGGTTTACCCGGGCCTGGAATCGCATCCGCAATTTGAATTGGCCAAACGACAAATGGTCAACTATGAAGGCAAGTTTTCACCCGGGGCGATGATTTATTTTGTGTTGAAAAGTGGTGCCAACATCAGCGCCAGCGAGCGCGGCGGGAAATTCATCGATTACGTCGCCGACCATGCGTATTCAATCACGCTGGCGGTTAGCCTCGGACAAATCAAAACGCTGATTGAAAGCCCGTATTCGATGACGCACTCGGCCTTGCCGGAAGAAGAAAAGCTCGAGCTGGGCATGGAACCCGGGGGCATCCGGCTCGCGCTCGGACTGGAAGATTGGCATGATTTGATCGAAGATTTGCGCGAGGCACTGGAGCAGGTGTGACTTAAACAGCCTTTGGGCACACGGAATAGAACTCACACGGAAGAATTCTAAAGTTTAATTCCGTGAGCTGTTCCAATTCCGTGACCTGATATGTGGTTACGATTCAACAGTATTGTGAATTCATGATGAATGCAAAGATCCAAGATTTTTTGGCGCAAAAGCGTATTGCCGTGGCCGGCGTGTCACGAAATCCCCAAACCGAAGCTGCTAACTTTATCTATCGCAAATTGCGTACGGCGGGATATGAAGTTTTTGCGGTGAATCCGCATGCCGAGCGCGTCGAAGGCGATCGTTGTTATCCCGATCTGAAATCGATCTCACCGCCGGTGCAGGCGGTGATGATCGCAACGCGGCCGGAGGTCGCCGAACAAATTGTGCGTGAATGCGCGGAGCTCGGCGTTTCGCGCGTGTGGATGCATCGTTCATTCGGAACGGGAAGCGTTTCCGACGCGGCGGCGAAATTTTGTCAGGATCATCACATCACCGTTATTCCCGGCGGTTGCCCGATGATGTTTTGCCAGCCCGTGGATTTCGGCCATAAATGCATGCGTTGGATCTTGCGCCTGACCGGTGGATTGCCAAAGTAAAAGGGAGCGCGGACTTTCCTGTCCGCGATGCGCGTGTGGACCGGAAAGTCCAACCCCGAAAATTTCAAGGAGGATGATATGAGCAAAATTCTCCATGACATTCCGATTGAAAAGCAGATCGCCAAATATATACAGAGGTGGGAAACGCGGCGCGCCGAGTGGCAGCGCCAGACGACACCGTCGCTGCGCCAGCCGCCGAAAAAGCTCGGGCCTTACATCAGCATCTCGCGCGAACTGGGCAGCGGCGGCAGGGAGATTTCGCACCTGCTGGCGGAGAAGCTCGGGTGGCAGCATTATGACCGTGAAATCATCGAAGCGATTGCCACCAAATCGCATGTCCGCGAGGAATTGGTGGCCCGTTTTGACGAGCATATTCAGAATGAATTGGATACGTATTTGCAGAATCTCTTCACCAAGCAGTTGCTGGACAACACGCATTATCTGCATCATCTCACCCACGTGCTCGTCAGCATTGCGCAGTATGGCAACGCGGTGATCTTGGGGCGCGGGGCCAATTTCATTCTGCCGCCGGAAAAGGGATTGCGTATTCGTGTGGTTGCTCCCCTGGAAGTCCGCAAGCAGCGTTTGATGCAAATGCAAGGATACGGCGATAAGCAAGCCTTGCACGAGATCGCCCAACGCGATGAGGAGCGCAACGAATTCTTTAGCCATCATTTCCGCTGCAAACCGAATGATCCCTGCGCTTACCACGTGGTGATCAATACCGGCCAAATCGGCATCGAGGCGGCAACCGATTTCATTACGCGCATGGCTGAAACCAAGCTGAAAATCACGCTGGGTTTCAGACAGTAATAGCCATCCCGCTTCGGTCATTCAGCAAACGGTTTTCCATGTCTCGACCTGCCTATATCGCTCTGCTCGCCAGCGGCGAGTTGGCGGAGCGCGCCCAGCAACTGCAAGCGATTCTTCGCGACTGTACGCTCTGCCCGCGCTGCTGCCACGCCAACCGCTTGCAGGGTGAAATTGGCAAATGCCGCTCGACTGCCGAGGCCATCATCTCCAGCGCCGGTCCGCATTTTGGCGAGGAACCGGAATTGGTAGGGCTTGGCGGCTCGGGCACCATTTTTTTCACCAATTGCAATCTGTGGTGCCTCTTCTGCCAGAATTACGAAATCAGCCATTTGAAAATGGGGCTGGCGGTTTCAGCCGCGGAGCTGGCGAAACGGATGCTTTATCTGCAAAGCCGCGGCTGCCACAACATTAATTTGGTAAAGATTATTGGCAGCACGTGCGTCCGGCGGTGCAAGAGATGCATCGTCAAGTCGGCGAGCTTAAAGTCAACCGGTGGGGCATTGCCGAGCGCGGGCTGTTGATTCGGCATTTGGTTTTGCCCAATGACCTCGCCGGTTCGGAAGCGATCCTGCGTTTCGTCGCCGAGGAAATTTCGCCGGACAGTTACGTGAATATCATGGACCAATATCATCCTGCATTCAAAGCTTATCATATTCCCGAGCTGGCCCGGCGGATTTCAATCATTGAATATCACTGCGTGATTCAGTTGGCGCGGGAATTAGGGTTGCATCGTGGATTCAATTCATTCTAAAACCAAATGTATTGAGGATATCATGCAAATCAATGAAACTTTCAAAACCGGCTTGGTGGAATTCATCCGCCGCACCTCGGCAGAGCTGCCCAATGACGTCATCCGCGCCTTGGGGCGAGCGCAAGAGCAGGAAGCGCCGAACTCGGCTGCCGCCAATGCGCTCAAGACCGTTTTGCACAATATTGAGTTATCGAAGCAAGGCTCGACGCCGATTTGCCAGGATACCGGCACGCTTATCTTTTATGTCGATTATCCGGCCGGCGTCTCGACGATGCCGATGCGCTGGCTCATTCAGGAGGCGGTTGCCGAAGCCACCGCAAAATCTTATTTGCGGCCGAATGCGGTTGATTCGCTGACCGGCCAAAATTCCGGCAACAATCTGGGCCGGGAATTTCCGGTCATTCATTTTGATGAATGGGAAGATTCGTACATTCGCGTGCGCCTGATGCTGAAAGGCGGCGGCTGCGAGAACGTCGGCGCGCAATACAGCCTGCCGAACGCCAGACTGGGCGCGGACCGCAATATTGCCGGCGTCAAAAAAGTCATTCTCGAGGCGGTTTATCAGGCCCAGGGCAAAGGCTGCGCTCCGGGAATATTGGGGATCGGCATCGGCGGCGACCGGGGAATCAGCTATATGATTTCCAAAAAACAATTCTTCCGCAAGCTTGACGACAAAAATCCCGTTCCGGAGCTGGCGGCGCTCGAAGCGGAAATTTTGGAGAAAGCCAACCAGCTCGGCATCGGCCCGATGGGCTTCGGCGGCAAAACCACCTTTTCATGCCATCGGCGGCGCGGCGACGTTCATTGCGCAATCCGTGAAAGAAGTCGTTGACGTTTACAAGCTCGATCTCGGCGTGGCCGAAGCGATGTGGCTGATTCGCGTTGAAGATTTCCCGGTCGTTGTGACGATGGACAGCCACGGCGGCAGCTTGCATGCGGAAGTGGAAACAAAATCAAAACAAAAATTGGAGGAATTGCTGCAAGCATTTTGAATCGATCTTTTTCTCTTCAAACGCACGTTGAAATTCATGGGAATTGCGGATTCAATTTTCTGTTGTGCTTCCAATTCCTCGTGTGTTACGGCTTCCAGTGATTTTATCATTCGGAGCAAATCGGAAGGAGAATCTGCTGATGATTACCAAACAAGATTGGGAAAACTTAAGGAAATATGAGGCACACGAAGGCAGCCCGGTTCTCAGTGTCTATCTCCATTTGGAACGCGCCAAGGGGCTGAACGCCGCTCACGCCTTGCTGACGAAATTGCGACAGATGCTCAAGATGATTGAGATGGCCGTGCCAGAGAGTGATCGAAATCAATTCAAAATCGATGCGGAAAGCGTCCTGCAAAGGATGAACGATTATCAATGGCGTGGACAAAGCGTGGCCATCTTCTGCGATGTTTCCGAAAACTTCTGGCGGATATACGATCTCAATGCCCCGGTGCGCCATCAAGCCTGGTGGGAAGAAACGCCGCACGTACGGCCCTTGCTCGAGCTGATCGAAGAGTACGAGCGTTTTGGCGTCATTCTCACCGATAAAATGCATGCACGTCTCTTCATCGTTTTTCTTGGCGAAATTGAAGAACAACAGGAGGCGTTTGCCGCGGCAGAAGTTAAACATATCAAAACGCCGTCGCGCGATCGGCTGCGCTCACAGTTGAACATGCAGCACAAATCGGAAATGCACGCGCAGTGGCATCTCAAGCATGTCGCTGAAATGATGGATCGTTTGGTGCACGCTTACGGTTTAGACCGGCTTGTGCTCGCCGGGCCGGTTGCAGCCACCAGCGAGCTCCGCCATCTGCTTCCCAAACGGCTGCGCTCGCATGTGGTTGGCACGCTCATGCTGCCCATGCAGGCAAGCGAGCAACAGGTGTTGCAAGACACCTTAAAGATCGAAGAAAAGGTTGAGCGGGCGGCGGAAATTGAATTGGTGGACGAGCTGCTTACCACTGCCGCCAAGAAAACACTGGCCATTCAAGGGCTGCAGCAAGCTTTGCAGGCGGTTAAAGAAAAGCGGATTTGGCAATTAGTCTACGCCGAGGGATTCAATCCACACGGCAAGGAGTGTCCAAGTTGTTCCATTTTGTTTCCGGATGACTATGAATCCTGTACGGATTGCGGCGCGAATTTGCGGCCGTTGGATGACCTCATCGAACGCATGGCTGAGAAAGTCATCGATAACGGCGGCAAAACCGAGATGGTTCGCGGTGTTGCCGCGCAGCGTCTTCAAGACAACGGCGGCATTGGAGCTTTCTTGCGCTACTAAACAAATTTTGCAAAGGATGCGCCATGCGCATTTTCAGCTTGTTTCTTTTTCTCATGTTGGAATTGCAGACTGACAAACTGATCAAGCTTCCTGAGCCGCGTGACCGCAGCCCAATTTCTCTCGAAGAGGCGCTGCGCCAACGGCGTTCGATTCGTGCGTTCAGCGCAGCGCCGCTGACTTTGGAGGAAATCGGCCAACTTTTGTGGGCGGCGCAAGGAATTACCGAAAAGAAAGAGGGCTTGTGTACTGCGCCCTCGGCGGGCGCTCTTTATCCGCTTGAAATCTACGCCGTCATGGAATGGGGTATTTACCATTATCTGCCGAATCAGCACGAATTGACGCGTACACGCGAGAACGACCTGCGCCGGGAGATTTGGCGTGCGGCTCTGCGGCAGGAAAGTGTACGAGAAGCGCCGGTCGTCTTCGTGATTGCGGCAATATTTGAGCGCACAACGTGGAAATACAGCGAGCGCGGCCGGCGCTATGTTTATATGGAGGCTGGCCATGTCGCGCAGAATTTGCTTTTGCAAGCAACGGCGCTCGGCCTTGGCGCAGTACCGATTGGCGCGTTTCATGATGAGAAAATCGAAAAATTCATGAAGTTGCCTGCCAGCCAAAGGGCCTTATATATCCTACCCGTTGGCCGGCCACGCGATTGATTATTCTTTTGACCAGAAAGGCGTAATGATCGTGTCTTCAAACATCCTACAATTAGCGAATGCTTTATTCACAACCAACTTAGGAGAATGTAATATGGCAGACAAGAAAGCCGATCTCGCCGGCCCCGGCATCGGCAACTATGACGAGCTGGAGAAAATCCTGCCCAGGGATTATCACTCGCTGCTCACGCCCAAAGAAACGCAGAAGGCCATCTTTGCCGTGAAGAATTACATCGAAGAGAATTTGTGCAAAGAGCTGAATCTGATGATGGTGCAGGTGCCTCTCATTGTCAATGTTGAAAGCGGCGTCAATGATTTTTTGGATCGTGATGGCTCGCGCACGCCCATTCAATTTCATGTCATCAACGACTATAACAAGCATCCCGTCGATGCGCAAGTGGTGCAAGCTGCCACCAAGTGGAAACGCATGGCGCTCAAGCAGTTCGGCATGCAGCCCGGTGAGGGGCTTTGCACCGATATGCGCGCCGTGCGCAAAGATTATTTTCTCGACCACGATCACAGCGTCTACGTCGACCAATGGGACTGGGAGCTGGCGATCACGGAAAAGCAGCGCAATTTGCAATTTCTCACGAACGTGGTGAAGAAAATCTGGAAAGTCATCAAAGACGCCGAGGTTTATGCGCAAGAACTTTTTCCCAAGCTTAAGACGAACAAATATCCCAACCTTCCTGAGGAGCTGACCTTTCTGCATGCGGAAGATATTTTGGACAAATTCCCCGAGATGCCGCGCAAGCAGCGCGAGACCGCAATTCTGCAAGAGTATCCGGCGATCTTCATTTACGGCATCGGCTGGACTTTGCAGGACGGTTATCCGCACGAAATGCGGGCGGCCGATTACGACGACTGGGTCACCGAGACAAAATCCGCCGACGGCAGGCCGATGCACGGGTTGAATGGAGATATTCTGGTATGGAATCCGGTTACCAAACGCCGTCATGAGCTGATGTCCGGTGGCATCCGCGTGAATGCCACGTCGCTCAAGCAACAGCTTGAAATTACCGGCCAGCTTGATTTTCTCAAATTGCCCTGCCATCAGGCGATTATGAAAAACGAAATTCCCTTGAGCATCGGCGGCGGCATCGGGCAATCGCGCACGCAGATGCTTCTGCTCAGAAAGGCGCGCCTGGGCGAGGTCAGCGTTACCGTGTGGCCAAAGATACTCAAGGATATGTGCGCGAAAAAGAACATCCACGTGCTGGAATAATCAAAAAGGAGAACCGTGCCATGTCACCACTGCAAAAAGTTGCGTCATATCTTGACGAGCAAAGAATCCCTTATGAAACCATTCATCACAAAAGGGATTACACGTCACAAAGAACCGCCGCGGATACCCACACGCCGGGCAAGGCTTTTGCAAAAACCGTTATCCTGAGTGTGGATAATAAGTTTTGCATGTTGGCTTTGCCGGCCAGCTTTAAAATCGATCTGGCAAAAGTCAAACGCGAATTGGGCGCGAAAGAGGTGCGTCTGGCGACGGAAAGCGAATTTTCCGGCATCTGCACCGATTGTGAAGTCGGCGCTATGCCGCCATTCGGCCGGCTTTACGATTTGCCGGTTTATGTCAGCCATCTTCTAGCGGAAGATCACCTCATTACTTTCAATGCCGGCACCCACGAGCATGCCATACGCATGCGCTATGACGATTATGAAAAACTCGCGCGCACGGCGAAGATAAACTGCACCCTCGACCGCTGAATGGCTGCGCGTATCTCTTCCCACGCTGGGATACGCCGGCCAAAGTTGGCAGGCGCGTCGCAGTGATCGGCGGCGGCAACACCGTCATGGATGCGGTGCGAACCGCCAAACGCATGGGCGCGGAACATGCGTATCTGGTTTATCGCCGTTCGCGAAACGAGCTGCCGGCGCGCCTCGAAGAAGTGCATCATGCCGAGCAGGAAGGCATCGAATTTCGTTTTCTCGAAGCGCCGGTGGCCGTGAAAGGCGATGCAAAAGGTTGGGTTACCAGCATCGAGTTGATCAAAATGCAGCTTGGTGAGCCGGACGAGTCGGGACGCCGTCGCCCGGTGCCCATTGAAAATTCCAATTACTTGCTTGATGTTGATACCGCTGTGGTCGCAATCGGACAAGATCCGAACCCGCTGATTCCGCAGACCACGCCTGGTTTGAAAACCGGCAAGCACAGCGTCATCGTGGTTGATCCCGAAACCGGCGCCACGAGCAAGCCCGGTGTTTTTGCCGGCGGCGATGTCGCCACCGGCGGCGCGACTGTGATTCTCGCCATGGGCGCAGGCAAAAAAGCTGCAGCAGCTATTCACGAATATTTGCGCTAAGAATCTGCTGCGCCAATTCAGTGTGCTCATCCCCAATTCATTGGGTGATTGCGCCAAACGGCTCTTTGAGTCGTTCTATGCACTTGGTTGCGGTTACGCTGCACTACGAGGTTCATGCACTAATTGCCGCTGGTGGGTCCTGAGGCCCAGGATCGCCCTTATCACCTTTTGGTCCAGGCGGGCCTTGCAGACCAGCCTCGCCTTTTTCACCCTTTGGCCCGGGATCGCCCCTCTCGCCTTTCGGGCCAAGCGGACCTTGCGGACCAGCATCACCCTTATCACCTTTTGGTCCAGAATCGCCCTTCTCACCTTTTGGTCCAGGCGGGCCTTGCGCACCAGCCTCGCCTTTTTCTCCTTTAGGTCCAGGATCGCCCTTCTCACCTTTCGGGCCGGGCGAACCTTGCGGACCAGCATCACCCTTTTCGCCCTTTGATCCCGGATCGCCCTTCTCACCTTTCGGGCCAGCCGGGCCTTGCGGACCAGCCTCACCCTTTTCACCCTTCGGTCCGGGCGGACCTTGCGGGCCAGCATCACCTTTTTCGCCTTTTGGACCGGGCGGGCCTTCCTTCAATTGCAGTTCTGCCAGCTTGGTCTCAAGCTCGTTAACCCGTTGCTCCAGCGCTACAAACAATTCCGCACTCACCAGCTTTGCAATTGCCGGAGCTTTCCCTTTCACGGCTTTTTCTTTCGCAGCAGCCTTGGTGCTTCTGCTTTTTGCTTTCTTGTTCGCCGGTTGCGTGGTTTTCGCCATTGTGACTTTTGCCATTTTTTCCTCCGTTGTTAACAATGTCTACAACTTCTAGGCTGCGCGTGTCAATAACGCGCACGTATCTCGCCATCTTTAACCGAAGCCCATCACGCTCTCATTTATTAAACTGAACGAAGCTTTGGTGAGTTGCCATCTTTGCTAAAGATAAACGAATCACTTGCGTTGCGGTTTTGCAACACTTTTGATGAAAATTGAGAATTATTCTCCTCATTTTTTTAATTTTGAGAAAAGACGTTAAAAGAACCTTTTTATGTTTATCATAAGTCTTTGAAAATTCGATGTGTAATTGCTGCGATTCTCGGTCTGATTGTTGCAAAATCATAAAGAGAGAAGGCAAACATGGCTGAGAAAATACTCATCGTTGAGGACGAGAGAAATTTACGCAAGCTGCACCAAATGAACTGCATGGAAAAACTTGATCTGTCCGGCAAGAAGTCGCTTCATTCTGCCGCCTCATGATTTTTGCGATGAAGAGTATCAAGAACCAAGCGATTTTCATTGATCCATGAACGGAGGATGAATGCAAATATCTCGAACATGGGAAAATCGTATTCTCCCTGCTGGGGTTGGGCATTGCGCGCAAGACCATCATCAAAAAACTTTGGAATATGAAAGACGGCAAGGAGCATGATTTATGAACAAATTTTTGCGGTCAATCACAGGGATGCCATGAAAAATTCCAACCAGAAAAGTTTTCTCCGCCATGCGGCAAGCCGTTTCTTCACAGCCAGGCCAGTCTCGGCCCTCATTATCGTCGCCGCGCTGTGCTTCATCCTGGGCGCGCTCACTGGCTCGACGGTTATGCGGGCCATTTTTGCTGATGAAGCCATCGCGCAAAAACAAGTCCCGCCCTTCCCGATGGCGTGGCGAATGGGGAGCAATCTGTACATGCAGACTGCAGCCGAATATCGCGCCTGCTGCCTGCAAATTTACGAATGCGCCGAGCGGCGTCTCGAAGTGATTTTGCAGGCCGGTCAATTGGCTTTTCCCAAACCCGCGGTGGTGATGGACTTGGATGAAACGGTTTTGGACAATTCCACGTTTCAGACTTTTTTGTACCAGAACAATCTGGAATACACCGATGCGCTTTGGGAGGTGTTTGAGAAGGATTACCCTGACGAAGTTGCGTTGGTGCCGGGCGCGAAAGATTTCATCGCAAAAGCCGAGAGCCATGGCGTCACCGTCGTTTACCTCTCCAATCGATCCGAGACAAACCGGCAATCGACGATTCAGGCGCTGGAGAGATTGGAGATCAACACCGGCAACATCGCCGAACGCCTTCTACTCAAAAAGAAAGGCGAGTCTTCGGACAAGTCGGCGAGACGTGAAGAGATCGCACGGCGATACAACATTCTACTTTACATCGGCGACAATCTGCGAGATTTTTCCGAGTCGTTCGCGGTCGCGAAGCTCCGTTCCACTTCCGCAGAGGCACATTTGACCGAAATCGAGCGACGCTATGCGCGCGCCGATTCCGCCGCATCACACTGGGGCATGGATTGGTTTATTCTGCCCAATCCGGTTTATGGCGAATGGGAAAAGCTGCTGGGCGATCAAACCAAGCTGAAGCTGCGGGCGACAAAAATGAAGTTGACTGGAAAACAATCACTCATCGAACAAGCGAGACAATAATTTTTTTATTTTTGGAAAATATGCACCGGACGCATGAGTCTGCCATGAAACGCATGCTGAGCATTCAACCTCGTTATGTGATTGCCGCCACCGTCGTGGTGACGTTGCTGATGGTTACCTCGGCGATTGTTGAGCTGGTGCAGAGCCGTCGCGAGTTGTCGCATTTGATGACGGAAGAGGCCACCTCACTCATCGAAGCGATCGCGCAGAGCAGCATTAATACCATTCTATCAAGCCAAGAGATCGAGCAACTGCTTACCGAGCGGCTGCTAAACAACGCGCATCTCATCGCCCGTCTCGACAGCGTTACCGTACTTTCCTCCCGTCAGCTCGAACAATTTGCCGCCGCCAACAATATTTTTCGCATCAACATCTTCAATTCGCGCGGAGAAAAAATTCTCAGCAGTTATCTGCCGCATTCCGGGCACGCCGGCCTGCCGGCGAAATACGAACCGAAGGATTTTTTCCAACCCATACTCGATGGAAAAGCCGGCCAACTCGTCATCGGCTTGAAGGCAGCGCGTTTTGAAGAAGGCCAACGTTATGCCGTCGCCGTCAAGCGCTTGCGCGCCGGTGGCGGGGCCATCATCTTGAATCTTGACGCCCAATATTTCCTCGAGTTCAGAAAGCGCATCGGCATCGGCAAGCTGCTGCAAGATCTCGGCGACAACAGCGGGGTAGAATATATCGCGCTGCAAGACGAGCAAGGCATCATTGCCGCCAGCAAAGGCGTCGATGAGCTTGGACGAATTGAGGGGGACGAGTTTTTGGAGCGCGTGCTGCAAAGCGATTCAGCCTTCACGCGCGTCACCGGCTTTAAAGATAAGGAAGTATTCGAGGTGGCCAAGGCTTTAATCGTACACGGTGAGCGAGAGGGGCTATTCCGTCTCGGCCTGTCGATGGATGAAATGCATGCGCTCGCAGCGCGCATGCAGCGGCGGCTGGGAATCATGTCGTTGCTGCTCATCACGATTGGCGTGGTGTTGATCACGTTCATCTTGGTGAATCAAAATCTCCAGACCATTTCGCACGAATATCAGCGCATTAAAACCTACACCGGCGATATTTTGCAAAACATGGCCGACGCCGTGGTCACCATCGACCGCCATCAAACCGTCACGCTCTTCAACAAGAGCGCAGAGCAAATCTTCGGCATCGCTGCCGAAAAGGCGGTGGGAAAGAAGTATGGCGAGATTTTCGGGAACAACCACGCCGTGCTGCTCGACAGTTTATTGAAACGCGAACCGGCGCGAGACCTCGAAGCAACATACGATCTCGGCAATAATCATCGGCGCATTCTTTCCGTCAGCACTTCGTTCACTTATGATGAAAAAGGCGAGATGGAATCGGCGACGGCGGTGATCAAAGACTTGACTGAAGTGCGGCGAATGGAAGAGCAGATGCGGCGGCGCGAAAAACTGCTGGCGATGGGCGAGTTGGCCTCCGGCGTGGCGCACGAGATTCGCAACCCGCTCAATGCCATCTCGATGATTGCGCAGCGCTTTGAAAAGGAGTTTCTGCCCGGTAATGGCGTGAAAGAATTTCAATCCCTCACCTCTGTGCTGAAATCGGAAGTGCGGCGCGTCAATCATATTATCCAACAATTTCTCCGCTTGGCGCGACCGCCGCAATTAAATTTGAGCCGAATCGCGCTCAAACAATTTATCGATCAAGTGGTAACATTGTTCGAGAGCCAGGCCAGAGGCAAGGGCATTCATTTCCAAACCAACGTTGATTGCGACATCGAGCTGCGCCTGGATCGCGAACAGATGACACAAGCCATTCTCAATTTGCTGCAAAACGCACTCGCTGCGACACCGGCCGGAGGAATCATCACACTTGCCTGCTCGGCCAGTAAAGGGGCGGTGACCATTTTTGTACAAGACACCGGCAGCGGCATTCCCCAAGAAAGTCTCGACAAAATTTTCAACCTTTATTACACCACCAAACCCGACGGCACCGGCATGGGTCTCGCCATCACCCAGCAAATTGTTTTGCAGCATCAAGGCACAATCGAGGTGAAAAGTGAAGAAGGGAAAGGAACGCAGTTTACCATCTCCATCCCTCTGCAATGATTAATAAAAATTATGCGACTGGCAACAAGGAGTCGCGCTTTCTCTCCTCCGATGATTTGTAACAAATCGTGATGACTTTGCATCAAACAAAATAGAAGAATAGACCGGACAAATCGGGTATATGAAATGTGAGTTCGTCGAGGCGAAAAATGAACACCGTTGTCGCAAAATTTCTGATCTTTGGGATGGCGTTTCTCGCGATAAGCCCTATCCGAGCGGCTTTTGCCCAGGAAGCGAAAAGAAATTCAAGCCGACCTTCACTCCCTTCCTTTGGCTGCAATCCAGCTTTGTCAATGATGAAACCGCCGGCAAAAACGCCACCTTCCAATTGACCCGCGCGCGTTTGGGAGCGAGTGGAATGGTTCGTGAAAAAATCAGCTATCATCTCATGATGGAAGGCGTGCTCGGCGGAAAAACGGCGGCGCTTTTACAAGCGTGGATGGAGTATGAATTGCACCCTCTGGCGGCGCTCCGCATCGGCCAATTCAAATATCCCTTTGGTATCGAAGCGTATCCAAGCATCATTTATTGGAAGTTCATCGATCCCAGCTTCGTCACCAACGGCATCACTCGAGAACTGGGGCGAATCAATCCGGAGCAAAGCAGCGGCAGCTTTCGCGATATCGGCGCGCAGCTCGCCGGTGAATTTCAATCCCAAAACGGATTCGCTCTCGGTTACAAAATCATGGCGATGAACGGCAATGGGATTCTGCAAACAGACAACAATGCCGACAAAGACGTGGCGTTGCGCGGCCACCTCAAAGCGCCGCCGGGAATCAATTTGGGCGCTTCCTATTTTCGAGGAAAGTTCACGAGCACAACGGCTTTGGCCGCTTTTGCCGAATCGGCGTTCGGCGTCGATGTCGCATGGAATCATAAAGCGCTCGGCAGAGAATTTAGAATTCAGGGCGAATATATTCTGGCTAGCTATGAAACTTCGGGCGATGCTATTGAACCTCGAGGCTATTATCTCTACGGCACCTATTTCGTCTTGCCGAAAGTTGAGCTCGGCATTCGCTACGATGCCTTTGAACCAAACAAAAATCTTTCTCAAACCGTGAAACAGAAAAGAACAACGTTGTTGGCCGGCTATTATTTTGACAAGGCACAACGCATCACGGTCAATTACGAAATTCGCGATGATGCGCTAAAAGGCACCGATAATATTTTGACGGCCCTGTTTCAAATCGCCTTTTGATGGAGTGAATGAAAAATGAGTTTAATCAAACTGGAAAACGTCACCAAAGTCTATCACACCGGCGAAGTGCCGGTGACTGCGCTGAAAGGCATTGACCTTGAAATTGGCAAGCAGGCCTTTGTTTCGTTCATCGGGCCGTCGGGCAGCGGCAAATCCACGCTGCTGAATTTGATCGGCGCTTTGGACAAGCCCACCGCAGGCAGTATTACCATCAACAGCGCCAACCTCGGCGCACTCAGCCGCAAAGACGCCGCAAATTTTCGCGGGGAAACGCTCGGCTTCGTCTTCCAAAATTTCAATCTCATTCCCGTGCTCACCGTTTATGAAAACGTCGAATACCCGCTGCTGATGATCAAGCGTGTGCCCGCAAAAGAGCGTCGCGAGCGCATTTTGAATTTGCTCGATAAAGTCGGCATGCTCGATCAAAAAGGCAAATATCCCAACCAGATTTCCGGCGGGCAGAAACAGCGCGTGGCCGTGGCGCGCGCCTTGGTCACCAATCCGCAAATCGTGCTCGCCGATGAGCCGACCGCCAATCTCGATCATGCGACAGCCTTTAAGGTGATTGCCATCATGCACGAAATGCAAAAGGAATTTGGCACAACCTTTATTTTCTCAACGCACGATCCGAAGATCGTCGGTGAAGCCGAAATTCTCTACACGTTGGAAGACGGCGTGTTGGTCAACAGCGTAACCCAGACCGCCGGTCTGGGCTGAGAATTCTATTCTGGTTGTTATTGCCCAATTTACAGAAAGAAATATCATGCGCAATCTCATCAAAATCGCCGTGCGGAATCTCTTCCGCTATAAACGCCGCACGTTGCTCACCTCTTCGCTTATTGCCTTCGGCGTGATTCTCGTCATCGTCTTCGGCGGCCTGGCGATTTCGTTCAAAACCCAAATGGTCGGCGTCATCACCAACAGCTCGCTGGGCGATTTGCAGATTCACAAAAAAGGCTACGTCGAGTCGATTGACAACCTGCCGCTCAACCTCATCTTGTCCGGCCAACAACTCGCCAAAGTAGAGGAGTTGCTCAAACAGAATCCTCAGGTTGCGGCCTACAGCCCGCGCCTCAAGTTCGGCGCGATGATCAGCAATTATGCGCAAACCTCGAACCTGCGTTTGAGCGCGGTCTATCCCGAGCATGAGAATCAAACCTGCCCTGATCTCGTCAAAAGAATACAAGGCGAGCTCCCCGACCCCAATCAATTTCTCAAGCCTGGTGAAATTCTCGTCCCGCAGAATTTGATGAAAGGCCTTGACCTGAAAGTCGACGATGAAGTTGTTTTGGTGGCAACGAACAAAGACGGCTCGGTCAACGGCGTTCCGCTGCGCATTGGCGCGGTGATTGAAAGCGTGCTGGGGCCTGCGGGCAAGGATGGCTACATTCATATCGACGATGCGAAAACGCTCTTGCGCATGGAAGAACTCGAGATTATCGAAATCGCCGTGCGCCTGAAAAATTTCGATCAGCTCAAAAGCGTTTTCGGCCAATTCAAAAAAGAAGTCGCCGCGCCAAAATCAGGAATCGAAGTGCACACCTGGGAGCAGCTTTCGCCGTTCGCCAGCATCGCGCGCATTGTGGATTTGCTGATTCTCGTCGTAAAATTTATCTTGATCTCCATCGTCTTGGTCAGCATCTTGAACATCATGACCATGTCGGTGTACGAGCGCATCAGCGAGATCGGCACCATCGCCGCCATCGGCACGCGCCCGAGCCGCATTCTCTCGCTGTTTTTGGCGGAAGGCTTTGCGATGGGCTTGCTGAGCACGGTTGCCGGTGTCGTCATCGGACTCGGCCTGCTGTGGTTGATGAACGCGACGCCGATCAACTTTACCTTCGGCATGATGCAAGTGTCGTTGGCGCCGAGCATTCCACCGCGTGAAGTTGTTTTGGTGACGATCATCGTCATGCTGGTTTCCATCTTTGCCAGCTTACAACCTGCATACAAAGCTTCGAAGATGGAGCCGGTGGATGCGCTGGGGCATGTGTAATTTAGATTATGGAAAGGAGCAGACCATGAAAACAGGCAAACTCAACCTCGGGCTGGGTTTCATCTTCCTCGCCGGATTTATGATGAAAATAATATTCTCTCTCATCCTGATTTTGTCCATGCCACCGCTGATAGTGACGGCGCAAAACGCCAACGTCCTGCTCAAGACGGTGGATGACAACCTCATGCCCGCGTCGTACGAAGCGATTCGCCGGATTGTCAACGAAGAGCCGGACGGTAGCAAAAAGGAATTCACTTTTTTCACCGTCAAGAAAGGCAAAGACAAGATCGCCATGATGTACCTCACGCCCGCCAGCGAGAAAGGCCGCGCCACTTTGCGGCTGGGAGAAAACATGTGGCTCTACATTCCGAACGTCAACAAGCCCATTCGCATCACCAGCCTGCAGTCCGTGATTGGCGGCGTGTTCAACAATGCCGACCTCATGCAGCTCGAGTATCACGTGGAGTACGACGCCGTTTTTGCCGGAGAGACGGAAGCAGAGCATATTCTCGATCTGAAAGCGAAAAACAAAACCGTTGCTTACGATAAACTGAAGATGTGGGTGACGAAGGACAAAAAGAATTTGCGCAAAGTCGAAGCGTACTCGGCCTCGGGCATGCTGATCAAAACGCTGGAGTTCAAAGAGGACAAAAATTTCGGCAATGGCCTGGTGCGGCCCTCGGTGATTGAAACCACCAGCCCGTTGTACAAAGGCTACCGGTCATTGATGATTTATCAAACCATCAAACCGCGCCAATTGCCGGACGAAGTTTTTACGCTCAATTACATGGGAAGGTTGGGAGATCTGCGATGAGATGGCTGCCGGTTTTGCTTTTGCTCGCGCCGCGTGTTGTTTTCGCGCAAGAAGAAGCAATTGACATTCCCCCGCCGGAAGAAAAGAAATTGGAATGGAGCGGCAATCTCGATGCGAAGTATACGCTCTTCCACATGGATCAGGCCTCGCCGATTTACCAACTGCAATTTTTCAATGCCGGCAAATTGTCTTCGTATCTCTCGCAATACCGCATCGAGCCTTATCTCAACGCCGACTATCGCACGAAAGACCTCGGCTTTCATCTGAAGACGCACGCCACCTATTTCAGCGACGACGAAGCGACATTTGATCTGTTTGAAGCTTATGGCAGTTTCAACCCCTCATTTAATTCCACGATTCAATTCGGCAAGCGCGTGTACAGTTGGGGCAAAGGCTACGCCTTCAATCCGGTTGGCTACGTGAATCCCTTCAAAGATCCGGAGAATCCCGAACTGGCGCAAGCCGGATTGTTGTCGGCAAACTTCGAATACATCAAAAGCTTTTCTTCCGCGGCGCTGCAAACTTTTTCATTCCTCTTCGTGATGATTCCACCGCCTCCAAAATTCAACCGCCGCTACGACGAAGCCGAGAACACGGACGTGGCGCTGAAAACTTATTTCCTGCTGTGGAACACGGATATCGATCTCATGGGATATTACAGCCGGACCAAACCGAAACGGCTCGGCCTGGATTTTTCCAGAAATCTCACGGGGAATTTTGAAGTCCATGGAGAAGCAAGCTATAATAAGAATGCCCCACGTTACACCATTGGCAACGGCAGTTTGCACCTGGAAGAAGACGATTATTTTTCTTATCTGCTCGGCCTGCGCTATTTGCACGCTTCGAACACCACGGTGATTGCGGAGTATTATCACAATGGCCTCGGCTTGAATAAGAACGAGCACGAGGAATACGCCGGCTTTTTGGCAAACGGCGCGCGCTCCGGCAACGCCGCCTTCATCCAAAACACGCTGAGCGTGAGCCAGCAATATTTTCGCGGCAGCACGTTGATGCAAAATTATCTGTATGTGAAAATCACCAAGCCCGAGCCGTTTGATTGGCTTTACTTCACGCCGTCGCTGTACACGATTTACAATTTGCACGACCACAGCTTTTTGGCCGCGACAACATTGAGCTACAAACCGGTGACGAACTTCGAGCTTATCTTCTGGCCGACGTTTCTCATTGGCGGAAACAACACCGAGTTTGGCAGTAAACTGCTGCAACAACGGGTGGAGTTGTGGATGCGAGTTTATTTTTAGTCAGGACCGATGCCGTATGAATAACAACGTCATTCTACTCGTTGACGACGAAGCTGGCCAGCGCGAAGTGCTCGCCGGTTATTTGAAGAAGAAACGCCACACGGTTTTGGAGGCCGCCTCTGCCGCCGAAGCGCTGGCGCGCGTGAAGCAGGAAGTTGTCGGCCTCGTGCTCACCGATCTCAAAATGCCGGACAAGACCGGCTTCGAGCTATTGAAAGAAATTCGCGCGCTGAATCCGGAAACCACCGTGGTGATCATGACCGCGTTCGGCACTATCGAGGGCGCGGTGGCGGCGATGCGCGAAGGCGCGTATGATTATCTCACCAAGCCGATCGATCTCGAAGAGCTGGATTTGCTCATCCAGCGCGTCGACGAGCGCCGGCGCCTGCTTTCCGAAAATCAATCGCTCAAACAACAGTTAGCCGAGAAATTCAAATTCACCGGCATCATCTCGCAGTCCGCGGCGATGGAAGAAGTGCTGAACATGGCCGGACGGGTTGCCGAAAGCAAAGCCACGGTGCTGATTCGCGGCGAGAGTGGCACGGGAAAAGAGTTGATTGCCAAGGCGATTCACTTTAGCAGCCCGCGCAAAGACAAGCCCTTCATTGCAGTGAATTGTGCGGCGCTGAATGAAAATTTGCTGGAGAGTGAATTGTTCGGCCACGAGCGTGGCGCTTTCACCGGCGCCGACAAGCAACGGCGCGGCCGCTTCGAGTTGGCCGACAGTGGCACGATCTTTCTCGATGAGATCGGCGACGTGCCGATGTCAACGCAAGTGAAGTTGCTGCGCGTTTTGCAGGAAGAGCAATTTGAACGCGTCGGCGGCACGCAGATGATGCAAGTCGATGTCCGCGTCATCGCCGCCACCAACCGTAATTTGGAAGAGAAAATCAAAGACGGCTCGTTTCGCGAGGATTTGTTCTATCGCTTGAACGTGGTGAGCATCGAAATTCCGCCGCTGCGCCGGCGACGCGAGGATATTGCCCCAGCGCTGGAATATTTTCTGCAAAAATATGCCAGGGAAAATAAAAGGAAGACGCTGGCCATCTCGAAAGAGGCGATGGACATGCTGCTGCGCTATGATTATCCCGGCAACATGCGCGAGCTGCAAAACTTTGTCGAACGCGCGGTCGTGCTCGCGCGCGGCGAAGTCATCACCACCGCCGAGCTGCCGCTGCCGCTGAGAAATCTTTCCAGCGAGCAGGCTGCTTCACCCGCTGCTCCCGCGACACTTTCCGCGCGCGTCGATGCCTTGGAAAAAGAGATGATCTTCGATGCGCTGCGCGAAACCCACGGCAATCAATCCAAAGCTGCGGAGCGGCTGGGCATCTCGGAAAGGAATCTTCGCTATCGTCTGCGGAAATGGGGAATGAAATGAGCAAAGCATCGGCTTCACAACTCACGATGTTCGCGTTTTTACTTCGACAAACCTGCCGAAGCCTTCGACATTTCTGCCGAGGTTTTGACGATGAGTTTTGAGGAGCAAAAAAATTGGCGTACGTCATCCGCGACATAACTCTTGAGTTTCCATAACCAAAATGCTCCGGCCAAAGTGTAAAAGTTCTTTGGCACACCGATTGAATGAATAAGAGACAGAAGTTGCAATCAATCAGGAGAGCAGTAAAACAAAACAACATTCAACCAAACGAGGTTATCATGAAACGCATTCTGTCTCTTACAACGGCGTTCGCTCTCGTGGCTCTGTTCGGCTTCGTAGTCACGGATGAAGCGAATGCGCAAACCACCGGCGCGCCATTCGGCAAAGGCCAGATTCACGCTTATGGCCCATTCGACGATGACGGCGACGGCATACCGAACTGCAACGATCCGGATTTTGTCAAACCCAAGGACGGCACCGGACGCCAATTCGGCAAATCGAATGGTGGATCGAAATTCATGAACGGCAAGCGCGGCGGTTACGGCCCGGGCGACGGCACGGGCAACAAAGGCATCGGCCCGCGTGACGGCAGCGGGTTCGGTCCGGGCAATGCCATGGGCACCGGAATTTGCGACGGCACCGGTCCGAAAGGCAAAGTCGAACGTCGCGGCCGCCGATAACTGAAAAATCCTTCCGAGTCGATGCCCGCTGTGACGGCGGGCATCGCTCATTCGGAGGTGTAAAATGAAACGCATGCTCAAAATTTTGCTGGCGATGGCTTTTCTCACGACCCCGACTTGGGGACAAATCACCGGCGATACGACGAAATCGGTGCAGCCGGTTTTAAGCGATACTTCGGCAACGAATGCGGAGAAAAAGTCACCGGCTGATACCGCTTTCACGAAAGCCGATCAGTCAAAGCCGCCGCAGGAGAAGTTTCGTGACGAAAACGGCAATGGCATCGACGATAGATTGGAGATGAAGGGCAAAGGCCGGGGACGCGGCCGCGATAAATTCGTCGATGGCGATGGCGATGGGATTTGCGATGGACGCGAAGCCGGCTTGGGATTTCAGCGCGGGGGAAGCGGAAGCATAAAATCAGGCGATGACGCTGCCGGGCGCGGCAAGCAAAAACAACAGCGAGGCAAGCCATGAAACGGATCATTATTCTCGCGCTGCTGAGCTCCTTGCTCAATTTCAAGACGGCATGGGCGCAATTCAGCTTCGACGCGCGTGTCATGACGATGTATGATGACAACGTGAACAACAACCATCTCAGCCTCTCGGACAAAGTCGCGCTGTTGTCGTTGCAAGTGGCGCAAGAATGGGAAAACGAGACCCGCAACACCCAGTTGTTTTATACCGGCGCCTACAGCTATTTCGATCAAGTGCGGGAACGGGCATTTCACTATCATTCCATTGGCTTGGCTTATTCGCAGCTTTTTGGAGAAGAGCGGCAAACGCAACTTAATAGCGGCATCACGTACAACCTGCGCCGCAATCGGGAGAGTTACACGTTTTACGACCACCAGCAAGTTTCGGCTTATGTGAACCTCAAACATTATTTGGCCGAACGCTCGCTTGGCCGTTTCAGTTACAGTTTCCGCTATTTGAGCTTTGATGAGCTGAGTGATTTTAATTACGTCGAGCATTACGGCTTTGCGCAGTTGACGCAATCCTTCACCACTAAAACGACACTCATTTTGGAAGCCGATCTCGGCACAAAAATTTACACTTCGGCGAATCTTGAGGAAACGGCGACCATGTCGAGAGGTCGAGGGCATGGCGGCCGAATTGTCACCGCTTCCAAGCCAAAGGTGACGCAGCTTGTTGGCATCGCCCGCTTGGGGCAAGGGATTGTTGCCGGTACGGGGCTTAGTCTGACCGCACAATATCAGCTCAATTTGCAAAAAGATTCCCGTTATCTTTCTTCCGGATATGGCGTCATCTCGGATGATGAGTTGTTCGACGATCACTACGGCTACGAAGGCCCGCAAGTGAGTGTGATGCTGACGCAACTGCTGCCAGCCGGGATGGTCATGAAAATTTCCGGCAACATGCAAGAGAGAAATTATACCGAACGCCCAGCTTATGATCTCACCGGCAATCAGAGTGCAGACGAGAGGGCGGACACACGGAGAGCCTTTTCAATGCAATTGGAAAAGACTTTTAAGTCGCTGGGATTTTCGATTGGATTGGCGTACGACCATATCCGCAACAACTCCAACGATCTTTTTTACGATTACGCGAACAATGCGTTGACGGCGCAATTGTCGTTGGGGCGTTAAGCGGCTAAAATATCCAAAAAAAACGCTTGACTTTCGGCGGAAGTTTTCCTATGTTAGTTAGTACAAACTAACATAGGAGACGACGGCGATGCCAAACAATTTCGACAGCCGCAAAGAGCAGATCATCCATGCCGCGCTTAAAATCATATCGGAAGAAGGGGTGGCGAATCTGACGATGATGAAAATCGCCCAAAAAATCGGCATTTCCGACGCCGCCTTGTACCGCCATTTTAAGAACAAGCACGAGATCATGCGCGGCGTGATCGAAACGATGGGGCGGAATTTGACGGCGAACATGAGCGTCGCGGTGTCGGATATTGACGATCCCATTGCGAAGCTGAAGAAGATTCTGGGAATCCATCTTGCCTATCTCGAGAAAAACCGGGGAATCCCGCGGCTGATCTTTTCCGAGGCCGTGCATCAAAACGATCCGGTCTTGCGCAAAACGCTTTTGCAAATGGTCAACAGCTATCTCGATTTGATCCGGGGCATTCTCCGGCGCGCCAAAGCGGAAGGCCGGGTGAAGGAGGATATCAACATCGAAGCCGGCGCCATCGGCTTTCTGGGCTTGGTGCAGGCCACGGCTTTGCTTTGGTCATTGAGCGATTTCAGCTTTTCGATAAGCAAAAAGGCGCCGGCTTTGTGGCGGGTTTTTGCGGAAAGCCTGAGCTGAGTTCGGCGTTTGTAACCTTCCGGGCGCCTGGCGCATCAAATAAACGAAGCTCGCAAGAGCCTTTTTTTAAAACCTAAAAGTTAGTTAGCACTAACAAACATCACGGTAAACCCAATGCTTGCTATCATCATCGGCTGGTTGGCAAAGAATTGCCGGGCGCGCCTGCTTGCCGTCCTTTTGCTCGGCATGGCGGCCACGGCCCGCGCCTCTGATGAGGTGAAGTCCATGACCTTGCCGGAGGCGCTGGAGGCCGCACTCGCGCAAAATCCCAGCCTAAGAGCGGCGAAGGCGCAAAGGCAGGCGGCGGAGGCCAGAATCTCGGAAGCGAAGAGCGGCTATCTTCCACAGCTTGCCTTCACCGCCGGCTACACGCGGTACGAGGAGCCCAACATCGTGGTGCCGATTCACCGCACCGGCGTGTTTCCGCCGCTGGATAACGACATCTACGAGGGCATCACCTCGCTGAAAGTGCCGTTGTTCAACGGCGGCCGCACCCACGCCGCCCATCGCACCGCAAGCGCTTTCGCCGGCGAAACGCGCGCCGTTGAGGAGCTGGCCGGACTGCAACTGCTCGAAGGCATTGCGCAAATCTACGTCCAATCCCAGGAATTGCAGGACAAGAAAACCCTGGTGCTCGCGCGCTTGAACACGCTCTACCGGCGTTATGACGAGCTCCGAACACTCTTGCAGGAGGGCAGAATTTCACCGGCCGACCTGGCGCTGGTGGCCTCCGCCATCGGAACCACCCGCTCCGACAGTTTGGAGATTGAGTCCAAGGTTTATGAGCTGTTCATCCGGCTTGGGCAGCTGGTTGGGGCCGATGGGCCCATTCAGCCTGTTGTCTCAAATTCTGCCCAATCTCAGTTTGAGGGTCTGCAGGAAAAGGTTGTTCTTCCTGACTCCGGAAAAATTGTCGCGGATTACCGTGGCCTCGAGTTGCGGCAGGCCCAGGCGCAGCTCGAGCGGGCCGAAGCGCATTATGCGCAGGCGGCAAGAGCTTTCTGGCCGGAAATCAGCGGCTTCGCTTCCTACATCCTTCGCGCCGGCGACGACTTCGACCAAACCGGAGAATGGGCTGCCGGCATCAGTTTGCGGTTGCCGCTTTTCGAGGGCGGGCGCCGTCTCGCAGCAAAGAGCGCCGCCAAGTCTTCCCTGGCCGCCGCGGATGAGCAATTACGCTCGGTATGGCAAAATCAAACCGCCGGGTTGCGCATTGCATACGAACAGTGGCGAATCTCCGGAGAACGGCGCCGGCATCTCACCGAGGCCGTCGAAAATAAATCGCGATCGGTGTCGGCGCAAAAACAAATTTATGAGGCGGGCCGCACCTCGCTCAGCGAGTTGTTGACACAAGAAACGGAACTGTTGCGATTACAGATGGACGAACGCAGCATGGCTTACGGCGAACAGCTCGCGATGCTACGCTACCATTCGACCGCAGGCACACTCACTGCCGATTTGGCCGGAATGATTGTAAGGAACGTACCATGAAAAATAAAAAAATCTCGTCGAATCGGTTGGCTTTATTATCGGCCTTGACGGTTTTCACGACGCTCGCTTTCACAAGCTGCACCGAAAAAAACGGTGATCGTCCCAAAGACCGGCCGGTTGCCGTTCGCGCGATGAAACCGATCATGACCGATATGCAAAACCGGCTCTCCTACGTCGGCACCGTTCACGCCAATCGTGAAGTCCGGGTCATCGCGCAAGTGCAGGGCACGGTGGTCAAGCTGCCGAAACCTGCCGGCGCCGCTATTCAAATCGGCGAGTTGGTTGCAGAGATCGATGTCCCTGATTTGCGCGCCAACGCGGAGCGCCTGACCGCAGAAAGGGATTATTGGTGCCGAAGGCAAGAGTCGGATCAGCGACTGGTGCAGGCCGAAGCTTTGCCGGCGGAACAAGCTGAAGCGAGTCTGCGCGCTTGCCGCAGCGCCAAAGCCGCCCTGGCTGAAGTGGAGGCCAGGCTGGCCAAGGCAAAAGAGCATTCCCCCATTGCCGGAAAAGTTTTGGCGTGGCTCGCCGAGCCTGGCCAGCATGTGATGCCGGGTCAGCCGATTTTGCTTCTTGGTGACAACAATCTTGAAATTCATGTCGAAGTCGTGGAAGAAGACTTGCGTCGCGGGATACAAATCAGCACGCCGGCGCAAGTGCGTGACTGGCAGGGAAACGAATTTCAATCGAAAGTTGTGGAAGTGGCGCCGGTCACCAGCGGTGCGGCGCGAACTTTTACCGTCGAGATGCCGATGCCGTCACCGGACAATCACCGCGAGAATTTGCGCATCGGCGCTTCCATGCGCGTGGACTTCATCCTTGCCGCCAATCGCAGCGCCCTCGCCGTTCCGGTGGAAGCCATCATCAGGCAGGGCGACAAAACTCATGTCTTTTTGATTCGGCAGGAGCGCGCACGGAAACAGGAGGTCACGACCGGCATCGAGCAAGAGGGACTCGTCGAAGTTTTATTTCTTTGGAATCAGGATGATTTGGTGGCAGTCTCCAACCTTGGGAGTTTGAAAGACAGTGTTGAAGTCTTTCCGGTGGAGATCGAATATGCGAGACAGTAAGAGTCGGAATAAGCACCGCAAGAAACGTTTGTCTGTCTCTTGAATGTTTCTGTCGCAGAAATACAGGTAGAAAGTTGATAACAGAAAAATGGATGGCAGAGAAATGAAGTTTGCTGGCACAAACCATTTTGATGAAATCCGTTGGCAGCTTTTATCCGTTGGGCATAAAACTTTTGGAAATTTCTTCTTCAAATTGTTGGATCTATAACCATGACCCTCTCCGAATTTTCCCTCAAGAATCGCCACACCGTGTGGGCGCTGTCGATCGCCGCGGTCATCTTCGGCGCGCTCGCCTATCTCAGTTTGCCGATTCAACTCTTTCCCGATACCGCGCCGCCCTTGGTCAATGTGTTGACTCCATATCCTGGCGCCGCGGCGGAAGACGTGGCCGATCTGGTTTCCGATCCCATCGAAACCGAAGCTGCGACGTTGGAGGGCGTCTACAAAGTCAGCTCGACGTCGCAGGACGGCTTGTCGTTGGTTCAGGTGGAATTCACTTATGATATGAATGTCGATCTCACCGCCGTGGACGTGCAAAACGCGATTGCAAGAATTCGAACGAAATTGCCGCGTGAGATCGGCGAGCCGCAGGTGTTGAAATTCTCCACCAGCGACCGCCCGGTGCTCACCATGGGTTTGATCGCAGAGAATCTGGTGGCGGTGAGACGTCTCGCTGAAGACGTGCTGGCGCCGGAAGTCCAGCGCCTCGACGGCGTCGCCATTGTGGATGTGTTTGGCGGCTATGAACCGGAGATTTCAGTACAAGTGGATCGCGACCGCCTCGATGCCCATCATCTGCGATTAGCTGCAGTGGTTGAGGCCATCCGCAACCACAACGTCAGCGTTCCCGCCGGCCAAATCCGCAGCGCGGGAAGGCAATACACGTTTCGCGTGGATGAGCAAAGCCGCAGCTTGCAGGAGATTGCGCAAATTCCCATCACCTCACCGTCAGGAACCCGCGTCCTCGTCGGTGATATTGCCGAATTAAAAGAAGGCAGCGGCGAAGATCTCTCGCGCTTTCGCGTCAACGGCAAGGCCGCGATTGCCCTGCAAATTTTCAAGCAAGATGACGCCAACACCGTCGAGGTGGTGCGGCGGGCGCAGGCGAAATTCAAAGAGCTGTCCGAGCGCTATGCAGAAATTCAGATGCTCGAAGCCGAGGAATCCGCCTCGTTTACGCAGCAAGTTGTGAATAATTTGCTGGAGAGCGTTTTTCAGGCTCTGCTTTTGGCCTCCGTTATCATCTTTTTATTTTTGGGCAGTGCGCGACGCGGCCTCGTCGTGGCGATCTCTATGCCCATGTCGTTCGTGCTCACCTTTGCCGGCATGAAGCTGTTTGGCATTCAAGTGGATATGGTCACGCTGACCGCCATCATTTTAGCCGTCGGCATAGTGGTGGATGCTGCGGTGGTGGTTTTGGAGAACATCACCCGCCATTATCACGAAAGAAAACTCGCGCCGGATGCGGCGGCGATGGAGGGTGCAGCAGAAATTCAGTTCGCTGTAATCGCCGGCAACCTGACCACGCTGGTCGTGCTCATTCCCCTGCTCTTTCTCTACGGCTTCGTCGGCAAAACTTTTGGACCGCTGGCGAGCACGTTGATCATCGCCTTTCTTTCTTCCTTGCTCGTGGCATTGGGATTGGTGCCAATTCTCACCGCCATGGTCACGCGTGAAGGCGGCAAGCTGGAAGGCATTGCCAAAAAAATCAGCCGCCCATGGGATCGCGCGATGGAATATCTGCGCGCCGCTTATGTCTGGCTGCTACAAAAATCACTGCGCACACGTTGGCTGGTCTTTATCACTGCGACCGTTCTTTTTGTCGCCGGCGCCGTCATCATGCGATTCATCGGCATGGAACTACTGCCCAAGATGGACAGCGGTTCCAGCTTCGTCACGGTCGAAACGCCTTCCGGTTCTTCGTTGGATGAGACCGAGAAAGTCATGCAGGAAGTTGAAGCCGTGATTCTGGCCGAGCCGGAAGTCGAGCGCATTTCAAATCAGATGGGTTTTGAGCCCGGTATGCACTCCTTCGGCGGCGGCGGCGTGCAAGGCCCGACGCAGGGATACATTGCGATTACATTGACGCCACGAACAGAACGCAAAGAAACGATTTGGGAGATTCAAGACCGGCTGCGGGAAAAACTCGCGAAAATTCCCGGCATTCAAAATTTTGTGGTGAGAGAGTCTGGCAGCACCGCGAAAGCAACGACGGCTTCTTCGATCGTGGTGAGCATCAAAGGCCCGGACCCGTTGGTGTTGGACAAGCTCGGCGAGCAAACCTTGAGCCTGGTTCGAGCCGTTGATGGTGTCAGGAATCCATATCGCAGTTGGCGCTTGGATCAACGCAGCGTCGTGCTGTCCATTGACGAAGAACGCGCGAGAGAACTGGGCCTCTCCCCGGCGCAGGCAGCGCGGGAGTTGGTGCAATCTCTCGACGGCATGACTGCTGGCGTCTATCGCGGTGAATTGGGCGAAGATATGCCGATCCGCGTGCGATACGCCAAACCCTTTCGCCGGCAGGAAGCCGATGCGCTGGCGGTGCGCACGGTTTCGATGCGAGACGGGCAGGTTGTGCCATTCAGTTCCATCGCCATCAGCCGCGAGATGCGCGCGCAAGGCTTGGTAACGCGCGAGAATCTCGAGCCGACGCTGCAAGTGCTGGCCTTGCATCAGGATCGCCCTCTGAATTTTGTGACTGCCGACGTGGAGAAAACCGTTGCAACAATCTCAGTGCCCAAGGGCTATGCGATTGCATTGGAGGGCGAGAACAAAGATATGGCGGAATCGCGCGACGAGTTGGTGGGCGCGCTCGGCATCGCGGTGATTGCGATCTATCTTCTGCTGGTGGCGCAATTCCGGTCGTTTCTGCATCCCATCACCGTGATGATGGCGGTGCCGCTGAGCCTGGTGGGTGTTTCCGTTGCGCTGTGGCTGGCCGGAAAGCCGGTGTCCATGCCGGTGATGGTCGGGCTGGTGCTGCTGGTCGGCATCGTCGTGAACAACTCCATCATTCTGATCGATTTCATCCGCCAGCGCCGGCTGGAAGGCAGTGATCGTCGCGAGGCCATCGTCGAATCGGTGCGCACGCGCTTTCGCCCGATCATGATGACCTCGACCTCCACCATCGTCGGCATGTTGCCGCTGGCGCTGGAATGGGCGCTTGGCGCCGAACGCTTCTCGCCGCTGGCAATTGCCGTGATTGGCGGCATGACGGCCTCGACGTTTCTAACGATGATCGTCATTCCGGTGCTTTACGATGCGTTCGATGATTTGGGGAAACGGTTTGGGAAACAAACCGCATAAATCAACAATAGAGAGATCATGACAACAAAAACCAAAAAACGTTTGGCCGCAGCCGTGGGCATGCTGGTCGGCCTGGCTTCCGTGATCGCGGGATCGCGCGTGTTGCTGGGAATTTCTCAGCCCGCATACACGGTGATTCTTTCGCTGGTGATCTATATTGAGAAACTTTCAAATTTCTTTTTCAAAACTGAGAAAAAAATTTGAGAGCAGCATGTTCAGTTGCGCGTAAGCTTCTGATATTTCATCTCGTATCAGCTCGGTTGCGTGGTGTGATTATTGCCTTTTATAAAATTTTGGCGCTCACGCTGGTGCGTGGTGAAGTGCCATGAATTCTTCGACGGCTGGTAGTCCAAATATAACCGGCTGCCCTTGGTTTGTCGGCAGGTAAAATTTGGGCTTTTTCATGCAAACTTCATCATAGCGTCTCAAAGGAAAGGAGATCATACCATGCAATTCAAGATTCCCCAACCCATGAAATTGGAGCATGACGAGCTCCATGCTGAGCTGGTCAAAGCCACGAAAGAGCCCGGCAAACTCGGTGACGCTGCCAAAGCCGTGGCGAAGGTTTTGCATGAGCATTTTGTGAAAGAAGAAGAATACGCGTTACCGCCGCTGGGGTTATTGCCGCTTCTGGTCGAAGGTAAAGTCACATCCGACATGAAGGACGTGCTCACGATGACAGACAAACTGAAAGCGGAACTGCCGCAGATGCTCGCCGAGCACGAAGCCATCGTCGCCGCGCTCGACAATCTCGCCGAAGTTGCCAAGGAAGAAAAGAAGATGGAATATGCCCGCTTTGCCGAAAAGCTGAAGTTGCACGCGCAAACGGAAGAGCAAGTTTCATATCCGACGGCGATATTGATTGGGGAGTATTTGAAACTAAAGCTCAACAAATAGAATAACCGTTGCCGTGATGATGCAAATCTACTCGGCCGTTCCAGCCAACCCGGTTTTAGTTTTCGAATCGTATCCAAATCCAAAAATTCACCCGGCGCAACACGGTGGAGTCAAAACACTTCTTCGACGAGCAGCTCTCCAAAGAAACGCTGAACAGCGAAAGACTGCGTGCGACCATTCTGGCCGGACTCTTCGGCTTTGTGGCGCTGGTGGACATGATTATTTATGCCTTCTTCAGGCAGCAGTATGCCCGCATATTTGGCAGCCCCTCGCCGCCTTACAGGATCATCATCGTTCTCGGCCTGGTTGTTGCTTATGAATCGCTCATCCGCTTTGTGATCGGGCGCCGTCTCGAAACGCGCCGGAAAATTCCGGAATTTCTCCGTTACTGGAATGCGTTCGTTGAAACCAGTACGCCCACCGTCCTGATCGCCCTGATCGCCGGTGCGGTCAATCCGTTTTATACACTGGCAGGGCCGGCGGTCTTCGCTTATTTTCTTTTCATCATTTTATCGACCCTGCGCTTGGAGTTCAACTTGTGTGCGTTCACCGGTTTCGTGGCGGCGCTTGAATACATGGCGCTGGCTTTCATTTACATCGGCCAATCCGATGCCCGCGACCTGGAGCCGGTGCTCAGCGCCCCGGTCTATCACGTTGGCAAGGGATTGCTGCTGCTGGCCGGCGGGATTGCTGCCGGCTTTGTCGCCTTGCAAATCAAGCGGCGCATTCATCATTCATTGCGCGTCGTGAACGAGAGAAACCGCATCGTCAACTTGTTCGGCCAGCAAGTCTCTCCGGCGATTGTCGACGAATTGCTCAAGCAGAAGACTGATATGCCAAGCCAAAAGAAATTTGTCTGCGTCATGTTCATGGACATTAGAAATTTTGCCCGCTTTGCAGAGCACAAAACGCCGGAAGAAGTCGTGGCCTATCAAAATACTGTGTTCGGCTTCATAATCGAAATCATCAACCGCCACCACGGTCTCATCAATCAATTCCTGGGCGACGGTTTCATGGCCACCTTTGGCGCGCCAATTTCTTACGGAAATGACTGCCGCCACGCCGTTGAGGCCGCGCTTGAAATCATTGCCAGAGTAAAAGCGGAAAGCGAATCCGGCAACATTCCACCAACCAGAGTTGGAATCGGCATCCATGCCGGCGAAGCGGTGACAGGAAATGTTGGCACGCCCTTGCGCCGGCAATATTCGATCACCGGCAATGTGGTGATTTTAGCTTCACGCCTCGAACAATTGAACAAGCAATACCAGTCGCAACTGCTGATCTCAGAAGAAGTGTGGGAAGCAATCGGCAGGAACGCAAGAGATGCAGTTGCCTTGGGACCTGCCCAAATCAAGGGCAGAGATGAACCTGTTTTCTTGTATAAGCTGGCATCATGAAAACTTCACACAAAAATAAAAGAATTGATTTCACACTTTTGTTTCTTGTCGTGGCGCTTTTCGGTTTGATGAACTCGCAAAGCAGGGCGCAACTGCCTTCATCACCAAGCGCCAACGATACGCTGCCAGCGGTAACTCTTGAGCAGGTGAATAAAATCGCCAGCAAGCTCATGGCGCCGTGTTGCTGGTCCGGAACGGTGGATTCGCATCAATCACCGGCGGCGGAGGAAATCAAAGCGCAAATCCGCGCGGCTTTGCAGCAAGGTTACACGGAGCGACAGATTCTGGACAGCTTCGTCGCGGCGTATGGCGAGCGCATTCTCGCCAAGCCCAAAGCCGTGGGGTTCAATTTGATGGCGTGGATACTGCCGGCGATCGCGATCTTGCTCGGCGGCATCGTTGCATGGAAATTCCTTCGCCACTCTTCGCAGCCACCGGCTAAGGTTAAACCTGCCAAGCCGGCGCCCAGCGATGATCCGTATGCCCAACGCTTAGAGCGCGAGTTGGAGGAATTTGATAAATAATTTTCCCTTTAAATATTTTGCTCATCATTTTCGTGTACTGAATCCATTTATTTGAAAGAAAAAACATGTTCAAAAAAATTCTCAAGTGGGGCGCTTTGACTATTTTGGGATTGTTTGTCATCATCCAACTCGTTCCTTACGGTCGCGCCCACTCCAATCCGCCGGTGCGCATGGAACCGCAGTGGGATAGTCCTCGAACGCGTGAGCTGGCCAAGCGTGCTTGCTACGATTGTCACAGCAACGAAACGGTTTGGCCGTGGTATAGCAACGTTGCGCCGATGTCGTGGCTGGTACAGAGCGATGTTGACGAAGCGCGCGACATGATGAATTTCTCCGAATGGGATCGTCCGCAAAAAGAGGCGCACGAGGCCGCCGAGCAAGTGCAAAAGGGAAAAATGCCGTTGTGGTTCTATGTGCCGCTGCATCCACAAGCCAATCTTTCTACGGATGAAAAACAAACGCTCGTTCAGGGCCTGCAGGCAAGCACCAGCAGTTATAAGCAACGGGAAGGTGGCGAGAGGGAAGAGTTGGAAGAGCACGAGTAATGCATCGGCGGCCACACGCGGAGGCGTTATGGACAAATCGCAAGTTCTATATTGGACAACGCTAACTGGCATCTTGAGCGCTTTAGCCACGGGCTTGGGCGCGATTCCGGTTGCTTACATTCGCAACCGTTCACAAGTTGTCAGAGCCTTCGCCAGTGCCGTGGCCGCGGGGATGATGATCTCGGCTTCGGTTTTTTCGTTGGCGCAGGAAGGCATCGCCTTGAAAGTTAAACGGCCGTCGGCGCCGTATGAAGTCATTTTGGGTTTATTGCTCGGCGCCGCTTTTTTCTGGCTCGTTGAAAAATTTTTTGAAAACCGCGATCTGCATTTTGGCGACCTCGGCAAAGGCGCGACCAAAAGAGGCTTCCTCATTTTCGTCGCCATGTTCGTTCATTCCATTCCGGAAGGGATCGCCATCGGCGTCGGCTTTGGCACCGGAGATTTCAACTTTGGCTTGATCATGGCGCTGGCGATTTCGGTGCACAACATTCCGGAAGGCATTGCCATCTCCTTGCCGCTGCGCGCGGAAGGGGTGTCGATTTGGATGTGCGCTTTGCTTTCCATCCTTTCGAGCATTCCGCAACCGCTATTCGCTCCGCCGGCGGCGATGGCGGTTTGGCTCTTCGAGCCGTTGTTGGCCTTGGGCTTGGGTTTTGCCGGCGGCGCAATGATCTATTTAACCGTCGCCGAGCTTATTCCCGAAGCGTTGGAGAATGGCGGCAAGAGCCTCACCGCGTGGGGTGTGATGGTGGGCCTGGCGGGGATGTTGTTAGTGACCAGCTTGCTCAATCTTATTAATGGAAAGTTATAGCCTCTTTTGTAACTTTTACCCGATTGCGTGCATCCAATTAAATGGAAACAATTATCTGAAATCTCACTTCAAGGTGAACAAAAGATGGATTCTTTGACCGGATTGTTGATTTTGGCGATTTATTTTTTGCTGCAGTTGGTGGTGCTGCCGAAGTTGGGGATTCGCACTTGAATGTCGGCAGCTTGCGAGGTTCCGGGCGAACCTAAAGAAAAAAAGGAGAAGCCAGAAAATAAAGAGCAACATGAATAGGAGAAGACATTTTTCTTATGCCGATTTACGAATATCGCTGCAAGAGCTGTGAGTCACATTTTGACGTGCTGCAGCGCGTTGACGAAGAGAAAAAAGATTTGCGCAAAAAACGGGAATAGAGGAGCGTTCTCATGAGTTACTATTTTGTCAAACCGACGACGTATTCTTTTGATGAGGCCATCACGCGCGTTACCGACGAGCTCAAAAAAGAGGGCTTCGGCGTTCTCACCGAAATCGATGTGAAAGAAATATTGAAGAAAAAGCTGAACGCCGATTTCCGTCGCTACAAAATTCTGGGCGCGTGCAATCCGCCGTTTGCTTATCAGGCGCTGCAGGTGGAAGAATACATTGGCGCGATGCTGCCGTGCAACGTCATCGTGCAGGAAAAGGGCAGTGGTGTTGAAGTTGCAGCGGTTGATCCGGTGGCCTCGATGGCAGGAGTTAAAAACGACAAGCTTGCCGGCATTGCCGAGCAAGTGCGGAGAAAACTGGCGAATGTCATTAAAAACGTTTGAGGAGATCAAATGATGAACAAGCAAACTTTGATCGACCATTTGAATGAAGACCTCGCTGGCGAGCTCGGCGCGATCATTCAATATCTCACTTACGCCGCCAAAACCAGCGGCCCATTCCGGCCGCAGCTTTCACAATTCTTCCTTGCCGAGGTTGCGGACGAGCAACTGCATGCGCAATTTCTCGCCAACAAAATTGTGGCGCTCGGCGGCGAGCCAACTACCAAGCCGCGTCCGGTGCCGGCGGCGCGTAACAACCGCGAAATGCTGGAAGCGGTGTTGGCCGCAGAACGGCAAGCCACCAAAGATTACACCCAGCGCGCCAAAGAAGCCGAAGAGTTTGGCGACAAAGGCTTGATGGTGCAGCTCGAAGACATGGTGCGCGACGAGAGTGGCCACTCCGAAGAGACCGAGCGTATTCTGCGCGACTGGCCGCTTTGACGAAAGAGCAAAAAGAAAAAAGCAAAGAGCAAAAGGCAAAGCGTCTTCGCTTTGCATCCTGCTCTTTGCCTACTGCCATAGGTGCTGTACTTTATCGCCTCATGCTAAATTTCATAGGGAATTACCATGCCAGAACATTCAACCTTTTCACTGCGCCTGGAGCGCGTGCAAAATTACGAATTCAATGCCCATTTTGATTGGGATCATCTTCCGCCGATTCTCCTCGATGAAGGTGAGCCGCTGGGTCAGAGAAAAGGCCCGAACCCTGCACGATTGTTGGCGGCGGCGGTTGGTGATTGTCTCAGCGCCAGTTTGTTGTTTTGCCTCCAGAAAGCCAAAATGGAAGTCAAAGATATTAAAACGCATGTCACCGGCTCGCAGGTGCGTAATGAAAAAGGGCGGCTGCGTATCGGCCAGCTCGACGTTGAGATCAAAGTCGATCTGCATGACGGCCAATATGACCGCATCAACCGCTGCTTGGGCCTCTTTGAAGATTATTGCGTGGTGACGGCGAGTGTCAGAAAGGGCATTCCGGTGAATGTTGTGGTGACGGATCCAGGAGGGAATGAATTGTATCGTGATGCCGGCGGTGCGCAGCAGGTTTAAAAAACAAAAAAATCACGCGAAGGCGCAAAGATAACGCAGAGAAAATCTTTGCGCACCCTTTGCGTCTCAACGTCTTTGCGTGCGCTTTTGCTTTTTGGTTGTGGCTTGTCAACGTTAAGCTTTGGGCAAATCAATGAATTGGAAAATAATTTCTCGTTGTGCGATTGGTACAGTGCTTCTGCCGTCAACGGTTCTCTTCGCCGCCCTGCAAGTCAAGTCAATTTCTCCAAAACCGCAATCGATGACCGCCAGCCTCGCGCCGGAAATCAAAATCGAGTTTGAGGCGCCGGTTGATCCCGCGACCATCAATCCGAACGCCATCATGATCTTCGGGCGTTGGACCGGCGTTATGCCCGGCACCTTTCGTCGCGAAGATGGCGATCGCCAAATTCTTTTTACTCCGGCGAAAAATTTTTCCGCCGGCGAGTGGATTACCGTTGCCGTCTCGAAACGCCTGAGGAGCGCAACGGGCGACACGCTCGCAAATGGCTACACGTGGAATTTCTGGACTGCCAGCGGGCGCGGCGATATGACGCTGCGTTTAAAAAGCGAGCTGCCGGTGCGCTTTGTCAACGAACCCAAGGTGAGAACGTACGGCGCTTATGCCGGCGATTTGAACGGCGACGGCTATCATGATTTCACCGTGCCCAATGAAGACGCGAATGACCTGCGAGTGTATCTCAACGACGGCAAGGGAAATTATGCTTACTCTTCGCGCCATCCCCTCCCCTTTCCGGCGCGACCGAGCACGAACGAAGGCATGGATTTCAACGGCGACGCCATCATCGATTTTGCGGTGGGCAATATTCGCGGCAACGCGGTGAGCGTTTTATTTGGTGATGGCCGCGGCGGATTTCTTGCTCCCGCCAATTATGCCGTTGGCGCCGAGCCGCGCGGCTTGAGTGTGATGGATTTGGAAGGCGACGGCGATATGGACATTGTCACCGCCAATCGCGTCGGGAATAATCTTTCAATTCTCTACAACAAAGGTGATGGCACATTTTTGCCGAGCCAGCCGTTCGAGGCCGGCGGCCAGGGTGAAACCGCGTGTGCCGCCGCCGATGCGAATGAAGACGGCATTATCGATCTGTTCGTCGGCGCATTTGGCAGCAAGGAAATGATTCTCTTGTTGGGAGATGGCAAAGGTGGTTTGACGTTCTCAACAAAAGTCAATTGCGGCGGAACTCCGTGGATGGTTGCCGCCGGCGATATGGATGGCGATGGGCACGTCGACGTTGTGGCGGCCAACGCCGTCGAACACAACGTCGCGGTTATTCGCGGCGACGGCACGGGCCGGCTCTTACCCGCCGAAACGAATCCCGTCGGCAATTTTCCGCTGGCCATCGATCTGGGTGATTTGAACGGCGATGGTGATCTCGATCTCGTCACCAGCAATTACAGTAGCCGCAATTGGACGCTTTACGAAAATTCCGGCAACGGGAAATTCATCAATCCGAGGTCCTTGCCGGCGAGGCAGGCCGGCTCCTGCGCCGTGTTTCACGACCGCGATCTCGACGGCGATCTCGACATGACCGGCGTGGATGAAGAGGCGGATATTATTTTTCTTTTTGAAAATGCCGGAGCGACCGCCGTACACGAAGCGCCCTCGACGGATTTGCCGCGCGATTTTAGTTTGGCGCCGGCCTATCCGAACCCGTTTGCAGTTGCCGCCGCCAATGCTTTAAATCATTCCGAGGTGACCATCCTCTTCACTTTGCGGCAAGCGGCAAAAGTCAATCTGCGTGTGGTCAATGTAACCGGCCAAATCGTGGCGGTGTTGGTTGATCGCGTGTTGCCGCCCGGCGATCATCGCGCCGTATTTCCAGCGCGACAATATGCTCGCGGTATTTATTTTTACGTCATGACCATCGAGGGAAAAGCTTTGATCGGAAAAATGGCCATCATTTGATTACTATGAATAATTCTTCACCACGAGACGCAAGGACTCGTCAGGATATTTTTGGCAAGATGCCTGCCCTGCCAACGGCTCTAGGCAGGCCAGGGATTGTGGCAAAATAATTAAAAAGCTTTTCAATCATCTTGCCACAATTATCTTGCGTACTCAGAAAGGCAGAGAAAATTAAATTCACTTTTAACATACGAGACACAAAGCTTTTAACTCCATTGGCCTCTATGAACCCAATGCGGACACGCCGCAACCCAAAGGGCGCAGCCAAATAGGAAAAGTTTATCCGCTGAACTTCGCCGAAACCACAGAGCGTCGCCGAAATTTTTTTCGGCGAATCTCGGTGTCTTCGGCGTTTCCCGGCGGGAATTATTTTGCTTTGTTTGCAATGCAGATTACGGTTGCAACAACAACTTCCCCGTCGTTTGCCGGCTTTCCAAAAGTTTGTGGGCTTGCGCCGCCTCGGCTAGTGAAAAGGTTTGATAAATACGCAGCTTGAGCGATCCGTTGGCCACCCAATTCAGCACCTCGCCGGCGCGCTGGAGCAACTCTTCGCGCGTGACGGTGTAATCAGCCAGTTTGCAGCGCGTGAGAAAAAGCGAGCCTTTCGCGCTCAAAAGCAACGGCGCGATTGGCGGCACCTCCCCGCTCGATTGGCCGAAGCATACCAAATATCCCCGCGGCGCCAGACAATTCAAACTCTTCTCATACGTGGTTTTGCCGACGGAATCATAAACCACGTCCACACCGCGGTTGTTGGTGAGTCGCTTCGCCTCCACTTCAAAATCCTGCTGCGTATAAAGAATCACCTCGTCCGCACCGGCTTCTTTGGCAAGCTGCGCCTTGGCTTCGGTGGAAACCGTGCCGATGACGCGCGCACCAAGATGCTTGGCCATTTGGATGAATAGCATCCCCACGCCGCCGGCAGCCGCATGAATCAAACACGTTTGCCCCGCCTTCAGCGGAAAAGTGGAATGCGTCAGATAATGCGCGGTCATGCCTTGCAGCATCGCCGCGGCCGCGGAGTCGAAAGCAATTTGATCCGGCAAGGGCACCAGCCTCGCAGCGGGGGCGACGACGTACTCCGCGTACGCTCCCATCACCGACGCAAACGCTACCCGTTGCCCCGGCTTCACTTCCGAAACTTCACGCCCAACGCTTTCCACCACGCCCGAGGCTTCACTGCCTGGCGTGAACGGCGGCGCATTCTTGTAAAGTCCGGTGCGGTGATAAACGTCGATGAAATTGACGCCGATGGCGGCGATTTTAACCAATGCTTCTTTTGGACCCGGCGTTGGCACAGGAACCTCTTCGTATTTGAGAACTTCCGGCCCGCCGTGTTGATGGATGCGAATGGATTTCATAAGATTATGAAACGAGGTAAATGTCATTTCAATGCAAACGTCGCAATGTCAAGCGGTTTCTGCTTGGCAAAACTCTTGCGATGAAGTTTGACGCGTTCTATTTCGTGCAAAGTTTTGGCCTCCAGATAGCTTGCGTCACAATGCGGCCAGACTATGATGGGCACCTTTTCGATAACTAGCGCATTTCGGCCGCACCCATAAACTCGTGTCACGTGTTTCTCCATCACACCAGTCTTGCCGCAGTTATCACACTTTCTTTTCAAACAAGCTAAAACTCCTTTCCAACCTACCGGTTCACGTTTACACCTCCGCAACCGTCGCTTTCTCACGCTCTGCCTTTAGCGCACGCAAACGTTCAACAACCGGCGGAGGATTGCGCTTTTGCTCTTCCCGCGCCCGACGGCCATATTCCAGCCATCCGGTCATATAAGCTTCAACCTTCTCGCGGTTTCGGAAATAGTAGAGAATCGTGGCATAAATTTGCTCCAAGCTTAATGACGGAAACCGGCGCACGATGGCTTCCGGCGGCTGTTCGCGAAAAATGTATTCGTACAGCACCGATTCAATGCCGATTCGATGCCCTTTGATACGAATATCATCCGGAGCAAGAAAGTCAAAATATTCCTCAAGTTGCATCGCTTTTCTCCCTGTTAAGAAAATTCTCAAGTACAAGATAAGAAATTATTCTATGCAACGCAAGATAGAACTTGGGGCGTCGGTGGGCAATGTCACCAACTTTTTAAACATGTTTTAAGTGAGGTCAATTTTGAATGGGCAAAAAATTTTCCCCAAGGGGGAAAGGTAAGAAAGCCAAGGGCAACGCCCTGGGAAATAATGCCAAGCCAGAATGAAAAGCCCTGAAAGGGCGACATCTACTCGCCCATTTCGCCCCTTTCGGGGCTTACAAAGGTCACGAAATCCTTTATCCCAGAGCGTTGCTCTGGGCTGCGTTATTTCTCCCCTTCGGGGAGAGCGGCCTGCTTGCGCCGATAATCAGCAGGCAAAAAGTTAGTGGCATTGGGCGTCGGTTGGGCACTTCCCTCATACCATTTGTCCCTTGACTTTTTGCGCCAATCGTGTATCTTTTAACCCCATGCACAAAACGACGATAAAATTTTCAGGAGCCAAGATGAAACACCATTCTCTTCGCATCGTTCTTTCATGGCTTTTCATGAGCGCGAGCCTCCTCTTCTCGCAGCAGAAAATCGAAAGCCTGTTTTATTACGTTGATAAGGAGCATAGCTTCGCGAGCTTAAAAAACCATATCAAACAAATCAGCATCATCGCGCCGGCGGTTTATAATGTCGATGAGGATGACGTGGTTTGGGGCGGGGTCGATCCCCGCGTTTTGAAATTGGCTAAGCAGCACAACGTCGGCGTCATGCCGCTCATTCACAATCCCGGCTTCGATCAGGAAATGCTGCACCAATTGCTCGTCAATGAAACCGCGCGGCAACGGACGATCGAGAGCCTGGTGGACGAGTGCAAAAAGTATGGCTATCGCGGCATTCAGTTCGATTTTGAAAATTTGAATATCAATGACAAGGACGCTTTCACGCAATTCTATGCGGAAACGGCCAAAGCCTTGCACGCGGCCGGCTTTCAACTGAGCGCCGCCGTCGTGCATCGCCCGGAAAAATATCCCGGCCCGACAAAGTATTTCAAATGGCTCTACAAAAATTGGCGCGCCGGATACGACCTCAAAGCGCTGGCCGAGATCGGCGATTTTATTTCGATCATGACGTATTCGCAGCACACACGCCGCACGCCGCCCGGACCGAGCGCCGGTATTCCGTGGGTCAAAAAGAACATCGAGTATTTTCTCTCCGAAGTCCCGGCAGAGAAGCTCTCGTTGGGCATTCCGGTGCAATCGATGCATTGGTACACCGAGCAGGATGAGCAGCACGTCGCCAACGCCCGCTCATGGAGCGCAGGTTTGTCGCATCAAGAAGCGCTGGCTTTGGCCGACCGTTTTCAGGCGAAAATCAACTGGCTCGACGAGCAGAAAGTGCCGTTCACCTTCTTCGAGAACGCCGGGCTGTTCGAATACATCTTTTTCGAGAACGCGCAGTCGTTTCAGCACAAGCTGGATTTGGTCAGGCAAAACCAATTGCGCGGATTCTCGGTTTGGGTGATCGGCAACGAGGATCCGGAGATTTGGAAAATTTTAGAAAAAGTTGAGGTGCATTAACTTGACAACCAGGCACTTTGTTGTTATCTTATGGCATGAACCGATCAAGACCTCAAATAACTCATATTCAAGATTGGAAGCCGGCGCGAAAATTTCCGGAGACTTATCCTGGTGATCGCCCGCCGCACTCTTATTTGCTGTTGAACGACAAGGTCTATCCGCTGCAGTTCGATCATCCCACCGAGCTATGGATGGAAAATGAGACCGGAGGAATCGTTGCCGTGGATGAAACACTCAAAAAACTCCGGCTGCCTTTGACCAAGGATCGTTATGCGGTGCTTGCTTATGGCGGCAATCGCAACCCGGCGACGCTACACATCAAATTTCAAAATTATGGTTACCGTTCTCCCGGCGAGGCCTGGACGGTGCCGGTGTTGCGTGGAAAAATCCATGGCGCCGACGTGGTCGCGTGCGGGTTCTCAGGACAAGGCTATTTCTATGCCGATTTGCTGCAAAATTCGGAATGGACGCGAAAAGCAAATGCCGAGGCTTGGTTGATCTTGCTCGACCAGGATCAGCTTCGCGCCATTCACGACTCCGAGGGGGTGCGCGGCGGCGATTACATGCTAGCGCGATTCGGCGGGGTGACGATTGACGGATATGAAAAAACGTTGGCGCCGATGGGGTACGCCGGCAAAAAACCGATCTTGCTCTCGCCGCAAACCCAATCCCCTCTCGGCTTCAAAAGCGTCCAAGCCGAGGGGCGAGCCATTCCGGAAATGTCGCCGCTGCAGATGCTCGATCATTTGCTCGACGCCTACGGCTTGCACGAGTTGATTTGTGCAGCAACCGGATTGCGCCACGACACCGATCTGGCGATTGAATTATCGAAGTATATGAACGGCCAATGGTGGTATCAATTCAATACCCGGGAGCAGCCGATTCGGGGTTATCGCGAAGTCATGCGCTTGTTCGAGGAACAAATCGCCCGGCACGCGCTGCCCCAGAGCACGACGGAACAAATGTGCGAGAGCGGCATGGCGCTTTCCACTGAAGAGGCGTATCATCCTGACCATGCCTTGACTTTTGGCAGTTTACTCGGTTAAGGTGAAATCTGTGCAGCAAAAGCAAAAGACTTTCCCGCCGATAAACGCCGAATACACCCTACGGGTGCAGCCGAGATTCGCCGAAAAGAATTTATTCGGCGAATCTCGGTGGCTTCGGTGAAGCTCAGCGGGTAACTTTTTGGGGTTGCGGCTTGCCCTCTTCACTATCATGATTGAATCGACTATAAAATTGGGCAAGTTATCTCACTCCCTAAATGATTTTCAAGCGTGGAAGCTATTTTTAAACTCATCGAATTTTTTCAGGAGTCCTGGCAATGGCTGGTGGCGAATATTTTGTTGGGATTCGCGCTTTTTGTCGGCTTGATCGTCGTTCGCCTTTATTTTCGCGTCCGCAAGTCGATCGTGTTCGAAGCCTGGGTCAATCGCTCGAGCGAAACGGCGCCGGAGCTTGGCAAGAGTCTCGCCGATTTGCTGCTCCACAAGATCCGCGCCATTCAAAGCATTCACGAAAAATCCATTCGCAAAATCGGCTTGTGGAATCCGTATTACGATATTCCCGCCTTTCAGCAAGGGCTTGACGAAGACTTGCAGCTTCTGGCTTCCGTGGAGCTGGGAAATTACGGCGAAGCGATCAGCAAATTGATCGCGTTTCTTTTCCGGCTCGTGCCCTTCGTCTTTCAGCCGGCGAAGCTCAGAGGGAGCATTCACAGTTACGGCAAGGAAATTTATTTGCAAGTGATGCTGGAAAATTACAAGCCGGAAGGCGCAAAGAGCCGGACGACGCGAGTTTGGGAGACCAAGGGCGAAGCCGCGGCGCCGGAGCGATTTCCGATTCTATTGGAGGAGCTGGCTTACCAAATTTATTTGGAGCTGGCCGGCACCGATCTTTACAAATCCTGGCAAAGCTTCCGCGCGTACGCCAACGGCCTGGCGCATTATCTTTCCTACACCGATATTCCCAACGATCATGATTTCAAAGCGGCCGAGAAGTTTTATCAGGAAGCCGTCGCGTTGGAGCCGAACAATCCGGCCTGCTTCTACAATCTCGGCGTGTTGAAATATTTTCGCTACGAGCACCTTGAAAATGAAAAAGCCATCGAGCTTTTTCGCCAGGCGCTGCCGTCATCGGATCAGCGCTTGAAATGCCATGCGCACAGCGGACTTGCCAATGCCCTGAGCCAGCGCCACCATCGTTTCAAAGTGCCGAACCCGGATACGATGCCGGAGGCAAGGTTTCATGCCAAGCAAGCCATCGCCATCGCGCCTAAATTGGACGTGGCGAACAAGGCGCTCGCCTTTGCTTATCACCAGTCCAGCGAGCTGGAGAATCTGCCCAAAGCCGAGGCGGATCATTTTCGCCAACTGGCGATCAAACATTATCGGAAAGCTTACCGAAAAAATCCGAAATATCACATTGCGTACAACAATCTCGGCAACCTTTATCTGGAATGGGCGATCAAGTCTCTGCGCGGACGCGAGCGGCAGCGCACGCTCAAGCGCGCGATTGACGCCTGCCAACACGCGGTGGACATTCAACCATCCTATCATCACGCCTACGACAATATCGGCAATGTCTATCTGGCGCTGGGCCGCTTGAAAGAGGCGGAAGACCATTATCGCATCGCCTTGCAATACCAGCCCGAATATGCCGAGGGGAAAAACGATCTGGCGATGTTGTATTTGCTGAAATCCTTCGCGCGTTACGACCCGGTACAAGCGCTGGCATTGCATCACGAGGCCATATCGCTGCCCAAAGTGACGGCGACACAACGAGAAAAACTGTGCAAGGCATTCCAACAGCGGCTCAAAGCCGACGCCGCGTCATTATTGGAAAAACAACGTCCCGCTCTGCGGCAACAGCTTGCCGAAGCTCGTTGTAGCTGTTTGGCCGCCGGCAAATAGCCAGTGAACGCACAATTTTTATCTTTAAAATGCGCAACGAGAATCTGACATCTGTGGAGTTATTTTATGGCGCCGCATGATTCCCAAGCGAAACCGGCTCCCGAGCGTCCTGCCATCTTGCAGGAAGAAAAAACCGAAAAACTCAGCCGCTACTTTTTGCTGGCCGTGCTCATCGGCATCGGCGTCGTTTTTTTCAACATGGTGAAAATCTTCCTGGTGCCGGTGATGTTGGCCGCGGTTTTTGCCGGAATTTTTTATCCGCTTTATCAACGGCTGCTCAAAATCTTTCACCAGAGAAAAGGCGTCAGCTCCTTCTTCTGCTGCGTGATTCTGCTGTTGGGCCTGCTCATACCGACTTACTTCGTCGCCAATTTGGTGGCCAAAGAAGCGATTGAATTTTATCAATCCACCGAGCAAATCATTCGCGAGATCATCGACCAAGGCGACAAGGGCGTGCTCGGCCGGATCAAGCAGTATAAATGGGTGGAGCAGCTCAATCTCGAAGAAATCGAATGGCAGTCATCATTAAAAGAAGCCGTGCAAACCGCCACCACCGTGCTGGCGACGGTGATCAACAAAGCCTCGACGGGAACTTTTCAGGTGATCACCGACGTGTTTTTGACGTTGTTTGCGATGTTTTATTTTTTTACGGACGGCGACCGTTTGATTCGCCGCTTGAAATATTTAAGCCCGCTGGCGGAAGAGTACGAAGATGAGTTGATCAAACGCTTTTTTGCGGTCTCGCGGGCGACGCTCAAAGGGACTTTGCTGATCGGCTTGCTGAAAGGCGCACTGGGCGCCCTCACGTTCTGGATCTTCGGCATCCGCTCGCCGATCTTGTGGGGCGTGGTAATGGTCATTTTGTCCGTCATTCCGATGATCGGCGCGTGGCTGGTGATGTATCCGGCCGCGATTATTTTGATCATCATCGGCCAGGTTTGGCAGGGCATTGCGGTCTTCCTGATTGCGGCGATCATCATCGGCAACATCGACAACGTGCTGGGGCCGAAGCTGGTGGCGCGCGACGCCGGCATGCACGACCTGCTGATTTTCTTTTCCACTTTGGGTGGAATCAGCGTCTTCGGCATGATGGGCTTCATCATCGGCCCGATCATCGCTGCGCTGTTCTTGACGATTCTCGACGTCTACGGAATTGAATTCAGATCGCAGCTCGATTCGGCGCGGAATCTGGCGGTAGCGACTGAGGCCAAAGCCGTTTCGCCTCCGGCAGAAGCGCGTGAAATGCAAGGCTCACATTGAAAATTGCAAATTTTCACTGCCTTATTTGTTCAGCGCTACATATAATAATTAATAATATGGAGAATAAACCATGTGCCGTTTTCTCGCCTACAAAGGTGCGCCGATTACGCTGGACAAGCTGCTGTATCAACCGAAAAATTCGTTGATCCGCCAAAGCTACAAAGCGCAAGAACGGCCGGAGCCGCTCAATGGTGACGGCTTTGGTGTCGGCTGGTATGTGCCGGAGCTGGATCCGGAGCCGGCGGTTTTCGTTTCGACGACGCCGGCGTGGAACAACCGCAATCTGCGCTACAATGCGCCCAAGCTTCGTTCCCATTGCATCTTTGCGCACGTGCGCGCCGCCAGCGTCGGCGACGTTTCCGAAGCCAATTGCCACCCGTTCCATTACAAGCAATTTCTTTTCATGCACAACGGCAACATTGGCGGCTTCCAAGCCGTCAAGCGCCGCCTGCGCAGCCGGCTCTCGGACGAGCTGTATAATTGGATTCAAGGCCAAACCGACTCGGAACATTTCTTTGCGCTGTTTTTGAATAATCTGTTGCAACAGAAAACAGCGAAGAGCGCAAACGATGCGGTGGCGGCGCTCGAAACGACGATTGCCGAGCTTAAAGAAATCACCGGCCAACACGGCATCAAAGAACCGGCCCATCTCAACGTGGTTCTCACCGAAGGGAATTGGCTGGTGGCTTCGCGTTACGTGACCGATACGGCGCTCATGCCGCCGACGCTTTATCATTCCGAAGGCAGCCATTTTGAATGTGAAAACGGCGTCTGCCGCATGCACCGGACCGATCCCGCGGAGCACGCGGTTCTCATCGTCTCCGAAAAGCTCACCGAGGCGCAAGAAGATTGGCACAAGGTGCCGGCCAATCACGTGGTGATCGTAGGTCATGACCTCTCGGTCGGGGTTTTACCCATCAATGTTTGAAAGGAGCATCACATGTTCCTTGGCCATTATGCCGTTGCGCTGGCCGCCAAGAAGGTCGCGCCGAAAACTTCGTTGGGCACTTTATTTTTATCGGTGCAGTTTCTGGATTTGCTCTGGCCGATATTTTTGCTCTTGGGTATTGAGCACGTGCGCATCGACCCCGGCAATACGGCCTTCACGCCGCTCGATTTTTATGATTATCCCATCACCCACAGCCTGGCCACGGTCATCGGATGGTCGCTCGTTTTTGGGCTGATCTATTTTTTCAAGCGCCGCTATGTAAGAGGCGCCTGGATGCTCGGCCTCGGTGTATTCAGCCATTGGCTGCTCGACGTCGTTGCGCATCGTCCCGATCTGCCGATTTTTCCCGGCGGCGAAACCTACGCCGGCCTCGGCTTGTGGAATTCCGTTGCTGCAACCATCGTCGTTGAAAGCGCGTTATTTATAGCTGGATTGATTTTGTACCTTCGCGCTACGGCCGCACGCGATCGCATCGGCCGCTACGCTTTCTGGGCATTCATTGCTTTCAGTGTGCTGATTTATGTAGGAAATGTTTTTAGCCGCCAACAGCCGCCATCGACTGTAACCGCGCTGGCGATTGGAGGGCTGACGCAATGGCTCATCATCCCATGGACATATTGGATCGATCGCCATCGGTTGAGCAAGTGAAGTTCGATTTGGTTCAACGATCTTTCAAATTTTGCAAAATCCTGTCACCCAAGTCGAACTTCATCATCGCCGCCACTTCATTACAATCATTCAACTTTTGCAAGGAGTTTCCTCATGACCAAACTTGTCCTTCTCCGCCACGGCGAAAGCACGTGGAACAAAGAGAATCGCTTCACCGGTTGGACCGATGTCGATTTGTCTGAAAAAGGCCTTACCGAAGCCCACAACGCCGGCAAACTTTTAAAAGAAAACGGATTTATTTTCGATATAGCATTCACCTCGGTTTTGAAAAGGGCGATCCGCACGCTGTGGATCGCTTTGGATGAAATGGATTTGATGTGGATTCCGGTTTATAATTCGTGGCGGCTGAACGAAAGACATTACGGCGCGCTGCAAGGCTTGAACAAAGCCGAGACGGCGGCAAAATATGGCGAAGAGCAAGTGCTCATTTGGCGCCGCAGCTATGACATTCAACCGCCGGCGCTCGAAAAAACCGACGAACGTTATCCCGGCCGCGACCCGCGCTACCAAAATCTGGACGAGAAAGATATTCCCCCGACCGAATGTTTGCAAGACACCGTCGCGCGATTTCTTCCCTATTGGCACCAAGCCATCAAGCCGGCGATCCAATCCGGCAAGCGCGTTGTCATCGCCGCGCACGGCAACAGCCTGCGCGCGCTGGTCAAATATCTCGACAATATCTCGGACGGAGCCATCGTCGGTTTGAACATCCCGACCGGCGTGCCGCTGATTTATGAGCTGAATGAAAGCTTGCAGCCGATCCGCAACTACTATCTCGGCGATCCCGCAAGCGTCAAGAACGCCATGCAAGCGGTGGCGAATCAGGGAAAAACGAAATAGGCTGAAGCTTGCGGAGGGCAATCGATGAGCAAAATGGATATTGATAAGCCCCCCAAATTGGCTCACGAAAACGAGCTTATACGGAAATAAAACGCAAAAAATTCCGTGTGCGTTCCAATCCCGTGAGCGATATTGGCCCTTTTCGATTAAGCTTTTCAACACAGCGATGCCAAGACAGAACCGCGTCACACCGTTCGGAGAAATCATCGCCACACCGGCGCGCGGCACGTTGATGGGGAACCGCGGCTGCTTGCACAATGATCGGCGGCAAATCATCCGTCCGTATCAACTCAAGAGATGGATTATCTGCCAGCTTCAATTTAAAAGCCGGCATCGAGCGATCATGACGCCGGGCCAATACACGGAATTGTTCTTTCTCGATGAGGCCACAGCGCTGGCGGCTGGGCATCGGCCTTGCGCCGAGTGCTCGCGTCCACGGTTTGAGGCGTTTCGTTCAATGTGGACGCAGGCCAATCCAAATCTTGCACGTGGATCGAAACCGCTCGCAACCGAGATTGACCACGTGTTGCATCGAGAACGGGTAAACGCAACGAAACAGAAATTAACTTATCAAGAGAAGCTCGGAGCTTTGCCGGAGGGAAGTTTTGTTGCATTCGACGCGAAACAACCGTATCTTTTGTTTCGAGGTTTTCTCGTGGCGTGGCATCCGGAAGGATACGGCCAACGTTTGGCGCGACAGCCTGACCGTATCGTTCAAGTATTGACGCCCCGCTCGATTGTGCGAACACTCGCCGCCGGCTATCGCCCCGGCGTTCACTCTTCGGCCTTTGGAATAAAGTAAATGGCGTATGCGAACGAGCCGCAAACAAAACGGAGCCAAATGGCGCACGCTGCTTTTGCTGGCGCTCTCGGTTTTGTTGGCGAAAGGCGTATGGTTTTCCGCTTCCGCTGCCCTGCCGGCGTTGACTGCGGCGTGGGCGCTGAGTGATTCCGGCCGCGCGTGGTTGACGATGTCGGTGCAAATCGGTTTCGTCGCGGGCGCATTCGGCTCGGCGCTATTGAACCTCGCGGATCGCATACCCGCCCGTCCGTTATTGACGATCTCAGCCCTGCTCGCGGCGTTGTCGAACGTTGCAATTCCACTACTTGTCAATAGCCTTGATTACGCATTACTCTTGCGTTTTATGACCGGCCTCTTTCTCGCCGGCGTTTATCCGGTCGGCATGAAAATCATGGCGACGTGGACGAAAGAAGATCGCGGTCTGGGAATTGGTTTGTTGGTCGGCGCGCTCACCGTTGGCACGGCCTCGCCGCATTTGCTCAACGCCTTTGGCGGCATCGCCGAGTGGAAACCGGTGCTTTATTTCGCCAGCACGTTCGCAGCGCTCGGCGCGCTCATTGCCTTTTTCTTTGTTGACGAAGGTCCATTCCGCACCAAGACGCCGCCGTTTGATTGGAAATACGCCGGCGAGATCGCGCGCAACAAAGACATCGTGCTCGCCAATCTCGGCTATCTCGGCCACATGTGGGAACTGTACGCGATGTGGGCGTGGGTGCCGATTTTTCTGCTCGCCAGTTTCAAAATCACCGGCCTCGATCCAAGATGGGCCAGCGTTGCCGCTTTCGCGGTGATCGGCGCCGGCGGCATTGGCAGTTTGGTCGCAGGAAATTTGGCCGACAAATTAGGCCGCACGACGCTGACGATTGCGTCGTTGATGATTAGCGGCGCTTGCGCGCTGATCGTTGGATTTTTGTTCGGCGGCAATCCCCTGGCGCTCGTCATCGTCTGTCTCATCTGGGGATTTGCCGTCGTCGCCGACTCGGCGCAATTCTCGGCGTGCGTTTCGGAACTGTGCCGGCCTGATTACATTGGCACCGCGCTGACGCTGCAAACCAGTCTCGGCTTTTTGTTGACGCTGTTGACGATTCGGTTGATCCCGACACTCGAACGTTTGGTCGGTTGGCAATGGGCGTTCATGTTTCTTGCTATCGGGCCGGTTGTGGGAATCCGGGCGATGAACACGTTGCGGCGCTCACCGGCGGCAACACGATTGGCCGGCGGCAAAGGGTAGTGCCGCTCTCGCGAGTCGTTTGAAAAACAAAAAATCCAGGCTGCAAAAGCCTATTGCAAATTTCAATTTTTAAAACGTCTGCGCTATCCTCGCGAGCAAGAGCCGGCCGATCTTTGGCGCGCCGGCAAAATTGCGATGACGCCAGTTGAGTGCGTTCTGCACGGTCAAAAATAAGCGCGTGCGTTTGCCCAAGTCGCAGCCCAGATCCAGATCGACCGCCGTGTAGGTTTCAACGCCGTCAAAGTAAACGCCGGATTTCACCGGAAAACCGCCGACGTAGCGCCAGCGTAGTTGCGCCTCCCAAGCGTTGGCAGGATCGCGATATTGCACGCCGGCGCCGAATTTATGCTTGGGCGCATTGAGCAAGGGGGCGTGCGCCTGCTGCGCAGTTTGATGGAAAAAATTTTTGCTCAGATAAGAAAAGTTGCCGCTGAATTTCCAGCTTGCATTGGGAGAATAAATGAAGCTGAGCTCCATGCCGTTGAGCGCGATGTCGCCAAAGTTGCGATAGGTGAGAATGATCTCATTATTGGTGGCGATTTCATTCGGTGAGATGACGCCGAGCGGCAGATTGGCCGCGGCGGTGACGAGGTTATTGATCATAGCTTGTGCTTGCGCCGGCGCGTCTTCCGGCGCCGTGCCTTGCGCAATTAACGCATTTGCTATCGTCTTAGCCGCAGGTTGCAGCGCGGCGGTGAGTTGCTGGGTATTGGCGAAGACGTTGGGCGTTTCGACAGCCAACGGACTGATGAAATTTTCGATGCGCGTATGATAAACATTGGCGCTAAAAAACAGCATTTCGCCGAACAACCCCTTGTAGCCAAGCTCAAGCGTATTCGTAATGGTTGGCTTGAGCGGCGCCACGTCGGTGATGTCGCTGAACGGATCGAATTTTTTTGTGGTGGGATTGAGCTTTCTTAAATCGCCGAGTACCGTGCCGTTGAGCTGTGCGGGCAACGCGGTGTTCAGCAAGGCTTGCTGGTTCGCTGGCGAGCTGGCAATGAGAATCTCGCGCAAGGACGGCCAAATAGAATTTACCGTTGCCGGAAGATAGCCGGCCTCCGGCGCCAATGGCGACAGCATCAGCGGACGGCCGCCTGTGTCGCGACGAAAAGTGAAGCCGGTTTCAAAAGGAACACCGAAGGCGCGCGCCATCAGTCTTTGGGAAAAAGGCGTTGGCAGCGAGCTGGGAATATCCGCTATCAACAGGTCGAAAGAAAGCTGTTCGGTGCCCGGCATGCTGAAACCGCGATTATACGTGGCGCGGAATTTATGTTCCGTGCTCAGGCTATAAACCAACGCGGCGCGAGACGAGACGACGCGCTTTTTCATCCGGCTGTGGTCATCGACCCGGAGCGCCGCGAGCAGGCTGATTTTCGTCGACAGCTCGGTGGCGGATTGCAAAAACACGCCGTTTTCGTAAATATTGTCCGCGGCTTCGTTGCGGCCGGTGAGCGTGCCTTGCGTAATGGGAAACGTCTGTAAAATATCGAGGCCATACGTAAACCGCTGTCCATCGCCGTACAAAAAGCTATGTTGAATTTGTCCGCCGAGAGCGACCGACTTGTCAATAATCGGGGCGCCGGTGCGTAAAAAATAAGAATTGCCGGCGTCGATGCTATTGTAAAAGGCCTGCGCAAAAAAATCTTTGTAAAGCAGCCGGCTTTGCAAATAGCTGTGAGCATACTTCTTCGCCTGTACCGCGCCGAAGCCCGTCAGCTCGATGTCGCTTGCCTGGCTGTAACCGGCATTGCCGATGGCGGTGAGATCATCCGAAAGACGAAGATCGACGCGCGCTTCACCACTGATTTTCTCGACGCGAAAATCTCGTCCCGGCGCGCGAGTTTTTATACCGCCGATCGTGAAAAAATCCGGCTCGGCTGGGTCTTCATATTTCCAATCCACGCCGCGAAAATACTGGGCGGAAATTTTGTAACCCAACCGGTTTTGCCAACTGCCCGCATGCCGCGCCGAGCCGAAATATTCAACGCGCTCGCCGCCGCCAGCACTCAACGTTGTGCCTTCCGAGCCGAACGGCGATTTGGTGATGAAATGCACGACACCGTTGGCGCTGTTCGGCCCGTACAACGCGGAGCCGGGACCGGAAACGATTTCGATGCTTTCGACATCATCATTCGTGAGCGGAATCAAATTGTAAGGGCTGAAGCGCAAGGCCGGGAGCCGCGTGATACGGTGGTCGGTGAGCGGCAACACCGCGCCGGCAAAAAAGTCATTGAAGCCGCGCAGCGCCACCAGCGCTTGGTTGATGCCGGTGTCGGCGAAATCAACTCCCGGCATCGCCCGCAAATGTTCGGCAACGGTCAGCGCTGATCGAAGTCGAATCGGCGCCGCCTCCACGACGGAAATAGCGGCAGGCGTATCAAAAATTTTTTCCGGATGGCGTGACGCCGAAATGGCCGCGGGATTGAACGCGCTGCCAACAAGCGGCAAAGCCACGTCGAGCGTTTTCTCTTCGCCGGGATTGATCACCAAAGCCGGAAAAACTTTTTTGGCATATCCATTGGAAGAAGCCGTTATCGTATAGAGGCCGGGCGCCAAATTTTTAAGCTCAAAATCGCCGGCCGCGCCGGAAACAGTCTCCGTAGTGGTGCCGACACCGCCCAAAGGAAGCGCCGCGAGATTGGCGCCGGCCATGCCTCTGCCGGTTTCAACATCGGTGACGATGCCGCGAATGGCGCCGCGCTCGTCTGGACTCACAATTGGCTGACTTCGCTCCGGCGGCAAATCGCCGGGCGGCTCGGCGGCCGGTTCCGGAGTTTCTGAATTTTCCGGCGGCATCGCGGCCATCGTGGCTGGCGGATTGTCGATATCCTCGCCAATGAAGTAATCTTGCTCAGCCCCGTCTTCAAACGGAATCGGCATGCCGTTGATTTTGACAAAACGGCGGCCGCTGTGCGAAATGGTGATGCTTTCTATTTTTCTCGGCCACGCCCGCGAGATGACCAGCGGCGTCGTGCAATACTTAATGACGCAGTTTTCCATGCGGCTTTGCACGTCGTTGCTGCTGTCGGTAAATTCGATGCCGCTCCAGTCATTCGAGGTGGCGGGGTTGCTGATGGCGAGGCCGAGGTCGTCGTATTCGTTGTCGGCGCCGGAAGTGAAGACGATACGGTTGGCCGGGCTGCCGAGCGCGCGGAGCGTGCCGTTGACTTTGAGCGAATAATAGCCGGCAAATTTGACGATCACGCCGGGCTCGATCGTCAGCGTCCTGCCTTCGGGCACGGCCACGTTGCCGGTCACGATGTACGGGCTGGCCGCCAAAGTCCATCGTCCGGATTGCTCCCCACTCACTTCAGCTCCGCGTGCTGTCGAGCTCGCGGCTAAAATAACGAACAAAGCCAGATGCCAAGCGTCGAAGTAGTCGCGAATGGGTTTCACGATTTTTCCAATAAAAAAGCTGCACGAGACGCAGAGACGCAAAGACTTAAAAAGAATTGCCCGACGGATAAATAGCGACCAACGGATGAAAAACATTTTAAAAGGCAAAACGATTGGGGCAAAATAAATTTTTAGGCTTGTTTTTCATAGTCACGTGTCTCCTGTAAAAACGAGGTATTGGGTTTCGCTCCTGGTATTGAAAATTTTCCGCGTTAAAGTAAAATCCGGCGAACGAAATCTTTGCAAGAAAAGCTTACAGTCTATGGCCGTAGGCAAAATTAGTAGGCTCAGTAGATCACAATTTTAAGCTTGACAAGGGCTAATTAATGAACGCATATTTCTTCAAGGAGGAAGGAATATGCCAAAAACTGTTACACCCCAAACCGAT
>JAKEEU010000238.1 GCA_022616415.1 Candidatus Zhuqueibacterota bacterium | reverse complement strand
TAGATGAACCCAACGGATAAGGCTTTTACAGTTGGGTTCATCTATCCGTTGGGCACAAAAAAGTTAGAATTTTTTTCTAACTTTCGTGAACCAATGACTTATTGTCGCAACCAAAACCTGGCCGTCTCTCATCAAATCTCAGAGCGACTCCCAGATCGTCTTCTTAATATTCAAAATTGTCTCTGCCAAAGATCGTTCGGTGTCGATATCGTACAGATACTTTGTTCCGGATTTATGCCATTCTCGGACCTGTCGATGGCGGGCTTCGAGATAATCGTCGGCTTCCTTCGCGGACTTCAGGCGCTCGCGGTTACGTTGCTTTGCCGTCTCAACCGAAACGCTGAGCCGCAGCACGATATCCGGCGGCGGAATTTGCCGGTACAGCCGCTGCTCGACGCGCGCCAGCCAATTATAAAGCGCCGTTTTTGTGCCACCCGCCGTGGATTGCTCTCTCAACCGCGGGCTGTCCATCGCTTCGACTGCCTCGGAGGGATAGCGATCACAAATAACGATTTCACCTTGGGCAGCCAAACGCCTGGCTTTGATGGTCAAGTTACGTCGATCCCATGCCAACGTTACGGCTTGGATGGCGTAATTCAGCAAAAGCTGCTCTTCGGCCCGAGGCAGAGGATCGGTTGAGCCGCCTTGTGTCGCATGCCGGCGACGGCGTCCCGCAAGGCGGGACGGGAACAAGCGGCGCGCGAGACGCAACGCCAAATTCACAGACGCCGTCAGCCACGAAGACGGCGGTTTGCCAACGTGCATGGTTCTGACCGCAAAAACTTTTCCCAACCAACGCCCGATTTCATTCACCAACGTGGATTTGCCCGTGGCATCCGCACCCACGAAGGCGATTATTGCGCCGCCGGATTGCAAAACTTTGTTCTTTCGATTTCCGGCAAAACGCCGCCGGCCTTTAACCCACAACACCGGCACATAGGCGAGCAACCGTTTGAGAGGCGTATATTTCGCATACACGCGAAGACGCCGCCGAACCGCACGGGCTAAAATCAACCTTTCGACTAACGAGCTTTCCTGGTCGAGCATAAGAACGCATTGGCGAAATAACGGCTCGTCAACAACCGGACAATATCTTTTTAACAACGCGATGGATGCGGCCATATCATCTTCAGCTTGCAACCAGCGCAATTCTCTTCTCAGCTCGCCGGACTTTCCGAGCAGATGCAGCACATCCAACAACGAGCCGTATTTGATAAAAGTTCTCAATACGAACACCACCAATTCAGCAGATCGGGCAGCGACCTTGATTTCGCCGATATTGGACCGATTCTCCAGCAGCATGCGCTCGAATGGAAAAAGATGGCCTTTGACGAAACTCTCACCGGTCAAAATGCTGCTAAAAAGGTGGACATGAATGATTTTTCCGTTTTGCGCATCAAGCCCATAGTAGTGAAAAATGCCCGGCGTATTCGATCCCAAGCGAACCACGGCCGCTTTGAATCCCAATTCCATCAGAATCGTCGCGGCCTTGGGCAAGGATTTACGATCTATAAAAAGGTCGAGATCCTGCTCTCCTGACATGGCCTGCGCCAGGGACAAATTGCTTTTCCAATGACAATATTCGACGCCGCGGCGATTGAATGATTCGACCAAACGGTCGGCCAATCCTGCCTCCGGCGCGGTTCGCTGTTGTGGAGCCGTCCCCCCTTGGGCGGCATGCGCCTGGCCGTTATGCCTTTCTGCGCGTGTGATCAATTGCGTTACCATTGAGGCTCGCACAAATAATTTTATAGGCCATCGCTAATCGTGAATCGTCGCCAGGTGCGCGGGAGACGATGGTTTTCCGTTCGCCGTTGATGACCAATAATCGGCTGGCGAGCGCCGGATGCCGCTGCAGCGCGTCGAACATCTCCACAGCTTGCTCGATAAAGAGCTCGACTTTGGCGTGCGAGCGATCGGGAAGACGATGATGCCCACGCGCAAGCGTTCTCTCGCGCAATACCGCTTGCGGCTGCCATAGGTACGCGACCACGTCCGGCAAGGGCACCGCGTTCACGAAAGACGATAAGTCACCGGCATCTAACCGCGCCCCGCGACTGTGGATGAAAAGCGTGTGACTGGCTTGCAACACTCCTTCATTATCAAACAAGAAAACCCGTTGTTCGGAACTGCAGCGACGAACGATTTCATAAATCCCTATTTTTCTCAAAGTGATTCTGGCCAAGTTCATTTTGTAAAACCAAGACCCCGGCGCCTGCCGGCTGGCCCGGATTGCCAAATGATAAAATCGCCGATACTTGCGCCAAAACATCAGGCAGACCGGCAGACACAACAACTCGATGAGGCGTAGCCGGATGAATTCGTTTTTTATCCAATTGAGCCGGATTCGCTTCAACACAAAATCGTCGCTCAACTGCATGTCGATCCCCAGCTCTTGGCCGGCCCGAAGCATTTTTCTGGCCAGCGTGGTCTTCCCGGCACTGGTGCAGCCGATTAATTCAATCTGCATGGAGAAAGGTGTGGCAAATTAATTCGAGCCTATCACTTGGGCAAAAACTTCTTCATACCTGTTCTGCATCGTCGCCAAGCTAAACCGCTCCTCGACGAGTTTCCTGCATTTGGCGCCAATCTCGGCTCTCGCTGCGACGGGCATCTGTTTGTACCGCTGCATCTCCCGCGCAAACCCGGCGACGTCGTCCGGCGGAATCAAGGGAATGAAGTCGGCGTCACCGGCAATTTCCCGATGCGGCGCGATATCAGACAAAATTACGGGACAGCCACAAGCCATGGCCTCGATGACGGCATGGGGCAGCCCTTCGCCTCGAGAGGCCGAAATGACTACATCCGCTTTGCTCAAGCTCTCAAAAACCCGATCGCGTGGAATCAAACCGGTCAGCTCAACCTGCCCGGCAAGGTCACGGTCTTTAATTGCCTTCACGAGCAAGCCGCGCAAATGGCCTTCACCAATAAATACCAAACGACTGGCTTGATCGGCGCTTTGTTGAAACGCGCTCAAGACGCACAGCGGATTTTTGATTGGAATTAACCGGCCCACCGACGCCACGGTATAGTGGCCATTTGGAGAATATCGCCATGGCTTCTCGATAACACGGTCAACCCGGTCTATATCCACACCGTTCGGAATATAGCAAAGCCTGTCGCCGGCCAACCATTTATAGAAACCAGGGTAGCTTTCAAAACACGCCTGGCTGCAACAAACCACCCGGCGGAAAAAGGCAAAAACCGGAAGCAGCAATAGTTTGTTTCTGAATTTGTAGTTTTGATACGAGTTTTGCACGCTATGCACGGTGCAGGACATGAATTTCCCCGGCATAAACAAATTGGCGATGACGAGCAAAAATCCCACGTGCGGGAAGTGGGTATGAATAATATCGTAATCTTTCGCAGCCAGGGCAGTTTTCAAAGCCCGAAAGAAACCTCGCAGCGAATCATCCCCCTCAAACAAGGCGATCGCTTTGGAGACGTTCAGGCGTGGTTTAAAATAGGTGCATATAGCAATGTGATGCCTGTCGGACACGGCAAGACTATGCTGATTATACGGCCCACTGGTCTCCTTGAGCGTAAGCAAGATTTGTAGGATTTTTAGAGGTTTCATATTATGCTCCTGACTTTTTGGAGGGCGTGTGAACTTTCCAGTCCGCACGCGCCTCGCGGACAAGAAAGTCCGCGCTCCCTCTTTGAGGGCGTGTGAACTTTCCAGTCCGCACGCGCCTCGCGGACAAGAAAGTCCGCGCTCCCTTTTTGAGGGCGTGTGGACTTTCCAGTCCGCACGCGCCTCGCGGACAAGAAAGTCCGCGCTCCCTTTTTGAGGGCGTGTGGACTTTCTAGTCCGCACGCGCCTCG
>JAKEEU010000237.1 GCA_022616415.1 Candidatus Zhuqueibacterota bacterium | reverse complement strand
GCCACGCGTGCGACTTCGCGATCGAATCGTGCCCGCTCATACGCCGGCATGGCGGCGCCAATGGTTTGGTGCAGCGCTTCGGCAGCGGCAAAGAGGCGGGCGCTGCGGCCGGGATCGCCTTCCGCCAAAGCCAGGTCGCCAAATCCAACCAGAGCTTTGGCAATGCCGAGCGTATTTTTCAAATCTCTATTCAAAATTATGCTCTCGTGAAAACATGCTGTCGCGCGCTCGTAGTCATTGCGGTCGAACGCTTGCCGGCCAATGTGATGAAGCGTGATGGCGATTCCCCATTTATATCCCCAGGCGCGAAACTTCGATATGCTTTCTTCGAGAAGTGCTTGCGCCTGCTGCTCATCGCCATAATGTTGTTTCACCAGCGCCAGCAGCGACAACATGTGCGGATCTCTTTCTTTCAGCAAAGCGGGGTTCTCTTCCATCAACTTGGCCGCGCGCGCAAAGTCGCCTTGATCGACCGCCATTTGCGCGAGAATCCACATCGAAAAACCCATGATCATGTTGTCGCCCAATTCCTGAAGTTTTGCGATGGCAGAATCAAGGAGCGAGGCGGCCTTGTCATGATTGCCGCGCACGATTTCAATCCATGCCAGCCAGGCCATTGCAAACGCAACGCCGCGTTCATCGCCGATTTCCTGGCGTAAACCGAGATTTTTTTCCTGGAGCGAATAGGCCAGCGCGAATTCAGATTGCGCATAAGCAGTCCAGGCCAGATTGTTGAAGGCCACGGCTCTGCCGCGTTTATCGCCCAACTCGGTGTGCAAAGCCAGGCTCTCCTCCGAAAGTTTTTTTGCTGCGTCCAATTCACCGAGCTGAGCGGCGATCCAACCCAGATTATTGATGACGGTTGCCACGCCTTGTTTGTCACCAAGCTTTCGCGATATTTCCAGGCTTTCTTCAAGGTGCAGGCGGGTGGTAGTGCCATAATCGCCCGAGCCGTGCATGAGCGTGCCGACGGCATTGAGAGCCTTGGCGCGTGCGCGCGCCGGTTTGTCTGCGCCGGGCAGTGCAAGCACAGCCAGTAACCGCTCGCGGCCTTCGTCCTCATATCCGCGCACGAGCCAAAATCGCCAAATCGCCGCGCCCAGGCGCAAGCCGTAATCTGCCTGCGCCGTTTCTTCTATCCACGAAAAAACTGCGCGCAAATTGTCGTGCTCGCGCTCGAGTGTGTTCAACCAGAGGCCCTGCTTTGCGCCGGTCAGCTCCGGCTCGGCTTGTTCCGCCAACGCCAGAAAAAAATCCGCGTGACGGCGCCGGGTTGCTTGCCAATCGTCGCTCGCTTGCAAGCGTTCGAGCGCAAATTCACGAATGGTTTCAAACATCACAAAGCGCGATTCGCCCGCTGGCGTTTGCTCCTGCCGCAGCAGACTCTTATCGATCAAAGCAGCAAGTCCGTCGAGCGTATCGAATGCCCCGCCTTGTCGCGGACGCCGCGCCACGCGGTGCGGGGCCGCATGACAAACCGCTTCCGCTGCTTCGAAAGAACAACCGCCGGCGAACACCGCGAGCCGCTGAAAGAACGTTTGCTCATCGGGTGAAAGCAAATCGTAGCTCCAGGCAATCGCTTGCCGCAACGTTTGATGTCGGGCCGGCATGTCGCGCGGCCCGCCGCGCAAAAGCTCGAGCCGGCTGCCCAGGCGCGCCAGCAGCGCTTGCGGCGAGAAGAGCTTGAGACGCGCCGCGGCCAATTCAATGGCGAGCGGCATGCCCTCGAGGCGAAAACAAATTTCGGCGACGGCGGGCGCGTTGTCGTTGTTCACCTCGAAATTCGGTTTGACGGCGAGGGCGCGCTGAATGAAAAGCTCGACCGCGGCATATTGCGACAAAGAATCTTTCGAGTGCCCCGCTTCGCGGGGATCCGGCGCCGGCAGAGGCTCCACCGGATACTCTCGCTCTCCCTTGAGGTGCATCACAATGCGACTGGTGGCGAGAACCTTCAAATGCGGGCAAGCGGCGATTAAATCCGACACGACTGGGGCGGCGGCCACCACTTGTTCAAAATTATCGAGCACGAGCAGCAAGTGTTTGTCGCGCAGATACTCAACGACGCTTTCAAGCAGCGGCTTGCTGCGATTTTCACGAAGGCCGAGAGTTTGAGCAATGGTGGGGAGAACCAATTCGGGATCAGAGATCGCCGCCAAGCCGACAAAGAATACGCCGTGCGCAAATTCATCGAGCAGGCTGGCCGCGACTTGCAGGCTGAGACTGGTCTTGCTGATGCCGCCGGGGCCGGTCAACGTCACCAGCCGCACTTCGGGTTTGCGCAAGAGCTGGTTAAGAGCTTCGATCTCATGTTCGCGGCCGACGAGCGGCGTGATGTGTGCCGGCAAATTGTTGGGCCGGCCGTTGAGAGTTTTTAGTGAGGGGAAATCGCCGGGCAAATCCGGAACGGCGACTTGATAAATGTGTTCCGCATTCTGCAAATCTTTGAGACGATGCTCGCCGAGATCGCGCAGGGTCACGTCTGCGGGCAGATTGTCGGCGACGAGGTGGCGCGTGGTTGCCGAGATGAGAATCTGGCCGCCGTGTCCGGCAGAGCACAAGCGTGCGGCGCGATGGACGTCCATGCCCACGTAACTCGTCGCAATTGCAACCGGCTCGCCGGTGTGCAAAGCCATACGCACGCGCAGGGTCTCGTCCTCGGGCCATTGTTGCCTAGCCAATTGGCGCTGCGCCGTAATCGCCGCGGCCACGCCGTCTTGCGCGCGACTGAAGGCCACAAAGAAGCCATCGCCGGCGGTGTCGATTTCATAGCCCTCGAATTGCTGAAAGGCCGCGCGCATGATCACGCGTTGCTCTTCCAACGCCTGCGCATATTGATCGCCAAGTCGATGCAAGAGTTGGGTGGAGCCTTCGATATCGCTGAATAAAAAGGTGACGGTGCCAGTGGGTTTTCGCGGCGCTGTTTTAGGGGTCTCGTGCTCCATTCACATGCAATTGAGTTCTTCTATTCAACCTTCTGCTGCGTTGTTGTGATGCCGAAAAGTCCTTTTCGGGGATTAGCCACAACGCTTGGTGATTTCTGCCATATTTTATTATAGCGTTTTATTCTTTTCTGTCAATGGAATTTCTCTCCTCTTTTTAACCTCACAAGAATTGCCTGTATGCGCTTGGTTCGCGTTTCCGGCTTTTTTTGCGGTCTGAAGCCGCCACACAATGGCATACGTATTGGCTTTGTTTAGTGTTTCGAAAAATGCTTGCACTTTTTTATCTTTCGAAAGTTCTTTGAGAAAGTCTTCAGGAACCTGCATCGCGCTCGGAGAATCGTACGCTCTTCCCCATCGGCCGTCCGCCTTTGCCGCTTCTACTTCTTTGAGGCCAACCGGTTTCATTTTGCCGGTGTCAGTAAGACGGTCGACGTGTTCTATATTTCTCTTTGACCAGACGCTTTTGGGCCGCCGCGGCGTAAATTTGCGCAGCCACGATTTTTCATCGTACTTTTCGATCTGGCCGTCTATCCATCCGTTTTCTTTTCCAAAAACTGTCCAAATGACATAGCTGCTTGTTCGATGGCGCCCTTCGTGCTTTAAATCCTTCTGTTGATTCGACCGCTTGTTTTACGATCTCGTCCCCGTCTCCGCTAAAGCCGGTGTTCGCGATGCTGACGAAAGTGGTGTTATCGGCTCGAGGCGTAAAAACCCATTCCACCGTCGTGGGTGTGCCGTATGCTGGCCATTCAATGAGTATTCGCTTGTTTTCTTCAATCGCTTTCACACTCACTTGTACGGAATGACCGTACATTTCCCAATCTCACTGGAGAGAGGAGTGTGGACTTTCTAGTCCACGCGCATCGCGGACAAGAAAGTCCGCACTCCTCTTTTTCATGAAACTTTTGACACTACCACTCAGTGAATCGCTGTTTCAAACTGATGAGGGCGTCGGCAATCATCATTTACGCTGCAACACCATGATTGTATCCACGGTAATGAAACCAAGTTTTGCCGCCAGCCGCAGCGAGGCTGCATTTGTTTCATCCGCGCCCCAGACCGGTTGCTTCTTTTGCTGGCGCATCAGCTCGATCATGTAAGCCACGCACGCGGCGGCGTAACCTTTATTCCGATATTCCGCCAAAGTGTCAATCGAAATATCCCACAAGCTCTCGGTTTGTGAACCGGCATAACAAAACGATACCGGCATGCCATCGACAATCGTGGCGGCTACCGGTGAATAACGAAAAGCCAGCGTTAATTCTTCTTTCAAATCAAACGGCAAATTTGTGATTGCCTCTATTTCAGACGGCGCGAGCAGCTCAACGTTGGCTGATATTTTATGAAGACGCGACTCGCCCTGAAGCACGTGCAGCTTTGCCGGACTAACGGCCCAATCCGGCAATGCCTCTGCAACATGCTCGCTATTCTCCGGCGTTGCCAAAATTTCAACCTCGTTGCTGTTCGCTGCTGCCGCTTGCAGAATTGCTTCTTTTATCGGGAAACCGGCAACGGAAATCAATTCCAATTCAGGACTGCTGACGACGAAAGACGGCGCGCCGGTTTCATCGCATCCGAAAATCTCGCAGCGACCGGAAAGCAGCATGGATCGCGTCTCAACCCACCTCGGAATATCGGGAAGTGACAAGGCGAGCTTGTGCAAGAAGAAGCTTTGTGGTGACATTTCCAATCTAAAAAATATCGTGTTGCTTGTCGTAAGGCGTTATCGCATCAATATCATTTTCTTGATTTCTTGAAACGCGCCGGTGCTGAGCCGATAAAAATATATGCCCGAGGTCATCTCCTGTTTGTGAGCATCGGCGCCATTCCAGACAACGGATTTCTCGCCCGCAGATTGAAATTCGTCCACCAGCGTTTTGATCTCCCGCCCCTGGACATTATAGATGGCCAATTTAACGTGTGCCGCTTGCGGCAGATGGTAGCGAATTTCAGTCGAAGGGTTTCCCGCCGAGCGGGGTGTCGCGCCGCGCCAGAAGGGGTTGGGGTAATTCTGATGCAAGACAAACTCCTTCGGGTTTTCGGTGCGGGCGTCTTCAACACGGGTCCGGATTCCAAGCGCCTTTTCTGCAGCCTCGGCCACGGGCAAACCCACCAAATCCTGCAAAGGACCAAGCCTTGCCAACTCTACTTGCAGCGCATCATGCAATGAGTCACTGACTGCAGCCTTCAAGCTATCAAGAAAAACCGTGATGGTATCGATCAGCGCTTGCGTAATCACTTCGCCGCCGTCGCCGTCAAGCAGATTGCGCAAGGGACTCTGTATCATCGTGAGTCCCGTCAGAGCCTGTCGTCCGATGTCCACCCGATCGAAGAGAAGGAGCGGCATCACCTCGGGAGCGTTGTGATAGTACAAATCGACGAAGCGCGTGCCGGTCTCGGTGGGAAGAAGGGCTTCATCGCGGAAGCGGCGGAAGAGATCGACGTCGAGAGTGTCAGCGGCCGATGCTTTTGCCGTGACTTTGCCAGCGATTCTTTTTGACGCGGGATTGCTCGGCGGCGCGAGAAACAATGCAATACACTCGAGGGGACAGAGACAAAAGTGCATGGTCACAAACGCATCGAGCGATGGGTTCAGGCCGTCTGTGATTTTGTAAAGGAAGAGGTCGGTTTCATTGCCTGCGGATAAAGGCTCATTATACGAATAGGTGATGCTGGTATCGTTGAACGAATCAATGGTGCCGCCAAACGCCGGTTCATCCACACTGAGAATGCGGATCGGGTCGCCCTCGGGATCGAAATCGTTTTCGAGAACGCGAAGGGCTTTGTTGCTGTTGAAGAAATAATCCAGATACAGGTAATCATCGCCGCGGGCGATCGGCGGCTGGTTTGCCGACGGGGCTTTGTGGATGGTCACGGTGAAGTTGTCGCTGCCATGCTGGTAAACTAAATTTTGATTGGGAGGAATCGGTGGCAGGGTTGCGCCCCGCGTGCTGATGCGCCAAAAGCCGAAGAATGAAAAACCGCCCCGGTCTGAGAAATCAGGTTTATCGCCGGAGCCGTCCAGCGCGATAAAGTCGTTTGCTTTTAAACCTGCAAGCGAGCCGCTCATCCACAAGGTGTCAGCGATCACAATCAGACGTTGCGTCGCGCGGAAAAACTTGCCGCTTTGCCTGATGGCGGGATAACTGACGATGAAGGCCTGGTCCCATTGCAGGTTGAGCAGCCTGATGTCCTCTGCGTAGTCGATATGATCGATCGCATCAAAGGGCAGGTAGGCGTCTCCGTTATAGATGTGCGTGACTTCGACTCGCGTCAAATCATTCACCCCCGGCGGCACCGGCAGGATATGCTCCATATATCGAAATGCGCCTGGATTGCCGCCCGTTAATTGCTGCTGGTGCGTCTCGCTTGCGCCGAACGCTGTGACGATCTGCACGCTCCAGTCTGCAGGATTATAGGTGCTGTCTGAAATAACGGTTTGACCGGAAAGCGACGAACAGGCGATGATAAAGAAAAACTGCGGCAGCATCTTGCATGCTTTTTTATTACTCATGTTGAGGCCTCCGTTTTTAGAATCCTTTCTCATCCGCCGAAGGGCCATAAATTGAAGGCACGGGTAAATTGTTCAGGCGCATATAAACCGTCAATTGCCCGCGGTGATGCACGAGGTGGTTTATGGATGATCCAATATTTTCCTTTATGGGCGAGCTGAACAGGACCTGTCCATGGTTTTTGAGGGAAAAAGTCTTGGCAAGCTCCTCGTTGGAAACATTTCGCAGGGCATTTTTTGCCCCTTTGAGATTTTCATCAAAATGGTTTACCAATTCGGCAGTGGTTTTGGGTTGAAAATGTTCAAAGGTGGCAAAATCAATATCACCTTTCTCTACCATGTGAGTTATCCATTTTGGAATTTCCGCGACGAGCAAGGCGAGATAACCCATCGTCATGGATTTCTGATGCGGTTTCCAGCCAAACAAAGCTTCGGGAATTTTTTCCAGACATTTGCGCGTGGAAGCTGCTTCGGCTTCCAATTCCTTCAAGAATGCCGCACCTAATGTTTCGTTCATGGCAATACTCCTGTTGTTGATGATTGAATCGCGTTAACGCCAAATTAGACGAGGATGGTTACCTCGAACTTTTGTTTATTTCATTTCACGAGCCTAACTTATCTGAAGACAAAAACTTTTGAACACGGATTACGCGGATGACACGGATTCTCACGGATTTTTATTTTTTGCTTTATCCGCGACAATCCGTCCAATCCGTGTCATCCGCGTTCAAAAAAATGATAAGGAAACTTAAGTCAACGTACTCGGCATCTCAAGAAATTCGCCATAGCCAAACGCTGCTGCCTTTACTGCTTCACGCTCTTCTTTACGCAATGACCTGAAAGGGTTCGTCGTAATTTCAACCTTTCCTTTTTTGATGACCCGTTTCCAAGTGCCCGCTATTTTACCATCTAGAATGAGTACCGAGGTGAGCGCGTTGCCCATGGCAAGAAGCCCTTCGCTGTATTGTTCTCCGCCGAGTGCGCTTCTGTCTTTATACGCGATGGTATATTCATCGTAGATTGACAAGAGCAGAGCTGCCGGCGTTTTGGGCTTGGCGGTTTTGGCATTGGGAGAAAACCAATAGGTGTTGCCGTCAATGATTTCGTGAGCCAATTGCAGTGCGGCCACATCAAGGCCCTGTTGCGCGTCTTGTAAAGTTAATCCTGACCACCAGGCAAAATCTTTCAGTTGGGCCGGCCCGTGACCGATAAAATACTTGAGCGTCCACTGCGCCAGGGCTTCATCGCGGCGCAACTTTTTTGTCTGTGGGGCGCGTTCTTCCAACAATGCGTAGGTAAACTGCTTGCCTCGCCGCGGGCCGCTGCAAATGAGCGCTTCAAGCTCGGCGTGCATGATCATATACGCGAGCCTCAGTCCCGCTGCTTTGATCCGATTCTCCGCCAGATGATTGGCAAGCTCGGATCGAGTCAGAAATTTTTTGCCGCGCAATGCCTTTGTGAAGACGGCGTGGCAACGCGACAGGAGATCGTCGTCCAATTCCAGCTTGCTGTACATGTGAGCGTTTATCGCATGAACTCTGGGAGCCGTGAGCGCCAGCAACGAGCGAATGTCTGGCGGGACAACGAAATGCCACGTCGGGCGCATGACATGCGTGCGCAATATCGCACCGTCATTAAAGGCGTTTTCGATATCGTTATCGGTCGCTTGCTGCATTCGCAGTCCCAGCGCCCACTTGGCAGCCGCGAAGTCCTGTGCTTGCACCGCGCCCAGCCACGCCACTACTTCGCCGGGCGTTTTACATTTCTTTTTGCCGAGCAATTGATTTGATAATCTCGCTGGTGCGATATCCGATGAGTTCATGATAACCAACGTGGAGTCTATGGCTTGATGATCTGTTCTCGGCCCTCGCGGCTGACAACTTTGATAAAATTGCCTTTGTGTTTAGTGGATGAAACTTCAACGCCGCCGTCAACGTCATCCGAGAGTCCGATGGCTGAGCCTTCCTCCGTGGCCGTAATCTTGACGACGGGACCGCTTTTCGGATGGGACAAGCGCAACAGCACCGTTTCCGGATAGGCACGCGAATCCATTGTGACCGGCGGCTCCACCGTGATACTTGCGCGGACTCTACCCTTGCTATCGACGATTTCGAGCGCGCGCCCACGAAGCACCGGCGCGACATTCTGCGCCTCGGCTGAAAGATTCTTTGCCAACAAGAGTATCAGCAGCGCGAGATCGATCAACGTGAGGGCTATGGCAAATCGCTGGGTTTTCATAAACGTTTCACCTTTCTTGGATTGACGAAGCGCTGAAGTGCGCCCGCCGGAGCAATGCTTGGATACCGGCGAAGTACAAAACGTTTATTCAGAGTGAAAGTCAATACATCATCTTGAAAAAGGTCGCGAGGCGCGTTGGGATCGGCGCGTGAGCCGTTCATGATGGCGGCGCGTATGCGCTCATCGTTGCGAGCGATGCTTGCAATCAACTCGTGCATCTCTTGTTCGCTGCGCATAATGAACCGTCGTCTATTCCATTTATTCCACCTTTGTCGCAATCCACCACGTCGTGCCGCCCGCGTCTTTCACGCCGCCGCGCTTGTCTTCGTCTTCTTTTTTCACTGGCGCTTGCACCGAGGTTGCGCCCGCTTCCAGCGCGCGTTTGTAGGTCGCGTCAACGTCGGCGACGTAAATGTGTACGTGCGATGGAACCGGCGGCCAGCCCTCGGCGCCGTCGGCGATCATCACCACCGTGTCGTCGATGCGAACCTCGGCGTGCATGATCTTCCCGGCGGCGTCGGGGAAGCGGCGCAGCTCAACCGCGCCGAAGACGCGCTTGAGAAAGTCGATGGTGCCGCTCGCGCCATTGACGATGAGATAGGGCGAGACGGTGGTGTAGTTGTTCGGTTTGTACGAGGTGCTCATGGATTCTTCCTTCAAAAATTATCCTGTTGCAAAAACAATCCAAATGACAGAAAGATGGAGGGCAAAAAAATGATTACGGTTTGTTACCTTCCGTCATCGCCAACTTCACTGACACGAGTCAAATGCCATACATAAGCCATATCCGAATCCGGAGCGCTCAGCCTTTGCTGACGAGCACACGCTCCAAGAGCGTCACTAACCGCGCGGCGCAGGTGCGGTTCGGATCAAGCGTGGGATCGTAGATCGTGAGTTCCAGGCCCAGCGCCCGGGGGTGACGGGTCAGCGGAGTGAGCAGTTCTGCAAGCTCTTCGAGTCCGAGTCCACCAGGCTCAGGGGAGTCCACGGCGGGCATGACGTCCGGATCCAGCACGTCCGCATCGAAATGGATCCAGAATCCAGCGAGGCCGGCCTGGGCGAGGCGGTCGAGCGCGGCGCGAGATGTGCCGGTCGTCCCGCGCTCGCGAACCGTGGCGTGAGGGAGGTCAAGTATTGTTGAAGCACGTAGCGCCTCATGCCCGTACCAGGGTTCGGCGTGGTCGCGCCGGCCAATGAGAATTGTGTTCGCCGCATGGGCCAAAGGCTCTTCGCCGTCCAAGCGCGCAAGCGGTGTGTCGCCGCGCCCTACAGCCAGGGCGAGACACATGCTGGCAGCCGACCCCGTGCGCGACTCTTCGGGTGTGGCGAAGTCGGCATGCGCATCCACATAAGCGAGACCAACGGGGCCTCGGTGCGCATGCCGGAAACCGAGCAGACTGCCCAGGACGATGCTGCAGTCGCCGCCCAGCACGAGCACGAATGCGTCATGAGCCGACGCTTCAGCGATGCGATTGGCCAGGGCGCGAGAGTAGGCGGCGACGCCCTCTTCGTTTCGAGGCCGTCCAGCAGGTCGCACGATGTCGTGATACGGTGGTGGGGCAACATCGCCGTGATCGTGGGCGGCGAGACGCTCGACTAGATGCTGGTCACGAAGGACGCGAGGCGCCAGGTCGAGGCGACGGATGCCGCCGTCGTCGTACGGGCGGATGCCGATACTCGACGGTGCGCCGACAATGGTGATAGGGCGCATGGGGAGGGAGCGTTTATTGGATTCGAGCATTTGAGTCTCGTTATTCATCTTTGGTTTTTTGTCTGTTTCATCCATGCTTCAGAAACCGCGCAGCCTTTCTCGAAATCATCAACGACAAGGATAAGTTGATTTTGATGGTCGCTATAAATGACCTCAATGTTTACGCCGGCGTCTGCCATCATACGCGAGATTTTTCCCAATTGTCCGGGTTGAACCTGCTTGAGCCGTTGCACCAGAACCTCGCGATCTTCGAGCACGGTGATGCCCTTTGCTTCGAGCGCTTTGCGGGCAGCAACGGTGTCTTCGAATAGAAAATGTGCGATGCCTTTGCCATCAACAACAAATGCGCCGCCGCCCTCGATGCTCACGCCGGCGCTGCCAAGTGCCTCTCCCATTTCTGCCAGGGCGCCGGGGCGATTTTCCAAACGTATGGCCAGATCTCGCATGTTGTGTATTCCTTGATCTTTCACACGTTCATAATTCTCCACGATAAATTTATCATTCGCTCGTCTGAGCCATTACGACCGTAACATCATCCGTAGCAGAACAACCGGCGTTAAAGGCGCGGACGTCGTTCACAATACTCTGAACGGAAGCTGAGGGATTGGCGACATGATCTCGAAGACGCGCTTCCCCATATTGTTCCAACGACGAATTCATCGCTTCGGTAACGCCATCCGAGTAGAAGACAAGACGGCTTCCTGCCGGCATCACAATTTTACGCTCGGAGAAGGAGCGCTCGCGGATGCCCAACGGCAAACCGGTTTCGGTTTCCAAAAAATGCGCGCCGCGTGAATCAACAAAAAGAGGAGGGAGATGCCCGGCGTTGGCGAAAACGATGCTTCTGTTTTTCGGATCAAGAAGCGCATACACCATCGTGACAAATTTGGCCGCCGGGAAATCTTTCACGAGCACACGGTTGACGCGGCACAGGACTTCCGCCGGCGGAAGTCCGCTTTCGGCAATCAGCCGCAAGACGGTGCGGGTTGACGACATTAACAAGGCCGCTCCCATGCCTTTACCGGAGACATCCGCCAGTACGATCGCCAGCCGGCCGTCCTGAAGCGGGATGTAATCATACCAATCACCGCCGACCTCCTGACAGGGCAGGCACAGGCCGTGTACTGCAAACCGGGGAATGTCGGGAGGCTGATCGGGAAACAGGGTCTGTTGTATGCGCTGCGCTTCACTCAACTCCTTTATCATCCGTTCCTTTTCCATACGCTCTTTTTGAAACATCCGAGCGTTTTCTATCGCCGTGGCGATGTGCCCCGCCAGCGCCTCGAGGAGTCGAATACGGCAGGATGAAAAACCGTCGAACTCCTTGTGTTCAGCATTAAAGACGCCGATCAATTGGCCGTGTGATCTCAGAGGGATGCACACTTCCGAACGAGTCAGATCGTCACCCTTCTGGTAGTAAGGGTCTACGGTCACGTCCGACGCGTAATACGTTTCGCCGGTCGCACCGACGTGTCCCACTATCCCGTATTCACCAATCTTGAAGCGCTCACCTTTGATGTAGTGTTTCGCCTCCCCACCGCAATCCGCACCGACGACAAGCTCATTGGTCTGATCGTCTTTCAGGAAAACCGCGAGGCGTGAGCAGCCAAAGGTTTGGGAGACATCGTTGACAACTTCTTCGAGCAGCACATCGATGTCCAAATTTGAGTTAAGCCTCTGAGGTACGCCTTGCAGCAAAAAAAGTTCTTGTATCAGTTGGTTTTGATCTTCATTCTTCATTTGATACTTGTTTCAATAGTACGGTGATGCCCTTTGCTTCGAGAGCTTTGCGGGCGGCAACGGCGTCTTCGAACAGAAAATGCGCGATGCCTTTGCCGTCAACGACAAATGCGCCGCCTTCGATGCTCACACCGGCGCTGCCAAGGGCTTCTCCCATTTCAGCCAAAGCGCCGGGGCGATTTTCCAAACGAATGGTTAAATCTCGCATGATGCTCTCCTTAGTTCAATCGTTGCAAAAAGCAAAAGCTTTCACGCAGAGACGCAAAGCCGCAAAGGCTCGCAAAGAAAAGCCCTTTGCAAATTCTTTGGACATCGGCAGCGGCGCTACGTGCGGCGAGGAAGATGCTGACAACTCGTTCCCGCTGTCAAAAGTCCAAACATGGGCGCGACTGTATTTGTTTTCGACAAAAGCTTCACTCGAATCTTTTTCCAAAAAATTCTGGCGTTACATGGCATCATTATTCAAAATATAACAAGAGCTACTGACAACCCTATGTCAGTAGAGGCATGCACTCGCCGGCCAGTCGTGAACTTGAAACAAATTCTAATTCGCCCTGCCGGCGGGTTTTTTTCGAGTTTATTTTGGGGGTCTGTTGTTTCATCTGATGTTATTTTATCTGCTCCTAAATGCGTTTTCTATGCGTCTATCCGGCACCAGCCAAATCAACGCAACAAACACGTACAGTCCCTGGGAAATCCATTGTGACCAGAACGCCGTTGGAATCGCAACGAGATAAAGAATCGGCGACAGTTTTCCCTTCCAGTCATTCCCAATGGCTTTCTTTAGGAACGAGTCCGTACCCTGCGAGGCGATGATGAGTTGCTGCAATATCCAATAGGCGATGGCGGCCATGAGCAGAACTGCGCCATACAGCGCCGAGGGCGCCGCCGCGAAATAATTTTCACCCATCCAGCCGGTGGTGAAGGGAATCAGAGACAGCCAGAACAGGAGATGCAGGTTCGCCCATAAAATCGGCCCGGTCACCTTCTGGCAGGCGTGCAGCATGTGATGGTGGTTGTTCCAGTAGATGCCCAAGTAAACGAAGCTCAACACGTAGCTCAAGAATACCGGGGTCAATGGCAGCAGCGCCTCGATGCTCTGGGCATGCGGCACTTTCAATTCCAACACCATGATGGTGATGATGATCGCGAGGACGCCATCGCTAAATGCTTCGAGTCTGCTCTTTCCCATTCCGGCATCCCTCCTGTTAAAAAAACTTCCACTTCACCACAGCCGCCACTGCAGCCGGCAGCAAGAATATCAACAAGAAAATCGGCAGCTCTTCTTTGAACGAATAGCCGGCTTGCGACACGCCAATCCACATGTTCACAGCCGCCGCCACGAACCAAATGCCGATGAATGCATTGGTGGCGATGGTTGTGGACGAAGCGCTGAAGTTTGAAACAAGCTTCGCCATTCCGAGGCAAATGCCCCAAAGAACAAAGCCGCCGAGAATGATGATCACAGTTCGCATTTCATTTCCTCGCTGGGAAATAATCTCTGAATCAAGCCTCAAACATGGCGCTGATGTCCTTATAGCTCACCGCTTCATCCGCGAAAGTGAAGGTGCCGTGCGTCTTTATTTCGCGCGCCGCGCGGAGAAAGGCGCCAAGCGCGGCGCGTGCGAGCGCACTGCCAACGCTGATCCGTTTGACCCCGATCTCGGACAGCTCCGCAAGGCTCAATTGAACGCCTTGCAGCCCCATGACAACATTCACGGGACGATCGAGAGAGTTGACCACCGAAACTATGTCCTCTTTACTTGTAAGACCTGGCGCAAACAGAACATCTGCTCCGGCTTCCTGATAAGCCTGCAGCCGCTTGATGGTGTCTTTGAGATCGAGCCGGCCGACAAGGTAGTTTTCCGCGCGCGCTGTTAAGGTGAAAGCAAACGGCAGCGCACGCGCCACCTCAACCGCCGCACGGATACGCTCGACCGACAGCTCAAGCTCGTAGATCGGATGTTCCGGGCGCTGGGTTGAATCTTCGATTGAGCCGCCAGCCAGTCCGGTCGCTGCGGCAAGCCGGATCGTTTCCGCCACGGTTTCAGGACTGTCTCCGAAGCCGTTTTCAAGATCGGCGCTCACGGGCAGATCGGTGGCTGACACGATCTCGGCGACATGCCTCATCATCTTGTCGCGGCCAATCGTATTGTCCCGTTGTCCGACAGAAAAGGCATAGCCGGCGCTGGTGGTTGCCAGCGCTTCAAAACCGAGATGTGCCAGCAATCGCGCCGTTCCAACATCATAAGGATTCGGAATGATAAATGCGCCCTTTCGTTCATGGAGCGCGCGAAAGGTTTTTCCTTTTTCAGCTTGAGTTAACATTTAGCACCTCGTATAAGAAAATTTGATATTGTAAAGAGTATAACCATAAAAAAACTGTCACAACCGCGAAGGTTTTGAAAGGCAGAATAATGGTTCGGCAGAATGATTAAAAAATCATTCTGCCTTTTGGTTGCGGCAAATGTCGCGCTACTGTATTACGTGCCTTATTCGGATTGGTTTTGCGTCGTCATCCAATACTCTTGCCGTTTTTCATCGTGTGAGAGGCTGAATACCTGCAATGACCAGCCCATCATGGCGCAACTGCGATACTTTTTCAGGATTATTGGTCATCAGCGTAATCGTTTGCACCATAAGCTCGCGAAGAATTTCGGCGGCGCGTACATAGCTTCGTGCGTCTGCCGCATAACCCAGCTTCACATACGCTTCAGTTTGTGATAGCCCCTCTGCTTTCAGCTTGCGGCTCTGCAAGAGAGCTAAATGGCCGTTATTTTTTCCTTCTTGATCCAGCCATATAATAACGCCACTTCCTGCCTGTTGAATGAGCCTTTGCGCCATTTCCATTTGCTCACGGCAGTCGCACTCGATGCTGTTAAAAATATGTCCGGATATACAGTGCGAATGTACTCGACATAGAACATTCTCTTTGTGAGCAATATCGCCCATGACCAGAGCGATGATTTCTTTTTTTCCATCGTAATAAAGTATCTGGTTGAAACTGCCAAATCGGGTTTGCAGGGTTCCTTCGGCTAAACGGATGATCATGGGTTATCTTTCTATAATTTTAGGGAATGTGGACTTTCTAGTCCACACGCATCGCGGACAAGAATGTCCGCACCCCTTTAATTCTTTCCCTCTAATCCTGACCACTTTGCTTAGATCAGAATCTTGGAGTGAGTTTATTTCATTAAACAGGATTTTCCACGACTCGTCCCACTTTTTTAACAAGATCGTTCTATCTTCCAGCTTCTCCTCAAATTCCTCATCTCTATTGCGCCATGGTTTCTCGCCATCTTCCGTGTTGATCTACCAGAATCGTGTTTCCATCTGGATCAGCAATCATAAAGCTAGCCGGGCCAGTAGAGCTTTCGTCTGCTTCTGAAATCATGTTTACGCCGCGATCTTTGAGCTGGCGCTGCAACTCTCGAACATCCGTGAATTCTCTGAGTGGCTGAGCATCGCTATTCCAGCCCGGGTTGAAGGTGAGAATGTTCTTTTCGAACATGCCTTGAAACAGCCCAATAGCGTGGTCGCCATTCTTCATAATCAGCCAATTCTGCGATTGATCTCCTGCAAAAACTGTAAAACCCAGCTTTTCGTAAAAGCGCTTCGACGCCTCGATATCTTTTACAGCCAGGCTAACAGAGAAAGCTCCCAGTTCCATAATTTCCTCCTACGTAGGTTCAACTTTTCATTCTTTTGTAGTTAACAAGAAACTGTTGTGTGTCCTTTACCGTCTTGAACTCGGTCGGGCGCTGCTTGCCTTCGAGATCGTAACAGATCCGAAGCGCGTCAACCGTCAGATCGTAGATTGCAAGAATCGTCTTGCCTTTGTTGGGCCCTTCGGTACCGGTGATGTCGATTGCCTTGGGTTTGGTGGCCGGCTCGAGCTTGATGGTCCCTTTGTCTATTTGCTCGCCCACATTGACGGTGTACTTGCCGTCTGTGATGGTGAGTTTGAACGTCTTGAGGACCTCGTCCGGGAACTTTTGACCGCCCAACTCGGCGTCAACTGGAAGCCAAGTGCCCTCAACCATTTTGCTATCTTCCTTTTCAGGGCCGCTGCAGCCGTTAACGGGCAGCCAAAGGAACAACATCGCGAGAACGAACAGGATGTGCCTCATGATCAACCTCCGCAACACAGGGACAAGTCGCACTGCCGCCGAACGTGGTTTATACGACAGAACGTGCATTTTCCGTCGCAATTAAATGCAGATAAAACAGAACAAATTTATTTGGTTACGGCACAACGCGACGAGCCGCAACCAAACAGGTTTATAGCAAAAACAATTTCCCAACGGATAGAAAAACCCAACGGATGAAAAGCAAAAGCATTAGACAAAATG
>JAKEEU010000236.1 GCA_022616415.1 Candidatus Zhuqueibacterota bacterium | reverse complement strand
TGTGCTATGCTGGCATCCTTTCGGCCTGCCTGTCGTCCCACTGGTATACATGAGGAAAAGAGGCGCTTCGGCCGGCATCGGAACAGGATCGACTTTTTTGCCGCCGTAATCCTTAATCAGATCGTCCATAAAATAATCACGACCGTCTGCCATCGGCGTTTGTGAGGCATATTTCCCACTGTGACGTCTCCAAACCAAGAGCTTATCAACGGTTTGGCCTTGTTCTTCCGCCGCCTGAAGGGCGACGTCAGCCTTTTCTTTATGGTCGACGAGTTGACCGGAGCGGTAGTAGCCGTCAATGGTTATCAGGACATGACTTCCGGAGTCCGCTATTCTGTCACCGCACGCTTTGCCACTGAATCCTCCAAATACCTCAGAGTGGATTACGCCAAGTCTGGCACAGGCCAGCATCGTGATCGGGAGCTCCGGCACCATCGGCAAGTGGAGCGTTACTATATCGCCAGCCTTCAGTCCGGCAAAGTCTCTCAGAACTGCTGCAACCTCATTCACCCTGATGTAGAGTTCCCGATATGTGAGAGCCACATGCGGCTCATCCTCCGGTTCCGGAACCCAAATAATTGCCGCTTTATTTTTATGCTTCGGCAAGTGCCGATCCACACAGTTGTAGCACGCATTGATCTTGCCGCCGACAAACCACTTCCAGAAAGGCGCGTCGCTGGTATCGAGCGTCGTATGCCAATACTGATACCAAGTCAGCAGATCGGCGTACTCTTTAAAGCATTCGGGGAAATTCTCCAGACTGAACCGCTCATAAATCTCCGGATCAGTCATATTGGCCTGAGCAATAAATTGGGCCGGGGGGTGGAAATACTCCTCTTCCTGCCAGTGAACGGCGATTTCCGCTTCACTCGCTTCTATCAAATTTTTTTTGCTCATGAGGTCACCTTCATTCTGGGTTATCGGTTCTCTTTTAATGTAATTCCGTAACGCAGACTGCCAGTCTGCAAACGAGCCAGACTGAAAAATCTTCGCGGTCGTGCCTGCCCTGCCGCAGGCCAGGGATAGTTTTTTCAGAGTAATGCTATAGATTAGTAATAACGTTCGTTGCCGTCGCGTAAAACCGTTGCAGCCTTTTTACCGGCTATTGCTGAATTTAGAAGATTTCCTTGCTCACTCCCTGCTGTGACTCCAGCTCAATGCGCAACAGCAACGACGGACGAAGATTGAAGTGCGTCAGCCATTTAGCCGCTTCCTCCTTGCTTGGTCCCTCGAATTCAAGCACCAGCATATTCTCGGTCAGATCCGCCAGCGAGCGAATGTGCTTGACGCTCGGCGCCTCCGGCGCCGGCTGCGTTTCAACATTGACGAGAATACCTTTGACCGCCTGCTTGGTCAGGCAGGCGAGGGGGATGAGGGCAATGTAGCGGGGCATGAAGTTTCGAGTGTTTAGGCTAACAACGTTTTCGATTTAGGCTGCTAACAACGGCGCCAGCTCTTTTTCTTCAGCGGGGTGCAAATTCAGCTTCATCAGAATTTCATTGATGACGCGCCAGTTGATTTTATTCGGATCGGTAATTTCAATTCCAATCGGGCGGCCGGATTTGCCATAATCAATCAAAATTCCAGCCTCAGCTTTTTCTGTGCCAACGCTTTTTTCACCAGGATTTCTTGGCAAATAAAAATAAGCGGCGAAGGGTTTGCCTTTGCGAAAGGTCACTTCAAGATAGCGCTCTTTCATTTTCACTCTCCTAAAACTTTATAAGCAGTGACCAGCACCAGTAGCTGGTTATCAAAATCTGGCTCAACAATCACTTCCCATTCTTTGCGAAAATGTTTAGTTTCGATCACCCAGCGGCCTGCGACATCATCGGGATAATAGTTGGTTGCGCGTGTCAACATGGTTCGCAGATCAATTTCAGTAAAGGCGCGGTCGCCCATGCGCAACTCAATGTGTTGGCTGATTTTTATTTCCCAATCCCACCATTCTGGCCAATTGCGTGGTAATTTGCGTTTCGCCATTTGCAGTTACCCCTTTCTTCTCCCTGCATTATAGTATTCGCATAATTGCAATTGTCTGGCTTTTGTATCTGGGTGAAAAAGCTGGAGCCCGAACGCCAGAGTTGTCACTTCAAATTCTTTGGTTATTTCGCTCCTTTCCCAATCAAATTCAGCGCGCTGCCGGCCTTGAACCACGCAATCGCCGTCTCGTTGAACGAATGATTCAGCTCGCACTCGTGTTGCGTGCCGTCCGCATGCTTGATGATCATCTTCAGCGGCTTGCCGGGCACAAACGAGGCGAGTCCGACAATCGACACGCGGTCATCTTCGCGAATCAAATCGTAATCCGCGGGATTTTTGAACGTCAGCGGCAGCATACCTTGCTTCTTCAAATTCGTCTCGTGGATGCGCGCGAAGCTGCGGGTAATCACCGCGCGGCCGCCGAGCCATCGCGGCTCCATCGCCGCATGCTCGCGTGAAGAGCCTTCGCCGTAGTTCTCGTCGCCAATCGCCACCCAACCTGCCAATTGCGAATTTCGGATTGCGGATTGCGGATTGGGTGACATCATGGCATTGTAGTCACGAGCAACTTCGGCGAATGTTTTCACTTCACCAGTAAAAATATTTTTGCCTTTCCCAGCCTCGCCGGTAAAAGCGTTAATCGCGCCGCTGAAAAGATTGTTCGAAATGTTGTCGAGATGGCCGCGATATTTGAGCCACTTGCCTGCGGGGGAAATATGGTCCGTCGTACACTTGCCTTTGGCTTTTACGAGCACAGGCATGTCCAACAAATCTTTACCCTCCCACGCCGGAAAAGGCGACAGCGCTTGCAGGCGGTCACTTTTCGAATCGATAACGACTTGTACTTTTGCGCCGTCCTTCGCAGGTTCGACATAGCCGGAGTCGCCAGGATCAAAACCCCGCGCCGGCAACTCGACGCCGGTCGGCGGCTCAAGCTTAACTTGCTCACCCTTGTCATTTGTTAACTTGTCAGTCAGTGGGTTGAAGCTCAATCTACCGGCCAACGCATACGCGGTTACAATTTCCGGGCTGGCGACGAATGCGAGCGTGTTGGGATTGTCGTCATTGCGCTTGGCAAAATTACGATTGTAAGAATTGATGATCGTATTGCGCTCGCCGTGCTTGATGTCATCGCGGCTCCACATGCCGATGCACGGGCCGCAGGCATTCGCCAGCACCTTGCCGCCAATCTCAGTAAGCGTTTGCAATTGGCCATCGCGCTCGATCGTGGCGCGAATTTGCTCCGACCCGGGCGTGATGGTGAATTTCGATTTCACTTTGAGGCCTTTGGCCAGCGCTTGTTTGGCCACACTCGCCGCGCGCTCAATATCTTCGTAAGACGAATTGGTGCAACTGCCGATGAGCGCAACTTTGATCTCGTCAGGATAATCATTCTTCTTCGCATCCGCCGCAAGCTGCGAAACCGGCCGGGCCAAGTCCGGCGTTAACGGGCCGTTGATATATGGCTCCAGCGTCGAGAGATCGATCTCAATAATCTGATCATAAAATTTTTCGGGCGCTTTTAAAACTTCCGGATCGGGGACGAGACACTCAGCCACCGCACGCGCCGCTCTCGCCACTTCCGCGCGTTCGGTGGCGATCAAATACGTTTCCATGCGATCATCAAACGGAAAAATGGAAGTCGTCGCGCCGATCTCTGCGCCCATGTTGGTGATCGTCCCTTTGCCCGTCGCGCTGATCGCGCGCGCGCCTTCGCCGAAATATTCGATGATGTTATTCGTGCCGCCTTTCACCGTGAGAATGCCGGCGACTCGTAAAATGACGTCTTTCGGGGCGGTCCAGCCGTTCATTTTGCCCTTGAGGTGCACGCCAATGATGCCGGGCCATTTCAATTCCCACGGAATGCCAGCCATCACGTCCACCGCATCCGCGCCGCCGACGCCGATGGCGATCATGCCGAGACCGCCGGCATTGGGCGTGTGCGAGTCGGTGCCGATCATCATGCCGCCGGGAAATGCGTAATTTTCCAGCACGACTTGGTGGATGATGCCGGCGCCGGGCTTCCAGAAGCCGATGCCGTATTTGTTGGAAACGCTGGCGAGAAAATCATAGACTTCTTTGTTCTCGTCGCGCGCCCGCGCCAAATCCGGATTGGCGCCGAGCTTGGCTTGAATGAGGTGGTCGCAATGTACCGTGCTCGGTACTGCGGTTTTGGGAATGCCGGCGGTCATGAATTGCAGCAGCGCCATTTGCGCCGTCGCATCTTGCATCGCCACGCGGTCGGGCGAGAGATTGACGTAAGTTTTCTTGCGCACCGGCGGCTCTTTGGGCAGCTCCGCAAAATGCGCGCACAAAATTTTCTCAGTTAGCGTCAGTGGCCGGTCATATAATTTGCGGCCGGCTTCGACTTTTGGCTTCGTGCCGGCATAAACCCGCTGAATCATATTGAGGTCGAAAATCATATTGAAACTCCTGTTTTGGTCGTGTAACGTGGAACGTGTAACGGTTTCAATTTCGGGATTATTGAATCAAGCGCTTTCGGGAGTCCGAATGCTCATTTGCTCCATAGCAATTATAGAAATGTCAAGTTTCATATAAACTTTGGCACTAAGCCACTTGTTTCAATCTTCGTTTCCCGCGATAGCGATCCAACATTTTGTTGGCCTCATGGTCGAAAAACTGCTCGCCGCAATTGGCGCAGCGCTGCCGCGGTACTTTGGGGATCGTCACTTCGCCTTTTGGCGTTTTAAAAGCCATTTTTCCCGATACCGCTTTGATTTGATCCGAGCCGCAAATTGGGCAGATGGAAATTTTCATCTTTTTCATTGCAAAAACCCAGACCGGCGGTCTGGGTTACGTCAACCCGCCGGTTTGCAAGCCTTTGCCCAAGACGTATTCCACTTCCAACACTTTTCCTTTCAGCCGGCCTTTCATGTCTTTGCGGTCGTCGATGACGATTTCGGTGACGACGCGCGCCGCTGCTTTTTTGATTTCGTCGTGGCATTTTTTGATGACAAACATGATCTCTTCCCATTCACCTTCGAGCAACGTGCCCATGGCGGTGAGTTGATAATCCAGCTCGCTTTTCTCGACAATCGCCAGGGCTTTGGCTATCAATTCTTTTAGCTCTTCTCCGGTGCCGACGGGAATGATACGAAATTCAACCAGCATGTCGATCCTTTCTTGAGTTCGGTGGTAGATCCAAATTGGATGCTTTTGGGCCGCAAGTTTTGTATCGGGCGGAGCATTGGTTGCAGTGGAAAATGGACTTTTCGCACAATAATTGTAATTTACGAAAATCTTGCATTTTGTCAAGCCCAATGTGCAGGTGGGGAAAATTGGAGCGCGTGAGTGGCCGAGGGTCGTCTATGTCGGCCCCGTCAAGGACCTTTCACGGCAGGAGACGCAGCACGAAATTGTTTGGCTGATCAATGAAGATAATCTCCACACGCTTCCTGGTGTAGGCAATTGGAACAGCCATCATTACATCGAACTTTTCCCCAAATCTCTTTACGAAGTCCAGGCCTCTGTCGGCTGAAAAATCAACTTTGAGACAACGCGTGAGCAATGCAATAGATGAGGGGGTCCCTTTTCTTCTCTTCATGCAAAAAAGAAAAACAGCGGGCTGGCTGAAATAACCACCAACCCGCTGATTCAATTTCCGACGAAAAATTACGACTGAAGCTGCGGCTCAATCGATGCAACCGACGCCTCAACAACAGCTTCTGCGGGAACCGCAGCGGCGACATTGGCCATCGCGACTTCTTCCGCGGCGGCCAGTTCTTCCGGCGTGAGCTTTACTTCGGCCGGCTGGGTCCCGCCTGGCGGAACTTCACCGGGCCTGCCCTTGCCTTTTTTGCCTTTGCGTTTGCCGCCTTCGCCTTCGCCTTGCGGCTCTTTGGCGAATTTTTCGGAAAGAATGATCTTCTTGTTGTCCTTGTTGAACTCGATCACCACCAGCTCGAGCTCATCGCCCACGGCATAGCCATCGGCGGGCTTGGCCAAGTTCGGCTTGGCGAGATGCGACAGCGGCACGAAGCCATCCACCTGCGACGGCAGCTCGACGATCAGGCCTTTGTCGATCATGCGAAGAACCTTGCCGTTGGTCTTGGTATGAACGCCGTACGCGGCCTCAAACTCGTCCCACGGATTGTCCTTCGTCTGCTTGTAGCCGAGCGAGATGCGGCGATTGCCCTTGTCGACGTTCAACACCACCACGTCGATCTCCTCGCCCTTCTTCACCACCTCGCCGGGATGGCGAATCTTCTTCGTCCACGACAGATCGGAGATGTGGATCAAGCCGTCGATGCCTTCCTCCAATTCCACGAAGGCGCCGAAATTGGTGAGGTTGCGCACGATGCCTTTCTGGCGCGAGCCGACCGGATACTTAAGCTCGATGCCGTCCCACGGATCCGGCTCGAGCTGCTTGAGGCCGAGCGAAATCTTGCGCTCTTCGAGATCGATGTTGAGCACCTTGGCTTCGACCATCTCGCCGACGGAAAGAATTTTGCTGGGATGGCGAATGTGCTGCGTCCAGCTCATCTCGGAGATGTGGATCAAACCTTCGACGCCCTTCTCCAGCTCGACGAAGGCGCCGTAGTCGGAAATGCTCACGACTTTGCCACGCACGGTCGTGTCGACCGGATATCTCTTGTCAACCTCGATCCACGGATGCGGCATCAGTTGCTTCAGGCCGAGCGAAATCCGGTCTTTGGCTTCGTTGAAATCCAGCACCATCACCTTGAGCTTCTGGTCGAGCGAGACGACCTCGGAAGGATGATTGACCCTACCCCAGGACAGGTCGTTGATGTGCAAGAGGCCGTCGACGCCGCCGAGATCAATAAAGACGCCGAAATCGGTGATGTTCTTGACCGTGCCTTCGAGCACCTGGCTCTTGGCGAGATTGGCGAGAATGCGCTGGCGCTGCTCGGACATCTGCTCTTCCACCAGCACGCGGTGCGAGACCACGATGTTTTTGCGCAGCTCGTTGACTTTGACGACTTTGAAATCCATCATCCGGCCGATGTACTGATCGAAATCGCGAATCGGCTTGACGTCGATTTGCGAGCCGGGCAGAAACGCATCGATGCCCATGAGATCCACGACGATGCCGCCTTTGATGCGGCGGGTGCAGCGGCCTTGAACGAGATCGCCTTTTTCGTGCGCCGCCAAAACCCGCTCCCAAACCCGCATGAAATCGGCCTTCTTTTTGGAGAGCACCAACTGGCCCTCCTTGTCTTCGACATTTTCGAGAAACACTTCGATGTCGTCGCCGATTTTGATGGCTTTGGGATCGGGAAATTCTTCGATCGAGATCACGCCTTCGCTTTTGAATCCGATATCGATCGCGACTTCCTTTTCATTGATCGCGGAAATTTTGCCGCTGACGAGCTGGCCCTCGACAAATTCCGAGATGGTGTCCTCATAAAGCCGCTTGAAGTTCACGATATCTTCATCGGAATACTCGCGCTCTTCTTGTAGCTCGTCCTTGCTGACGATTTTCACCGAACCGGCGGCATAGCTGAGGGGCTTGCCGTTTTTCGATGAAACCGTTGCGGAATGAATGGTTGCATTGGCCTGCAGCTCATCACCTCCTATCTGGGGGTTTTGACCCACGTTGGCTTCCGCCGGAGCGGATGTGAATTGATTTGGTTGATACATGGTTAAGTTTGATCTCCTACAGGGTTATTTATGAGCCCTGCCTTAAGGCAGAGCACGAGTCTCGCCCCGATTTTCCTTTTAAGTTTTAAAAAGGGCGTCGGGGGAGATTATCGCCGATATCAGAATTTTTGCATCCAAAAATCCTTTGCGCAATTTGCCGCCACAATCCGGATCGTTGCAAATTTTAAATTGAAATTTTTCAATTTGCAATTTTATTTTGCTCGCCATGATACTCGTCATCGTGCCGCCACGGTCGGGCCCATCGCCCGAATCTGCTCCAGCACGGCGGCGGCTATTTGCCGGTAAATTTCCTTGGTCGCCATTCCATTTTGCAGAAACGGCGCAACGGAAAGCACCGGACCAAACACGACTTTAATTCGCGGCCGACGCCACAGCAAGCCGCGCGCGCCATGCAAACCGTCCACACGCACCGGCACGATATCCGTTTGATTGACAGCGGCCAACATGCCGACGCCGGCTTTGCCCTCGCCGATTTGTCCGGAACGGCTGCGCGTGCCTTCGGGAAAGAGCAGAATCGCTTCACCGGCTGTCAGCAGCTCGTTGATGCGCCGTACCGTCGTGTGGCCGAGGTCACGGCGATCTACCGGGATGGCGTGCAGCAGAACGCGCAAAACCGCGCCCAGCAGCGGATTGCGAAACAGTTCTCTTTTTGCCAGAAAATAAAGAACGCGCGGCACGAGCGAGCCGATCACGAACGGATCATAGCCGGAAACGTGATTGGCGGCCAAAAGCAATTTGCCCCGCCGCGGAATATGCTCTCGCCCTTGCACTTGCACTCGAAACAAAAGGCGCAGATAAGCCTGAAAGGCAAATTGCAAAAATCGAAAAACGAACCGCATAAATCAGCGCGTTTTCAACTTCTTTTCCAAGGCCTCAAGGATGAACTCCACCTGCTGCTCGATGGTCATGCTCGTGGTGTCGAGCAAAACCGCGTCGGCGGCTTGCATCAATGGCGCAATTTTACGGTTCGAATCTTTCTGATCCCGCCGGGCAATTTCCTGGCGCAACGTTTCAATGTCACGTGCAATGCCCATCGTCGCCAGCTCATCCTGCCGGCGGCGGGCGCGCTCATCCAGCGAGGCTTGCATGAAAATTTTCAAATCCGCCTCCGGAAAAACCACGGTGCCGATGTCGCGGCCTTCCATCACGACGCCGCCGTTGCGGCCGATGGCGCGCTGCTTGTCCACCATGATCGCGCGCACCCTGGAATTTTCCGAAATCGGAGAAATGGCGTTGGTCACTCGCGGCTCGCGAATCGCCTGTGTGACGTCGCGGCCATCCAGCAAAACGCGGTTTTTATCGGCCCGCGGCTGCAATTCGATTTGGATCGATTCCGCCAATTGCAGCACGTTGGCGCCGTCATCCGGGGAAACGCCGGATTCGAGCACTTTGAGCGTCAGGGCGCGATAAAAAGCGCCGGTGTCGAGGTACGTGTAGCCGAGCCGTTTCGCCAGCAAGCGCGCCGTCGTGCTCTTGCCGGAACCGGCCGGGCCGTCGATTGCGATAATCAGTCGTCGTTCTCTCAAGAGTAAGTCTGCCCATTAATAACTTCACTCGATCCATCGCTTTGCCAGTCGTTCGCTGCGTCCGAGGTTGAGCTGACGACGTTATATTTGCTCTTTTTATCTAAAAATTTCAGTTCACTGCGCATTCCGAATATCGCCGTTCTTCCTCCGGCATAAAGCCGAGAACGATTTGTTCGCGGGGAATGCCGCGATCTATTAACTCTCTAGCAATGCCGTATTGTGTGCCATCATATTCGATCCAGGCTTTGTCGTTCATAACGTCAACGTGAATGACACTACCGTGCAAGCGCATTCCACCGTCCCAACCCGCATACATGAGTTCGTAATGGCCTAACTCATCATTAAAAATTTTTTCGATCTTTACTTTGCCGTATGACGGCTCGTCTTTCGCGTAATCAATAATGGCGGCTTTAATGGTTTCAATCAATTTTTCGCGCGCAACCATCGGACAATCTCCTTTTTGTTGGGATCAAAAACAATAAAGTTCAGGTTTTCCTCGCTTCTGATCATATCGCCAAAGGCATCCGAAAAAATTTCATAAAAAGCCTCCGATCTTAGGGCAAAGAAAAGTATTCGTTTTTTATCCTTGCGTTTCAAAATGTGCTTATAAATACGCCATTGTCCAAGAGCTTTTTCCAAATCCTCAATAGCGGAAAGGCCGACAAAACTTTTGACCTCGACGGCGATCTTTTTTTCCCCTTTTTCAGCGGCAATGATCCGTTCGGCGCCCAAATCAGCATAAACCTTTCTCACTCCAAAAGACAACAACAGCGGATCGTGCGTGATTGTCCACCCATCCGCAATGAGAAGTTCTTTGACCAAATCGTGGTAGAGGTCCTTTGCCATAATTCTTTCTCACATTGCCATAGCTTCTTCACTGCGATTGCCGACCGCTTCCTGCAACAACTTGATCTCCTTATCCGTCAAATATCGCCACGTTCCGAGCTTCAATTTCCCCAATAACAGCGGCCCGATCTGCGTGCGCTGCAGGGCTTTGACGCGGTAGCCGAGCGCCGCAAACATTTTGCGCACCTGGCGATTGCGACCTTCCCAAATCGTCACCTCGCAAAAACGGCTTTCATTCGATTTGGGGAAACGCAGCTCGCCGCGCACGCGATGCGTTTGGTCGATTAAAACGCCATCATGAAACTGCGACACAACTGCAGGCCGCAGCCCCTTGTCGAGCCAGACTTGATAAACCTTCGGCACTTTGAAACGCGCCTGCGTCAAGCGATAAGCCAACTCGCCATCGTTGGTCAAGAGCAGCAAGCCTTCGCTGTCGCGGTCGAGGCGGCCAACCGGGAAAATGCGCATCGGATGATCGACTAATTCAAAGATCGTCTTGCGGCCGGCTTCATCTTGCGCCGTCGTTACATATCCAGCCGGCTTGTTGAGCATGATGTGCGTCGGCATTGTCACCGCCCGCACAAGCTCGCCGCGCACGACGACTTCATCGCGGCCTGAATCAACTTGCGTGGCAAGATTGCGGACGATCTCGCCATTGATGCGGACTTCGCCGCAGGTGATGAGCTTTTCGACTTCGCGGCGCGAGCCGAGGCCGCATTGCGCCAGATAGCGATTCAATCGCATCGTGTCCGGCGCATGAGAAATTTCCAATAGCTCGCTTCGCCCGCGCTTCATTTTATCTATGCCTTTAAGCAGAGCGCATGCCAACCATCGTCATCAATTTGGCAAAAGCCTGCTTGAACCATCCCGCCGCCCTCTCCCGAAACGTTGTCCAGCCGCTGCCATTTTTCGCAAGCGTCTCTCTTCCTTCCAAAGGCGAAGCTTGCGCCTCGTTTTGCAACAATAGATTCGTATCATTTTCTGTGATAGCGGTGTCTCTTTCCAAATCCGCAGAATCAGCATTCACCTCAAGGAAAATTTCATCGAGGCTGGGTGACCCCGCTCTTACCGGCGATGCCTCGCTTTTATGATTTGTGCCGCCGGCAGTTGCGCCGTTCAAATCGACTGTTTGCACCGAATTGGCCGGCTCAAAAGGCCTCAAGGCCCCCTCGGTGGCCCTTGCCGGCATTTTCCGGAGATCATCCAGCAACCGCGCATCTGTTTTCAACAAAAAATCCGGTTCAGCAATTTCTTCGCGCGAAAATTCTTCCGCCAGCCAGCCGTCGACCTCATTCACCGAATCGGATTTGAGCGCAGCGACAGGATTTTCCTCATCGAAGACGTTTTCATCAAAATGATTGGAAGCGTTTTCATCGTTGATGGACTCCAAAGTTGCCAGGAAAACTTCGGTCGTGTTCTCGAAATTTGCCGGTGCGCCGGTTGCGGTCTTAGGCTCTTCGGCGCGCATCGCCGGCAAACCTGACAGCTCGTCTATCACAACGATCTCACGCGTCGATGCGAAATGATTGTCACTCGCCGGAGAAAAAGGCGAGGGCGGCGCTTCATCCAAAGCCAACAAAGGAATGGCCGGGAGATCATTTATTTCACGAACCGCAGGCACTTCAACAATTGGGGTGTCTTCGGGCGGCGGTTCCGATGAAGTTTTATAAAGCTCGTGTACGCCTGCCGCCAAAGTCTCGGGTAAAACTTCCTGATGATGCGTTTCTAGTGCCGGAGGGATCAAGGAAAGAATGTCTAGCGAAGATTCGGATTCTTTAGTGGGATCAGGCAATGTTGGGAAATCGCTGGTGAGATCGACAGTTATTATGGCGATCTCGTCGTTTGAGGCTTGCGGCGCAGGATCGTTTGTGGTATCATTTGGTGAAGGCGCTGGTGTCTCGAAATCATCCAATAATGCCACAACTTTTTCATTGATGTCGGTGGGAACAACTTCTATCTCAGTCTCGGAAACTGAGGATAGTTCCTCGGAATTCTCGGAAGGCGCCGCGGGTTCAGAAACCTCATCAGTTATCGGCTCATCGGGAGCCTCCTCCTCGGCGGGAATTGATGGGGTACGAAGCGTGGCCGGCTGCTGCATTGGCCTTGCCGCGGTCGCTTTGTTATCGCCTGCCTCTGGCGCCGAGTCCGGCTCGGCCTCAACATTAATCGGCAAGCTGAGCTGCGGATCTTCCTGGCTCAAAGCATGCAGCAATTCTTCCGGCATACCTTCTTTGCCAAACAACTCTTCGATCTCACGCGGCTTGGGCAAATCCGCCAGATCGTTCAGCCCGAAATATTTGAGGAAGTCCGGGGTGGTACTATACAACAACGGCCGCCCCACCGCCTCGGAACGACCGCTGATGGTGATGAGCTTGCGCTCCAAAAGCGTGCCGATGACACCGTCGGAATTGACGCCGCGAATTTGCCCAATTTCGACGCGGCTGATCGGCTGCTTGAAAGCGATGAGCGCCAGCGTCTCCAAAGCCGCCTGCGACAGCCGCGTCTTCTGGCGGCCGAGATAGAGTTTTTTTATCCAGCTTGCATAGTTCGGCTGTGTGACGATTTGATAGCCGCCGGCAACCTGACGAATCGTGAAAGCGCGCCCGCTCCCTTCATATTCGCGATTCAGCTCGTCGATCACGGCATCAAGCTCGAAACCGTTTTGGGGGTCGAGGGTTTCCAAAATCCGCTCCGCGCTCAACGGCCCATCCGCCGCGAAGATCAGCGCCTCCACGATACATTTTAGCTCTTGTGTGTCCATCATCCAAAGAATCGTTTCTTTTTAGAAGAAAGAAAAATCTCCGACGGATAAATTAAACCCAATCCCGCTACGGCGGGATTTTTATCAGTTGGTCTTAATTCATCCGTTGGGGCAAATTTTTTGATTGCGGCTCGTTCGCGCTACATTTTGTTAATCCAAATTTCTCCAAAGGGGCCGGATTGCGTCGCGACCACCATCCCGCGCCTCATCATCTCCAGCAGCGCGATGAAGGTAACGATCATATAAATTTTGCTCGGCAACTTCTGCAACAAGTTTAAGAAGAGCAGTTGTTTGCTCATTTGCAGCTCCTGCATCACGTATTCGATTTGCTCTTCCACGCTGATGGGGATGCGCTCCACTGTGTGCTGGATGTCTTTCGGCATGCGCATGAGCACCTGCTTGAACACGGTCATCAGATCGAACAGGCTGACGTTGCCGGGCGTGGCCCAATCGCCGAAGTCGTGATCGTCAAAATTGAGATCGAAATGCCCGCGCGGATAGAAATCCCGTTCGCTGATCTCGAACTCCGAGAGATGGCCGGCCACCTCTTTGTAGCGTTGATATTCCAGCAAGCGGCGCACCAATTCCTGGCGGGGGTCTTCCTCCTCTTCCTCGCTTTCTTCCGGTGGTTTGGGGAGCAACATCTGCGCTTTGATGCGAATGAGCGTGGCCGCTAAAAGAATAAAATCGCCGGCCCCCTCGAGATCGAGCATCTGCAGGATGGCGACGTACTCGAGATACTGCTGGGTGATCGCAGCAATCGGGATGTCGTAAATATCCACCTCGTTCTTCTTGATGAGAAAGAGCAGCAGATCGAGTGGACCTTCAAAATTAGTCAGCTTGACGCGATAAGGCATGCTGTAATTTAGCCGTTCCTTTTTTCTTTAAACCATTGCGCTTGTGTGACGCCGATTTGCCGTTCGGCTCGACAAGTTGTTGGAATTGCTTTAGATTGTTTGCTTCCAGCAGTCCTTCAGCAATATGCTCAAGGAGTTTAGCGTCGGTAATCTTCTCAAGCCGGTGGCGAATAGCAACCGGAACGGTGCCAAAACGTTGAGCGATTTGCCGCAGGAGCAAACGCTGCATACCTTGAGGTATGCCTTTTAGAACGCCAATCCGAATGAGATCTTTTCCAATCTGCGTGTCTTCCATCTTAAAACCTCCGACGAGTTGATTGAATTTTTTGAGAGTCAATCTTGTAACACGATGCGTGGCAAAATTACCCAGCAACGTCAAGAGGCCACTGCGTTCAGCTACTGTTTTGTCAGCGCGTTTAATTCGTTCCGCCCAAACCGGTATCGAAGCTTCAATCTCACGCGACGAAATTTTGCAAAGCGGATAAAGTGGAATCAAGCCAACATCATCAAGCCTTTCCAATTCTGTCACTTTGATCTGGCGCATCACTACAATGATGGGCTGAAACGCCAATCCCGTATGTCCATCAAAATGATGCGACAATTTCAAGGTGGCAGCATAATGAGATCTTTCCAAAAAAATCACGCCGGAGCGCATCTCGCCGGTGAATTTATTCTGGCGACAATACATCATCATGCCATCGAGCAGGCCATGATAGATGTACGGATCGGCGTAACCATGCGGTTCAACGAATACAACGTCTTTGCCGGAGCTTTTCTCAAAGATCAAATCACCTACTATTCTCTGTAGCCTTGAAGGTGAAGTTGCTTACCGCAAAGCTTTGCCGCGACCTAGCAAAGCTTGAAAGCGTGGCGAAGGTCATTAGGCACAAATAGTTGATCTATAAATAACTTCTTCATCTGCCATTTACACTTTTTGAAGAAATGAGGATTTCAGATGATGCATTCCGTTTCCCTCGAAAAGACTTGCTTTTTTTCGATTCTCTGTTCGACATAGATTTTTGCTTTTTGCCCATCCGAATGGCTTTCGCTATAACGTCATTAATACCCCATAATTCTAACAATTCATCTTGTGGTATAGTATTCAATGGTCCCATAAATTGAATATATGCCCTAAGATGATCGATCTCTGTCAACTCGTTTTTCTTCATTTTGCGCGCTCCTTCTTTCTGGTGGTTCCAGCTTTATTTTTTCCTGCTAAATGTTCCTCTGGCAATCGATAAAAAAGATGATGAACTGGTGCTGGTGTATGGACGTGCTTTTTTAGCCAATTTCGTATCACCCTCCATTCTTTAGGGAATTTCGATTCAGGCTCAATTTTTATCCCGACGCTTGAGAGATGCTCACGTGTCAAAACGGTTGAATGGGTATTGCATTCAAGAATCAAATATCGAACGATTTTATCAACGCTTTCTTCATTATATCCGCTCATAGTCAAAACTTCTGCAACGTAGTTACACCCTGTGGATATTATGCCATTCATTTCTTCCATAATCAAAGGATCTAATTTCTCTGCCATTGCTCTTTGCGGATAAGGGGCTTCTTCTGGCAATAACTTCTCAAAGGATTTCTGAATACGCTGATAAGATTTTATAAAGTTATTCGTGGAGATAGGAACACCATTATAATTTATCTGAGCGTCAAGAGGAGTAAGATTACTCATCGGCCCCATAACAACTTTATTACCTGCCAGCGCCATCAAAGTTCCGCCACTTGCTGCAACATGCGGAACAAAAGTGATTATCTCTTTAAATTTTTTTCTAAGAGCACGAGCAACTTTATATGAGGATGTCATACCGCCACCAGGAGAATTTATCATTAAATAAAGGCGATTTGACAATCTTGGGGGAACTAGGTCAATGAAAGACTCAATTCCAAACTCTTCCTCCAGTCCTATCGAGGCAAAAGCCGCGCTAACAGGAGAAACTCTAATGCCTGCGTATGGAGCAACAAATGCCAATAACACTGCCCCAGACTCATTTGCTAATTTTTTGACCCCTTCATCATCTTCCAAGATAGGTTCACCCAATTTCGGGATAAACTCTTTTCCAACTGAAGTGCTTCCTTTTGCCATAGCAATCACCGATTCAGATATTCATTAGTTCAAGGGGCTCAAGCAACTATATTTAGCATTTGGCCGTTATGGCTGGTGGCATAGTTTCCGAACGCACATGAAAGGCTTAACTGATTCGTCGCTAGAACTCAAGCAAACCTATCTCCAGACTCAAACTTCACCCAGCTTCATCGCGCTGCGCACTTCGGCCATGGTCTTCTGCGCTTCGGCGCGGGCGCGTTTTTCGCCGTCAATCAGAACGTCTTGCACTTCATCCAAATGCGCTTCGTAGTAGGCGCGCTTCTCGCGTATCGGCGCCAGAAAGTCGGCGATGCGGGTGGCGCAGCGCATTTTGCAATCGACGCAGCCGAGCTGGCCGCTCTCGCAGCCGGTGCGGATTTCGCCTTCTTCCGCCGGATTGAATTTGCGATGATAGGTGAACACCAGACAAATATCCGGCCGGCCGGGATCACCACGACGAATCTTTTGCGGGTCGGTTACTGCCTTGCGCATCTTGGCCTTGATTTCTTCCGGCGAATCCGAGAGCAAGATGCTGTTGCCCAACGATTTGCTCATCTGGGCGCGCCCATCAAGGCCGGGTAGGCGGGCAAATTGCGTTACGCGGCCTTCCGGCTCCGGGAAAACCGGTCCATAAGTCGAATTGAACTTGCGCGCAATCTCGCGGGTAATCTCGACGTGCGGAAGCTGGTCTTCGCCAACCGGCACCACCTCGCCTTTGTAGAGCAGAATATCGGCGGCTTGCAACACCGGATAACCGAGATGCCCATAAACCAGCGTTTCCTCCAAATTCAAATCGCGCGCCTGCTCCTTCACCGTCGGGTTGCGCTCCAGGCGCTCTTTGGTGATGAGCATGCTGAGCAGCAGAAACAACTCGGCGTGCTCTTTCACTTGTGACTGGCGAAAAATCGGACTCGCTTCCGGTCGAATGCCGGCGCCCAGCCACTCGATGACCATGTCCATGGTGTTCTTGTAGATCTCGGAGGTGTTGGGGTTGGTGGTCAGCACGTGATAATCGGCGATCAGGTGGTAGTTTTCAAAGATCTCCGTCGCTGTTGGCGAGTTCGCCGTCTCCTGCAATTTGACCCAATTTTCCAAAGCGCCGACGTAGTTGCCGAGATGCAAGCGGCCGGTCGGTCGCATGCCGCTGAGAATTCTTTTTTTAATTTGGCTCATACAAAAATAAACACGGACTTTATGGACTGCCACGAACAAGAAGCGCTGCTTGGGTAAACGGACACAGAACGAAGCTCACTCGTTTACGTCTTTATCCACCTTCGTCCTTTAAGTCCGTGTTTGTCCGCGTTTGTCCATCAAATCCGTGTTCGTTCGCGTACGTCTTTAAAGTCTATGATTTAATTCATGAACAAATAGGGTTTCCATCGTTCGTCAACGACGCCGACAAAATGCTGAATAAAGAATATATGATTCGGCTTTTGCGGTTTTCTCGCCAGCCGCATGCCGGCTTCTTCCGGCGTGCGATTGCCCTTGCGATTGTTGCAATAGACGCACGCGCAAGCCAGGTTTTCCCACGAATCTTCGCCACCGCGGTTCTTGGGCATGATGTGATCAACCGTCACCGGCTTGTGCGCCGAGCCGCAATATTGGCAACGATGCCCATCGCGCTTGATGATGTTTTTACGCGACAACACGATCCGCTTGCGCGGCACGTGGATAAAAGACACGAGCCGAACGATGCTCGGAAAGGGCATCTGCTGACGAACCGAGCGAATCACCCAATTCGGGTGGTATTCGATGATCTCCGCTTTGCCCAGATAAATCAACACCACCGCCTTCTTCGCGGTGATGACGCTCATCGGCTCGTAATTTTGGCTGACAATCAAGACGTTATGATTGAGCGATGCCATACTCTTTCACCTGGCCCCGATTTCCTTTTTAAAATGGAAGCCGGGAAACCGATTTCCCTTGTTCCTCCCGATTCTTCGACAGGGACTATAATTATGGAGAATCGGGATTAACCTGTTTAATTTACGAGAAATCAGTAAAAGAGTCAAGATTTTTTATAACGGCTGCGCTTCGTCGATGAGCATGATCGGAATATCGTCTTTAATGTCATATTTCAAACGGCAATTAATGCAAACGAGCTTCTGCTCCTGTTCGCGATATTCCAATTTGCCCTTGCACTTGGGGCACGCCAGAATTTGGAGCAATTCCTGATCAAGCATAAAAACCTCCAACAGTGAATGACTTTATGGTCTATTATTAAATTTAGATTGACCCGCTTTCAGCGGGGCGATACGAGCGTCTCACTTTGAAAATACGGCTGCACGACCTCGAGAAACGACTTGGGTGGCCGCACCGGCCGGCCCGACTTGCCGATGAACGAATGGTTGGTATAACCGTCTGCCAACAACTCGTTATCTTCGTTATAAATTTTATAGTCGATTCGTATCGTCACTCGCGGCAAAGTTTTCACCGCGCTCTCGAGGCGCAGGAGCTGGTCGTACAAGGCCGAGCGGTGGTAACGGCAAAAAACTTCGATGACGGGCAAACCGATGCCCTCCGTCTCCAATTGCGCGTAAGGCAAACCGATTTCTCGCAGCAGCTCGGTTCGCCCCACCTCGAACCATTCGAGATATTTCCCATAGTAGCTGATCCCCATTTTATCGGTGTCGGCATACCGCACGCGCACACGTGTTGTATTAACGATCATGTTCTCTCAAAAAATCCCATTTTGCCGTATTTCTCAATTCGTTGCGCGATCAAACGATCTGCGGGGATGGACTCCAGCGCGTCGATCTCTTGCAAAAGGCGCGCTTGGAGAATTTGCGCCGCCGCCTCGTGATTCCGGTGCGCACCGCCAAGCGGCTCTTGAATAATGTCGTCAATCACGCCCAACTGCAAAAGATCACCGGCTGTCAGTTTCATCGCCTCGGCGGCCTGTTCCGCTTTGGTGCTGTCGTGCCAAAGAATCGCCGCGCAGCCTTCCGGCGAAATCACCGAATACCAGGTGTTCTCCATCATCAGCACACGATCGCCGATCGCAATGCCGAGCGCGCCGCCGCTGGCGCCCTCGCCGATAATTACGATGATGATCGGCACCGGCAAATGCGACATCTCAAAAAGATTGCGCGCGATGGCTTCGGCCTGGCCGCGCTCTTCGGCGCCGATGCCCGGATAAGCTCCCGGCGTATCCACCAAGCAAATGATCGGCCGGCGAAACTTGGCCGCCAGTTTCATGACACGCAGCGCCTTGCGATAGCCTTCCGGATGCGGCATGCCAAAATTGCGATGGAGTTTTTGCTTGGTGTCGCGGCCCTTTTGCTGGCCGATGATAAAAACTTTTTTTGGTTCCGCAAGGGCTTTTGAGCTGAGCCGCCCAACGCCGCAAACGAGCGCCGGATCATCACCAAAAGCGCGGTCGCCGTGCAACTCGACGAAATCGGCCATCATCCGCTCGATATAATCCAGCGTATAAGGCCGTTGGGGATGGCGCGCCAACTGCACGCGCTGCCAGCGCGTCAAGCTCGAATAAATTTGCTCGCTCAAACGACGGGCCTTCTCTTCCAGCTTTTTGATCTCGCTCTGCAAGTCAAAGTTTTCCGCCGCCGCATATTGGCGCATTTCGCTGATCTGCCGTTCAAGCTCAACGAGGGGTTTTTCAAATTCTAATACGAATCCGGCCATGTGCTTTTTTCTTTCTCTTCGCTATTTGATTTACCAAAATAATCTCTTATACGGCAAAAGTCAATTGAATACTAACGGCATCTCTTCAAAGCACGTTCC
>JAKEEU010000235.1 GCA_022616415.1 Candidatus Zhuqueibacterota bacterium | reverse complement strand
AGATGTTCTGATTTATTGTAAGCGTGTGACCTCGGCACCACAAAATAGAGGACACACGTCCACTATTTCGGATGCCGTTCCAGTTTGTGAATAATTCAGGCTATGCGCTTTAAAGAAAAATTTTCTATTTAGATGAACAAATTTTGAATTTGTTTCACGTGAAACACTATTTATTGCACGGCTTTTGTGGATTTACTCAATCCGCTTGAGCAGTCGTTTAAAAGGCAAAAAATAGCAATGAACAATTCAGACCTCTACGACGTCCTCATCATCGGCGCCGGCCATGCCGGAACCGAAGCCGCACTCGCAGCAGCTCGCATGGGCGCGCGCACGATGCTCGTGACGATGAATATTTTCACCATCGGCCAAATGTCCTGCAACCCGGCAATCGGCGGCGTGGCCAAAGGGCAGTTGGTGCGCGAGTTGGATGCCCTCGGCGGCGAGATGGGTTTGGCCATCGACGATGCCGGCATCCAATTTCGCATGCTCAACAAATCCAAAGGCCCAGCCGTCTGGTCACCGCGCGCACAAGCGGATCGTGTTCAATATGCCACGCGAATTCGGTATGCTTGTGAGCAGCAAGCCAATCTCGAAATTCGACAGGACATGGCAACCGGCATTATCGTTCGCGACGGACAAATCACCGGCGTCCGCACGATGACCGGCGGCATCATCGAAACGCGTACGGTGGTTCTCACCGCGGGCACATTTTTGAATGGCGTCATTCATGTTGGGCTTACCAATTATTCTGCGGGACGCGCAGGGGAATTTGCGGCGAAGGGGATGACCGAGTCGTTGTTGGAGTTGGGGTTTGAGACGGGCCGGTTGAAAACCGGCACTCCCCCTAGACTTAATGGCCGCACTATTGATTTTTCGAAAACCGAGATTCAGCCCGGCGACGAACCGCCGCCGCCATTTTCGTTTCGGCACGGTCACCTCGATGTTGAGCAGATGCCGTGTCATTTGACGTATACAAATGAGGAAACCCACGCCATCCTGCGCACCGGATTGGATCGCTCGCCGATGTTTACGGGCCGCATTCAAGGCGTCGGTCCGCGGTATTGTCCGTCCATCGAAGACAAAATCACACGCTTTGCGGAGCGGACGCGCCACCAGATTTTTCTCGAACCCGAAGGCCGGCAAACCACCGAGTATTATGTCAACGGCTTCTCGACCAGCTTGCCGGAAGAAGTGCAGATCAAAGCCATTCACACCATTCCCGGTTTGGAAAATGTTCAAGTCACACGCACCGGCTATGCGGTCGAATACGATTACTTTCCGCCGACGCAGTTGCATCCGTGGCTGGAAACCAAGCGCGTCGCCAATCTCTTTTTTGCCGGACAGGTGAATGGCACCACCGGATATGAAGAAGCTGCCGTGCAAGGTTTTATGGCTGGCGTCAATGCCGTTTTGAAAGTGCGAGGAGAAGAGCCGTTCGTGCTGAGCCGAAGTGAAGCTTATATCGGCGTGCTCATTGACGATTTGGTGACGAAAGGAACGATCGAGCCATATCGCATGTTTACCTCGCGCGCCGAATATCGCTTGCTGCTTCGCCAGGACAATGCGGATTTGCGGCTCATGCCGTATGGTCATCGCCTCGGTTTGATCGATGACGCGACTCATGAAAATTTAGAATGGAAGCAAAGCGGCATCAACGAGACGATTGCTGCGCTGCGCCAAATCCATGTTCGGCCTGATGAGATCAACGAACTTTTGCGCGCCAAAAGGACGCAGCCGATTCCACAAAACGAGAGCTTGCAAAAAATCTTGCGCCGCCCGGAAATTGCATTGAGCGATTTGCATGGCTTTGGCCGTCTTGAATTATGGGAGAAATGGAACGAAAAGCTTTGGCAGAGCATCGCCGAGCAGGTGGAAATCGAAATCAAATACGAAGGCTTCATCGCGCGCGAGCGTGAGTCGATTGAACGTTTCGAGCGCCTGGAAGATAAAAGGCTGCCATTGCACATCGAGTATCGGAATCTAAAAGCCCTCTCCGCCGAAGCGCGCGAGAAACTGCACAAACTCCGCCCGGCCTCGGTCGGCCAGGCCGCGCGAATTTCAGGCGTCTCGCCGGCGGATGTCTCGGCGCTGCTGGTTTACTTGCGGCGTGGATTTTCTTCCAGCAATGGTGGGGAGGAAGCCAATGTTTCACGTGAAACAAATGATCTTGAAATGGCGAATTTGGAAGAATAGGCGGTTTTAAATTTACCCAACGGATAGATGAAACCAACGGATAAAAGCTGCCAACGGATAATCTCAGAACTAAATCTGTTGGCCGCCTTTATCAGTTTGACTTAATCTTTCAGTTGGTGGCATTATGCTGACTTTGTTTAATGTCCACCAAAGCAACAAAGCATAAAGAATCGGCAATCGCACGGGCTGAAAAGCAAGTTGCCCGGCTGCAAGAAATTCTCAATGAAATCCGCCACCCGGATGGGCTGCCGGTTTTTCAAATGAACCCGGAGCAGCAGTGGCAATTTACGCAATACATTCGTTTGCTTTTAGAATGGAATCAGCGTACTGATCTGATTTCTCCCGGCGACGAAGATCGGATCGCGGAGCGGCATATTCTCGAGAGCTTGGCGGTCGCAGCAACTTGGCCATTCATGGTCGGTACCTCGGTGCTCGATCTCGGCAGCGGCGCCGGATTCCCGGGTTTGCCGCTGAAGATTATGTGCCCGGATTTGATTATGACTCTGCTGGACTCGCGGCAGAGAAGATGGTTGTTCTTAAATACGACCAAGCGCTATTTGGGTTTGCAAAATTGTTTTGCGCTTTTGGAGCGGGCCGAACAATTAGCCAAGCCGCCGGAACAGCCTGAGGACCGCAGGCAATTTGAAATCGTCATTGCCCGTGCCGTCGCTGATTTGCGCAAGCTCTGGCGCTGGAGCCGCCCGATTCTTGCCCCTGGCGGAGTCTTGTTGGCAATGAAGGGCGGCGATCTTGAAGAAGAATTGCAAGCGTTGAAGAAGTTCGATCCCAAAGTGAATTATCAGATCCGACAATATTCTCCGGAATGGAAAGTTGATCCGACGCGATGTCTTGTGGTGGTGGCGGAGAATACGAAAGCTTTTGCGACAGAAGGATTTTGGGAAGAACGCGCCAAGCGTGGCAGCAAAGAAAAATTTCTGCAAGCACTGGCTAAAATTCCTGATATCGAGCCAGAAGAACGTGATAAGTTTTAGCCATGATGAACAATGAGGTGAATATATGAGAAGAAAAATTCAAGAAGGATCAAAATAGGGAAGAAAACCGATGGTGAGTGCAAAATTTTTGCGGCGCTGATGACTCCGCGTTTAAAACCATGAGTTTCCCAAAAATTTGAACAGAAGCATTGGGAGAACAGCCATGAGCAACACATCCAATTTAAAACAGATAAAAGCCGTCAAAGTTATCCCTGTGATTGAGCTGCAGCCTTTGTATATGTTTGATGGCGTCGATAAATGGCCGCCGACACGTGAAGAACTGCAAGCTCTTTGCAGAGAGATGCTTCGACCGAAAAAAATTGCCTCGGTCAATTTTCTTCCTGGCGCCGACCTTTTGGTTCCTGTTGGTTCTCTGTTTGATCATCTTGATGATTTGGCTGAAATCTTCAGTTATGACGTTCATGCACCCACTGAAACCGAATTGAGCGGCGGATATGCTTTTGTCGAAAACGGCGTCTATGTTTTTGGGGTGGAAGAGAGTTCGACGATTTCCGATGCAATTGAATGGGAGCTATCTGTTGAGCAACTCACTCAAAACATGCGTGCTGAAATAAGGCATGCTTGTAATTATCCCTTTGAAGCCTGGCTGAAAAATGATCAAGTGGTTTTGTGGAATAAGCGGGACGATGTCCAATATGCCGTACCGTTCAAGGATTACCGCACGGAAATACGAAAAGCTACTCAGCAACTTAAAGAGTTTGCCTTGGCGTTCGTCCCAATTTATGCCGCGAAGCTGAACGTTCCCGACCCCTACGAAGCGGCGATGTGGAATTTTAGCAAGCATCGCGATTGGTTTGAAGAACAAGGTGTTCTCGTTGGATAACTTATGAAATGGAAAGAATGGCGTAAGTACGCTGACAATGAAGCCCTTTGGCAGAATCATCAAGAGAAAGGCTTGCTGACGGCGGAATACGTGCGCGATTATGTTTTGCGTCTTTGGTTTGAAGACGACTTGGACGTCTCAATCTACGAATTGGATTTTTATCCGCTGATTATGGAAGACGACCCCGGCGAAGTCTTTTTGCGATTGCGGGATAAAGAACAATTTCGCTTGGTCGAAGGTGATTATGCTTTGATCTGGCTCAATCCCGAAACCGGCGCTTACGACGAAAAGGCCGTCGACGTCGCGCCGGAATGTATTCGATTTTTCTGTGAGAAGTATGGCAAAAAATTGAAAGCCACTGAAAAGCAGATGCCCAGCAAGACGTCGCTGCCGGAACATGAAACGATTGCCTAATTCCGCAATCCCCAATCCCAAATCCGTCATCAAAATGAGCAGCAAGTATTTGACGAAACCAAAGATTTCATCACCGCGTCGCGGAATCCAGCAAAAGAAAAAATGCTGAGCAAATGTTTTGCAGCGCAAGCGAACATTTCTTATATTGAAGTGTCTGTTTGATGAAATTTTAAATTTAAAGGATACCAACAATGACCCAGCTTTTATCGAAAGCCTTTGATGAAGCCGCCAAGCTCCCTGAGCATGAGCAAAATATTTTAGCCAACTGGATATTTGCCGAATTGGCTTCCGAGCTTCGTTGGCAAAAAACTTTTGCCAATTCTGAAGACTTGCTGGCGCAATTGGCCGATGAAGCATGCGCTGAATATCGCGCTGGTCGTACGCTGGTTCTTGATCCGGAGAAGTTGTGAAATCACGCACGACAGACCGCTTTCGCAAAGCGCTCACACAGTTGCCCGAGCAAGTTCGCCGTCAAGCCAGGGAAGCGTACAAGCTTTTCATCCAGAACCCTTACCATCCAAGCTTGCGTTTCAAATCAATTCACCCGACAAAGCCAATCTATTCTGTGCGAATCAATATTGATTATCGCGCCGTTGGAGTTTTGGAAAATGATGAAGTTCTTTGGTTCTGGATTGGCTCACATTCAGAATATGACAAACTGATCTCTCGAATATGAGCCGCCAAGTATTTGACGAAATCAAAGACCTGATCACCGAGTCGCGCAATCCCGCGACGATGGAGATCGATGCAAAATCCACAATTGAGATTTTGCAGTTCATCAACAACGAAGACCGCAAAATTGCCGATATTATTGCCGGTGAGATTCCATATATCGCCGTGGCCGTCGAGTTGATCGTCGCGGCCTTCAAAACTGGCGGGCGACTTTTTTATGTCGGCGCCGGCACGAGCGGCCGTCTCGGCGTGCTCGATGCCTCGGAGTGTCCGCCGACGTATGGCACCGACCCGGAGATGATTCAAGGTATTATCGCGGGCGGCTACAAAGCGCTCATTCGCTCGCAAGAAGGCGTCGAAGATGTCTTTGAACAAGGTGCCAAAGATTTGCTCGACCACGGTTTTTCAGCCAAGGATGTTGTTTGCGGCATTGCCGCCAGCAGGCGCACACCGTACGTGCTCGGTGCGCTCACCAAAGCCCGTGAGACGGGAGGGAAGACGATTTATCTCATTTGCAATCCGCGCTCCGAGCTTTCCATTCCGGTTGACGTGGCGATCTGCCCGGTCGTTGGGCCGGAGGTGGTGATGGGCTCGACGCGCATGAAAGCCGGCACCGCCACCAAGCTCGTGCTCAATATGCTGACCACGACGGCGATGATTCGCCTCGGCAAGGTTTACGAGAATATGATGGTCGATTTGCAAATGACCTCGAAGAAGCTGGAGGAGCGCTCGAAACGCACGGTGATGCTGGTAACCGGCGTGAGCTACGAAGAATCCGGACGCGTTCTGGAGCAGGCTGGAGGGCATGTCAAAACCGCGGTGGTGATGATTCTTGCCGGCGTCGATTCCGAAGAAGCGCGGCGCCGATTGGCGCAAGCGGGTGGGTTCGTTCGGCAAGCGCTGATTTCTTGAGGACACACGAAAAAAGCGATAAGGCGCGAAAAAAGCAACAAAGTTGTCATTCTGAAAGAATTTTTTTGAATTTAGTACACGATTTCTTAAATTGTAAAATGCTAAACCCGCAGGGATTCTTTTGAAGTGACGTTTTTCTTTTCGTGTATTTCATGTGTTTAGTGGGTTAAAATAAAATGATTTTTTGTAAAATAAATTTATATTATAAAATTAGGACGATTCATTTTTTGTGATTGTATGTCTTTGGATGCAATAAAAAAGCAGCTCGGCTCCGCACCGTTTTTTCGGGCCATACTTGAGGCCACGAAGATAGACAACGAAGTTGTGGTTCGCAGCGCTCCCGGCTCGTTGCCGGCGGCGCTGCTGGCGTTGCTGTTCGAGCAAACCCGCAAGCCCTTTCTCTGCTTGTTTCCTTTTATTGACCAGGCCGAACGTTTTAAAGACGAGCTGGATGCGCTTTTGCCGGAAGGCGCCGCCACGCTGTTCCCGCCAGGGAAAGTTTTGCCGTGGGGACATCACGAGGCGCACGCCACTTCGCAACAGCTCGAGGTAATCGAGCGCTTGCTGAATTTGCGAACCCCGGCGAGCGCGAACGAGAATGGCGCCACGGCGAAAGAACCGTTCATCGTCGTTGCGAATGTTCATGCTCTGCAAGTGGCGCTGCGGCCGCCACAGGCCATGCGCGTACAGAAGCTGCATCTCCAAACCGGCGCGGAACTGCCGTTTTCCACCGTTGTCGAGCAATTGGCTACGATGGATTTTGTGCGCCAGCCGATGATCGAAGAGCCGGGCGAAATGAGCGTGCGCGGCGGCATCATCGACATTTATCCATTCTCCCGCCCGCTGCCGATTCGCGTCGAATTTTGGGGCGACACCATCGAGTCGATTCGGGAATTTGATCCGGCCACGCAGCGTTCGCAGAGCACGCTGCAAGAAATTTTCGTCTATCCGCAAAACCTGCTGCCGAATGATGACGACAATTCGCCGGCCACGCTGCTGGATTATCTCACGGACGAAACCAGTGCCTGCTTTTTTCAAACCGAGCAAATGGCTGTGGCGTTGACGGCTTCAGCAGATACTTCCATGAATGGCCGCGACGAAGAGTGGCTGCCGGCGGAAGAAGGCGATATTTTCAAGAATGAGGCGCTGGAAGAGTTTTTTGCTCCGTTCAATCGTTTCACGCGAATTGCTTTTCCAACCGTGCAGGCGGAGCCGTCGAAAAAGGTGATCGATTGCGCGGCGCAACCGCAACCGTCGTTTCACGGCGATCTCACCGTTTTGCGCCGCGACATGGAAAAATTCATCGAGCAACACACGCCGGCACAACTTTATTTTCTCTGCGAATCGCCGGCGCACAGCGAGCGCCTCAAAGATTTGTTTGAAGAGCGCGATTTCAATTTTCCCGAATTGCACGTCATTGCGGCTGGCTTGCACGGCGGCTTTCAGTTGCCGCAGCTCGGCCTGGCGGTTTACACCGATCACGAATTTTATGGCCGCGTTCGCCGCGTGCGACAGCGGCGGCGCTACAAAGAAGGATTGACGTTCCGCCAGCTCAAAACGCTCATGCGCGGCGATTACGTCGTCCACGTCGATCACGGCATCGGCAGTTATCAAGGATTGCAAAAGATTGCCACCGGCGGTTTCGAGCGCGAGTGTCTGGTCATTCAATATCAGGATCAGGATAAGCTGTTTGTCCCGCTTGAAAAAATGGATCGCGTGCAGAAATACAGCTCGCGCGACGGCCTAGCGCCGCGTGTTCATAAACTCGGCGCGCCGGATTGGGATCGCCTGAAGAAACGCACGAAGAGCCGCATCAAAGACATCGCGCGCGATCTCATCAAGCTTTATGCGGCGCGCAAGGCGCAAAAGGGCATTTCATTTCCTCAAGATACGTATTGGCAAAAAGAGCTTGAAGCATCCTTCATTTACGAAGATACGCCGGATCAAGCGCGCGCCGTCGATGAAGTCAAACACGATATGGAGAGCGACAACCCGATGGATCGCCTGGTTTGCGGCGACGTCGGCTACGGCAAAACCGAAGTCGCGATTCGCGCCGCGTTCAAGGCGGTGCAGAGCAGCAAGCAAGTCGCGGTGCTGGTGCCGACGACGATTTTGGCGCAGCAACATTACAACACGTTTCGCGAACGCCTGCACAAATATCCGGTGCAGGTCGAAGCGCTCTCGCGGTTTCGCTCCGCGGCCGAGCAAAAGCGCATCGTCGAAAAGCTCAAGGCCGGCCAGGTCGACGTCGTCATCGGCACGCACCGTTTGCTCTCCAAAGACGTGGCGTTCAAAGATCTCGGCTTGCTGGTCGTTGATGAAGAGCAGCGTTTTGGCGTGAAGCACAAAGAACGCCTCAAAGAGCTGCGCGTCAACGTCGACGTGCTGACGCTTTCCGCCACGCCGATTCCGCGCACGCTGCACATGTCGCTGCTCGGCGTGCGTGACATGTCCAATATCAACACGCCGCCTAAGGATCGGTTGCCGGTGCATACGGAGATCACGCAGTTCGATCGCGATTTGATCCGGCAGGTGATTTTACGTGAAGTGCATCGCGGCGGGCAGGTGTTTTTCGTGCACAATCGCGTCAGCTCGATTTACCGCATGGCGGATTTGTTGCAGCGCGTGATTCCCGAAGTCGAATTTGGCGTGGCGCACGGCCAGATGAACGAGCACGAGCTTGAAAAGGCGATCTTGGATTTCATTGATCGCAAGTTTCACGTGCTCGTTGCGACGATGATCATCGAATCCGGCATCGACATGCCCAACGTCAACACGATGATCATCAACCGCGCCGATCGTTTTGGCTTGGCGCAGCTTTATCAGTTGCGCGGCCGCGTCGGGCGCAGCCATCATAAAGCCTATTGTTATCTCGTCATCCCGCCGATTCGCAACCTGACGACCGAGGCGATCAAGCGCCTGGAGACCATCGAGCAGTTCACGGATTTGGGCAGCGGCTTTCAAATTGCTATGCGCGACCTTGAAATTCGCGGCGCCGGAAATATGCTCGGCGCAGAGCAGAGCGGTTTTATCGACTCGCTCGGCTTCGATTTGTATTGTAAAATTCTCGAAGAGGCGGTGCAGGAGGCGCGGCTGGAAGAGTTCCCGCAAGAGGCAATTGCGGCAATCTCCGAGAAAAAAGAGGAGTGCCGCGTCGAGCTGGATGGCGACGCCTACTTGCCGGATGACTACGTCGAAATGCCGGCGGAGCGCGTCGCCATTTACCGGCGGCTTGCAGAAGCCAAAAAACTTTCCGATATTGCCGCGGTGCAAGAGGAATTAGCCGACCGCTTTGGCCGGTTGCCGGAGGCGGCGGAAAATTTGCTGGGCCTGGGGAATCTGAAATTGATGGGAACCGCGCTGGGATTGAAGCGCCTGCAAATCGCCTCGCGGCAGAGTTTGGGAATTTTTGCGGAGAACGGCCGTCCAACCAAAGGGGAACCGATGAAACAGTGGATTGGTTCAATGGTGCAACGCGCGGCGGCGCCATTTGAGTTCATTCAGCGGCCGGATTTTGGCTTTCGTTTGCCCGTGCCGAAGCCGCAAAAGGCCTTGCCTTTAACTTTGAAATTTTTGCGAAGCTTGGTACCGGAAGAAAAATTAGGAGAGAAATAAAGGCAATGAAGGACACCCCATTTTTTCCTTTGCGAAATCTGCGCGTCTTGGCGTCCTGGCGGGAATGCTTTTTTCGTAAAGATTGTGCTGGCCGGGCGTTGATCGGCAAAAGTAAAGCGTTGCGGACAATCTTTTTATCTTTACATTTTGTTGTCTTTTCTTTCTGCGCTTGCCGGCAACAGCAAAACCCGCAGGACGTCGTCGTGCGCGTCGATTCCGAGACACTGACGGTGATGGATATTGCCAACGAAATTCCGCTGCAGTTCCGGGGCCGCATCACCAAAAGCGAGCTGCAAGATTACGTCATACGCTGGACGGATTCTCAAATTCTTTTTCAGGAAGCCAGGCGGCGGCGGCTGGATCAAAGCGAAAACGTGCGCCGCGAGTTGCGCCGCCTCGAGCGCGAGCTGGCGGTGAATATGCTTTTGGAGCAGGAGCTGAACAAGCCGTTTCCGCTTTCGGAAGATGAAATTGAAAAGTACTATAATGACAACCGCCAAAATTTCGTTCGCAGCACGAAAGAAGTTCGCGTTTGGTATCTCAAAGTCGGAAAGAAGGAGAGGGCGGATTCCCTCGTTACAGCCTTGCGGGAAGGGGTTGACTTTTCGCAAATGGCGCGCCGCTACGCCGCCGGCGACAGCGCCGGGTGGGATTTGTATTTAACGGAAGAAGAAACGGCGCCGGCGATAGCCAGCGCGGTTTTTACCATGACACCGGGCGCCGTTTCACGCCCGATTCAGCTTGAAGACGGATTTCATGTTTTCAAAATGATTGAAAAGTACGAAGTCGGCTCGCTCCGGCCCCTCACTTCGGTACAGGATCAAATCGTAGCGAGAATTCAAAGCGAGAAACGCCAGGAACGATACAAACAAATGCTGGCCGAATTTAAAAACGCCGCCGTGATCGAAAAAAATCTGTTCGTGTTGGATAGCCTGTCCATGGACGCCATTTTTGCGCGAGCAACAAGCGGTCCACAAGGGCGTTAATTTCTATACCAAGGATATTTATGCAAAACGTACAAAACTTTTTCCTTCGTTGTAAAGCCGTTGGTGTTTTGTTTCTTTTCCTTTGGGCCGTCTTCATCGCGGCGCCGCCGGCGCAAGGCCAGGAAGTGATCGACCGGATCGTTGCCGCGGTTGACGATCAGATCATCCTGCAATCGGAATTATTGCAATACACCTATTCCTTGGCGGTCCAAATGGGCGTCGATCCGCGCAAGCAGCCGGACAAATTTAACGAGCTTCGTGAAAACGCGTTGCAAAGCCTGATTGCCCAAAAAGTATTTTTTACCAAAGCGAAAGAGGACAGCGTCACGGTCGATCAACGCCAGGTCGATCAATATCTGGAAGAACGACTCAAATACATGGTCGAGCAGCTCGGCTCCGAAGAGAAACTGGAGGAATATTACGGCCAGCCAATGCGCAAAATTCGCCGTACATTTCGGGAAAATGTTGAAGAAAATTTGCTGGTGCGCACACTGCAGCAAAAAAAGTTTCGCGAGGTCAAAATATCGCGCCGCGAAGTGGAAGAATTTTATCAAACCCACAAGGACAGCTTGCCGGGGATTAAGGCTTCAGTTCGCCTCAGTCATGTGCTCGTGAATATTGCTCCCGGCGACGCCGCGGTGGAAGCGGCGAAAGCGAAAATCGACACGCTGCTGCAGCGCGTGCGCGGCGGCGAAGATTTTGCCACGCTGGCGCGGCTCTATTCGGAAGATCCCGGCTCGGCCACGAAAGGCGGCGAGCTCGGCTTTATACAGCGCGGCGATTTCGTCAAAGAATTTGAAGAGGCGGCGTTTGCCTTGCAACCGGGGGAAATTTCGGGCGTGGTGCGCTCGCCGTTCGGTTTTCACGTGATTCAGCTCATCGACCGGCGCGGCGAAAAAATCAATGCCCGCCATATTCTGGTTCGGTTGAGCACTTCGGCGAGCGACGAGAAAGCGGCCGAGGCGTTCGTTCGCCAGTTGCGCGACGATATTCTCGCCGGCAAAACTTCTTTTGAAGAGGCAGCCAAAAAATATTCGAGCGATCAAACTTCCAGCGAAAAGGGCGGCGATCTTGGCTGGTTTGAGTCCGACCAATTGCAGGTGCCGGAGTTTCGCGAAGTCGCCAGAACGTTGCAGCCCGGCGAAATCTCGGAGCCGCTCAAAACGCAATACGGCTTTCACCTCGTCCGCCTCGACGACCGCCGCGAGGCGCGCCAATACACGCTCGCGCAGGATTGGCAGGAAATTCACGATATGGCACAGAACGCCAAGGTCGAGCACGAGATGCAAAATTGGCTGGCCGTGCTCAAGAAACAAATGTACGTGCGGGTTGCAGCGCTGGAGTAAAACTGCCATAACAAATTGCCGCAAATAGGCAAAAGTAAGAAGCCCCGCGAACCCCGGGGCGTTTTATTGCCTGAAAAAGTGATGAATGCGTTTTATGCTCATTGACGAATTTCTCCCCGTCTACGACGAGATAGCGCGCCACCAGATTGATATTCATGGCTCTGCCGAGCGGGTTTACGCGGCAGCTCGCAAGCTGGATTTAAGCGGGTCGGCTTGGGTTCGCTGGCTTTTTCGCTTGCGCGGGTTTCCCGCGTTATTCTTTTCGCGCGCGAAATCGCGCCAAGAAGGTCTCGGGCTGACGTTGGACGGCTTGTTGAAGAGCGGCTTTATTTTGCTCGGCGAAACGCCGCCGGGAGAAATCGTGCTCGGCTTGGTTGGAAAGTTTTGGACCTCTTCGGGGTGCATACAACGCCTGGATAAAGCAGGATTTTTGCGCTTCGCCACGCCGGATTACGCCAAAGCCGTGTGGAATTTTTCTCTTTCACCGCAAATGGAGGGCATCACGAGGCTTTTCACCGAGACGAGGGTCCTCTGTTTGGATGAAAGCAGCCGCAAACGTTTTCGTTTTTGCTGGGTGTTCATTCGGCCGTTCAGTGGGTTGATTCGCATGGAAGCGCTGCGCGCGATCAAGCGGCAGGCAGAAGACGCAGCGATAATCCGGTGATGAAGAAAATTTGTTTGCGCAAACTTTTCCCAGTCGGGCCGACTGGGTTACCAGGAGGTTGGCTTGGCCAAGAAACTCGATCAAATCATCGTCGTTGATGTCGAGGCGACTTGCTGGGAAGGCGAGCCGCCGCCCGGTGAAGAGAACGAAATCATCGAAATCGGCGTTTGCGCTCTCGATGTCGCTACGGGACAACGCTTGGACAAGCAGAGTATTCTCGTGCGGCCCGAGCGCTCGCAGGTCAGCGAGTTTTGCACCAAGCTGACGACGTTGACCCAGGCGGAAGTTGAAACCGGGATCGCTTTTTCGGAAGCCTGTGACATTTTAAAAAAGCAATACAAATCGAAAAACCGCGTTTGGGCCAGCTACGGCGATTACGACCGGCGGGAGTTCACGCAACAGTGCCAAGCGCACCACGTCGAATATTCTTTCGGCCCGACCCATATCAACGTGAAAAATCTTCTTGCGCTCGCGCATGGATTGCGCGAGGAAGTCGGTATGGCCAAAGCGCTGGCGTTGTTGAATCTTCCTCTCGAAGGCGTACACCATCGCGCCGGCGACGACGCGTGGAATATCGCGCGGATTTTGGCGGAGCTATTGCTAAAATTGCGAGGCATTAAATGATCAAAAGGAGTAACATTGAAGATAATTGTGGCAACCTGCCAATTTCCGACTGACTCTGATATTCGAATTAATCTTCAGTACGTATCGCGCCAGATGAAATCTGCAAAGGAACAACGCGCACACGTAGCACATTTTCCAGAAGCGTGTCTCTCTGGGTATGCTGGCGCCGACTTTCCATCCTATAAAGATTTCAATTGGGAGTTGCTCGAGCAGTGTACCCGCGAGATCCTTGAGCTTGCGCGTCAAATCCGCCTTTGGGTCATCCTGGGGTCAACGCACAGGCTGTCAGGGCCAAACAAGCCTCACAACAGCCTCTATATCATCAATGATGATGATGGGCAACTTGTCGATCGCTATGACAAAATGTTCTGTGCTGGGGACGAATCCGGGGAGACTGGCGACCTGGCTCATTATAGCCCCGGAAATCACTTTAGCGTTTTTGAAATTGGCGGGGTTCGGTGCGGTGCGTTGATTTGCCACGATTATCGGTATCCCGAGCTGTATCGGGAATACAAGCGCCGAGGAGTCCAACTCATGTTTCACTCTTATCATGCTGGTCACATCCCTCCCGAGCGTTTTCAGGCGATGCAGGATGAAGTAGGGGCTGAGCATCAGAAGTTAAACCCTGGATCAACACTCCCGGTTATAACCATGCCCTCAACGATGCATGCTGCTGCCGCGAGCAATTATATGTGGATTAGCTGCCCCAACTCATCCGCGCGAGAAAGCCGTTGGCCTAGTTTTTTTGTTCGCCCCGATGGAGTGATAACCGGTCGTCTTCAACCCCATACCACCGGCATTCTGCTTTCGACCGTGGATACAGAGCAACCGTTATATGACTCTACAGTTATATGACTCTACAGTTGCTTGGCGCGAGCGAGCCATGAACGGTATCTTTCACAGCGGCACTCTTGTACGAGATGAACGCTCCGATAAACGCACCCAGTCTTGATTTTATGAAAGAGAAATCAAACAAGCCAAAGCGTAGCGAGATTCTCTCCGTATCGGAGCCGCCGGCAAGTAAAGTCAATTTAAAAGTTTATCCTCTCACTCCCGACCGCTGGCGTGATCTCGAAGCGCTGTTTGGCGAACGCGGCGCGTGTGGCGGTTGTTGGTGCATGTGGTGGCGCTTAAAGCGTTCCCAATTCAACCAGCAAAAAGGCGAAAAAAACAAGCGCGCTTTCAAGAAAATCGTTGCTGCCGGTGAGATTCCGGGAATTATTGCTTACGCCGACGGCCAGCCAGTGGGTTGGTGCGCGCTGGCGCCGCGCGAGACTTATCTCGTTCTCGAAAATTCCCGCATTCTGCAACCGGTGGACGACCAGCCGGCCTGGTCGGTTACTTGCTTCTTTGTTGTCAAGCCGTTTCGCCGCCGGGGAATCACGGTGGCATTGTTGCGCGCCGCGGTCGAGCATGCCGCAAAGCGCGGCGCCAAAATTGTCGAGGGTTATCCGGTGGAGCCGAAACAAGGCAAGATGGCGGATGTGTTTGTCTGGTCCGGTTTGGCCTCAGCTTTTCGCCAGGCGGGATTTGTGGAGGTACTTAGAAGATCGGAAACAAGGCCGATCATGAGAATAAAAATCAAAAAAGAAAATAAAGCTAATAAAGCAAAAACCCAACCAAGCCGGAACCCAATAGCAAGATGATTATGGCCCTTGCATCGCGGTGACGCTCAACGACCGGCTCGATTATTTCGGCTCGACGATCAATGTTGCGGCGCGCTTGGAAGGGCAATCTTCGGGAAGTGACGTGATCATTTCGGCGCCGGTGCGGAATGATCCTGAAGTGATAACGTGGCTGGAGCATCAAGCTGAGAGCATCCGTCTCGAATCTTTGGAAACGCAGCTCAAAGGCTTCGATGAGCAGAGGTTTGAGTTGTGGCGTGTGGCGCGTTGCGGCGAATGGATTAATCCGGCATTGTCTCCCCAATTCTCAAATCAGCCTACAGTCGCACCTCCGGCATCAGCATTTTAGCTCCTTGCGGTTCCATTGTAGCCAGCTTGTCATTGAACTCCTCGTCCGGCATGCGGCACGGCAGGCCGCCTTCTTCCAACGGGCATTTGCCCCACAACGGGCATTGCACGGAGCACATGCGGGTGATGACGTTCGCGCCGCCCAGTTTTTTGAGAATCGGCAGAATGACGCGCGCGCCGGGATTGCGGTAGCGTAAATTTTCGCCGAGCAAATATTTGCGGATCATCATCATGAAACGCTGGCGATTGAGCGACTCCGGCGCGAGAATATCCTGCGACCGCATCTCGCGCACGACTTGCGGGATGGCCGGATCGTAGCTCATGTAGCCCCAATATTCGAGCTTGACCTGCAGCATATCCTGCGCGGCAATCTGCAGCGCCAGGCCGTCGCGCGTTTCCTGATAATCGAATACGCGGTTGAGGATCAGCTTGGGCGCAAATTCGTTGACGGCTTTGAAAAAGCGCACGCCCTCGCGGCGATCCTTTTGCAAGATTTCGTCGCCGATCTCGGTCAGCAAGCGTTTGTCGTTGGCATGGCTGGGGTCTTTGCAGCGGTCGAGCATCTCCTGCACGACGTGTGAATCGCTAAACTCTCGGCGCAACCGGCGAAAGATCGCCACCTTCAAAAAATTGTAGCACTCCTGAATCGAGGTCGGCTCGGGATTCGCCACCACGATCATCACGTCGCCGGAGTTGAACAGATCGATTTCGTTCAACGACGTGCCGGCGCCGATGTCCACCACCACGTATTGGGCCTCGAGCTTGCGCAGGTGGCGAATCATTTTCAGTTTTTCCCAATGCGCAATGTTCGCGAAGCCGACGATGCCGGGCGCGCCACACACGAGCTTGAGGCCTTCGATGGGCGTGGAAATCGCCGTTTCTTCGAGCGTTTTGACGCGGCGTTCGATGAAATCGTGCAGCGTTTTATTGGGCATGTACATGCCGAGCACGGTGTGCAGATTCGCGCCGCCGAGATCGGCGTCCACCAACGTGACCCGCAGGCCCGACTCCGCCAAGGCCATCGACAGGCTGGCGCAGATCATCGTTTTGCCGATGCCCCCTTTGCCGCCGGCCACCGTTATGACTTTCACCGGGCTGTGGTTGCCATTTTGCTCTTCGGCATGAGGTTCACCTGAATGGCTTGCTTCAATTTTTCGGCTTGCAGTGCTGTTGGATTTTTGGATCATACAAAACGATGAAGTCGTCAGAGCTGCGTTGGGCGGTTTCAAGCCGTGGGCTTTCCGGCTTTTTGCGAAATCGCGACTTGCGAAGTTGCTCTATGGCGCGTCCCGATTACAACTATAGAAATACTCGCAACGCCCTGCTTTTGCGCAGTCTTTTCCTGAAAAGCACTTGATTTTTGTAGAAAAACTCATATATTAAAATTGCGCTAAGTTATTGTTTTTGATAATCAGAATGATTCGCATTTGCGCAATTTTTTTTTTAAGAATCCAAAGGGCTAAATTATTAAACAACGAACAGTGAGCTACAGATTGGCTGCGGCTTGCAAGCCAAAAGCCGTTGGCAGTCTGGGCTACTGAAAGGTTTGGAGCATGTTTGAGGCACTCATTATTACGCTGCGCGAGGGGATTGAAGCCGCGTTGATCGTTGGCATCGTGCTGGCCTATCTGCAAAAAATCGGCCGCCCGGAGTTGGGCAAATATGTTATTGCCGGCGTCGTGGCAGCCGTCGTTTTGTCGGTGTTGCTGGCCGTGCTGTTTCAACGCATTACCATCAACCAAGAGGCTTATGAAGGCATGGTGATGTTGGTGGCGGCTGTTTTTATCGGCACATTCATGATTTGGATGCACCATCACGCGCACCGCTTAAAGCAAGGTATTCAAACCAAGGTTGACGCTCTGCTCTCCAATAAATCGAGCCGTCTGGCGGCATTGGGCCTGTTCGCGTTCGCCGCCATCATGGTGTTGCGCGAAGGCGTCGAAACCGTGCTCTTTTTGGGCGCGGTCTCGCTGACCACCTCCGCGATATGGAGTTTTTTCGGCGGCATTCTCGGCCTCATCATGGCGACGATTTTCGCCGTGTTGTTTATCAAAGGCAGCGTGCGGGTGGATTTGCCGCGCTTCTTTCGCGTCACCAATGTCGTGCTGGGGATATTCGTCGTGCAACTGCTGATCAATGCGTATCATGAATTTTCAGAAGCCGGCGTGCTGCCAACTTCGACTGCGGCGATGGCGATGGTGGGGCCGATCGTGCGCAACAACGCGCTTTTTGTGATGGCCATTCTCGGCCTGCCGTTGATCATTTTTCTAACGCCGGCGAATGTGAAGCCGGCATTGGCCGGCTCACCGGCTTCGGCTAATAATCCCGCCGAGCGCCGCAAGCTGATGGCGCAGGTGCGGCGCCAACAACGCTGGCAACGGCTCGCCGGCGTCGCGGGAATCGCCATCATCAGCTTTTTGTGCCTCGATTTCGTTTATGCCCGCGGGCCAGCAGCGCTTTCCCCGGCGGAGCCGGTGGCGGTGCATAACGGCGCGGTGGTGCTGCCGCTTGCCAGCTTGAATGACGATCTGCTGTACCGTTTCAGCTTTGGCGAAAATGGCAAAAGCCTGCGTTTTTTCGTGGTGAAAATCGATGCGAACAGACTTGGCGTGGCGTTCGATGCGTGCGAGAATTGCGGCGATCAAGGCTACTTTCAAGATGCCGGCGCGATCTTTTGCATGAATTGCGTCGCAGAAATCAATCCCTCGACGATAGGGTTCGGCGGCGGCTGCAATCCGATTCCGCTCGCGCAGACGGTGCGCGCGGATACGCTTCGCATTATGGTTGACGACTTGCGCGACGGAATGAAGTATTTTAGGCAGCCATAGAGATAAGCCGGAAATTCAGACAATCTGAAAAATGGAGCCTTACAGACAGCATCAAAAGTAAAAGAAAGGTTCCCCAACTGATAGATGAACCCAACTGTAAAAAGTTTTTCCGTTGGGTTCATCTATTAGTTGGGGACATAAAGCTTTTGGAAATTTTTTAGCTTTCGCGGCTTAAACCTAACGTCGGTCAATGTTACTCCGTATCCTGCGCGAATCGCTCATTCGCGGCAAAAGGCGCAAGCTCATCGCATTGACGGCGATCACTTTGGGCGCCGGCATCGCCACCGGCCTGCTCAGCGTGGCCGTCAACATCGGCGACAAGATCGGTCGCGAGCTTAAGCGCTACGGCGCCAATCTCATATTGCTCCCGCAGGAAGACACCCTGCCGATGGAGATCGCCGGAGTGGATTATTCGGCGTTGCTCACCGGCGGCGCGCTCGACGAGTCCACTCTGCCACAGATCAAAGAAATTTTTTGGCGACACAACATTCTCGGTTTTGTGCCGGAGCTGCAAACACGCGCGGCTTTCGTGGTCTCGCCGCAAAAACACGAAATCCTCACGCTCGTCGGCACATGGTTCGACAAAGCGATGCCGTTGCAGGAGCAGCCGGATTTCCGTACCGGCTTGCGTCATGTGTCGAGCTATTGGCAGGTCAGCGGCGCGTGGGTGCGCGACAAATCTCAACACGAAGTCATGATCGGTGCTGAGGCTGCTCGCCGGGTTAAACTCGCCATTGGAGATTCCATCCACCTCGAAGTCAATGGCCGTCGCGAAGCTTTTCTAATTCGCGGTATCGTCAACACCGGCGGCGCGGAGGAACATCAAGTTTTTGCGTCATTGGCAATTGTGCAACAACTCACGGCGCAGCCGGGAAAAATCAAAAAGATTTTGGTCAGTGCGCTCACGAATCCTGAAGACGACTTTGCGCGCAAGCCGACGACGCAGATGACGCGTGAGGAATACGATCGTTGGTACTGCTCGCCTTATGTCAGCTCGATCGCCCAGCAACTGCGCGAAGCCATACCCGATGCCGAGGTGCGCATCGTTCGGCAAGTGGCAGAAGGCGAAGGCGCAATCCTGCGCAAAATCTCGTTGTTGATGTTTCTGATTGCACTGGCCATATTTTGCACTTCGATCCTGGGCGTCACCAGCACGATGACCACGACCGTGCTCGAGCGCCGCAAAGAAGTCGGGCTGTTTCGCGCCCTCGGCGCCGAGTCCCGCCAAATTTCGAGCGTATTTCTCGGCGAAGCCTTGCTGCTGGGGATATTCGGCGGCGTTCTGGGAAGCGTCTTGGGCTATTTGATCGCCCAACAAATTTCCCAGCAGATTTTCGGCAACACGCTGCGATTTAATCCGCTTTCCTTGCCGGTTGCGGTGTTGATCGCCACGCTGATTGCCATGTTTGGTAGCTTGTTGCCATTGCGCAAAGCTTTCAAGTTTGATCCGGTGGTGGTGTTACACAGTGCATAGCGAGCCACAAAGACTCGCCAAGATACTTTTTGCAAGATGCCTGCCCTGGCGCCCACCGCGCCACGCGGTGCCGCAGGCCAGGGATTGTGGCAAAATAATTAAAAAGCCTTTCAATCATCTTGCCATAATTATCTTGCGTATTCATATTCGTTGATCGTTTTTTATCCGTTGGATTTAATCTGTTTTTGAATTTTTTCTGTGTTTGCCCGCATTCTGCTCAAATCCTTTCGTGGCCGCGATAGCCGGCTCTTCGTCGCCTTTCTCGCCGTCGTCATCGCTACCGCAGTGTCCGCCGCCTTGTTGACCATTCGCGCCGATACCGGCGCCAAGATCAATGTTGAGTTGCGTGCTTATGGCGCCAATCTCGCGCTCGTGCCGAAGGAAAGTGGAGAAAATCACACGATCTCCGTTAGCGATGTGACCGAATATCACTGGCCGGCATCGAGTGATACGGTGCGCGGGCTTGTCCCGGTTCTTTATGGCATTGTCAATTTCGTCGCCGATTCGAGCTTAAAAAATGGACAACTTTTCGTGGCGCTCGGCACCGATCTCGCCGCGATGAAACAAGTAAATTCCTATTGGGAAATCGAGCCGCCTCTTACCCGGCTTTGTGATGAAGAGATTCTCGCCGGAGAGGCGGTGGCGCGCAAACTCGGTTTGATCGTCGGTCAATCTGTAAGGCTGTACACGCCCACGACGGGCATCACCGCAAGTTTTAGTCTTGCCGGTATAGTTCGTACGGGCGAGAACGAAGATGATCAAGTCATTCTTTCATTGAGTGCTCTGCAACGTTTGCTGGCATTGCCGGATCGCGTCACCCTCGCGCTCGCCAGCATTCACGGCGGCGCCGCCGTGGTGGAAAAGCTCGCCGCCGATATTTCCCAAACGCTGCCGGGAATCAGCGCCAAGCCGATCCGCAAAATCGCCACATCTGAGTCGCATGTTCTACAAACGGTCACGCTGCTCATGACGATCGTCGCCGCCTTCACGGTGATCGTCGCGACGCTATGCCTAGGCACGACGATGACGGCATTGATCGTCGAGCGCGAGCAGGAAGTGGGAATTATGAAGGCCATCGGCGCGGAGAATCGCCACGTGGCGCAGCTCGTTGCCGCCGAGCTGGTGCTGCTCGGATTGAGCGGCGGGCTGGTGGGATACTGGGGCGGAGTATTGTTTGCGCAAGTGATCAGCAAAAATGTTTTTGGCGCTTATGCCTCGTTGCGTCTCGAAATATTGCCGGCCGTTTTGCTCCTGGCGTTGGGCATTTCGCTGGCGGCAGCAATTTTCCCGCTGCGGCGCGCTTTGCAAATCGAGCCAACCGTCGCGCTGCGAGGAGAGTAAGGAGTGCCGGACTGCCGAGCCTGTCATGGATGCAGTTTTTAGGCATTTCAAATAAGAAAAACTATTAGGAGAAAGAATCAATGAGAATGTATGCTTTGCATTTTGAGAAGCTAAAATTGCCAGAAATGGATGCCCACTGCAAGGACCTCCGTTTCAAAATTCGTCATGAGATGAATACCGCCTCATCTACGCAATCACATTGCTACAAAGTTTGTCCAATGTGTGGGACAAGTTGTATCCAGCCGCCAGGCCATGGCGGTCAATGTCGTTGTGAAAATAATCACGAAGGCTACTGGTAAGTAAAAGGAAGGCGAGTAAAAACGAAGCACTGGTCATCAATTAGAGCTATCATCGTCGAAATAAAGAGTGCGGCTTAATTTATGCTTAGCGTCGAACTTCAGGAGATTTCCAAACAATACAGCAACATTCTTGCACTCAATAGCATCTCATTAGCGATCGAAAAAAATGAGTGGGTTGCGGTGATGGGGCCTTCGGGCTCGGGCAAATCCACCTTGCTCAATATTATTGGCGGATTGGATCGACCGACCGCGGGCAAAGTCATTGTAGAGGGTGAAGACATCTCCACGCTGGCGCCGAAACAACTGGCGGTCTTTCGGCGTGAGAAAGTCGGTTTTGTCTTTCAACAGTTTTACCTCGTGCCGTATTTGACCGCATTGGAAAACGTCATGCTGTCGCAGTATTTTCACAGTATGACCGACGAGCAGGAAGCGGCCGAAGCGCTGCAACGAGTCGGGCTTGGTGACCGCCTGCAGCACCTGCCCTCCGAGCTATCCGGTGGGGAGCAGCAGCGCGTGTGCATCGCCCGCGCGCTGATCAACCACCCACGCCTCATTCTTGCGGACGAGCCTACCGGCAATTTGGACGCCGAGAACGAGCAGATCGTGCTCGAACTGCTTGAAAGATTGCACCGCGACGGGCATACAATTATCGTCGTCACTCACGCGCCGCACATCGGTGAGCGCGCGCAAAAAATCGTTAGATTGAATCATGGCCGGCTGGTTGATTGAAAATCTATTCGAGAATCTCTTGTTTCATTGCACTTCAGCTCAAAATTTTATGGCGACTCAAACTCACGTCATGCTTCTCGGCGTCGGCGCATTTGCGCATGCGGTGATGCGCATTCTCAAAGAAAATGGCGCCCGCGTCAGTTGTTATCTTACCCGCAGTTACGGCCATTACGGGCCTTCACTCGAAGGCGAGGTTTATCCGGCCTCGTATTTTCCCAGTCCTGTGCGCTTCGTGCGCGATAAAAAAGTGGATTTGCTCATTCCGATGTCCATCGACTGGGTTTTGCAGCCGTGGGCCGAAGAATTGCTCTCATTGAAGGTGCCGATTTTTTCGCCTTTTGGTGAGGCGATGCAACTGGAGCGCGAGCGCGATCTGGCGCGGCAGTTGAGTGAGCGTTTCGGCATTTCATTTCCGCGGTCACGAGTAGCGCGCAACTGGCTCGAAGCCGAGGCGATTTTGAAAAATGATCCAAGAGCGTATGTGATCAAAAATCCGCTGTGCTCTCCCACCAGTCCGATTCACACCATCGTCTGCGAAAGTGCTGAGGATACGCTGCACTGGCTCGAGCGCTTGGATTATGCGGAAGGCGTGTTTTTGCAGGAATACATGGGCCGTGCCGAGGCTGGACACATTGCCGTCGTGAGCAACGGTGAAATCTATTCTCTCGTTACCAATCAAGAATACAAGCGCGCCTTCGATGGCAACATGGGCATTGTCGCCGGCGCGCCGCTGGGTGGCCTCGCGGAAAAAGATCCGGAAGACAAATACGGTTTGGCGCGCGAGCTTTTGCGGCCGCTGCTGCCGTGGTTTCGCGAAACCAATTTTCACGGCCCCGTGCAGGTGACTGCTGCAAAACGTGACGGCAAGTGGCACGTGCTCGAATACAACGTTCGCATGGGCGTGACTTCGACGCAGATGATTTTACGCCTGTTCAAAAATCCGCTCGAAGTAATTTACAGCACCGCGCGGAATCAGAAAGTGGATTTGCAATTCCACGACGACTTGCAGTTCGGCGCATCATTGACACTCGCCGGGTATGGTTATCCCTACGTCAGCATCCAAGGCCCGAAGCTGCCGGTGAAGCTGACTGAGCCCCCAACCTGCGATGTTTGGTGGAACGAAGTCGCCGAAGATGCGCGCGGCGGCTTGGTGATGACCGGCCATCGCATCGCCGACGTTGTCGCGGTTTCTGATTCTCTTGAAAAGTCCATCTCACTGGCGTATGATAATATTCGCAAACTGAAGTGCCTGAGCAGCTATTATCGCACGGATATTGGGATGAGCTTGTGGCCGCCGGGGAAAGAGTAGTTGACAAAATGCGAAAAGATGTGTATTTTGGTAAAAAGATGGCGGAATCAACCCGAACTGACACCCCCCGAATTTTTATTAGCCACGCGTGGGAAGACAAACCGCTGGTGCGGCGGTTGGAAATTGAGTTGAAGGCTGCCGGCGCTGGAGTGTGGGTCGACCATGTTGGCATTCGCGGCGGCGATAATTTGCCCGAGCGAATTAGTGAAGCTTTGGAATGGAAAAGAATGGTGATTTATACATCGCTCCAGTATTTGATAATACTCAAAGGTGGATATGGACAGCAGATAAAGCTAGCACCGCTGAGGCGTGGATGGTCAGTTTTGGCGGTGGTCGTTGCTCCAGTGCATCCTTTGACACCAGTTTCTATATCCGTGCAGTACGAGAAGTATTATCAAATAATTGATTCCATGATTTCAGCCTGTAAGCTTTAGCTTGCTTGGAGTTACAAAACTTCTACATAATTTGCAACGGGTTCACAAATCTTCTGGCCAAAATATAAATGCAGCATATTGACTTTTTTAGATTGTTTTCGTAAATTTACAGGTAAATATATGGATTCAGTCTAAAATTTACCCGGCAATTTTAAAATGGAAGAGCTTTTTGAAGCGCAAAACCCCTGGCGTACTCACAACTACCGTTTTTCCCTTGAAAAGAAGATTCCCCGGCGGATACTTCCGGAGCTTTTGGCACATCTGGAAAAGCCCGAGATTGGCGTCATTTTAGGGCCTCGGCAAGTAGGCAAAACTTTCATCATGCAGAGGCTCATTTGCGAATTGGTGGAGAATCGGGGAGTGACGCCGAAGCAGGTTTTTTATTTCAACATGGATGCGGTGCTTTTCCGTGAGCTGGTGGCGGATATTCCGAAATTTTTGCGCTTCTTGGAGAATATGTCGGCAGCGAAAAGCTCGGTCTACGTTTTTATAGACGAGATCCAGCGGGTGAATGATTCGGGCCTGTTGCTGAAGCAATATTACGAGTTGAAGCGACCGATTAAATTCATCGTCTCCGGCTCGTCTTCGCTTGAAATCAAAAGCCAAGTCAAAGAGTCGCTGATTGGACGAAAAAAATTGTTTCAACTTTTTCCATCCAGCTTTGACGAGTACTGCGCATTTCATGGGCATTCGCTCGAGGAACTGACACCCGGACGCTTGGAATTCGCCGGCGACCGCTTTCTTGAGCTTTTTGAGGATTACTTGCTATATGGCGGTTATCCCAAAGTCATCATCGCAACCGAAGCTGCAGCCAAGCGAGAAGCGCTACAGGAGATTTACTCCAGCTACGTAGAAAAAGACATCAGTGAATTTTTAAAGGTGGAGGACGTTGCCGGCTTTAACCGCGTCGTTCAGCAAATGGCAGTGACAGCAGGCAATCTTTTGAACCTGAACGAAATCACGAAAGTCGCGCGGGTGAGCCGTCATTATGTCGAGACCTATTTGCAAATGCTGCGTGACACCTACGTGGTCGATTTGCTCTATCCTTACAGCGCGAACATCGGCAAGGCACTGGTCAAAACCCCGAAGCTGTATTTCTGGGATACCGGGTTGCGCAATGCGGTGTTCGGCCAATTCCAGCCTTTGCGCTTGCGTACCGACGTCGGCGCGCTCGCGGAAACGTATGCCTTCGCCCAGTTGGCGCAGCAACTTGATCGGCATCGGCTTTGGTTTTGGCGCACGAAAAGCCAATCTGAAGTGGATTTTCTTTACCAACAGCTTGATCGGGTGTTGCCTATCGAAGTCAAATTTCAGGATCTATCTGGCGCAACACGACCCAAGGCGTTCTTTTCCGTTCAGTCAGAGGTGCCGGTTAAACAAACCATCGTACTCACGAAGCGGCTATGGGAAGAAAATGCAGAGGGTATTCCAACTTTATTTTTGCCAGTCTGGCTGGCCTCGCGATTGACGAAACTGGTTGATCTCGGAGAAAATCTATAAAATACTGCTCCCAAGGCTTATATCATGCTCTCCCTTCGTCAATCCAATACCCCGCTGCGCGCCGCTTGGGTGGAAATCAACCTCGCCCAATTGCGCCGCAATTTGGAGATCATCCGCGCCGACATGCCGCCCAATTTGAAATGGTGCTCGGTGGTGAAAGATCAAGCCTATGGCCACGGCGCCGTGGAAATTGCCAGAGAGACAGTTCGAGCCGGTGCGTCGTATGTTGCCGTCGCCACGTTGGATGAAGCGCTCGAGCTTCGCGGCGCGCAAATAAAAGCCCCGATTTTAATTTTTGGTGAGCGACCACCAACCGCGCTGGATTGCTGTATTGAAAATGATTTCACCATCTTTGTCAACGATACGGCTCAGGCGAAGCAGGCTGATGAAATAGCACGAAAAAAAAGCAAGTTTGCAAGTGTGCAAGTTGAAATTGACACCGGTCTCAGTCGCTACGGAATACGTTGGACGAAGGCACCTTCTGTCATCGAGTCAATTTTGCAGCTTGCTAACTTGCAACTTGCCGGTATTATGACGCATTTCGCGATGTCAGATGAGCTGGACAAAACATTTGCCTACGAGCAACTGCGGCGCTTTGAAGAGCTTTTGCAGCAACTGCGAGAGCGCAAAATTTTGTCAAGCTATTCGCTGCTTTTGCACGCTTGCAATACCGGCGGCTATCTCGACATATCGAAAGCGCATTTCGACATGGTGCGCATGGGAATTTTGCCGCTTGGCGTTTATCCTTCCAAAGCCTGCCGCCGCATTTCGGGTTTGTTGCCCATCATGTCCGTAAAAACGCGTATTGCCGCGATCAAACCAATCGAACTTGGCGACACGGTTGGCTACGGCATGCGTTACCGCGCCGAGTCGCCGCGCACCATTGCGGTGTTGCCAATTGGTTACGGCGACGGCTTTCCGCGCGTGCGCAATACGGGGTATGTGCTAGTTCATGGCAAACGCGCGCCGGTCATTGGCGGCAATGCGATGGATGCGATGATGATCGACATCACGGATATTCCGCAGACGCAGTTATGGGATGAAGTGGTTATCATGGGCAAGCAAGGCAAAGACGAGATTTCGGTGCACGATCTGGCGGCGTGGGGCGGGACGGTTTCTTATGATATCATGACGCGTTGGAGTGTGAGGATGCCGAGGGTTTATCTTGAATAATTTGTTTGCCGTGTCGCCTTCGGGCGAACGCTGATGCCCAACTGATAGATGAACCCAACGGATTAGCTTTATCAGTTGGATTCATCTATCAGTTGGAGCCGTTGTTTTTAAAACCCAATTTTTTCATCATTGCACTGCATCTATGGCATCCATCTCAAAAAGTTCATTTAAGCGACATGTTTTATTCTTGCTGCTAAACTGCTTTCATTTCGTCATTCTTTTCGGATGTACAAGCAAAGATAATCACAAAGCAGACTTCCAATACTTCAAGCTCGACGGCTTGAACCGGCTTTTGCAGTCTGCCTCGTTAGGCGCGGATACCGCATACATTCATCACGCCTTTTCGAAAGACGGAAAGCTCACGCCGCCAACAGATTGTGGCATCGGTTCATTGGAAGATATGGCGCGCGCTGCTCTGGTTTATCTTCGTCATGCGGAACTCAGCGGTGATACGACAAGTCTCGCCAATGCCCAAAAGTTTGTTTGACGGAAAACCTTGACACACACGAATTTGTTGGGCGCGATCATCCGATACAATTCGTGTCTAAAATATTCATCTAAACCAGGTTGCACTTATGAAATTCATTAAACATATTTTCGTATCTGTGAGTGCTTTCGTGTTGAGCGCTCATTCATCTGGAACGCCAATGCAATTGCGCGCCGCCAATCAATATCTCCCTCTTCCCAGCCGTTATCGAGATATAATCTGGAAGATTGATGCGACCGGGAAAATAGATTCCTTTAAGCTATCCTTATGACCATGGCAGTCTAGAAGGCGTGGGTATAGGCAGTACTTGGCCGATTCCATCTCCGAACCGTGCAATGCTGGCTTACATCGATTCATCTTATAATCTTTGGCTGCGTGAATTGTCTAATGGCGAATCGCGACAAATCACCTCGGTGGGGCGGCGTGAAGACGGTGAATTTGCCGCGGTCATGGTGTTGATCATGGGTTGGTCGATGAATAATCAACAGATTTTATACCACGTCTTGCACAGTGAGCCACATTGCGATGATTGCAATCGTCCGGATTTAAAGGTCAGGCCCGTTGCGTACGGATTTTATATTTATGATTTGAAAAGCGGCAAACACCACCCGATTCAGTTGCCGGCGGAATATAGAGGATGGATGAACGACAAGGAACTGTTGTTAAAGAACTACGATGCAGGAGTTTCAACTCTTTTGCGTTTTTCGCCTCTTGATAAGCGGTCAAGTGTCATTGCAACTTTGTCAGGAGATATTCATCCTGGCGCGATCACCTCGGACGGAAATTGGTTGGCTGCAGTTCTGCATACCTGGTCTGAAGGGCGATCCCAAGGTCGAATTATTAAAATGGATTTAAGGTCAGGGACGGTGATCAATGTCACCCCAATAGGATCATTTGCTGAGTATCAGTTTCCGACTTTTTCGCCCAATGGGCGGCTTCTTGCTTATATCCGAATGAAAATGCTTCCCGATAAACGCGCACGTCATACGATCATAATCAATGAAGCGCCGCTTCTCGGCGGCGATTCATTTTCAACCTTTCTGCCGAAAATGCACTGGATTGACGATGCTAACATGGCAATCATTTTTAATAACGAGATTATCGTCATGAATGTAGAAACGAAGAAGGAAAAAGCGCGAAAAAGGCTTTAGCGTTATTTTGAGATTACAACGAGGTTGAACTTATTTCAATACTTGCAATGTCATTTTGGCTCAAAAGCTCTTGCGGGAAGATGGACAAATGCGGCTGGCTGATGTGCTTGATGGCGGCTTTCTGCACGGCAGCGACTGCGAATGACAATACGATGTCCAACGAAAAAAAGCGTATTACCTCCTCCCTTGCAGCTCTTGCATTACGGACCAATCATCTGCTGCTCACGTCGAAGGGCGCGCTGTGTTTTCACACCGCCTTCGAGTTTCGTCCGGATTGGCAGGCGCCCATCACCCAAGCGCGTGGCGATTTATATCGCTTCGGCGCGCTCCGTTTTGATTTTGGGATTGCCCCAAATGTGAACCTTCAAATTCGCGGCGCGCTCCGGCAGGTTTTGCGATTCGATCGCGGAGCAAATGCCAATGATGTCGGCGATTTCAGCGTTGCCACGATCGTCTGCCTCGCCGCCGCGGCAAAACATCGCCCCGCGCTCGGCTTTCGCCTCGAGGCCAAATTGCCCAACACTAATCAGGATCGCGGCATCGGCACGAACACCACTGATGTGACGATGGCTGTTTTAGCCACCAAGCAATATGGTTGCGCTTTGGTTTTTGCCGATTTCGGACTGGCAATTTTAACTTCGCCGCGCCAGCTCAACGACCAAAATGACGTGCTGGTTTACGGACTTGGTTTGCTGTTGAATTTGAGCAGGCACTTTCAGCTTGCGGGTGAGATCAACGGTTTTGTTTCACCGCGCGATCAAATTCCACTCGGCACGGAAGATCGCAGCGCCGCGCGGTTGGGAGTTAGCTGGAAATTGCAGAAACTTGCTTTGGAAATACTGGCGGTGAACGGACTAATTCAACGTGAAGGGAACTTGGGCGTAATGGCAGGGGTGAGTTGGCAAATGAAACTACCTTAATAATTTCATCGTCTTTTATATCGAATATGTCCTGGAGAATCTGCATCAAGGGGATGAATCGTCATGTCGTCATCGCTCACCGTATAGACAATCCGCAGTATGTTCTTTTTGCTCCAGCGATATGTGTGAGGAGGGTAAAGGTCTTCGCGTTTGATCTCAACAATCTTGTTGGGGTTGGAATGCCGGCGGGGGTTCGTTGTGACGTCCTGCTCAAACTCTTTGATGAACTTTTGCTTGCCTTTATTCTTTTGAAGAATTCGACAAAGCCGCCACTCGTGGGATACGCAACTCTCCATTCTCTTACAGGTATGGCATTATTCAGCATTCACGATCTCCAAGAACTCTTTCAGAGATGACGTCGTTTTGATTTTGCCATTCTTGAGATCGGCATAAGATTTTAAAACGCGCTTTCGGGTTCGCGGCGTAGTATCCAGTTCCGCTGTTGCCTCCCACGAGGCCAGACAATCTTGTAGTGGCTGAATACTTCCATTGCCGGCAACTGCACTCAGACTTTTCAGTAAGTCATCCACGAACGCTGCCGGATGTTTAACGTGCCGGTAAATAAAATCGACTTGGCGTGCAAATTGCGCCAGTCCCGCAGACGAGACCGCTTTTTTATCTTTTTTCTTATTTAACAAACGCGCCCGAACCGTGTTTGCTTTTTGGGATGATGCCACGATAGTGCTCCTTTCGTGCTCCGCTGTAAATGTCATTCACCAAAAGAATTTAATATGTTGCTTGCCAAAATGCACGCATTTTATCCGGTAAAAACAGAACGAAAATCCTGTGGCCATTCAGGTTCAAACAAAAAGGCCCATTCCGCTAAACCGGAACGGGCCTTTCCTCCTTCCTCCGCAACAGCAAAAATCAAACTTCCATGATTTCGCCTTCTTTGTGCTTCAAAGTCTCATCGACCATGCCGATGTGCTTGTCGGTGAGCTTTTGCAATTCCTTCTCATAAGCTTTTTCGTCGTCCTCCGGAATCTGGCCGTCTTTTTTGGCCTTCTTGAGATGCTCGAGCGCGTCGCGGCGGACGTTGCGAATCGCGACGCGGCCTTCCTCCGCCAGCTTTTTGCACAAGCGCACCAAATCCTGCCGGCGCTCTTCCGTGAGTTGCGGAACGGGAACGCGAATGATTGCGCCGTCGTTTTGCGGATTGAGGCCGATGTCCGCCTTTAAGATCGCTTTCTCGATCTCGCCGATCAGATTTTTCTCCCACGGCTGCACGGTGATCAGCCGCGGCTCCGGGGTGTTGATGTTGGCAACCTGCTTCAGCGGCACCTGCGCGCCGTAATAATTTACCCGCACGCTGTCGAGAAGAGCCGGCGACGCTTTACTGGTGCGAATTTTCGCCAATTCGTCCCGGCAAGTATCAACGCCCTTCTTCATGCGGCTTTCTGCATCTTTGATAATCGGATGGGCCATTTCAGTCACCAATGACTTTGGTTCCAATCTTTTCGCCCAGAATCACCCGCTTGATGTTTCCGGGCTGCGTGAGATTAAAAACAATGATGGGCAGCTTGTTGTCCATGCTGAGCGTGACCGCCGTGGTGTCCATGACCTTCAGCCCGCGCTGGACGATTTCAAGATAGGTGAGCGTATCGAATTTTTTTGCGGTGGGGTTGGTTTTGGGATCAGCGTCGTAGACACCGTCCACCTTCGTGCCTTTGAAAATGGCATCTGCCTCGATTTCGATGGCGCGCAAGGCGGCGGCGGTGTCGGTCGTGAAGTAAGGATTGCCGGTGCCGGCGGCAAAGATTACCACACGGCCTTTTTCCAGATGACGAATGGCGCGGCGGCGAATGAACGGTTCGGCGATTTCTTCCATGTGAATCGCGGTTTGCAGGCGGGTAAACACGCCGTGGCGTTCCAAATAGTCCTGCAGCGCCATGCCGTTGATCACGGTGGCGAGCATGCCCATATAATCGGCCTGAACGCGATCCATGCCGCGGGCGCTGGCAGATAGGCCGCGAAAGATATTGCCGCCGCCGATGACAATGCCGATCTGCACGCCGAGATCGGTAACGGATTTGATTTCGCGCGCGATTTGATCGACAATTTCAGGATCGATGCCGAGGCCTTGCTGGCCCATCAGCGCCTCGCCGCTCAATTTGAGCAAAACCCGCTTGAAGGCGGGTTGTTCAAATGCCTGCCCGTTTGCGGCGGTTTGCGTCTTTGGGGTAGCGCTGGCGCGCATGGAAGCTCCAACTTGAAAAGACATGACACGTCCTTTTGAATAGTTTGCCACAGGCGCACGAGAAAGTGATGCCATGCCGAAGTTGTCTGCCTGCTCCGTTGTTGATCACCAATGCCGAACGACTCAAGCGCCGAGCTGGAAGCGAACGAAACGTTTGACCGTGATGTTCTCGCCGAGCTTGGCAATCACATCCGTGACGACTTGTTTGACGGAGCGATTTTGATCTTTGATAAAGCTCTGCTCCAGCAAAACAAAATCTTGATAAAATTTTTCCAGTTTGCCTTGCGCGATGCGCTCGACGACGTTTTCCGGCTTTTTCTCATTGCGAGCCTGGGTGCGGTAGATCTCCAGCTCTTTCTCCACCTGATCGGCGGGAATCTCTTCGCGGGAGATGGCGCGCGGACTGGTGGCGGCGATTTGCATCGCCAGATCTTTTACGAGCGCACGGAAGTCCGGCGTCTTCGCAACGAAGTCCGTCTCGCAATTAACTTCGATCAACACTCCCAAACGGCTGCCGGGGTGAATGTAGGCTTCAATCAGCCCTTCGTTGGTCGTGCGGCCCACTTTTTTCTCGGCGCTGGCCGCGCCTTTTTTGCGCAACCATTCAATCGCTTTTTCGATATCGCCGCCGGTTTCAACCAGGGCTTTTTTGCAATCCATCATGGCGGCGCCGGTGCGCTCTCGCAGCGTTTTAACGGCATCGGCGGATATATTTACAGACATTCGACTAAACCTCCATCGGAATAAACAAATTTTATTTCTGCTGCAACCGTGGCGCGGCGTGCCGCTTGAGCGCCACATAGAAAAGCGCGAACGATCTTGCCGCTCGCGCCGTTATGTTTTCTACTCTTCTTTTTCCGGCTCTTTTTCTGCTTCCGGCGCGAAGTCTTTTTCGGCATAACGCGCCGCCGGACTTTCCTCTTCATCGGCTTCTCCTCGGCCGGCGCCGGGCTGCAAGCCGCTCAAGCCTTCCAATACGGCGTCAGACATTGCGCGCGTGATCACCGTGATGCTCCGAAACGCATCGTCGTTGCCGGGAATTGGATAATCGACGACGTCGGGATCGGAATTGGTGTCGACGATGGCAAAAATCGGAATGCCGAGCTTGGTGGCTTCCGCCACCGCGATGGCTTCCTTTTGCGTGTCGACGATGAAAATCGCGTTCGGCAGGCGCGTCATGTCGCGAATGCCGCCGAGCACTTTTTCCAATTTTTCGCGTTCGTGTTCGTAGGACAAAATTTCTTTTTTCGTGATCTTGTCGTATGTGCCGTCCGCGCTCAATTTCTCGATATTCTTCAGCCGTTTGATGCTTTTTTTAATGGTGCTAAAGTTGGTCAACATGCCGCCCAGCCAGCGCTCGTTCACGTAGTACATGTGGCAGCGCTCGGCTTCGGATTTGATGATATCTTTGGCCTGTTTTTTTGTGCCGACGAATAGAACCTTGTCACCTGACCGCACGACTTTCGCCAGCGCGTTGTACGCGAGCTGCAAACACTCGAGCGATTTCTTCAGGTCGATGATGTGAATGCCGTTGCGCTCCATGAAGATGTACCTTTTCATCTTCGGATTCCAACGGCGCGTCAGATGGCCGAAGTGCGTTCCGGCCTCCAACAGATTTTGCAAACTAACAGTTGTCATTGAAATAAATACTCCGGTTTTGGGGGTTAATGTCTCGACTCTCCTTAAGTTTGTTGACGGAAAGAAAGCCGGGACGCCGCCACCCGGCCGCGGGCAAATCATCTGCCCAACCGGCGTGTGTTCCATTTTTTATGGAAACCCCGACGCCGCAGCCGGATGTGTGAGATGGTCTGGTAGCTCGTTGCTGGCTGCTGGTAAAAACAAGCGACAAGCTACCAGCAACCAGCTACTAGCAACCAGCAACAAGTTAACGTTTCGAGAATTGGAATCTCTTGCGCGCGCCTTTCTGGCCGTATTTTTTGCGCTCTTTCATGCGCGGATCGCGGGTCAGAAAGCCGGCGACTTTAAGCTTTTTGCGGAACTCATCATTGACTTTGAGCAAGGCGCGCGCGACGCCGAGGCGCATGGCCCCGGCCTGTCCGGTCAAGCCCCCGCCGATGACGTTGGCGTAGATATCGTATTTTCCTAACGTCTCGGTCACTTGCAACGGCTGCTCGATGATCATTTTCAAGGTTTCGCGCTTGAAATAATCCAGCAGCGGTTGCGCGTTCACCACGACCTTGCCTTCGCCGGGCAGCAAACGCACGCGGGCGGTTGAAGTTTTGCGGCGCCCGACCGCATCAAAAGAAGCAACTCGCATTGAAATCCTCTGATTCTTTCATTGATTTATAGACAAAATAATTTTGTCTTAATTTAATGTTTCCGGCTTTTGTGCCTTGTGGGGGTGAATGGCGCCGCGATATACTTTGAGCTTCTTGAACTGCTTTTTGCCCAAACGTGAATGCGGCAGCATGCCCCAAACCGCGTATTCGATGATTCTTTCCGGCTTGCGGCGCTGCAAGACCGAAAAAACTTCCTGCTTCAAGCCACCGGGATAGCCGGTGTGGTGCGAATACATTTTGATGTCGGCCTTTTTGCCGGTCAAGCGCACCTTTTCGGCGTTGACCACCACGACGAAATCACCGACATCCAGATGTGGCGTGAATTGGGGCTTGTTTTTGCCGCGCAGAACGCTGGCAATCTTCGTGGCCAGCCTGCCGAGCACCATGCCGTTGGCATCGACCACATACCACTTGCGCGCGATTTCGTCGGATTTTGGAATGTACGTACGCAAAGCTCTTTCTCCATATATTTAGTTAAAACCCCGATTTTGCATCGTAAGGCCAAAAACTGTCTCCCATTTGATTTCAGCAACAAAAGGAAGATCGGGGTTTGGCTTTTATATGTGCAAAATTAAGGTAAAACGCGAAATATAAAATTATGAAATATTGGTTTAATAGTCAAGCTCTTTTTCTGGCAAAAAACTTGTATGCAATGAGCTTATAGGCCAATCGCGCCGCCAAAAAGTCCGCGGCCGGCATGCCGCGCAAGGGCATCAATTCGACAATATCGCCGCCCACGACCTCCTGACGGCTGAAAAGCTCGCGCAGAAAATCAAGCGTCTCGTACCAGCCAAAACCGCCCGGCTCCGGCGTGCCGACCGCCGGCATTTCCGCCGGATTGAAGAAATCCACATCGATGGTCAGATAGACGCGCGGCCCGACAAGTTTAAAAACCTGTTCCATCCACCGCGCCGCACCCATTTGGCGCATTTCGTGACCATAATAAACCTGCGATGGCGGCTTGAGCCGCTCGCGCTCGCCGGCGATGCCGCTGCGGATGCCAAGCCCGACGAGCGGGCAGAACTCAACCACCCGCGCCATGGCGCAAGCGTGGCTGTATGGTGAACCGGCGTACTCGTCTCGTAAGTCACTGTGCGCATCGAGCTGCACCACCCACAAATCGGGATAACGCTCGTGCATCGCTTGCACCATCCCAACTGTGACCGTATGCTCACCTCCAAGTCCAAGCACAAATTTTCCGTCGCTTATTAATTTTCGACAAGAGCCAGCAATTTTTTTGACTGCGCTCGCGCCGCTCAGTTTGCCGAATGCGAGAGGGTTGACAGTGGCGACGCCAACCTCGCAAGGCTCTACATTCAATTCTTCATCAAAAAACTCTACCTGTTGCGAGGCCTTGATGATCGCCTTAGGCCCGCGCTTGGTTCCTGCACCATACGAAGTGGTCGCCTCATACGGCAGCGGCAGAATTGCGGCCCGCGCGTTGGCGTAGTTAGACAAATTCGGCTCGAGGCCGAGAAAGTTGTTGGGGACTTTGATTTTTGCCATATCGCTGAGGGCCGAGGGCATAGCGCAGAGGGTAAAATTGCCCTCAGCACCAGGCTCTACGCCCTTTGCCCTCGACCCTTTAAAATTCCGGATTTACCCACAATCGCTGCTTATTATAAACCGCAAACACTTTGCCGGTCAGTTCCCAGCCGTGAAAAGGCGTGTTGCGGGATTTGGAGTAAAACTTGGTTTTGTTGACTTGCCAGGTTTTCGTCTCCGAAAAGAGCAGCAGATTTGCCGGCTCGCCCTCTTTGATTTGCACGGGCGGCAAATTGAGAATGCGCCTTGGCGCGGCGGTGACTTTGGCAATCACATCGTAGAGCGAGTGCAAATTGGTTTTGACCAGGCGCGTGATCATCAAACCGAGCGCGGTTTCGAGGCCGATGATGCCGAACGGCGCCGCAGGATACTCCACGTCTTTTTCCTCGCTGGCATGCGGTGCATGATCGGTGGCAATCACGTCAATCGTGCCGTCTTGCAACCCGGCGATCATCGCCTCCACGTCCCGCTGTGAGCGCAACGGCGGGTTCATTTTGGTATTGGTATCATAACTCAACAGCGCCACCGCCTCATCCGTCAACGTGAAATGATGCGGCGTCACCTCGCAGGTGATGCGGATGCCGCGCTGCTTCGCCCAGCGGATCAGCTCGAGCGCGCGCGCCGAAGAGAGATGCGCAATGTGTACGTGCGCGCCGGTGTATTCGGCGAGCAGAATATCGCGCGCCACGATAATGTCTTCGGCCACCGCCGGCATGCCGGGCAAGCCAAGTTTAGTTGAATACATGCCTTCGTTCATCGTGCCGCAGTCGTCGAGCGTCGCCTCTTCGGCGTGCTCGATGATCGGCGCGTTCAGCATGTTGGCATATTCCATCGCGCGCCGCGCCAATTCTGCCGTGGCAATCGCACAGCCATCGTCCGAGAATGCCACTGCCCCGGCCTCAACCAGTTCCGCCATTTCGGAAAGCTCTTTGCCCTCGCGGCCTTTCGTCGCTGCGGCAATCGGATAAACCTCGACCAGCGTGTCTTGCGCCTTTTCAATCACCGACTCGACGATCTCACGCTTGTCCATCGCCGGCGAGGTATTGGGCATCGGGCAAGCGGCGGTGAACCCTCCGGCCATCGCCGCCGCACAGCCCGTTTCAATCGTCTCTTCGTCTTCGCGGCCCGGCTCGCGGAAATGCACGTGCATGTCGCACCAGCCCGGACTCAGCACGAAATCGCGCCCGTCGATCAATTCAAAACTTGGCGGCGCATCAAGATTGCTGCCGATTCGCGCGATGCGGCCATTCTCAATCATCACATCGGCGTGGCGATCCAATGATTGCGAGGGGTCAATGACTCTCGCGCCGCGGATCAGAAGATTATTGAGGTTTTTCGTTTCTATTTTGCGTGACATAAATTAAATCTGTTAGACGGTTTGCCCGTTTGACGGTTCGCAGTCTGCCTATTAACTGGCTAACGGGCCAACCGGCGAACCAGCCAACGCTTTTTATTACGACTCACAACCCATTCCCATTCATCACCTCCTGCTCGCCGCCGCTTTTGAGATAGAGCACGGCCATGCGCACGGCGACGCCGTTGGTGACTTGGTCGAGAATTACGGAATACTCGCCGTCGGCCAGTTCGCTTTCCAGCTCGACGCCGCGATTGATCGGGCCCGGATGCATGATCACGACGTCCCGCTTGCACGTTTCGAGTCGGCGGCGGGTGATGCCGAAGTGCATGGCATATTCGCGTAGTGAGGGCAACAGGCCGTGCTTCTGCCGCTCGAGCTGCAGGCGCAGCACGTTCACGGCATCAGCCCAGCGGAGAGCGTCATCGACTTTGGTGAATACGCGCAAATCACTTCCAAACGCGGCGGGGATATCGCGTGGTAAAAGGGTAGCCGGGCCGCAGAGCGCGACCGCCGCACCCATCGTCATCAGCCCGTGGATATTGCTGCGCGCGACCCGGCTATGTGCGATATCTCCGACGATGGCGACTTTCAGTCCATCCAGCCGCCCGAATTTGTCCAGTAAAGTCATCATATCGAGCAAGCCCTGCGTGGGATGCTCGTGCAGGCCGTCGCCGGCATTGATCACGCCGGCGTCGAGGCATTGGCTCAGAAACTGCGCGGCGCCCGAAGCCTGATGGCGCACCACGACCATGTCGATCTTCATCGCTTCGATGTTGCGCACCGTGTCTTTCAGCGTCTCGCCTTTGGCGACCGATGAGCCTGCGGTGGTAAAGCTGATGCTGTCTGCGGAAAGCCGCTTCTCGGCAAGCTCGAACGAGATGCGGGTGCGGGTGGAAGCTTCAAAAAAAAGATTGACGATGGTTTTGCCACGCAGGGTGGGAACCTTGGGAATGGGACGGGAGAGAACTTCTTTGAATGACTGGGCCGTTTTTAGAATAATGGAAATTTCTTCGCGCTGCACACCTTCCAGGCCGAGTAGGTGTTTAGAGATGATCATTGCGACCTCGAGCAAATCGCCCGTAGCGGGCAAGTTGCAAGTGACCCATGTCTGATTGCTGTGCGAGATGCAGATGCCTCAAGCCACTTGAATTTCATGTTGCTTTTTTTCATTGAGCGTTTCGACCAAATAGACGCTGTCTTCGCTGTCGACGTTTTTCAATTTCACGCGCACTTCCTCGCCGGCGGTGGTTTTGATTTCCTGGCCGACGTAATCCGCCTTGATCGGCAGCTCGCGATGGCCGCGGTCGATCAACACCGCGAGCTGGATGCGCGCCGGCCGGCCGAAGTCCATCAGCGCATCCAACGCGGCGCGCACGGTGCGGCCGGTGTAGAGCACGTCATCCACCAGCACGACGGACTTGCTTTCGATGTCGAAGGGAATATCGGTTTTCTGCACGCGCGGCTTTTTCAGCTTTTGCAGCATATCGTCGCGATAGAAAGTGATGTCGAGCATGCCCAGCGGCAGCCGCCGGCCTTCGATCGGCTCGATTTTTTCGATGAGGCGCTCGGCAATTTGCACGCCGCGGGTGAGAATGCCGACGAATGCCAGATTCTCGACGCCGCGGTTCGATTCCACGATTTGATGGGCCAGGCGCGACAGCGTGCGGTTTAGCGACTTTTCATCCATGATAACCGCTTTGATTTTATAGTCGCTTGTATACATGGTCGAATTCAAATTTTTGCCACACACAAAAAAGGTCTATCATAAAAACTATGGTAGACCTTCAATCCAGACTGCGAAATTTTTGAGGTGAACACGCCGGCCGCTTCATCACCCGGCTTTTCACCGTTTTTTTATTGTGTTTCATTTTGCCTTTTGCCCCGTGGTTATATTCTATTGGTTATTTCAATTGTAACCCCGATGCGGCAGTTTTTAATTCAGCCGTTACACAAAATACAAATTTTTAATGATACTGTCAAGAGGTGATTCAAAGATTTTTTTGCGCGCTCAACGCTTCTCCCCTTCCTGTCCGAAAAGATAATGCCAATCCTCGTAATTATTCAAAATATCCCGCAATGCCGTGGCCGCATCTTCACCGAAAACACTCTCAATCTTCTCCCATTTGTTTTGAAAAAACAGAGCGTTTTCGGCGTGCAAGAATTGGACAAATTCGACAAAGGCTGCCGCTTGGGAGGCATAACGAAAATTGAAAACTTCCGCGAGCAGGTTCGTCTGGCTGCGCGTCAGCATATTGAACTCGCCTTCAGCCACGCGCATCGCTTCGCGCAAATCGCGCTTGCGGGCGCTCCACACGGGGGACTGCGAAACGGCGTCGACGAGCGCCTTCTGGTCTTTCGTCAATAGCCGGCCACGAAGCGCTCCGGCGTTGATCTCATTGAACAATTTGCCCGCCAGCCCGGCTTCGGCGAGCAAGTCGGCCAGCTCGCCATAGCTCAATTCGGTGGTGGATTGCGGCGGTGGCGGCATATCCGGCAGGCGCAAGCCGACTCCGCCTGTTGCCTGGGTTGCATCCGACAATTGGCTCGTCAAGCGTATGCCCGGGCCGCTGGGCGGAGTCGGCGCATTGATTTGGCGCGGCGCTGGCTCGGGTGGTCGTGGTCGAGGTGCGGGGATTTCTTTTGTTTCTTCGGAGGAGGGAGTGCTTTCGCTCGGTTTCGCCAAAAATTCATTCATGGTCAACTCGCGGCCATCGCCGAGACGAATCTTGGCAACCTTGGCAATTTCGATGGCGTCGCCATATTTGAACGCCAAGCGTGAAGTAGCCGCTTCAAAATAAACATAGCCATAGGCGATGCGTTCGAGCCGGCAGGGAATTTCTTCGCCGCTTTGCAAAATCAGCGTGACCTTTTCGCTTTGCGCATAAGATGCAACAGCGCTGCAAATTAAAATAAGCGCTGTGAAACCGGAAACACTTTTGAGTTTCATCGGAGGAAGACTATAAAAGTTGGTGATTTCACTTCGTTATGAGCGTGGCTATTGCAACTTTTCGATTTCTTCAATGGTCAGTCCGGTCAGTTCAGCAATCAGCGCGCTGGCCATGTTTTTATGCCGCATGGAACGGGCAATTTCTCGCGCCTTGGTATGCTCGCCCTTTTCAAACGCGCCATCAATTCTGCCGCGCTCATCCAGCATGACCAGCACGCTATCTTCGTAATGCTCCAATTCCTCCGGCGTCATATTGGCGCGATTGGCCAGCTCGAACGCCTTGCGAAACGCCGGCTCGTCCAGCTTCGCCGGCACGTGATCCAGATGGCGCGTATGCTTAATGAAATAGGCCCACTTATCGACAACCGTTTCCAACTCTTCTTCGGTTTTGCCAAACTTCGGCAGTTCGATAAAATAATAGCGAATCTCATCAAGATAGGAATTGCCGGTTATCGTCTCCTGAATCTGATGGCAGGAAAGATAATGGCTGAAGTCATCGAACAGAATGAAGTCGAGAACGTTGATGGAAATGACCTGATTGAGCTTCGGATAAGCATCTCCCACCAACAATTGATTGCCGTAAGCCTTGCTGGCGTTGTAAATTACTCGCTTCTCGAAACCGGCAACATAAGCCACTTGCATCTCGACGATGTAACTTATGCCGCGAGCATCGACGCACTTGACGTCGACGTAGCTGGCGCGCATGTATTTGGTTTTGGGCGCTTCGTAGGGATTCAGGATGGTGACCGCGACAACGGCATGGGCCGCGTCAAGCCCCAAAACGGCGTTGAGAAAGCTGATCAAAACGTCTTTGGCTTTATCGTTGCCAAAGATCTTTTTGAAAGCGAAATCGGTGCGCGGATCGGCGAATTGCATGGCAACCTCTCCCTTGTGTTCTACTAAAATATACAAAATTCTGCCGAAAATTTCAAGCCGCAAAAAGAATATCGAGATTCGTCAAACGCCAGCCGCCAGCCTAAACAAATAGAACCCCGGCTCTCCTTCGACCGCGTTCACCGTGTGCAATCGAATCTCCGAAGAGTCGGGGTTGATTATCATATAGCCAGACGACACGTCTGGGCTACAAACTTAAAACCGCACGGCCAGCGAAGCCAATATTTTGTTGTAATTGATTTTTTCCGAAGTGGAGTAGACATCGTCGCTAAAGTCGTCCAGCGTGCTGTATTCGGTCCACTCGCCGTGCATGAGCGCAACGTCGAAGCGGGTTTGCTTGTCCAGGAAGATGCCTAAACCCGCGGTCAAGAACTTGCGGTCGGAGTCTGACGGCAGACCCTTTCGGATTTGCGGATCGTAAATGCCGCCGGCGCGAAATTGCAAATTGAGAATCGGCAGGGTAAACTCGGCGCCCGCGCGCAAGCGCAGCGTGTTGCGATAATTGGTGCGCAAGGAATCGTTCGCCAGGCTGCGCTCGTCGTCGAACTGAAAGCTGGTGACCTCAAAAGGCGGCTCGGTCAAATAACGCGTTTGCGACCAATCCGTCCATTCCACGCTGCCACTGACCATGAGCGCGGGCAGGTTGACTGCGGCGCCGGCCGCCAACGAAAACGGCGAGCGGATTTTGTATTTGATCTCACCGGCATCGCTATCGGTAAACACCGAGTCCTGATCGTCGATGGTGGTGTCGTTATACTTCCAGTTGTCGGTGCCGGTAATGAATGTCGGCGTGGTAAGGGTCAGGCCGAGGCGCACGAACGACATGGGCCGGTACAACGCTCCGAGCCTCAAGTTGTAGCCGCTGTATTTTGAATTGACGACGTCTTCGAAGCGGGCTTCGCTGAAGTCAAAAACCCGGTCTCCGACGTCGTCGATCTCCGTGAAGCGCGAAGTATAATCGTTGTTTCCGGTAAAAATGTTCAACGCGGCGCCGAGCGAGATATTCGGGGCCACTTCCACGGCGCCGGCAAAAACCCAATTGTTCAAGCCACCTTCTTCCAAGATCGACCAGCTTTGATTGGCATCATTCGCCGTGGCGTTGACCAATCTGAATTTGAGGCTGGCATCGTAAGGATGGACGCGATGATAGCCGATGCCGAAAACCAGGCTGCCTTGATAAGTCGGCACGGGATAGGCCAGCCCGATGCTATTAAGCTGCGTCGAGGTGAGATCGTCTTTAGCATTGGCATTGACTTCGACCGCGGAAATATCATTTTTGCGTTGCAAATAGGAAAGCGTGCCGAATCCTTCCAACCGGCGGATTTGTGCCAATCCGGCCGGGTTCCAAAAACTGGCGCTGTAGTCATCCGCAACGCCGAGATACGCGCCGCCCATGCCCAGCGCGCGCGTGCCGATGCCGAGCTCGAAGCCGCGCTGAAAAACTTCCTCTTGCGCTCTGGCCAGATTCAGCCATCCGAACAAGCAGATAAAAATTCCGACTGCCGTGAGTTTGCGTTTCATGGTCATATCTCCTGCGATGTGTCAATTTCAGCCATGAGAACCAGGGTGCCCGGCGCTCATTTAGGTAAAGGTGGTAAGCAGGCGCGAGGCTGCTGTGTCGCGCGCCGATTACTTGCAAGCGCTATTTATTGCGGCTGGGCCGCTTGGAAGACGAGCCACCGCTCGAAGAGCCACCCGAGCTTTTCGGCGCGGAGCCGCCGCTTGATGAGCCTCCGCCCGAAGGCTTCGACACACTGCCACCGGAGCCTGACGAGCCTCTTGAGCTTGAGCCGGATCTTGGTCTGTTGTAGTTATCACCCGAGCTTGACGCGGGTTTCCGGCTCCGGCGCACCGACCCTTGATTGTTTCCTGAAGAGTTCTCCTGCGGTGTTGCGGCTCGCTTAATGTCACCGGAGCCGCGGGTTCCACGCTTAATGATCTCTCTGCTGCCGCGCGCCGGCTGCGCCGAAATTTGATCGTCGACGATGGTACGGCCGCTCGCAGCGTCACCTTTGCGAACCCGGCGATAGGTTCCGTCGGGGCCGCGCGTATAAATTCCGGAGGCCGGGCGCAAAAGACTGCCGCCACCACCGCCGCTGACATAGGTTCCGGCCGATTGATCGGATCCCGATCCCGGCTTCAAACCCCGGCGGGTCATCGGTCGCTTTTTATTCTCCACAACGCGATCACCAGTCCTATAGTATGGATAGTGGCGATAGAATGGGTCGTAATAATACGCCGGACCCCAGCCGCGGTAATATGATCCCCAATATCTGCCATAATAACCGGTGCCGCACCACGGGTCATATCCCCAATCCCACGGCGTGCCGCACCAGCCCCACGGATCATAACCAAATCCGACGGAGACATAAAAACGCGAGCGCGGATAACGATACCACGAAGAATACCAAGGATAATACCAGGGATCGTACCAACTGCCGCTGTAAATATAAACGTCGGTATGATGGCGAACGTCGTCGCGCCGCGCCTCGGAAGCCTGTGCTTCCTCGGTTTCTTCTTCGGTGTACTCTTCTTCACGTGAGACGGTCGTCTCATCGTCACGATCCGGGCGGGCGACCTGCGTATAGCATCCATTCATTACGAAGCCGCTCAACGCCAGACCGGCGAGCAAGAACAGCAATTTTGCTTTCATGGTGCCAGGCTCCTTTTTTCAGTTATAAGCAACCGTCCGAGTGCCATTACCATAAAAGAACAAACAGCACCCGAATCGAGATCATTCCAATTTTATAAAATTTTCAAATGCACTCCGGCAAGCACTTGCCAGAAAGTTTTTGATTCAACAAACGACAGTGAGGAAAAGTCACTAAAGGAAAATCCATATCGCGTCTGAAAGAAAAACGGAAATTTCTTGTTTTGGCTTTGGGCGGTCAGGCTTGCAAACAAAACCGGGCGTTGCAGTTGGTCTTCGCCGGTTCCCCGAAAGTTAAAATTCCCTTGTGCAGTCGGCTCATATAATTGATAACCGCGCTTGTCCCAGCTTTGGCCGAAATTGATGCCCAGCAGGGCTATTGACGAGGTGTTATAAGTTTTCACCAGATAGTGCAAGCCGACTGCCGCGCGTTGCGTATGGCTGTTCTCGTGAACTCGCGCCGGTAACAAGCCGGAGGTTGCAGTTGGATAAAGATCAACGCCTTGATAGCGCAAATACTCGCCGCTCAAAAAAAACAGCTTATTTGCTTTAAACCACGCCGAAGCGCCGAGAAGCGGCAAGAATGTATTGCCATGAGTCGGATACACTTGCAATCCACCGGTTACGCCCAAAGACAACTGCGGCTGGGCAAATCCCGATGTTGAAGCAAATGCCAATAGTGTCAGAGCAAGCAACGGTTTTGTTTTCATGATGTGGTCTCCAATTAAAGATTTAATACCGAGACCCATGCTTCTCAGACCTCCGGCCTATTTCCTTAAATGGTCTAAAATTCAGATTGTTCCATGATTTTTTAATGCAATTGCGGTGCCATAATTTGTAGAGGGTGAAGCGTTCAGCGTAGAGCGTGAAAGATGAACCTATCGTAGTTTTATTATTGGCTTTATCTTCGCTCCACGCTCTTCGCTCTACGTTTTCTGCTTCTCGCTTTCCGCGCTCGCGTTCTTTCTACTGTGTAATCGCGCCACGCAACTGTATATTGAGTAAACACGAATCTTAATTTTTAAGATCGAACCGGTACGGCTGAATCAGCCAATATTTGACCGGGCCTTGCACATTGCGCGCCGGCGTGAAGCGGCTGGCCAATGCGGCTCGCAATGCGGCCTGCGCGCAGCGCCCGCTTCCCGTGGTATTTTCAATTACCACTGCTTTGACCACTTTTCCCGTCACGTCGATCTCGAGGCTGACTTTGACCTCGCCGTGAATATTCTTTTTGCGATCCTCTTCGGAAAACTCGGGCACGACGAATACCAGCGGCCGCGGCGGAATGATTTGGCCGCCGCCGATGCCCTCCGCGTCGCCGGAAGAAGCGATTTCCCCAATCGAAAGGTCCAACGTCGTCGGCTCGATGGTTTCATCCTCCGGAATCATTTCACTTTCGGTGGGAATGGGGATCGCCGGTCGCGGTGGCGGCGGCCGTCGTGCGCCAAACTGCCGCGTTTGCGGCGGAATATTTTCCACGGTCAGAATGATGGGTTCGTGCTCGCGCACGTTCACCGGCATGCGCCAATCGCGCATGAAGAAAAATGCCACTAATGTGAAAGACAGCGCGAAAATCAGCCCAAGCTCGAAACGGCGGCGATATTGGGCTTTCGGCAGCGCAAAGAGGGGGAGGTTTGATCTCGAAATTTGCATCGTAAAGATGAAATCAAACGAAGACAGATTCACTGTTTGCCGTCAGTCATCTGCTGGCTTAATGCACGAATCTCATCCTGCGGGAGACCAGTAATCTCGGCAATCAACTCAATGGTGAAATTCTTTTTGAGCATGGCCTTGGCGATTTCGTATTTACTTTCTTGCGCAATCTTGGGCGTCAGCTCTTGTGCAATCTTGGGCGTCAGCTCTTGTGCAATCTTGGGCGTCAGCTCTTGTGCCACCTCTTCGGCCACCTCTTGGTAAAACCGGGATTTTTTTACGTCGGAAAGCAATGGTTCGAACATTTTTTCTATCTCCTTTCTCGACATTTGGGGAAGCTTGCTCAATAACAAATTGATGAGCAGATCGACAATGACTTCTTGCGTTCGCGCGTCGGGAACCTGCTCCGGCAATTGCCGGATGATTTTTTCAGCGCTCGCTAAAACCTTCTCATCGGAATCGATGATGATTCGCAGCAAATTCAACGGGAATTTTTCGAGCCGTTCTTCTGGTATGCCGGTTAGATACAATCTGCAGATGCGGCCGCTTTCAAAAAATTCCTGATAATGCGGATGAATCCCGGGATCGAACGCCTCCGTCGGAAATAAAACCACCGCTCGCCACAAATTTTCCGGCTTTTTTTGCCGCAGAAAAACCGCCACCTCTCCGAAGAAACGCAGATAAAAATCATCTTCGTGCTTGAACTGCGCTTCAAAAAAATAAAGACGATCCTCACGTGAGGCCGGCTGCACGACGCCATCGAAACGAAACGACTGCTCTTTTACCTCGACCGAGGTGAATTCATAGTGCTTGGCTTTTTGCTCCTCTTCCCCGATCAACGTAAAAAACGCCTCAAGAAATTCGCGGAAGAAGCGATGAAAGAAAGAATCAGTTTTCATGCATTACCCGATCGCACCAGCCCATATCGGTTTACAAGCGTTCTTTCAACTTCAATATAACATATTTTTTGAAGATTACAACAATTGTTTTTCAAGTCTCTGAGCCCCAAAAGCAAAACGCCGCTTGTTCTCAACCAACGAGCAAGCGGCGTTTCGTTATTAATGCTTAAAGCGTCATGCGCAACCTCTCTTTTGTTGCTTTGCAGAATTACGTATTACGCTTTACGTTTTAATCCCTACTTGACAAATAGCATTTCACTATACACCGGCAGCGGCCAGTGGTCGTCCGGCAGCGCCTTTTCCAGCTTGGCGGCGGCCGCGCGCACCGCGTTCATTGCCGGCAAGACTTTGTCGCGCATGTGATAGGCTTTCTCGTGCACCGTATCGCCGCCGAGATCGGCGTTCACCTCCAACAAACGATCGAGCGCCGATTTGAATTCATCGACCAGGTTGCTCACCTCGCTCAGGGTTTGCACGACGCCGGCCGGATGGACGCCGCCCTGCTTGATGGCGTTGACCGTCGTCGCCAGATCGTGCAGATACCGAATCGCCGCCGGCAGAATCATCGTTTGCGCCATCATCGCCGAGGTCTCGGCTTCGATGTTCACGGTTTTGAAATACTGGTCGAAAAAGATCTCCGCACGCGCCTCCAGCTCGCGCTCGTTGAGCACGCGGTACTTCTCGAACAGCTTCATGGTCTTAGGATCGTGCAGGCGCTCGACCGCAGCGAGTGTATTGCGCAAATTGAACAGGCCGCGCTTCTCGGCTTCCTGGTGCCATTCGGCGGTGTAGTTGTCGCCGTTGAAGACGATGCGCTTGTGCTTGCTGATGACGTCTTTCAAAACCGCGTGCAATGCTTGCTCGAACGGCATTTTTGCTTTCAAATTCGCTTCAACTGCGCCCGTCAATTCGTCGATCGCCGCCGCCACAATCGTGTTGAGCACGGTATTCGGAAACGAGATCGACTGGCTGGCGCCGACGGCGCGGAACTCGAACTTGTTGCCGGTGAACGCAAAGGGTGAGGTACGATTTCTGTCGCCGGCGTGGCGCGGCAGGTGCGGCAGAACCGGCGTGCCGAGGCCGAGCAAATCTTTCGACTTGCTGCTCTCCGGCTTGCCCTTTTCGATCTGGTTAAAAATATCGGTCAATTGCTCGCCGAGAAAAATCGAAATAATCGCCGGCGGCGCTTCGTTGGCGCCGAGACGATGATCGTTTGCCGCCGAGGCCACGCTCGCGCGCAGCAAATCTTGATAATTGTCCACCGCCTTGATCACCGCCGCGCAGAAAAAGAGAAATTGCATGTTGTCGTGCGGCGTCTCGCCCGGCTCCAGCAGATTCATGCCGGTGTCCGTGGACATCGACCAGTTGTTGTGCTTGCCGCTGCCGTTGATGCCGGCAAACGGCTTTTCGTGCAGCAGGCAAACCAGGCCGTATTTGCGCGCGGTGTTTTTCATGATTTGCATCATGATTTGCTGATGATCCGCCGCGATGTTGCTGTTCTCAAAAATCGGCGCAATTTCATATTGCCCCGGTGCGACTTCGTTATGGCGCGTTTTAACCGGCACGCCGAGCCGGTAGGATTGATATTCCACGTCCGTCATGTACGCCAGCACGCGCTCCGGAATCGAGCCGAAATAATGATCCTCCAGCTCCTGACCGCGCGGCGGCTTCGCGCCGAATAGCGTGCGGCCGGTCGTCACCAAATCCGGACGGCGGTAGAAAAATTCCTCGTCGATGAGAAAATATTCCTGCTCGGAGCCGACGGTCGTATAAACTTTATGCACGTTCGCATGTAGCCCGTCGAACAGCCTCAGCGCCCGCAATGCCTGCTGGCTAAGCGCCTCCATCGAGCGCAAGAGCGGGATTTTGTGATCGAGCGCTTCGCCCGTCCACGACGCAAACGCCGTGGGAATCGACAGCGTGGCGCCGTGATGATTTTTTATAATGAACGCCGGCGAGGTGGGATCCCACGCCGTGTAGCCGCGCGCCTCGAACGTGGCGCGAATGCCGCCGCTTGGAAACGACGAGGCATCCGGCTCGCCTTGAATCAAATCCTTGCCGGAGAATTTGGCCACCGCGCCGCCGCCCACATTCGGGGTCACGAAACTGTCGTGCTTCTCGGCGGTAAGCCCGGTCAGCGGCTGGAACCAGTGCGTGAAGTGCGTCGCGCCGTGCTCCACCGCCCATTCTTTCATCGCCAGCGCCACCACGTCGGCGAGCTTTGGATCGAGCGGCTGCCCTTTGTCGATGGTGGCCAGCAATGACTGAAAAACTTCTTTGGGAAGTTTTTCGCGCATCACTTCCATATTGAAAGTGTGTTCACCAAAAATTGAATTTATATCGGCGGTGAGCTGTTGGGGGGTGCCGCGCACCGACCAGCTTTTCGCCGCAGCCAACACATCATGACGACGCGAGGAATATTTGGACACGGAGATCCTCCTAAAAAGTTTTGATTGAGTGCGTCAAATCCGGATGCCATTACCCATCAACCACTCTCCAGGCGCAGCCGATTTGAAGCGGGTTCATTTAATTAGTTTTTTTCTAATTCAAAAGCAATAAAGTGTATTTACTCTATTGGGTAGGGAAGATAAAATGTTCTGATGAGATTCTACTTGTGCATAAAAAAACAACGCCCGAGAATAACGATAGTAGCAGCGCCGTGCTCATTTTTGCCACATTGCAAACCTACACTACTGCCTGTCGGTTGCAGGCTCAGCCAACACCGTTTCCGCTTCCATAAATTCAATCGAAGTGACCGCCTCGGGTGCAATTAAAACGGCTTTGCCGTCATCATCAATTGTCATGATCAACTGATTGCTGACAATAATTTCCGGATGCCGGATAACATATTTTTGTCCGTTGTCCAGGTGAAATGTAAATAATTTGAATGGTTTTTGTCGAACCACTTTTCGAATTTCGTCAACGTTCATTGGAGCCTCCTTGAAATTCTGCTTCATTTGCCATATTGATTTTTGGTTATCAGCAAAATACGCAATTTATAGGACTAAATCAAGGATCAAATTTCAAGAAGAAAGTCTTACGCTATTGGATTTTAGCGCGATTGCGAGGCTATCGAAAACAATTCCCCGATAAACCGGCTGTACTCATCCTTCATCGGCAACTCAAGCTCGCGCTTCAACCGCCGCCGTTCTGCCATCACCTCTTCTCCGGTTTTGGGATTCTTTCCCGGCTTTTGATAGGTCTCCCAGAAAACACCGGCGCCGCGTTTTTGCCAGTTCGGCAGCTCGTTGAAGTTGATGCCGTTTTGGAAGAGCAGCTCGTTTTTGTCGGCGACGGACATGCCCAACAGCAGCTTCGCGGCGGCGCTTTCATTTTTCCCCTGCTTGCGGAGCATCCAGTAACAATGCCCGTTCAGCGCGTTGCGATGCGCGTCTTCGCTGCGCCAGCGGAAGTAGTCGCACACCAGCTCGATGGTGGGAAGTTGGGAAATGCGGCAATCAAAACACCCCATCGCGCCGAGCAGCAGCGAAAATTTGGCGCTGGCTTCGCCGGCCAGCACCGAGTTCAACTTTCGCAGCTTGCGATGAAACGATTCGTCCTGCGGGTGAAAGAGCAGGGAAATCTCATCGCTTTGCGTGTAGCCGTAAAGCATCCGAAAGCCGCAGTCCATCAGATGCTCGGTGGTGGCGAACATCAAATCACGAAACCGCTCGTCAAAGGGCGCTTCAAAATGATGCACCTCTTTGGTGAGCCGCGTAAAGCCGCGCCCGTCGAGCCGCGCGACGATATGGATTTCCGGCAGCACGCAATGATCGTGCGCCGTTTCGAAGACGCGCATTTTGGCGTCGAGGTCGTCGAATTTCATGTAGCGTCTCTTCTTTACTATTGATTGCTAAGACGGATTTCGCCGCTTTTTGTTGTACTTTGCAAAGGCGCCGTATTGTTTTTCCGTGCGCGAAATTACTTAACAAGATGCGCTGATTCGGTAAAAATTACCTGATTGACTTTTCGCGAGTCGCGCTTCTCCCAAAAGTCACAACGATCCCGCAAAACTAAGTCAATAAAAATCATTTCGACGCGACCAACTAAAATTTCCTTGGAATTTTGGCATTGACTTTGTTTGACAAAGCATGAAGATCAATAACTGTCTTGCGCTGCACGTTGCAACGGCGGCAAGAAACTTGTGACTTTGAATCACGATGGAGGAATAACAATGAAACGCTTGATATTTTTGCTCATCTTTCTGCTTTCCGTCATTTTAATCGCTTATGCTGAAAGCTATCGTCCTGCTCCATCACCACTATCATCAGTCGTGACGGCATCAGCACCACAACAGGAAATCAGCGACGAGTTGGATGAGCTTGATGCTCGCATCGCGGAGCTGCAAACGAAACTGAACGTGTCATACAAGATACTGCAAAAACGTGTCAAATACAATGAACAAAACACCCCAGTACCATGATGTCATGATGCCGGCGCCGATTCCACAAAAATCCGAGCCAGAGCAAGACGAGATCGACAACCCTGCACCGAACCAGGCCACATCGCTCTTTGGCTCGTTCCTTTGGGCCATTGTGCTTTTGCTCTTGTTCTGGTTTATCACCGGCGGGTATGACACTTTTTAGCAGTGACGATCTTGTTTGCCCAAAAGCCCTTCCACCTCGACCTGGGTTAAAACCTTAACCGGGGTTATGGACGGCACGCCCCCACTTCCATTTTATATGGAGTGGGGGTTTTTGTTTTTATCTTTTCTCACGAATTTCATCTTGACTTTCCCTCGCAGTTTTTGTATCCTTAGCTCAACACATGGAACGCAAAAACAAAATTACTCTCATCGGCGCCGGCCCGGCTGGCTCGCTGTTGTCGATTTATCTTGCCAAGCGCGGCTTCGATGTTGAAATTTACGAGCGCCGGCCGGATATGCGCCAGGTTGAGATCGGCGCCGGACGGTCGATCAATCTCGCCATTTCCACGCGCGGCATTCACGCGCTGGGCGAAGTCGGCGTGCTGGATTCGATCATGAAGGTCGCCGTGCCGATGAAAGGCCGGATGATGCACGCCGTCACCGGCGAGCTGACGTTTCAGCCGTATGGCAAGGACGAAACCGAAGTGATTTATGCGGTTTTGCGCAACGAGTTGAGCATGGCCTTGATGAACGAGGCGGAAAAATATCCGAACGTCAAAATCCATTTCAACGAGCGCTGCACCGGCATGGACTTCAGAACCGGCGAGGTGGAGTTGCGCCATGAGATTACCGGACAGGCGCGGACGCTTCCAACGGAACTGGTGATCGGCACCGACGGTTCGGCTTCGGCGATTCGAATGGACATGCTGAAAGTGGGGCGCTTCAATTTTTCCCAACAATATTTGGCGCACGGCTACAAAGAGCTGACGATTCCCGCCGGTCTGAACGGCCAATATCAAATCGAAAAAAACGCCCTGCACATTTGGCCGCGCAAAACTTACATGCTCATTGCCTTGCCGAACATCGACGGCAGCTTTGCCTGCATTTTTTTCTTTCCATTCGAAGGCGAGCCGAGCTTTGCGAGCCTCGATACCGAAGAGAAGATCATGCGCTTTTTCCAAACGCAATTTCCCGACGTCGTGTTGTTGATGCCCGGCTTGCTGGAGAATTATTTCACGAATCCCATCGGCTCGATGGTCACGATCAAATGTGATCCCTGGCACGTTGACGACAAGGCGTTGCTGTTGGGCGATGCGGCGCACGCCATTGTTCCATTTTTCGGCCAAGGCGTGAATTGCGCGTTTGAAAGCTGCACCTGTTTGATCGAATGCCTCGACCGGCATGGCGCGGATTGGCGCAGGGTTTTTCAGGAATTTGGGCAAATGCGCAAAGCTGACACCGATGCCATCGCCGAGCTGGCAGTGGAAAATTTCATCGAGATGCGCGACCGTGTTGCCGATCCCAAATTTCTCTTCAGGAAAAAAGTCGAGCAGGCGCTGGAGAAAAAGTATCCCACCGTTTTTGTGCCGAAATACTCGATGGTCACTTTCCACCGGCTGCCCTATTCCGTGGCGCTCTCGCGCGGTAAAATTCAAGATCGCATTTTGGCGGAATTGTGCGATTCAATTGAGCGGATTGAAGATTTGGATTGGGCAAAGGCCGAACGGCTGATCGAGAAAGAATTAACTAACTTGCGCATTCATTAGGAGAACAACATGTCAACGTTCATGGCGTTATCAAGATTTTGTGTTTGGCGGCTGGCGATGAGCATGTTTCTGTTTGCAGCCGGAAGCGGAGCAGCGCAATCGCAGGAAACCGCCATAGATCCGGAAAAGCGGCTCAAGGAATTGGGAATAGAGCTACAAACTCCTCCCGCGCCGGCGGCGAATTTTGTGCGCGCGGTCAGAAGCGGAAATTTGGTTTTTCTCAGCGGGCATGGGCCGAGAAAAACCGATGGCAGTTATATTGCAGGAAAAATCGGGCAGGATTTGAGCATCGAGCAAGGCCGGGAAGCCGCGCGGTTAACCGCCATCAACTTGCTGGCGTCGCTCAAGGCGGCGATCGGCGACCTGAATCAGGTGACGCGAATCGTCAAAGTGCTTGGCATGGTCAATGCGGGTGAATCATTCACAAACCATCCGCAAGTGATGAACGGTTTTTCCGATTTCATCGTCTCGGTATTCGGCGAGCGCGGCAAGCACGCGCGCTCGGCAGTCGGAATGGCTTCGTTGCCAAACGGCATGGCGGTAGAAATTGAGATGATCGTCGAAGTCAAAGCGCCGTAATCTTTGTTGATTTGGATACTCCGCTATTGATTCAAAACAATATTATTCCGAAGGATATGCCGCTTTAACTTAACATTGTTGAGATAATTAAAAAAGCTTGACTTTTGAGCGTTCTCATATATTTTATTCGTTACTTTTGTTTATTGTCAGTAATGGAACAATAATATGAGTGGACTGTCCAAACAAGAAACATTTATCCTAGCGCAACTAAGCGCAATGGGTAAAAATATTTTTTCCATGCAAGACGTGTTAGCTCTTGAATCGGGCAACAGGCAAAGGGTATGGTCACTTCTCAGCAGGCTGGCGAACAAGGGTTGGATTCGGCGCTTGCGGCGTTCTACGTACATGATCGTGCCTTTCGAAGCCGGTATTCAACAAACCTGGGCTGAGGATTCTTTCAAGCTTGCCCACAAGTTATTTTCACCATGCTATGTCGCTTATCGTTCGGCGCTTTCCTATTGGCAGTTGACCGAGCAAATTCCCTCCGTTACAACCATTGCGGTGCTCAAGCAGCGGAAACTGCCGCAATCGCCGGCGGTTCGCCGCCAATTCAGACTCGTACGGCTGACGCCATACAAATTTTTTGGTTTCGTCGCGATCTGGCGTGACAATCTCAAGGTTAATATCTCGGATATCGAGAAGACTATTTTGGATTGTCTTGAAAAGCCGCAATATGCCGGTGGGATTGATCAGGCGATACAGGCGTTCTCGCAAGCGCGGCAGGGTCGCCTCGATCTCGACAAACTCGACACCTATCTGCAAAAGTTTCGCAATAACACCTTGCTCAAGCGAACAGGATTTTTGTTGGACTTTTGGGGAGCGCTAGACAACGAACGCAAGAAAGCCTGGCAAGCCAGGTTGAACACCAATATCGGAATTCTGGATTCGCTCGGCTCGTCGGAAGGCAGTATAAGCAGTGAATGGCGGATTCGGATCAACATGGACATTGAAAAGGAGTTAACCGAGGAGCTGGTGCGATGATCTCAGGTGGCCAACTCAAGCGAATTGCCGGTGAGTTGCATGTCAATCCCGATTTTGCGGAGAGGGATTATCTGCTTGGCTGGTTTCTAAATGCTCTTTCACACCATGAATTTTTCGCGAGCCTTTTTGCCGTAAAAGGCGGCAGCGGATTGCGAAAATTTTATTTCACCGATCATCGCTTTTCTCACGATCTTGATTTCACGGCTCGAAAAAATCTTGACGCGGCTACAATCACAAACGAAGTCAAAGCAGCACTTGAGCCCGTCTTCCGATTTCTTGAAGAGCAGGGCGGCTTTCAAATTGCGCGTGAGCAAACCAGAATCGAGATCAAAAATCTCACGGAAAATGGTTTTCAAAAGGATAACGCCCAAATTGGATGAGCTATTTTCACCGACTCTTTTCAGTGCCTATCAGCAGCGTTGGTTGGGGGAATTAAAGGACACCGTGATTACCGAGCTCCCGAATTTCCAAACGGTGTGGGATGCGATTTCACAGTGGTTCGTGATTACTGTTGAATCAAAAAGATAACGTTTGGTTTTTTCGTCTTATCCTTCACACGGAGGTGCACAATGAACGAGCAGAAAAAATATTTGCTGACCGAGGGCGATCTGCCCAAAGCTTGGTACAACATCCAGGCCGATCTGCCGCAGCCGTTGCCGCCGGTTATTCATCCCGGCACGATGCAGCCGATTGGTCCGGCTGATCTCGCGCCGTTGTTTCCGATGGCGCTCATCATGCAGGAAGTCAGTCAAGAGCGGTACATCGAAATTCCGGAACCGGTGCGCGACGTTTATCGGCTGTGGCGACCGACGCCGCTCATCCGCGCGCGCCAACTCGAGAAGGCGCTCGATACACCGGCGCACATTTACTACAAGTACGAAGGCGTCTCACCGGTCGGCTCGCACAAGCCCAACACCGCGGTGCCGCAAGCATTTTACAATAAGCAAGAAGGCGTGCAGGGCATGACGACGGAAACCGGCGCCGGACAATGGGGCTCGGCCATGGCGATGGCTTGCAACTTTTTCGGCATGCCGTGCGACATTTACATGGTCAAGATTTCCTACCAGCAGAAGCCGTATCGTCGCAGCATGATGGAATCGTTCGGCGCGAAGGTCACGCCGAGTCCGAGCGAGAGAACGAACGCCGGAAAAGGCATCCTCACGAAGGATCCAAATTCAACCGGCTCGTTGGGCATCGCTATTTCCGAAGCGGTTGAAGCCGCAGCCACGAGCGGCGGGAAATTCAAATACTCCCTCGGCTCGGTGCTCAATCACGTGTTGATGCACCAAACCGTTATCGGTGAAGAGTGCTTGAAACAATTCGAAATGGCCGGCGAGTATCCGGATGTGATGATCGGCTGCATCGGCGGCGGCTCGAGCTTTGCCGGTTTCATCACGCCGTTCGTGCGCGAGAAATTGAAGAAGGGCAAAAAGACGCGCTTCATCGCGGTGGAGCCGATGGCGGCGCCAAGTTTGACCAAAGGCAAATATGTCTACGATTTTGGCGACACGGCGATGATGACACCGTTGGTCAAAATGTACACGCTCGGCCATTCGTTCATTCCGGCGCCGATTCATGCCGGCGGGTTGCGCTATCACGGCATGGCGCCGATTGTTTGTTATCTTTACGACAGCAAGATGATCGAAGCGGTGGCAGTGCATCAAAATCCCGTCTTCGAGGCGGCGGTGCAATTTGCACGAACCGAAGGCATCATCCCGGCGCCGGAACCGGCTCACGCGGTCCGCATCGCCATCGACGAGGCGCTGCGCTGCAAACAAACCGGCGAGAAAAAGGTCATCGCGTTCAATCTGTGCGGCCACGGCTATTTCGACATGCAAGCCTACGACGATTATTTCGCCAAGAAGCTGCCGGATTTCGAGTATCCAACCGAAGAGGTCGAGATGGCTCTGAAGGAATTGCCGCAGGTCAATGTTTGACCGGAACCCAAAACATCACGGGTCACGAAGACGCAAAGAATACGCAAAGTCTTACCAGGAACAAGCAAGAAACGTTCTTGACTTTTTAGCGGTAGCGGTGTATCTTCTATTGAAGCTACTTCTTTCAAGTCTCATTAAAAATGGAACGACTCAATGGCAGCGATCAAGGTACCCAATGTCAACGAGCGTCGTCGCATCCGGAAGCGCGCCATCCGTGCCGTGGTAAAACAAATCGCCGAAAAATTCCGGCCGGAAAAAATAATCCTTTTCGGTTCGTACGCCTACGGCAAGCCCAGGCCGGAGAGCGACGTGGATTTGCTCGTGGTCATGGAGACGTCCTTGCGAAACAGCCAACAAGCAGTTCAAATCGCTCGCGCCATAGATTATCATTTTGGCTTGGATCTGCTGGTTCGAAGCCCGCAACAATTGGCCGAACGTTTGGCCTTGGGTGATTTTTTCCTGCAAGAGGTCGTGGAGAAGGGAAAAGTGCTTTATGCACGTGCTAACACAAGAATGGGTTGACAAGGCCGAAGGCGACTTTCATACAGCCAACCGCGAAATGCGAGTAAGGAAAGCGCCAAATTATGATGCCGTCTGCTTTCATTGTCAACAATGCGTTGAAAAATACTTAAAAGCGTATCTACAGGAACACGGTCAACGTTTTCGCCCGGTCCACGACCTCATCGAATTTCTTGAGCTTTGCCTGCCATACGATAGCGCCTTCGAATTGCAACGAGATCTGTTGAAAGAACTCACCAAATATGCAGTAGGGGTCCGCTACCCGGGTGAATCGGCAACCAAAGATGATGCCCGTGCTGCAATCCAATCAATGAAAACTGTGCGAGCCTTTTTACGCCAAAAATTGGGACTGCCAGAGGAGGTGTGACCTAATACCCGTTTCGATGTTCCCAAAGATATCACTTGTAACAGATGTGTTCGTAGTAACGCCTTCAGGCGTCGGGCGTGGAATTGAAAGAATGCTTCGTTTAATTCGCAGCTTTCTGCCAATGCCAACGTTTCACGCCTACCCCGCTCCGCTTCCTTATTTGTTTTTGAACGCGGGGCGGAGAAGGCGAAACTACAAGCTTAAGGCGTTCAGTAAGTATGCATCTGATTGCCGCGCCGTGGTCCGTTCATCACGCTTTTCCCATCTCCGAAACAACTTGGGAATTGATTCGTACAAATCGAGTCGTGGCAATAACATAAAACCATTCACATTTATAAGGAGGAGTGTATGATGACCAAAAGTTGGAGAACAGGACTGATCTTGTCCCTTGCGCTGGTGTTGAGCTTTGTTTCCCTTGTACCCGCGCAATCCGGCCAGGCTTCGCACCTTGGCAAGCTGCCGCCGTTGATCGACCGCCAGTTGTTTTTCGGCGACCCGGAAATCTCGGGATCGCAACTCTCACCCGATGGCAAATTCATCTCTTTCATCAAGCCGTATAAGAACGTGCGCAACATTTATGTGAAGGGCCTCGACGAGCCTTTTGAGAAGGCCAAGCCCGTCACCGCGGATACGCGCCCGGTGCCCGGCTATTTTTGGAGCCAGGACAGCCGCTACATTTTGTACGTGCAGGACAAAGGCGGCAATGAGAATTTTCACGTTTACGCCGTGAATCTGGCGGCTGAGCCCGAGGCGGCGACCGGCGTGCCACCGGCGCGTGATCTGACGCCGATTGAAAACGTTCGCGCCGTCATTTATGCGGTGCCCAAAAACAAGCCCAGCGAGATCATTATCGGCCTTAACGACCGCGATGCAACTTATCATGATGTTTATCGCATCAATCTCGACACCGGCGCCAAAGAGCTGCTCATCAAGAACACGGAAAAGGTGGGCTTTTATATTTACGATTTGAACGGAAACGTCCGCCTCGCTTATCGGCAATTGCCGGAAGGCGGCAGTGAAATTTTGCGCATCGACGACGACAAGCTCACGCAGGTCTACACCGCGACCTTCGAAGAAAGCGCTTTTCCGGTGCAATTTCACAAGGATGGTAAGCGGGTCTACATGACCACGGACAAAGGCGAGAATGTCAATCTCTCGCGTTTGGTGCTGTTCGATCCGCAGGCCGGCAAGGAAGAGCTGGTGGAATCCGATCCCGACGGCCAGGTGGATTTTGGCAGCGCGGTCTTTTCGGAAGATACCGACGAGCTTATCGCTACGGCATACGTTGGCGACCGCGTGCGCATCTATCCGAAAACCGCGCAGGCGAAAAAAGATTTGGAGCTGCTGCGAAAAAAATTGCCGGAAGGCGAGCTGAATATGCAATCTTCCACGCGCGACATGCGTTTCCACATTGTCAGCGTGGGAAGAGACGTGGACCCCGGCTCGGTTTATCTTTACGATCGCCAGTCCGGCGAGGTGAAGCTGCTTTATCGCTCGCGCCCGAATTTGCCTTCGGAAAATCTTGCGCCCATGAAAGCGATTCGTTACAAAGCGCGCGACGGCATGAAAATTCCTGCTTATCTCACGCTGCCCAAGGGCGTTGAGCCAAAAAATTTGCCTGTCGTCATTCATCCGCATGGCGGGCCGTGGTCGAGAGATACCTGGGGATATGATTCTTATGCCCAATTTCTCGCCAATCGCGGTTACGCCGTGCTGCAGCCCAACTTTCGCGGCTCGTCCGGTTATGGCAAGAAATTTCTCAACGCCGGCAACATGGAATGGGGCTTCGGCGCGATGCAGCACGACATCACCGACGGCGTGAATCATCTCATCAAGCAGGGCATCGCCGACCCTAAGCGCGTGGCCATCTTTGGCGGCTCGTATGGCGGCTACGCGACGCTGGCCGGCGTCACTTTCACGCCCGATCTTTATGCCGCCGCCGTGCCGTATGTCGCGCCGTCGAATCTCATCACGTTGATCGAATCCTTTCCGGCTTATTGGGGACCCTTCATCAAAATCTGGCACAAGCGCGTCGGCGATCCGTCAAATGAAAAAGACCGGGCGGACTTGATCGCGCGCTCGCCGCTGTTCAAGGCGGAGCAGATCAAAACACCGATGCTGGTGGTACACGGCGCCAACGATCCGCGCGTGAAGAAAACCGAATCCGATCAAATCGTGATTGCCTTGCGCGAAAGAGGACTGCCGGCGGAATATATCGTAGCGCCGGATGAAGGCCACGGCTTTCGCGCGCCGGAAAATCGTCTGGCGTTGGCGGCTGCTATGGAGAAGTTTCTCGCCAAGCATCTGCGCGGACGCTTCCAGGAGGAAATGTCTTCGGAGCTTACGGCCAAACTCGCGAAACTCACGGTAGACGTCAGCACGGTCACGCTGCCGGACACCACGCTCGCAGCTTATGCGCTGACCGCGCCGTTGCCGAAACGCTCACCAGAGACTTTGCGTGCCAGCGAGTTGCAATATGCTTCTACCATCGAAGCGCGCGGCCAAAAATTCCAGATGGAGGTCGCGAGAAAAGTGGATGAGGCGCAACTCGATGGCGCTCAAGTTTGGCGGATCATCAGTGCGTCGCAAAGCCCGATGGGTGCTGCCGCAGACACGTTCTATCTTGACAAGCAAACGTTGTGGCCAGTGCGCCGCAGCGCCACGCAAGGCCCGGCGGTGATCAAAGTGCAATATCTTCCTGATGCCATCAAAGGCTCGATGAAGATGGGCGCGCAGGACATGCCGATAGAAGTGAAGCTCACCGCTCCTATTTTAGGAGATGGCGCCGCCCTGGAAGTCACGTTGGCGGCTTTGCCGTTGGCCCCGAATTACGAGGCCACCGTGCGCGTGTTTGATTTGCTCACGCGCAAAGTCCGGCCCATGTCACTCAAAGTCGTGGGCAAGGAAACGATTGCCGTGCCAGCCGGCTCATTCGAAACGTACAAAATCGAGATGAAGCCGCTTGACGGCGAAGCCGGCGGCGGCGGAATCGTGAACTTTGCGATGGATAAGAACCGCTGCGTCATCCGCAGCCAGGCGACGCTGCCGGCGATGATGGGCGGCGGCACGGTGATGACAGAGCTGGTCAGGATTGGAACGGCCACGCCGAATTAGAGGCCTAGCACATTTTATGTGGCTTGCAAAAGCCTCCAACTTTAATGTCCAACGAATTAATAAAACGACCAACGGATTTTTTTTGCAAATCCGTTGGTCGTTTTTCAATCCGGTGGACGATTGTTTGCAAAGCTTTTGCTTTAATGTTGCCGGAATGATTTCATAGTTCTGAAAATTTCTCATCACCGAATCGCCGCCAGAATAAGATGCCCAGCAAAAACTCCTCACCCGAGCTGCGCCGAGAATTGACTTTGCTTGATTCCACCATGATCAACGTGGGGACGATGATCGCCTCGGCGATTTTCATCGTTCCCGCCACCATCGCCATGCACGTGCAAGGCTCGGCGTTGACCGTCGTCGTGTGGATATTGGGAGGATTCGTCAGCCTGTTGGGAGCGTTGTCGATTGCGGAATTGAGCGCTGCCATGCCTGAGGCCGGCGGCCAGTTTGTGTATCTCCGCCAGGCTTATGGCCCGGTGTGGGGATTTCTCTATGGCTGGGCGGCATTCATGGTGATCAATACCGCTTCGATTGCCGCCATCGCCGTAGCGTTTGCGCAATATCTCGGATTCTTCTTTCCGCTCGATCCGCTAAGCGTCAAGATTGTGGCCATCATTTCGACGGTCGTGCTTACCGCGCTCAATTGCTTTGGGCTGAAGCTCGGAGCCTGGACGCAGAATGTTTTTACTTTTTCAAAAATGGGGGCACTATTCGCTCTTGTTGCCTTGAGCTTCGCGCTGCGCGGCGGATCGCTCACGAATTTCGATCCGCTTTTGACGAGCCAGTCTTTTGCAAGCCTGATCGGCCCGTTCGGCTTGGCGATGGTCGCGGCGTTGTGGGCTTACGACGGTTGGATCGAAATCACCTACGTGGCCAGTGAGGTAAAAAATCCGCAACGCAACATGCCGCTCTCGATAATTTATTCCATTCTTATCGTCATTGCATTGTATGTGTTGATGAGTCTTGCCTGCGTTTATGTGTTATCGGCGGGAAAAATGGCACAAGCCGTCGAAGCTGCTGAACAAACCGGACGATCTTATTTGGTCGCATCGGATGTCGCCACCACGATCATGGGCGCCGCGGGCGCGGCGTTGGTCGCGGTCGCGATTCTCATCTCGACGTTGGGATCGAACAACGGCATCGTTTTCACCGCGGCGCGCATTCCTTACGCCATGGCCAAAGAGGGCTTGTTCTTCCAATCCATGGCGCAAGTGAACGCCAAGTTTCATACGCCGCTGGTCGCGTTGATCGTTCAAGGGGTGATGGCTTGCATCTTGACGCTGTCCGGCACCTACGATCAGCTTTATACCTACGTGGTTTTTGCCTCGTGGCTGTTTTATGCGATGTCCTGCGGCGCGGTGATCATCCTCCGCCGCAAGGCGCCGCACATGGCGCGGCCCTACAAAACCTGGGGCTATCCGGTCGTGCCGGTAGCGTTCATTCTCTTTGCAGTTTGGCTGATGGTCAACACCATCATCGAAGCCCCACGCGACGCCGCCATCGGCGCGGCAATTATCGCGCTTGGCCTGCCGTTGTATTTTTATTGGCAAAGAAAACCGTAGCGCAGACTGCCAGTCTGCACTAGAAACCGGCTGGTAGCTTGGGCTACAAAACTCCACTTTAAATAAGCCCTTTATTTTTATGCCCAAAATTTTTTATCTTCACTGGAATGAAGCGGAAGTCAAAGCACGCATCGTGCCGCTCATCAAAGCCGGCTACGAAGTGACTCAGCATTGGAGCACGGAAGAGCATGCCAAATTCGGCGACACGCTTCCGGACGCGGTGGTGATTTCTCTCGACCGCCTGCCCTCGCATGGCCGCGCGGTGGCGGAATGGTTTTGGGAATCGAAAAAGCGGCAGCATATTCCTATTCTTTTCGCCGGCGGCCAGCCGGATAAGGTGAAATCGACAAAAGTTAAATTTCCGAAAGCCATCTTCTGCGCAACGGAAGAAGTGCCGGCCGTTCTGGAGCGTGCCCTGCGGACAAAGACTCGGAAGTGAATCATGCAAACCGCAGGTCTGAAACGCTTTATCTCACCCTTTATCCACCCCATCCTCATTTTTTGACAACTTGTCCCAATTCTGTTGGAATTCGTGGCGATTCACCTTTCATTGACCTTACAACAACACATTGGGCTTTTGGCAACATACCATTATAACTCGAAAGGACAATGCCATGAATTTCAGAGTGATGTTTTTGCTTTTGACGTTGGTGACGCTCGACTCAACTCTGGGGCAGGATGCAAAGCGAGGCGCCAAACATACGACCTTGGGTTCAACACCAACGGTGGATCAAATACTCGACAAATATGTTGATGCCATAGGCGGCAAAGTGGCAGTCGAGAAGATAATGACTAGGGTGATGAACGGATCAGTCGTGGTTCCCGCGGGATCGGCGCCTCTGCAAATCTATGAAATGGCTCCCAACAAGGCTTATCGCATGGTTGACAGTCCTGTCGCGGGAATCAGCGAGAATGGCTTCAACGGCGCTGTCGCTTGGACAAACAACCGGCGCGGGCTTCGGGAGATGAGCGGTCCTGAAGTCGAATCGTTCAAGCGTGAATACAATGTACACCGGGAGCTTCGGTTGAAATCGTTCTACCCCCATATGGTCGTCAAGGGCAAAGAAAAGATCGGTGACCGTGACGCCTATACTATTGAGGCGACCTCGGCGGACGGCACGGCTGAAAAGCTGTACTTTGATGCGCAGGGTTGGTTGCTCATACGGTGGGATGTAACTGTCAGAGGCACGACAGTGCAAACGGTTTACGAGGATTTTCGCGAGGTGGATGGCATCAAGCTGCCGTTCACGCTGCGTCGGTCGCGCCCGGACTTTAGCTGGACTGAAAGGTTTGACGAGATCCAGCACAATCTGCCGATTGACGAAGCAAAATTCGATGTGCCAGCCAAACAGTAACCATTGCTTTTGCCGGTGCATTTTGTTAAATTTGTCAAGATAAAAGTTGGGTATCATTGCAGTTTAAAAGCTTGATCAATGCAAGACGGCAAAACCATAGCACAACGGCTCCTGCGCTGGAGCTTGCTCTTCGCTTGCTGGACATTTTTAGGGCTTTTCTCCGCCAGTCAAATCTATATTCGTTACGCTTACAACTCCGACACATCGCCAACATGGCGACAAGCCTTGTCTGTCGCCATGCCTGACTGGTATGCGTGGGGAATGCTCTCGCCTTTCATTTTTTGGTTTGCCCGCCGCTTTCCTCTGGAGCGCAAAAAACGCGGACGCCGGCTGTTCATTCATTTCTTCGCAGGAGTGTTTTTTTCATTCAGCAAAATGGTCCTCGAGTATATGGTCTTATGGCGCATGATCGGACTTCCCATGCGAGAGGTATCCCCGGTTGCGCTTCAGCAAAATTTGCTCATCTATGCAGCGATTGTAGGCATCATCTATGCTTTCGATTACTATGGCAAATATCGCGAGCATGAAGTGAAGGCCTCGCAACTGCAAGCGCAACTGGCACAAGCGCAATTGCAAGCGCTGAAGATGCAGCTTCATCCCCATTTCCTTTTTAATACGCTTCATGCGATTTCGACGCTAATACACAAAGACGTCGAGGCTGCCGACCGCATGATCGCGCGCTTGAGCGATTTGTTGCGGCTCAGCCTGGAAAATCTCGGCGTGCAGGAAGTGACGCTGAAGCACGAGCTGGAGTTTCTCGAGCGCTATCTGGAGATCGAACAAATTCGCTTCGGGGATCGTCTCACCGTTCGGATGAACATCGAGCCGGAAGCATTGGATGGCATGGTGCCAAATTTTATTCTGCAGCCCATCGTTGAAAATGCCATTCGCCACGGCATCGCGCCGCGCGCTGCGCATGGCCACATCGAGATTCACGCCAAGCGCGAGAATGGCCAATTGCAGTTGGAAGTGCACGACGACGGGCCCGGCCTTCCGGAGAGCAAAAGAGAGACGCTCAAGGAGGGCGTCGGGTTGGCAAATACGCAGGCGCGTTTGCAGCAGCTCTACGCCGCGGCGCATCGCTTTGAATTGTTCAATGCTGAAGCGGGTGGCTTGGTCGTGCGCTTGTCAATTCCTTTGCGCATGGCGAATGATGGCATCAATGATGTCGCAGACACTGAACATCCGCTCCTGAAGGAGCCACTACGAACACGAGCGCTATGAAAATTCGCACGCTTATCGTCGATGACGAGCCGCTGGCACGCGAGCGCATTCGCACGTTGCTCGCAGATGAGCTTGACCTCGAAATCATCGGCGAATGTGCCAACGGGCACGAAGCGGTTGGCGCCATCCAGCGCGATAAACCGGATTTGCTTTTTCTCGATGTCCAAATGCCGGAGCTGGATGGATTCGGCGTTTTGCAGAGGCTCGGCGCCGAGAAATTGCCGGCCGTTATTTTCGTGACGGCCTATGATCAGTACGCGCTGCGCGCTTTTGAGGTGCATGCGCTGGATTATCTTTTGAAGCCGTTCGACCGGGAACGCTTTCAAAAAGCCCTGCAACGCGCGCGCCTGCAAATTCAGCAAGCTAAAGACGGCGATCTCAATCAACGGCTGCTGGCTTTGCTCGAGAATCTGCAGCCGGAAAGAAAATGGCTGGAGCGTCTGGTCGTCAAATCCGGCGGACGGGTGTTCTTTTTGAAGGCCGAGGAGATCGACTGGATCGAAGCCGCCGGCAATTACGTGCGCTTGCACGCCGGCCGCGAGTCGCATCTCTTGCGCGAGACGATCAAAAATTTGGAAACCCAGCTCGATCCGAAAAAATTTCTGCGCCTCAATCGCTCCACCATCGTCCGCATTGACCGCATCAAAGAGCTGCAGCCGTGGTTCAACGGTGAATACGCCATTATCCTGCAAGACGGTTCGCGCTTGACGTCGAGCCGGGGCTATCGCGAGAAGCTGGATGCGCTTTTGGGGAAATCTGTTTGAATGCTTGAGACTTATCCCACCGCACGAACGTTTCGCCCCTCTTCCATCGCCATTCATCCCAATTCTATTGGCGCCTTCGTTGGGTAAAGCTAAATTACCTTACAACATTTCGCTCCTATCGGAGCTTTGAATTATTTTATAGAGTGACGAGCTATAAACATTTCGCTCCTCTGGGGCTGAACATAAGCCGACGTTCCCAATAAACTTTCAAACGGAGAACAAAACCATGTTCACTCAAGTCAAGCGTGGATTATCGAAATGCGTTTTATTGAGCCTGGGTGTTGCGTTCGTCGTTATGCCAGCCTGGGGCCAAATACCCGACAAATTCACCAACCTGCAAGTTTTGCCCAAGGACATCAGCAAGGGCGGGCTGCTGGATATGATGAAAGGTTTTACGAGCGCGCTGGGGGTTCGTTGCCAGCACTGTCATATCGGCGAAGAGGGCAAGCCCTTGACGACTTTCGATTTCGTCTCGGATACGAAGGAAACCAAACAAACCGCGCGCGCCATGCTGCGCATGGTGCAGGCCATCAACAACGAGCATCTGGCAAAAATCGAAAGAAAATCTGCCGACGCGCTTCAAGTCAACTGCATCACGTGCCACCACGGCGAGAATCACCCCCCGCGCGCGCTCGACGAGATTTTGTTCGAGATCACGTCGGCGCAAGGCGTTCAGGAGGCGATTAAAAAATATCACGAGCTGCGCGAGAAACATTTCGGCGGCTTTGCTTATGATTTTCGCGAGGGGACGCTCAATCGGCTGTCGCAACAGCTTCAGGCGGGGGGAAAAAATGACGATGCCATCGCCATTCTCAAGCTGAACACACAGGTTAATCCCAATTCAGCCTTGGCGCATTTCTTTTTGGGAGAAATTTATTTGGCGAAAGGTGAAAAGGCTTTGGCGATGGAAAATTATAAAAAGGCGTTGTCACTGGAGCCGGCCAACCCCTTTGCGAAAAGGAGGCTCGAGGAGCTGGCAAAACAATAAGCAAATATGACAATTTTGTCACTTGCTTTTTACATTTCTTTCCATTAAATTTACCACGTTTTGTGCTTGGCCGAATTTCTTTCCAGTTTCCCAAGCTGGCAAGAAAGCCGGCCAAGTGTTTCCTCCTCAATGCGCGATTCGTTGCTCGCCTGAAAAATGTTGTTCTTCGTCGCTTGGAGAGTGCACGAAGAATCACCATCGTTAGCCTCGTCTAACGGGGCATAAGGACTTGCTCTTTAAAAACTTGAAAGGGATGACGGGATATGCCAACAGAAACCCTCTTGGGTGCAACCGAGGCGTTTACGCCTAAGGTGTTGGTGGTGGATGCAAATGTGAAGCATTGCCTGCTTTATAGAATGGAAATGGAAGCCCAGGGCTTTGAAGTTGTTTGTGCCCACAATGGCTCTGAGGCTTTGCAGCAAATTCAAGATCGCTCTTTTGACGTCGCCGTTGTCGATGTTGTCCTTCCGGATGTCAATGGGGCAGAGTTGGTGAAGGAAATATCGACGACTCGCCGCCACTCCAACGAACATAACCTGCCGATAATTATCAATACCGCCTATCCCTACGGAAAAAGCCACATCCGGCGTTTAGCCGCCGACGCTTTCGTTCTCAAGTCTTCTGATCTGGACGAATTAATGGGCAAAATAACCTCCCTCTCGCGATCTCACAGCATGCACGGCAAAATGCCCACGAATACAAGACGATTCAAAAAGCAAAGCAATCTTTAATGCGTTTTCAGTGATCGCCCTCAAATAGTCAGTTTTTTTCTTTCTGCTCGAAGCGCCTTTACGTGTTCGTGGCGTACAAAGTTTTTTGATCGCCAATTATGGGAACAAAAACACACCATTCAAAACCTTTATTTTGTTTATTTTATATCGCTTTGTCAACTTTAAAGCCGTAGGCAAAAAATTTTTTAAGAAGGGATTGCTTCGCATCTTTGAGAGTATTATATTATGAGCAACCCGGAAGAGATGAAATGGGCATACTCGATATTAAGGTTTTAAAAATAATAACTTAGTGCGGCTCGCCGAGGCGGGCTACGCCTGTAAGGGTTTGAGAAATGGGATTCACCAAACAACCGGACGAATATAGCTGCGGCCCCACTTGTGTTTTCAATGCGCTATACTTGCTCGGCAACGCAGAAGTCACCTTTGAAGAAATCAAGATAGCGTGTGGGACACGCTGGTGGAACGGCACGGATGAGTCCGGCCTGCGGCGAGCGCTGCGGAGATTGGGATACGAAGGCATTGAAGCGCAATGGCCGCATAAATCCGACGGCAAAACCGCTCTGGCATGGCTGCGGGAGCAACACGGCCAAAACCATCCGGTGATCATTTGCGTCGACAACTTCGATCATTGGATCCTGGTTGCCGGTTCGACGGAAAAGGCGTTCATCGTGCTCGATCCTTATGGCGGCCACAAAGGCGCGACGACCTCGAGCTATTCCCGCACCGTGCTGGCTAAGCGTTGGTGGAGCGTCAATAAGGAAAAGAAAGAAGGAATGTTTTACGCGATGGCCGTCAAACCGCGCAGCAAAAACGCGCGGCGGCTGGCGGTCAACGCCATACCTTTGACCAGCCCGGAAGTGCTGAACCGCTTGAAAGACGCTGCCAACGATTTGCTGCCGGTCTCGCAGTCTTTGATCGACGTGTTTGGCCGCGTGCGCAAGGGTAAAAAACTGGCGGATTTGATCTCGGAATACTCGCCGTATTTGGTGGATCGCATCGATTATTGGTGGGCCGGCATCGACCGCGCGAGAATCAGGCAGGAGCTGCGCAACTTCGTGGCGTTTGCGCGCGGCCGGCAATTGCGCTACATGCCCTCCCGGCGCGAGCAGGTGTTGCTGGATATCGCCGTCCTGCTGGTGTTGCACACCTACTATAACCCCGAAGAGCTGGTGACGGACAATTAAGCTTAGGCCATCCTGATTTTTCTTTCAATTGGATAGGGGCTGAACTGTTGCGAACAACCAAACCCTACTGGTTGGCATACTTAACAATTCGATATCAAAAGAAAGGCGCTTCCAATGATTTGGGATCGCCTTTTTATTTTTGAAAATCTGCTTGCTTTTTGGGGCAAATGTAGTATTTTTTCAAACGGATTGCCATGAATCCGGACACCCCAGTAATCGAAAAAACAGTTCTCACCAGAAAAATCTTGAGAATTTCGGCGTGATTGACTTGTCTTTATTATTGGAGGATTGATGATGAATTGATTTCCTTACTGGTGTCATCTTCGACACGGAGGTATGGTATGGTTGGCAAAACAATTTCCCACTACAAAATCCTCGAAAAGCTCGGCGGCGGAGGCATGGGCATCGTCTACAAAGCCGAAGACACCAAGCTCAAACGTCTCGTCGCGCTCAAGTTTCTGCCTCCGGACTTGACCCGTGATGAAGAGGCCAAAGAGCGCTTCGTCCATGAGGCGCAGGCCGCTTCAGCTCTTGATCATACCAACATTTGCACCATCTACGAAATAGACGAAACTGAGGATGGTCAGATTTTCATCGCGATGGCGTACTACGAAGGCGAGACGCTGAAAAAGCGAGTAAGCAGTAATCAGTTATCAGTGGACAGTGTGATCGAGATTGCCATTCAAATTGCGCAAGGTCTGGCACGGGCGCACGAGGCCGGTATCACCCATCGCGACATCAAGCCAGCAAACATTATGATTACAACGCGGGGCGAGGTCAAGATTGTCGACTTCGGTCTCGCCAAGCTCGCCGGCCAGACGCGGCTCACCAAATCCGGCATGACCCTCGGCACAGTGGCCTACATGTCGCCGGAGCAGGCGCGCGCAGAAGAAGTCGATCATCGCACGGATATTTGGGCTTTGGGCGTCGTGCTCTACGAGATGATCACGGGACAGTTACCTTTCAAAGGGGAATATGAACAGGCTATGGTGTATTCAATTTTGTGTGAAGAACCAAAACCAATAACGAATCTTCGCCCTGAGGTGCCAGCGGCTCTAACGCAGATTGTGCGGCGCACACTGTCAAAAATAGCGGAAGATCGCTTTCAAACGATGGCGGATTTGCTTTCGGAGTTGAAGCAAGTTGCAAGCTCAAAAGCCCTTGCGGGTGGCAACCAAGAGGCAAAACAAATTTCTGCAAGGCCGTCCAGTAAATCCGGTATCGCTGAGCGCCGTCAGGTGACTGTGATGTCGTGCCAACTGGTCGCTCCGTCGATGAGCTCGGAGCCACTCGATCCCGAAGATTTGCATGCGCTGCTGCCAGAATATCAAGCGCTTTGTGACAATGTGATCGCACGTTACGAAGGCCGGATCATTCAATCACTCGGCGACGGCCTTTTGGTCTCCTTCGGCTATCCCAAGGCCCACGAAGATGATCCCCGCCGCGCCGTGCTGGCCGGACTCGGGATTTTGGAAGGCTTGCGGCGAATGAGTTCTCATCTTGAGCCAGAGAAGGGCATCAAGCTCGCCGCCCGCGTTGGCATTCACACCGGCTTGGTGGTTGCCGGAGACCCGCAAGCGATGGTTGGCGAAACCCCACGCCTCGCAACGCAGTTGCAAAACCTCGCTGCTCCTGATGCGCTCGTCGTGAGCCAAGTCACTTACCGCTTGATCGAAGGTTATTTCGATTGCCGTGAATTAGGCCAGCATGCTATGAAAGGCATTTCCCAGCCGATACCTTTATACCAAGTGCTCTATGCGAGTGTTGCCCGCAGTCGTCTCGAGGCCGCCGCCATCACTGGTTTGACGCCGCTGGTGGGTCGCGCGAAAGAAATTGGCATGTTGCAGGAACGCTGGGAACAAGTGCTCGAAGGAAATGGGCAAGTGGTTTTGCTCAACGGCGAAGCGGGCATCGGCAAATCGCGGCTGGTGCAGGAACTGAAAGCGCACGTGGCGGCTAATCCCCAAGCCTGGTTGACCGAATGCTATTGTTCCCCCTACCATCAGAGCAGCGCCCTTTATCCTCTGATCGAATTGCTCGAACGTGTGGTGCTGCAATTCGAGGCCGAAGAGGCCGCATCGATGAAATTGCGCAAAATCGAAGGCTTTCTGGTGCAATATGGACTGGCACTGCCGGAAACCACGCCGCTCTTTGCCACGTTGCTGTCGGTTCCGCTAAGTGAGAATTACTCTCCCCTCAATCTGTCACCGCAACAGAAAAAGCAAAAGACCCTCGAAGCGTTGCTTAGCGTGCTGTTGACCCGCGCCAGCCAACAGCCGTTGCTCTTTGTGCTTGAGGATGTGCATTGGGTTGATCCTTCCACCCTCGAGCTGCTCAATTTGATTATCGCCCAGGCGCCAACCACCAAACTGTGCGTTCTACTCACCTTTCGTCCGGATTTTACGCCACCGTGGGAGATGCGCTCGTATCTGAACTACATCACGCTGAACCGCCTGCCGCGCAAGGAGATTGAAAAAATGGTCGGTCGGGTGACCAAAGGAAAAGCGTTGCCGGAAGAAGTGCTCAATCACATCGCCAGCAAAACCGATGGTGTGCCCTTGTTTGTGGAAGAGATGACCAAGACGGTGCTGGAGTCGGGAATGCTCCAAGAGAAAGATGATCAGTATGAACTGGTGGGCCTGCCCTTCAGTGGATCGCTAACACAACTCACTATTCCCACGACGCTGCGCGATTCTTTGATGGCGCGTTTGGATCATTTGGCGACGGCCAAAGAAGTGGCGCAACTGGCGGCGGTGTTGGGCCGCGAATTTCCTTATGAGTGGCTGCACGCCGTTTCGCCTCTGAACGAGGCAACTTTGAATGAGGAATTGGCGCGCTTGGTGAATGCGGAGCTGCTTTACCGCAGAGGCGTGTCGCCAAAAGTGAGCTATATTTTTAAACATGCCTTGATCCAGGAGGCGGCGTATGAATCTTTGCTCAAAAGCACGCGGCAGCAATACCACCGGCAGATCGCGGAAGTTTTGGCCAAACAGTTCCCCAAGACAGTTGAGACAAGTCCGGAGCTGCTCGCTCATCACTATGAATCGGCCGGCCTCATTGAACAAGCCCTCCCGTGCTTGCAGCGCGCCGGAGAGCAGGCTCTTCAGAGTTCGGCGAATTCGGAAGCGGTTGCACACTTTGCTCACGCACTGGAATTACTCCAGTTTCTTCCCGATACGACGAAGCGCACCGAGCAAGAGATGAACCTGCAGATCGGCCTGGGCGAGGCCCAAAAGAATGCCGGAAAGACATCTCAGGCTATGGCAACGTTTCAACGGGCAGCCGGTATCGCCAGTGCATTGGGGTCGCCGAAAGGCCTGGCTCATGCGGCGCTGGGCTATGAAGAGGCGAGATGGCGCTTCAATCTTCCTGCCGAGCTTGCTGTAGGCCTCCTGGAAGACGCTCTAGGTGCCCTGGCTGCGGAAGACAGCGTGCTCAGGGTCAGGGTACTGGCCGGCCTTGGCAGAGCGCTCATCTCCAGCTCACCGGAGCGATCAGCAGCATTGCTCCAACAAGCCCTTGGGATGGCCCGTCGGGTCAACGACCCGTCAGCTTTGTTAGATACGCTCAATGTTAGCCTCTATATCCAGGGGGCGCCTGAGAAAACCGAAGAGCGATTAGCCGCCGCTACTGAAATGCTGCGTTTGGCCCAGGAGGTCGGCAACAGAGAGAAGACGGCGCTAGCTCATTACTATCGAATGTACATCCTGCTGGCTCTTGGGGATATACATGCGTTGGATGCAGAAATTGTGGCCCATGGCCGGCTGACGGAAAAGTTGCAGCAACCCGTTTACATCCATGGTACAATGATAAGTCAGGTGATGCGGGCGATGTTGGAGGGCCGGTTTGAGCAAGGGGAGCGATTAGCCCAGGAGGCCTTTTCCTACGGTCAGCGATGGCAGGTCGATAACGTGGAAGGGATCTTCGGGATGCAGATGTTTACAATCCGCCGGGAGCAGGGCCGTCTGCAAGAATTGGCCCCGGTCGTCAAGAGCTTTGTCGAGCGATACTCTGCAGCCTCCACGTGGCGCCCGGGCCTGGCCCTGATCTACAGCGAGCTGGGCCTCGAACAGGAAGCCCGGACTGAATTTGAGCATCTGGCAGCCAACGACTTCGCCGATCTCCCCCAGGATGTCATTTGGATGACTTACATCGCTTACCTTTCCGAGGTGTGTGCTTTTCTCGGCGATTCCGTCCGCGCTGCCATCCTGTACCAACTGCTGTTGCCTTATGCCGGGTACAACCTTCATAACAGTGCGATCGTTTTCTACGGGGCCGCCTCGCGCTACCTGGGGCTATTGGCCGCCACGATGTCACGCTGGCATGAAGCTGAACAGCATTTCGAAGACGCCCTTGAGATGAACGCCAGGATGGGAGCAAGACCCTGGCTGGCCCACACTCAGCATGAATACGCCGAAATGCTTCTGGCCCGAGGCAAGGAAGAAGATCGTTCCAAGGCGTTGTCTCTGCTGGACGAGGCATTGGCCATCTCCCAGGAGTTGGGCATGAAATCACTGGTCGAGAAAGCGCAGAAGGTGAAGAAAAAAATCAAAACGACTTAGGTTAAACAATTGTTGTTATAACACCATCATCAAATCAATAAATCATAGACAAAGGAGGTATACCATGGCCCTTTTCCTGATCGAGCGGAATTACGCCGAGCGATTGGAAGTAACCAAAGACGGCGTAGCAGAGGTCACTCTCGTCAATGCGGATTGCGGCGTGCAGTGGCTGTATTCCTTCCTCAGCGCCGACAAGAGGAAAACCTACTGCCTGTATGAGGCGCCCAGCGCCGAGGCCATCCGCGACGCGGCAAGACGGCTAAATCTCCCGGCAGACGTGATTATCGAGGTTGGCGAGGTACGGCCGGAGGCATTTGCGTAGAATCGGTCTCAGCCCTTATCTGGTGCGCAAGTCTGGTCGAGCCACACAGCCAAAATTTATGAGACCAGTCATGGAAATAACACGAAGGGAATTTATGGATCTCAGCGGCAAAACCATGCTGGGCGCTGCCGTCGCTCCCGACTTTTTCAATTTCCTCGATGCGCCCCGCGGTTTCATTGAAGATATTTTAGCATCACCGCGCATTAAGAAGATTCACCAATATATTGAAGATCACAAATCCGAGCATACGCTTTACGTTCCATGTTTCACACCTGGCAAGACGAACCATGATGCCACCAACAAATAACCAGACGGAAAACCCACGCGACGAAGTTCGGCGCCTGCAGGAACAGCTTCAAGATTACGAACGGCTCAATAGTGTGCTGCAGGCCATCTGTTCATCGCTGCAAGTGGATGAGATTCTGCAACGCATTATCACGGAAGCCATCAGCTTGTGCAATGCCCGCCAAGGCTCGATCATACTCTTGGCCCCGACCAGCAACCCCGACGAGCATAGCCAGGTGGTCAAAACGTTGATTCGGAAAGGAGATACCGGCGAAGTAAAACTCGATCACTATTTGAACAACCTCCTGGCCGGCTGGGTATCGCAACACCAAAAACCGCTTTTGAGCAATAACTTGATTCAAACGTTTGGTGAACAGAACGTAAAGAAAAATCATCGTGACATTGTATCCGTTCTCAGCGTGCCGCTCGCGTTCCATGGCAAGGTTCTCGGCGTTATTAATCTGATCGTGCTTGCCGGCGAACAACAATTCGGCAAAAGAGAGCTGCATCTGATGCAGATTCTGGCCTCCCAATGCGCGCAGTTTATTGTTCACGCCAGATTGCACGAAGAATTGTTTGCGGAAACCAATCGCTTGCGCAAAGAAGTTCAGGACAAATATGCGTTTCATGGCATCATCGGCTATAGTCCGAAAATGCAGGAGATGTTTGCGTTATTGGAAAGAATCATTCCGACGGAAGGCCGGGTTCTTTTGGAGGGAGAAAGCGGCACCGGCAAGGAGTTGATCGCCCGCGTCATTCATTATGGCGGGCCGCGGGCTTCAGCCCCGTTTGTGGCGGTGGACTGCGGGGCGCTGCCGGCAAATCTTCTGGAGAGCGAATTATTTGGTTATGTGAAGGGTGCTTTTACCGGCGCCATGCGGGATAAAAAAGGGCTTTTTGAAGAGGCCAACAGCGGTACCTTGTTTTTGGATGAAATCGTGAATATGCCATTCGAGGTGCAAAGCAAGTTTCTGCGCGCCATCCAGGAAGGAGAAATTCGGCCTATAGGCTCGACGCAAGTAAAAAAAGTCGACGTGCGCATCATTGCCGCCGCCAGCAGCAATTTGCGCGCGGAGGTCGCAGCCGGCAAATTTCGACAGGACCTGTTTTTTCGCTTGAATGTCGTCAATATCGTTCTGCCGCCATTGCGCGAGAGAAAAGAAGACATCGCGATCCTCGCCAGCCATTTTCTCAACAAAATGGCAACGAAGTATGGCAAGAAAATAACCGGCTTCAAGCCGGAGACGCTCGTTCATTTGGAGGCATACCCCTGGCCGGGCAATGTGCGGGAGCTGGAGCACGTCGTCGAGCGCATGGTCATTCTCGTGGAACAAAGTGTTGAGTATATTCCCGCAGAGCTGCTGCCGCTCGAGCTTCGACTGCAAGCTTCTGCAGCCGTTCATTCCCCGGCGCAGGAGCCATTGCCCCCTGACATGAAAGCCATTCAAGATACGCGCGAAAAAACCATGCTGCTCGAGGCATTGACGAAGCATCATTGGAATCAGTCGATAACGGCAAAAGCGTTGGGCATTCACGAGAGCACCTTGCGATATAAAATGAAAAAGTACGGCATCAAAAAGCCGTAAAGATTTACGAACCCCTCGTAGATTTTCCCGAAGATTACGAGGCTCGCGACATTGCTCCGCTTTGTCGCCATCGCTGTAACCCAATTTCAACAAGCCACTTAGGTTGATCGATGATCAGCCGGAGTGGCTTGTTTGTTTTTGGCATGTTTTTGGAATGATTACTGAATGACAATAACGGCACGTAGTCAATTGTTTTGACTTTTTGAACATGGCTGAATAGCTATGGAAATTTTTTTCACTAGTTTTTACTAATTTGACTCAGGAATGGGGAAATTGGGAGAAATTATGTGTCTTAATATTATAGAATCTCCGACTGATCGAAATGCCCAAACGGCTACGAGTCTGAACTCTTAATTCGATCCTTGACACCAGTCTGATTGCGCACCAAATTCGACAATGTCGTCATGTTTTCCACTGCCAGCAATTTGCACATATTTTCCGGCCTCTTTTTGCTTTTGCTCCAAGTGCGAGCAGCACCGCAGTCCGCCCAAAAAGAAAACATCGAGTTCGAACATATCTCTCTGGAGCAAGGCCTGTCCCAATCCCAGGTTACCAGCATCGCGCAAGACAAGCTGGGTTTTATGTGGTTCGGGACGTTTGACGGGCTGAACCGGTACGATGGCTATCGCTTTACCATCTATAAGCACGATCCTTCCGATTCAAGCTCAATTTCCAATAGCTTGATCACGAGCATTTGCGCCCCTCGCCATCGAACGCAGGATTCGGCGCTCTGGATCGGCACTAACGAGGGATTGAACAAATTCGATCTTCGCACGGAGACATTCACCCGTTATCTCCATGATCCAGGCGATTCCAATAGTCTGAGCAATAATAATGTTAATGCCGTCTATGAAGATTCCTGTGGCAGGCTCTGGATCGGGACTGCAAACGGACTGAATTGCTTCGATCCGCAAACAGAAAAATTCACTCGCTATTTTCACGATCCGCAAAATCTCAACAGCCTGAGCCATAATGTGGTCTTTGTAATTTGTAAAGATCGCGACGCCAGCAAAAACGTATTCTGGATCGGCACGGGTTATGGGTTGGACAAACTCGTGCTTCTTCCGCCGCAACGGCAGTGTGAAAGCTCAAATGGCCATTCACCGGTGAGAATCACTCGTTATCTGCCCGAACGTGATGATCACAACGGCTCGCCTCATAATCGAATCAACGCCATTCATCAAGACGGAAATGGAGCGCTTTGGATCGGAACCGAGGGGGGCGGGTTCCTGCGTTTTGATCCGGAGGACGAGCAGTTTGCCAACTATAAATTATCTTCTCAAACTCTCGACAGGTTGAGCGCTGAGAAGATAACGACAATCCATGAAGATCATCAGCGGCTTCTCTGGATTGGCACGTACGGTGATGGCCTTTATCGTTTTGATCCGTGCCAACCAAGCGGGAAAAATTTCACGCGTTACCGGAATGACATTACGAAGGCAAAGAGCATTCCTAACAACTTTGTTTTGGCGATTTATGAAGATCGAACCGATAATCTCTGGATTGGCCTGAGTGGTGCCGGCCTTGGCAAGTTCACCAGGCAAAAACAAAAGTTCAAATACATGAAACAGGAGATCACTAATGCGAATAGCTTGAGCCATCACAGCATTTTGTCGGTATATGAAGACGGTACGGGAATTATTTGGATTGGAACGGGCGAGGGATTGAACCGGCTCGATCCATCCACGGGAGAGTTTACACACTTCAAGCACGATCATGCAAATCCGAATAGCCTTCCTCATAATATCGTTTACCCGGTTCGCAAAGCCGGCAATGAGCCGAAGGATAATCTTTGGATCGGAACTTTCGGAGGGATCTCCAGGCTAACCTGGGATGAGCAAAATCAACCCCATTTTACCAATTACAGGCATGAGCCTGGTAATCCGAACAGCTTGATACACGATCATGTCTTCTGGATCCATTTGGATAAAGAAAACTCTCTTTGGATCGGCACGGAAGGGGGAATGTCTCGTCTGAGTCGGGATGGGCAGGGAACAGCAAAATTTATCCATTACCAACACGATTCCACCAATTCCAACAGTCTAAGTCATAACAATGTCAGGATAATCTACGAAGACAGCCGAGGCGTACTCTGGATTGGGACTGTTCAAGGCTTAAACAAATTTGATCGCGACAAGGAAGAGTTTACCAGATACTTAAGAAATCCGAGCGACCCCAATACCTTGAGTGATAATGCCGTTTATGTCATCTACGAAGATACGCTGATTGCCCGGAATACGCTGTGGATCGGCACGCGCAATGGACTGAATCGATTCGATGTCGAACACGAGACCTTCACCCGCTTCACAGAAAAAGATGGGCTCCCCAATAATACTATTGCCGGCATCCTCAGCGACCGGCGGGGCAATCTTTGGATCAGCACGTTTCACGGTCTTGCGAAGCTTGTCCTGAGCCCCGCTAACGACGTGGTAAACTCCGCCGAAGGATTCGATCCCGGAACCGCGACTTTTCGAAGCTATCATCCCAGCGACGGATTGCAAAGCTATGAATTCAACCAGCGCGCTTGCTACAAAGGCAAAGATGGCACGCTGTATTTCGGCGGCATCAATGGCCTGAACTTTTTCCATCCTGACAGCGTGCGTGACAATCCCCACGTGCCGCCAGTCGTGTTCACCGACTTTCAAATCTTCAACAAACCGATCAAACTTGGTGCGGATTCACTGCTGCCACAAACGATCTCCACGGCTGAACAGATCACGCTTTCTTACCAGCATAGCGTTTTCTCCTTCGAGTTCGCAGCGTTGGATTACACCGCGCCGGAGAGAAATCAATATGCTTATAAATTGGAAGGCTTCAATGATGAGTGGATCGACCTTGGCACTCGGCGCTTCGTGACCTTCACCAACCTGGACGCCGGCGAGTATGTTTTGCGCGTCAAAGGATCGAATAACGATGGCGTGTGGAACGAGGAAGGCGCCACGCTGATGATTGCCATCACCCCGCCGCCGTGGAAAACCTGGTGGGCATACACTTTTTATGCGTTGTTTATTCTCGGCGTGCTCTACGCCCTCCGCAGGTTCGAAATGGGCAAAATGAAGCTGGCGCATGAGCTGAAGCTGCAACGCCTGGAAGCGCAAAAGCTGCATGAGGTCGACCAAATCAAGTCGCGCTTCTTCGCCAACATTTCGCACGAGTTCCGTACGCCGCTGACGCTCATTCTCGGGCCCTTGGAGCAATTGCTGGCGAGGGACTTTCACGGCGATCCGATGCAGCAATACGGTTTCATGCGTCGCAGCGCCAACCGCCTGCTGCATCTCATCAATCAGTTGCTCGATCTCTCCAAGCTGGAGGAAGGGAGCATGCCGCTGCGCGCCAGGCCGGAAAATATCATTCATCTTCTCAAGGTTATTATTGCCTCGTTCGCCTCGCTGGCGGAGCGCAATAAGATTCTTTTGCGGTTGGATACCAGTGCGTTACCGAAATCGGATCGTGGCGAAGCAGAGCCACTCATTGTTTACCTGGATCACGACAAGTTCGAGAAGTGCATGAATAATTTGCTGGCCAACGCCATCAAGTTTACGCCGGCGGGCGGGGAGGTTTCAGTGGCAGTTGCAGTGGCAGGTGGCAGTGATCTGAAAGGCGAAGGGAGAAGGGCGAAAGGTGAAGAGCGAAAGGTGGGCGCTCTTCGCCATTCGCCCATCGCCTATCGCCCTTCGCATTCTACATTCGTGCAAATCACCGTCAAAGACACCGGCCTCGGCATTCCGGCTGATCAGCTTGATAAAGTCTTTGATCGCTTTTATCAGGTCGAAGAAAACTCATCATCATCGCACGCACACAAACGCCAGGGCACAGGTATCGGCCTGGCATTGACCAAAGAGTTGATCGAGTTGCACCGCGGGGAGATTCACGCGGAAAGTGAGCTTGGCAAAGGCAGCGCTTTCACCGTGCGCCTGCCGTCAGGCAAGGAACATCTAAAGCCGGAGGAGATCGTTGAAGCCAGTGATCAGTCATCAGTTACCAGTGAATTGTTGTCAGTATTTGGTGTCGAGCCTCCAGCATCAAGCATCCAGGATCAAGCATCCAGCGACCAACCAGTCCTTCTCATTGTCGAAGACAACCTCGACATGCGCACTCACATTAGAAATCTCCTGGCTCAGAGTTGCCGGATCATCGAAGCCAGCGACGGCACGGAAGGGCTGGAGAAATCCGCTGAAGCAATCCCCGACCTGATTATTAGCGACGTGATGATGCCCGAAATGGACGGCTTTGAATTTTGCCGCAGAATCAAAACCGATGAGCGCACCAGTCATATTCCCGTGATCCTGCTGACCGCCCGCGCTTCGGAGCGAAGCAAGCTCGAGGGCTTGGAAACCGGCGCGGATGACTATCTCACCAAGCCGTTCAATGCCCATGAGCTGCGCGTGCGGATCAAAAATCTGCTCGAACAGCGCCGCAAATTGCGCGAGCGCTTTAGCCGCGAAGTGACTTTGCAGCCTCGCGATATTGCCATTACCACCGCCGATGAGCTTTTCCTGCAGCGCGTCATGGCGATAGTCGATAAGCACTTGTCCGATTCCGATTTCAATGTGGAAGCCTTTGCGCAGGAATTTCGGATGAGCCGGGTGCAATTGCATCGCAAGATCAAGGCACTCACCGATCAATCGCCCGGCGACTTCATCCGTGCGCTCCGTTTGCGCGCCGCCGCCAAATTGCTGGCGCAGGGCAAGCATACCGTGACCGAAGTGGCGTACGAAGCCGGGTTTAACAATCTTTCCTATTTTGCGAAATGCTTTCGCGAACAGTTCGGCGTGCTGCCATCGGAGTATACAGCCGATCACCCCAAAGGCAAGATGTTGAAATAAAGCATAGCCCATTTTCACACCAAAATGTAACATCAGTGTCATGTTTGTGAAACGTCTGTGTTAGCCTGAGCGGCGGTGGTTTTCATAAATTGAATATGACAGCGGATAAAGCCGACGTTGTTTTTACGAATGGTGAACACAATACTTATACGGCAGGTGGCCGCAACGCGGCTTAGGGTTAGCGTGTGATTGAGTTGGGAGAAGTTCGGGGAGTGATGAGCATTCGAAACAGCAATAGGGAAATAATCAATATGAACGAGAACAAAGGAGTCTTTCGACCAATTTTTATTGGTGTTGTCACCACAGTACTGGCTACGGTGATATTATACTACCTTGGCTTTGAAAAAAGTGCTTCTCCTCCAAATGTGTCGAGAGATACTTCAAGTTCAACTCCATTTGATAGGGAGAAAAAAGGTGAATTGACTCAGGACTTGGAGAAAAGTCAACCCACTAAGCGAGGGACACCTTTCAGAGACGATGTTGCTTCGGTTATAAATATTGCCGGTAGTTGGCATGATCCTAATAACCCAGCCAATGGATCACGTATTACCCAAGAGGGGAATTCATTTCAATTTAATAGTTGGGGCGTTCTTCCCCAGAGAATACCATTCGTGTCGACCGGAAGTGGTACGATCACTGGGCAGGACATCAAGACTACATACACCACAAGGTACCAAAATGGTTGGATAGCACGCGGAAACTGCTCGGGAGCTGTTTCTCGCGATGAGTCGCGGATGACGTTGACATGCACTGACAATGTTTTGGGGACATTCGTAATTTCGGGAGTGCGACAATAGCTCCTCAAATCATGCAAGATTTGCCTGGTAGCTTAAGCATGCGAAGACCACTGCCTAACAACGATATAAGAATTCGTAACGAGGCTTCGAGCGGACGCGAAGAACGCCCGGATAAAAATTCAACGATCTCGGCGCGCGGCTGAAGCTGCGCATGGCCATACTTGTCGTAACGTTAAACAGAGGTGATATATGAGAAATCAACTGATACAGTCCTATTTAAACATTATGATGGGCAAACCAGTTATGTCAGGCACACGGATTACTGTTGAACTGAATAAATTCCTGGTCGCTATGACCCTGCTCGTGTTCGCCGTTTCGATCCCGCCTTTGCACGCGCAGGTTTCCCGATCCTGCCGCTGGAACGTTTCGGCGGTGCCGGTCTACATCGACCTGACAAGTTTCGACCTACGGGGTTGGGACCGGGAACACATCATCCAGGAGGTGATCAATGCGACGACGGTATGGAATACGGAGGCTGGCGGCGTAATATCCTTGTACTATGCTGGGGACAGAGCTGTTTCCCCAGTTTATAATGATAATCTTGGGAAGATATTCATCTTTGCAGCCGAATCTGGAGGTTGCGCATTGGCCATTGCGGCATGGGCCGGGGGAGGTGACTGCGAGTTTGGCTCTATCGCAGCCTATGACCGAATAGACGAGAACTGCCCACCTGCAAACGGCATTGAATGGATGTTGGATGCACCGGAAGCACGCACCTTCTCCATGACTGGCGTACTGGTTCACGAATTGGGTCATGTGATCGGAGGGTACTCGGACGACTACAACAATCCGAATACGGTCATGCAGGCTGGTCCACCCGGAGCGGCACCATGGCTGCACCTATATAATACGGATATCCGGCTATTCCAGGATGGCGACCCGGCCGCGGGGATTACGGGCTATGGGCGCCGAAATCATGCGGTCCGGTTCATGCATTCGACCGACGCAGTGAACTGGATTGACGATGGGACCGTAATTGGGTGGAGCTACCTGCGACCCGCTGCTGCTGCAAGTCCAAATTCGAAGGTCGTTGCCTTCGTAGAAACGCTCAACACCGCCAATACGGTGCAAACACGCCGCTATACCGCTGCTGGTGGGTGGGAATCGCCCGTAAGTCATGTGAAGAGCTATACCGGTCCCGCGCTGGCCTATCAAGGGGTCTACGTCCTTGCATACGCGGAGGAGGATGACAGACGTCGCATTTGGGTTAAGACATCTGATGATGGTCGAACATGGAGCACGCCAGTCCTTCTGCATGAGACAGCACGAACACAAAGCGATCCGGCCCTGTTCGCCAACATCGCCGTCCAACGCGTAATGGCGTTTTGGACGGATCGCGATACGGATCGCCTCATGTATTCGAGTTCCACAAACGGTACAGCATGGGAAATACCAAAAGAAATTGACCAGAATGCTACGCAGGATCCTCGTGAGTACTATTCCTATCGCGGCCCAACAGGAGCGTGTGATGACAACAACCAGTGCCTTCTTGTCTGGCCAAGTTGGACAACATACGGCTTGGCCAATCTCGGGATGTGCACCCTGCAGATGAGATTCGATGCCAATGCTCTTCAGTGGAATCTCCTGAATCTACGCTGCCCTGATGATGGCACGGGCCGGACCCCTGGCGTTGCCTACGGCAGTCCACCTGGCTTTACTGGCTGGGTGTTGGGCTTTGCCGGCAGAGATGTGAATAACACATTGGCGACCTTGCGAAAATCCCAGCACACGACAGCAGAGGCTTGGAAAGATAAAACAGTCTTGGCCTGGAAGAACGCTGACGGCGTGGCGATGATTTTCAATCCTACGACCAGTGAATTCGAGGTGTACCTTGTTTCTCGTTAAAAATAGCGTTGTTTGGTATCGTGAAAAATTCAGTAATCAGGAGGTGTACCTTGTTTCTCGTTCAAAATAGTATTGCTTGGCTTCTGGTGTTGGGCAGCCTAATGGGCTGTGCGTCGACGAAGAAGCGGGCTGACACATTTGTTCCACAGCAAAACTGGCCTGCAACGATTGATCGCTCGTCACTTCGCTTCTTTGCCACACAAGCAAGTCATGTTCTTCTGGGCACAGTAACGAAGGCAGATACAGAGGCGCAGGTCTCGGACTTCTCCTTTGCTAACCTGGAATGGAAAATCTATTACGATCACGTGACGTTGTCATTGGAACAGGCTGTTGGCGAAAGCATGTCGCGTCATGATATCGTGCTTCGGCTCCATCCAACGCGATGCGAAGCCTACAGTGAGGGCAAGCCCGTAAATGGAACTCTATCCATCTGCCAGATGAGGAAGCCGTACAATACGCTGCATGAGGGAGAGCGGGTTTTGGTGTTCTTGCGCGGTCGTCTGGGCGGTCCACAGCCGCCACTCGTTGATCTCAAATTCCCTGTGCGTGGTACGGAGGTAGACCTATCTGCCGTGAAGAAGCCCCCTGTTCCGCTCAAAGATGCCGTTCAGGAGATCCTAGATGGTTTCCGCTTGGTACGCGGCGACGCCGCACTGAAATGAGCATGGGGATTGAACGGTGAGGCAAACTGCTTATAGAAGGCGTCGCTGAGGTTTATAACGAGAACATTCTTGATATTCGTCAAGAGAGTGCCCATGATTTATATGCTCTGTACAAATACACAACATAAAGTTCGGTGAAATGGCAAACTATGCTATCGGGTAAGTCCAAGCCGTTGCCAGCTCAAACTCCCCTAAGAACCGTACGTGACAGTTTCCCGTCATACGGCTCAAGCACTTCAAAGGCATCACCCTTT
>JAKEEU010000234.1 GCA_022616415.1 Candidatus Zhuqueibacterota bacterium | reverse complement strand
TCCTCCTTGATTAAAGGTGCAGTCAACCACATCAAGGCGAAAAGAGTGTTACCCCTAAAGCTGACGAGTTTATGGCAATTCAATTTAGCAAAAACAATTACGAATTACGCCTTACGCATTACGTTTCACGCTTTACATTTTCTCAATGGCCGGGCGAAACATGACTCAGCAGCCAGCGCCAAAGCGGCAAAAATCTCACTGGTTTTTTTGCTCCGTTCTGGCTGAGCGTTTCCATGGCTTCGTAATCATCGGTAATAACAAGTAATTCCTCGCAGTTGCATTCGACGCCGGCCTTGAGCAGACTTTTGATTTCACGTTCCCGGGTTTTCTCCTGGTTTAGATTCCAACAAACCTGAATCAATTGTTTGATTTTGGCGCCGGCTTTGACAACGAAATCAACTTCTCGCTGCTGCTGATCTTTCCAGTAATAAATTTCCAGGAGCGGATCGAACGCGCACCTTCGAAACAACTCGATGGCTGCCATGTTTTCAGCGATGTGGCCGTAATTCTCTGAGAACCTAAAGCCTTTGGCCGCGTAGAACCCGGGATCAACCGTATAAACCTTGCTGATCGAGCGAATTTGTTGGCCAAGCGAATAGTCAAATTTTTGGACCATGAAAAACAATCTGGCGGTCTCCAAATAACTCGCAAATCGCTGCACCGTATCCAGGCTCGCGCCGACTCGATCTTTGATCTTGTTGAGCGATTGGAGCGTCGCCATATTGGAAATGAAAAGGCTGGCGAGCTGCTCTAGTTTTTCGATTTCTTTGATGCCGAATCTTTTGACCACGTCTTTGATGAGAATGTCCTCGAAATAGCGTGTCAGCAGTTCGCGTTTGCGCAGCGCCGAATCGGAAAGAACGACTTCCGGAAAGCCGCCCCATTGCGCATACTCGTCGAATAATCGCTTTATTGTGACCCGATGCTTGGCTATTTCCATGGCATTGGTGACAGTCAAGCCTTTGAACTGTAAAAACTCCGGGAAGCTCAATGGAAAAACCTCGATATCGACGTGCCTGCCGGTGAGCACGGTCGATATTTCTCTGCCGAGCGTTTTGGAAGAAGAGCCGGTCACGATGACCTGCGCTTTTTTTGTCTCCAATAAATAGCGCACAAACTTTTCCCAGCCTTGCACATTTTGCACTTCGTCCAGAACGACGAGGGGCAGCGACGGATCGAGATGTTTGAGATAGGCTTCGTAAATTTTGAAAAGATCGTCGCTGCTCAAAGGCAGATAAAAGCGAGGGTCCTCAAAATTTATAATCAGCGTATCTTTTGTTTGAAAGTGGCCTTTTTTGATTTTTTGATTGATGAATAAATAAATCAGCGAAGACTTGCCGGCTCGCCGTACGCCAAGCAGCACGGTTGCCGTTTTCTGGGAATGTAATTTTTCCACCCGCGCCAAATAGTCAGGCCGGGCATAAGGCTGCTCATCAAAACTGCCCCAATAATTCCAGTCGGAAAGAATATTGAGAAACTCGGTTTCATTCATTGCAAAGCCTTTTATGTAAAATCTTCAAGTCTATCGGTTACTTTCTATTTAATTTAACCGATGGACTTGAAAAAATCAAAGGTTTTTTTGAAGAATTGTCTATTTGGTGGGTTTTCGGCGGGGTCCAGATGCAAGGGCAATTACGAATTACGTTTCACGCCTTACGTTTTATGCTCCTCAATTCGGCCGCAAACCATCAGAGAGATTATGCTTCCGCAGCAGGTAGGGCAAATTTTTCGCATCGATTCGAAGCATATCCGCTGCGCGCTTTTTGATCCAATTGGCGTGAATCAGCGTGTCAAGGAGAATCTGTTTTTCGAGCAGATTAAGCGTGTCGCGCAAACCAAGCTCGGTCGAGGTCTCGGAAGTTTCTGTAGGAATTAGATTCATCGGAAGACTGGCAGGTGATATAGCCGGGCTTTTTTCAATGAGCACGGCATGTTCCACGGCATTCTCCAGCTCTCGGACATTTCCGGGCCAATTATATTGCATCATCGCGGCGAACGTTTCCGCAGCGAAGGCTTGAATTTTTTTGCCGACAGCCAAATTGTATTGGTGCAGAAAGTGTTGCGCGAGCAAGGAGATGTCTTCTTTACGTTCGCGTAAAGGCGGCAGTGAGATGGAAAAAACATTCAGGCGATAATACAAATCGTCGCGGAACTTGCCTTCGGCAACGGCTTTCTTCAAATCGGTGTTGGTCGCGGCGATCACGCGCACATTTACCGAAGTCGTAACTGAACTGCCGACCGGCTCGAATTCGTGCTCCTGCAAAACGCGCAACAACTTGGCTTGTCCCGCCGGCGACATGCTGCCGATCTCGTCCAACAGAATCGTGCCGCCATCGGCTTGCTTGAAACGTCCACGACGATCGCGAAGCGCGCCCGTAAACGCGCCTTTGACGTGGCCGAACAGCTCGCTTTCTAACAACGTCTCGGTGAGCGCGGCGCAGTTTACTTTCACAAAGGGGCCTCGATTACGCAGGCTGTGCGCGTGGATGGCGTCGGCAACGATCTCCTTTCCCGTTCCGCTTTCACCTTGAATGAGAACCGTGACCTCGCTTTTGGCCACCGAGCCGATGCGCCGGCAAACCTGGCGAATCTTTTCGCTTTGGCCGATGATGGTGGGGAAGTTGCTTTCTCCTTCTCTTGAATCTCTGTCAAGCACGGCCGAGCAGTTGCCATCACGTGGCGATTGGTTCAAGTCGCGGACGATTACAAAGAAAACTATTGCGCCATTGCATTCGACAGAGCTTGCGTTTATGCTGATCTCACCCACGGCGCCATTTTTGTTGATCAGTTGCAAAGCTTTGCTGCTTGTTTCTTCGTCAGGCATTCTGCTGAAAATGGCGGTTGGTTGCCGCCCATCGCGGCTTCGCAGCAGACGTTGAATGGGCATTCCGAGCAATTCTTCGCGTTGGTATTCGCTACGGTGCAACATTCGCACATTGGCATCGATGACGGTACAGGTCTCAAGGTCGATGACGACGATGGCGTCGTTGGCCGTGTTGAAAAAAACCTGGTAGAGATTCGATGAGGTGTGCATTGCTACCCCTTCTGAATTATCGCGCGTCGAAAATTGAAGATCGACGATCGTAATCGATCGCGATCATCGTTTTCCCTTCATCCCTTCATCTTGGATCGTTCAACAAATTCAGCAGACTCTCGAAGGCGTGCTCTTTGATGATGTAGTCTGAGGAGCCGGCAGGAAATATAACTAAATCATTGGCATTAATCAAGAGAAATATCTTCGCTCGAGGTTGGCGCCGCTGTACAATAGCCGCCAGCCGCCGTGCTCGTGAAAGAGGCCGCGCCACGCCGATAAAGACGTGCCCATAAGACTGGCGATGCAATTTTGCCATGGCTTCGCGCGCCGTGGCGACGACTTCTACCTGGGAATAACCGGCGGCGAGCAAAAAATTGCGCAGCACTTCGCGAAACAAGTCTTCGCGGTCGCAGATTAAAATTGCAGACGATGAGCTCATTGGTGATAAATCAATGCATGACCGTACGCCTTACTCAACTGACTTTCGTGCAACGTAAACCACTCGCGTGCTCAAGTTCGTAGCCGGGCCGAGTGTGTGGAAATCATGAGCGCCAAGCAGAGTGAAACGGGCTTGGGATAATAAGGCGACGATCGCGGCAAGTGGATAAGACCGTTGGAGGTGGACTTCCTGATGCAAACGGCCATTTCGTAAGATAGATATGTGTGACGTTAGTCTGCCATGAAGTGGATTCCACTGCATCACGCGCGAGAAAACGAAACCCGGTCCGCTGACGCGCTCAATGTATGGTGACGAGCTTTTCCCTCGCGGCCGGTCGCTGATCACGTCGAAGATCAGGTGACCACCGGCCTTGAGATTGGCGTAAAAGCGGCGCAACCCGCGGCGCAGGTCGTTCTGGTTGAGCAAGTAGTTGAGCGAATCAAAGTTGCAGGTGATGAGCTCGACCGGTTGAGGAAGTTGCAATGAGGCAACGTCCTGCAACAGAAATCGAGCTCTATTTCCCAAGTTTTTCCGAATGGCAACTTCCAGCATCTCCGGTGAGCGATCCACACCGCAAACGACCGGCACGCCACGTTCACACAGATAGCGGACAAAAGTGCCCGTGCCACACGCCACATCAGCCGCCGAGACGAAGCGGATATAGTAGCGACGGACAAGCCACTCAAAGACGCGCCGAAGTTGGGGAAAGAAAATATTTCCCAGCAGCGCGTCGTAAAGCGCTGCGAGAGTGGCGTATGGCGTGGCCGATCGCAGCAGAAAGTGCTTCTTGCTCGAAACCTCGGGCGATACTGGAGACATTTCAGTAATATCCAACGCCTTGCCGGGCTTTCTCTAAATTTACACTCGTTTGTGCCGCGGGTCAGTTGCCCGGTAGCCAAAGCTTTTGTGGCTGCTCTTAACGTTGTTCACATTTGCACTTGCCTTTCAAAAGGATACTGCCGGCAGCAATCAAATCTTCAAGGTTTTTATCGTCAATGTCCTTTTCGTAGATTTCCAGAAAGCCCGCGCCGAAGCGAATGCCATTCTTTATAATGTCGCGGAACCTATTGTAAGCCTTGGATGTACCCTGTTCGCTTTTGTCGTCGATAGGACGCTTCGCCTGAAACCCGGTAATAAAGCCTTCGAAGGAAAGGCTGTCGATGCGCACCCATTGCGGCGGCCTTTTGGGATAGGGATAATTTTTGCTCACATGCCCCGCGAAGGGCCACCCATCAAGACTGGCGTTCATCAGCACAAAATACTTGCCGGGTTTTTCACTCGCGTGCTTTATTATTTTATTTTGAAAATCGTCCTGAATGTCACCGTCCTCTACAGGAAGCGACCGGTTGAAGATCTGCAAGCTGAAATAAATCGCCCTACAATTTGATTTTTCATGGCACACCTTCCATACTTGATTATGTTTATTCCTCAAATCCAGCGGTTAAACTGCAAAATGTTTTGGCAATTACCGTCTTACAGCCCATTTGCCGGCAGCCACAAATTCGAAGAGTTGACTAACCAACACATTCAGCCTTTCTCTGACTCTAAATATCTCCGGCCCAATTGCCGCCGACCCAATACTGGTAATTCCCGCAACTCTTGCAAAATCCAGCAAAGCTTGACCCGTACCAAAGTTCAACGTGCCATCCCGGCAAATGGGGCGGGATAAGATGAGACTCAAAGCTTCTTGCACAAAATACCATGTCGAGGCGCTTTTGCGTGTAGGACTGCATGTAGGAATTTCTCTGCCGCCGAATTTGCCATTACGGTAATTCAAGTCACAGTGAAAGTGATTCTTGTGAGGCCGGGGCGTATAGTTGTAATCCAAAACCGTCGCAAAGGACAACCGCAGACAGGCATTGATTCTCCGGATCAACACTCTTTCGCGGCTGTCGTGGCGGTTATAATTGTGGATAATGGTTGCGCGCAGCGCACTAGGCGGCCCACCAGGTCGCGCCCAGCGTACACCGGCGATATCAATCGCATCGCCAAAAGAGTGATTGCTAAGACTGGCACTGTTTTTTTTGCAACGACAGTAAGTCGTGCCCATGGTCAAGATGGCTTGGACCGGCATGCCGAAACGGACCATGTTGGCTAAAAACTTGCTCAGTTGTGCGCCGACCTGAGGTTTGAATAGGTGAATCCTGTTGGGATCAGTACGAACAACCTCGTAGAGTTTGCTTTTACTATTCAACTTGATATAGCCCGTTTTCGCGACATACTCCAAGCGCACACCCTTGATCGAGCAAACACAAAGCAAATCTGGAATCGCCGGGCACGTTTTGGTCACGCCTTTTTTGCATTTCTTAGATGTCTTTTTTTCGTCGCTGGGGCATGCTTTGCCTATCAGGCCCGGCGGCATGCCAGCGGAGCTGCCGGGACACCCACTGGTTGGCCTGGTTGTAGTGCCAGATGAGAGTTGTGTTTCTGCGGGTCCCATGGCCGGTTTCACCAATGGGTAATTCGCAAGGATGTCAGATGTCAACAAATACATCTTAAAACTCCCTTCGCTTGCAGACTGGAAGCTTGCACTACGTATATATGCCAATCATTCTTTCGTTCATCAAAACCGGAATTGAAAAATGGCCCTAACGCTTTTGATAAAAGCTTCTCTGGCTTCGTTGCCCAATCCTGCTTATTTAAATATAACATCATCCAATAGAGACCTTAACCCTTTGCGTACCGCCGCTTTGATCGGGCTACGCAAGCTCGATGGAATTTTGTGTTTGTCCATCAGCTTGTCCATCAGCTTGTCAAAACTTGATTGGTCATTAGCCTTTGAAGGCGGAGATGGTTTAAGGAGACTGGCTCTTTTTGCTTGTTCTTCGATGCGTTTGATAACCTCGGGCGGTAGTTTTGTCCAATCCACTCGTGGCACCACAGATTTGGTGACAAAGAACTCGACGCGGCGGTTGCGGTCGCGCCCCGCCGGGGTGCGATTGTCCGCAATTGGTTGAGTTTCACCGGGACTACGATCCACCACGATGTTAATCCGGGCATTTGGATGCAGGCGATGGATTTCTTTATCCAACTCGTCTTTCACAGTCTCCGCTCGCTGTTTTCCGAGTCCTACGTTATATTTTTCCGTTCCGGTGCTGTCGGTATGGCCGACGAGGCGAATTCTGCTAATTGGACGCGAGGTGCCCAAAGTTATGACGATGGTACGGGCCAAAGTGCGTATCAGGCTCGGGTGGTCAACTTGGGGGTGAACATTGAGCGTGAACTCGTTAAATTTAAATTTATCGAGTATCACGTCAGGTCGAGGACGCATAGCTAACGTGGTGGGCCTGCTCGTCGTGTCTTCCCCTAACCCTTCGCGTGTCAAGATGTACATGCTGATGCTCCTCGCTTTGCAGTTATTTTCTGTAACTGGTCTTAACTTGGACGACATTTGCCGCGCTGATCAAAAACCACCTGTCCGCCAGACGTACATTGGTAATTGAATTCGCAGCGTAATTTTCCCCCTGCCGCCTCACGAGCGATAACGTAGCTTGGAACTTTCGCGTAACTAACCCAGATGCTAGTACCGTCGTCAAAAAATACTTGACATACCTTGCCGTCAGATCGACAAGAGACGCGCTTTACTTGAGATAGCAGCGGTCTTTTCAACACCGTGCGCACATATTGTTCGGCTATGACTTTGCTGAAACTCTGCAAATCTTTTTCCCAATCGGAGCAATCTCCCAATTTCTGATCCTGTATAATCAGATCTTTTGTGAACCCAACCGTCGGGACTATTCCTAATTCTTCTATCGCTCGTATGTACATAGTCGGCTTCTTACTCTTTAATCCAAGAATTCATTGTTACGGAATTGGTTTCAGGGTTTGTTCCATCCAATCTCGCAGTTGGGCTCGGACCGCGTCGTTCAGGATGATCGCCTTCCCCTTTCTCCCGCCATCGATAGTGCCGGCATGAATGGCAAAGGGGCGTCGGGTGTCCTTTATGAACCACATTGGGGCACCGCTTAGTGACGGCAAAGAATCGAGGTTATGGGCGATCAGTTTTGCTGTTTCCGAAATGTTACGCATGACGTTGCCAACGGCATTTTGCAAGGTACAACTTCGGATATGAATTTCTCCCAGGACTCGGCCCCGACTATAGTAGAGGTGCCGAGCGGACGGATCACCGGCCGTCGAAGGGTAACCAGCCATGTTTACCCACTGGTTGAGCAGATCGGCCCGGTCGAACGGGATCAGAGGCATGTACCCGTGCTTCTCCGGGAGTCTGATGATGCCGTAGTCTTCGTCAAAGGTCTTACAGTCGGACGCTCGCCAGCGAGGACTCACGATCCAGCCGTTAGCTTTAAACCGCCTGGCGCTGTTGTCCACGCCGTTCTGCCCTTGGTAAACGAAGATTTCACTCGTTTTGGGTGCCTGAGGTGGGTAGATCACATGGGCGCAGGTTAGGACATGATATGGACTCACGAGCAGGCCTGTACCAACGGAAAAGTTCGATGTGCCGGGTGAGCGGGCCACGATCCGACAGATGGTGATCTGCCAAGGCGGCTCTTTGGTAACGGGAACTCGGGTGAGCCGTTGGTAAGTGGTTGTCGGAACTGCGGCCCTAGCCACTGGCTGTTGTGCCGGAAAGGGTTTCGGAGGTTGGGTCGCAATTGCAATTCCTGAAATTTGCCCTACATTTTCACGGGTCTGTATGTACATTACTGAACTCTCCTTTAGAGGTAATAGGCAATTTTCAATTCCGTGCCTCTCTTCGCCAGAAAATTTCCCATTCCATCAGCATACGCTCCGCATCATATCCCGCGCGTGATAGCATCACCTCCGTCCATTGCCGCACCGCGGGGTGATACGCAAAGCCATCCGGCGGCGTGACCGCCCACAATTGCTCATCAAAATTTTTTCCAGCGAGCATGGCGCGCCATTTCTTCATTTGACTTCTGCCGGTTATCACGACGAGCAGAGTTTTCAGCAATCGCAAAGGATAAATGAAAAGCCAACGCTTCAAACCGCTGCATTCCAGCGGCAATGTTCCCCATGTGCCTTTCATATCATAGAGAACTTCCTCGCGCGAGTATTTGAATTGCAAAGGATTCAAATATGGCGCGGGAATTTGGCGCCGCAATTCTTTCTGCGGCTCCACTACCGGCGCAATCGGCTTGGGCGCTGGCGCAATAGTCGGATCAAAAATCGGCCGGAGACGATACACGCATTGACCGGGATGAAGCTGTCGCGTCGCGATTTCTGTCTCAAACGAATGTGGCGTGGGCTTGAAAAGCTGCGGTGTGCCAAGAATTTGCGCTTTGCCTTTGGTCAGAAAATGAAACTGCGATTGCAACGCCGCATTGCCGAGTTCAGCGGCGGCTATCCGGGCGACCGGTAACGCGTGGTGAGCTTCGTAAAATTGCGCATAACACTCAATGTGATCGCCATCGTGCAATTTTTCCGGATGTTGGAGCTGGCTAGCAATCTCGCGCTTGATTCGGCTAAACTCAAGTTGCAAGCGAATGCCGGGATCAGCGAAAAGTTTTTGATAGGCCGGCAGCTTTGGCGAAGCGGTTTTCTCTACCGGCTGCGCCGTCGCATCGGCTTGTCCATTGGCGCGAGGTGGCTGCGGCGCTTCCGCGAGCTTGCTTTTGCCATTCGAATGCTCATCGCGCGCGACGTGAACGGCTTTGCCATTAGTTTTCTCTTGGGCAGGAACATGCGGTTTGGTTTCGCCGGCGGCGCAGATTTCAAAAACTTTTCCAGCCTCGTCCATCACCAGCTCGCCGAGTCGTCGCGCTTGTTGGCCCCGCATTTCATAAAAATGGCCGGCATCGTCGCGCATGATTTTATCAACGGCGCGCAGGCGAACGCTTTTGTCATCGAGTTGGCTTTCGAATTCGCGCCGCGTTGCAGGAGGTTGAAGCAGCTCGCGGCGAGACGGGGCGGGCGATGGACGGAAGGCCCTTTGCTCGCGACGCGGCGCCGAGGGAGCAGAGGAAATGGCTTCCTGTTCGATCCGCACAATCTTCAGCCGCCGGTCGCCGGCAAAATCATGTCGCGAGGGCGTTTGCACTTCTTCCTCAATGGCGATAAATGAAAATCTGCCATTGGGCGGTTGGCTGCTTGTCGGGCTAACGCGCGGGCGTGAGCCTCGAAGAATTGTTGCATACGGATAGTTTTTCATTTTGATACTCATTTTGCCACATGAATGTGATCGCGGTGCAAATACAACAAGTAATCTGAAATCGCGCGATGCGGGCCCTCGCTGCGTGTCCACGGGCCAAAGAGCTGCACCGGATAACCCGGCGGTTGTGCCCATCCAGCGTTTGCTTGCAATGCTTTATACAATTTGTAGCCGAGATTGCGTGTTTTTTCTGCTGTAATAATTCTTTGCCGCTCTTCCGTATTTTGCGCCGCCCTCGCGCTGCGTATCGCCGCATTCCATTCCTGTTTCCATCGGTCGAGGCCTTTGCCGCCAATGCCGTAAATATCAAGCGCGCGATAAGACCGGTGCAACCCCAACGTGCCGCGTCCGAAGAAAACAGCCAAAGGATTTTCCGGCGTGAAGCCATTGGCCTGCGCCAACAGCTCCAAAACCTTGTTAAGACTCTGCGATAGCGGCGGCGTTACCAGCGCATTCTCCGGCGGCGAAACCACTCGAAAAAACCGGCCGCTGGCAAAACGATGTGTCAAACGTTGCGGCGGCGGCGCCATCATGAGTCTCGCCATGACCGCGCTCGCCCTCCGAAAATTTCATTGTACCAATAACGGCCCATCAAGCGCCCGGCAAAAGCGTGGATCGGATATTTCGGATTGTCCAGAGTCTCGTCGAGCGCGCCGTCTTTGATCGCGCGATTGCGAATCACAAATTCAATCAAAGCGTTTTCATCGAGACGAATCGCGACCGGCAAACAGTTGTTGCCCCAGGGATTGACGATCATCTCGAGGCGCGTGTATGGAAAAAGCGGCTTGCCGTTCTGCAAAATCACCCATTCAAAACCTGGCGTTAAAATTTGCGAATTGTCGCGCGCGTAGAGATCGGTGTATTGCGCGAAGTAAGTCAATACACCGCAGTATTGAGGATGAAGTTGGAAACTGGCCAATACTTTTTGCTCGCCGCGACGCGGCAGCCCTTCAATACCGATTTTGAGGTCAGGGAAAAGATTAGTCAACGCCGGCTTCGCCAATTGCGCTTTTACAGGGCTTCGCGTTGGCGTCTGTATTAAATCGGTTGAGGCCGTTGAGGTTAAAGCATCCTGTTGTTTCGGTCTTGCTACTTCAGTTAATGATGGAGGCGCCGTCAGAGCTGGCGAGGTCTGAGACGGCACTGAGGTCAGTTCCGGTGCTGATAACCTTCCGGGGTTGGGAGCATCTTTTTCTGTTTGCCCACCTGGGTTCCCTCTGGTTTGTGTCCTGGCTTTTCCATGTGTTGTTTCGAGCTTTTTTATAATTGCTTCCAGCGTTGCTAAAATTGGTGTGCTCACATTGTTCATCAGTGAATCCGCGACCATCTTTTTAATATCGTCCCCTCCCGGAATTTTAACAATCACCTCGCGCATATCCCGGCGCAGCGCACCGATAATGTTATCCTGATTATTGTCCACTCGTAAGGCGTACACCATCGTCTCGCTGACTTCTTTTTTGAGCATTTGCACCAGCAAATCGGTTGTATCTTCGACGAGCGGCATACCGATAAAACCACTGACATCGAAATACTCCGCATCAAGCGGAATGTCGCAATGGGCGCAGCGCATATTGGTCAACGTTTGCGGCATCGTTGCTCACCTCGGCATCCGGCTGGCGCCAAGAATTTTGTAGCCCTGCAGAACGATGAATAAATTTCCCGGCGGGCCGGTCAGCTCTTCGATTTGAATGCGAATGAAAGACCGCGGCTCGAACGCCACCGGCCGGGAAAACGGCCGAAACGGCCGGTCGCCGTTCGCAATGCCAAGCCCGGCGATATTATGAATCGGTTTATTCTGATACTCGCGGCCGGAATTGCTGACGTCTAGCGTGTAAAGAAAAGTCACTTTCTCTGCCGCCGCGCCGCCGGTCTGGAAAATCCGGCTGCGCGTTCTCTCCGTCAACTCATCGAGCGGCAAATCGGTCGCCACAATATTGTCAAGATTTGGATTCAGGCGAAACCCGTTCGTCAAATCGGCGCCGATTCGCTCAAGACCCGCGGCAATCGCGCCGAGGGTGAGGGTTGACGGCCTTGGGCGCGGCACGGTAAATACGCTAAACGCCAGGCCGATTTGGCTCTTGCTCCAGACATTGAGCACGTCGCCCGGAGACAACTTTCTATTGAGCTTCACCTCGGCTCTGCCGGTTTTGCGGCGGAAGGAGTTGGCATCTTCCTGCAGATTGATATTGTCTTTCACTTCGACAAACCTTTGCCCCTTCCCTGCGGAGATGAAAAGTTTTGTGGCGGCATTCGGCGAGCCATAAACTTGCACCAAGTCGTCACCAGCAGCAGGCAATTTCCTGGTCTGGGGATGCGGGCCGATTTGAGGGGTGATCGCCTGCGGGCCGATTTCAATCAATTCACTGAACAGATTGTTCGTTCTATCCCATCCGCGGATGACACCAACGCCAAGCGGAGCCTCGAAAATGATCGTCGCGGCGCCGTTTGGTCCGAGCGTTCCCGAGCCCAGGATTCTCAGCGGCGGCGTGGTGGTGAGACTAAATTCGACGATGGCGATATCCGCGCCAGGCATGCCGCTGACAAAAACTCCTTCGAGATTTCGCGCCTGGCCTTCATTAATCGTCTCGGAAGGAAACGGCACGAGAATCGGATTTTGGAGAAACGTGGTTTGATCGAGCACCGGTTGAAAATTAAAAGCGGTTCTCAGCTCATCAACCGCAACGCTGTAGCCGATTGAGAGCGCCATGAACAAGCCTTCGACGCTGATCTCGACCACGTCCTGAACTTTGTTGCCGGGCTTTCCCTGCAAAGGGAATTGGAACACGTAGTCAAACGGAATGGCCTTGTTCGCGCTCGCAGATTCACCCAGCGTTTGCGCCGCCAAGCCGTTGGGGTAGGCAAGATTTCTCATAACATTTCAAGTTATTCAACGCAGAATTTTATAACCCTGAAAAACGATGAAGAGCCGGCCGCGGCCGAAAATTTCATGCACCTGCACGCGTATCGTCGAGCGCGGCAGGAACATGATCGGCCGGTGCAGAACTTTGAAGGGCCGCTCGCCGTTGGCAATGCCGAGGCCGGCGACGTTGTGAACCGGCTGGTTTTGCAAGTCGCGGCCCGTGCCGGAATCGCTGAAGCTGTAGAGAAAGCGCACTTCTTCCGGGCGATTGAGGCGCTGAAACATGCGGCTCAACAGGTCAAAAGGGAGCTCGGATAAGCGGCCTTCCCTGGTAAATGCAAATCGCACGCGCAGCGGATGAATGCGAATGCCATCGAGCAAGGCCTGCGCCGGTTTGAGCTCTCTCAATTTAATCGGTTTCAAATCAATCAGTTTCAACTCCGTCAGCGGCAAGTCCTCCTCGTCCGGCGTTTGCACGCTCGTGTCCGGCGCATCTAGGCCGTAGCCGATGGCCGTCGTCACATAACCGCCATCGACGTTGATCGGCACTTCGTCTTCCACGACGTTGCCCCGCTTGCCGGTCAAATCCAGCGTGGACACGTAGTCAAAAGGAATGAGACGCGAAGTGGGAACATCATGCCGCATCGCTTCGCCGAGCCGGCGATAATTGCCGGTTTCATGGTCATAGACGGGAATCTGCGCTTGCGGATCAAGCTGGCCGAGCCAGCGCGCGGCTTCTTCCTTGCTCGCAGCGCCGAGTATTTTGTAACCCTGCAGCGTGATGAAGAGCCGGCCGCTTGCGCCCGCGGTGCGCTCTTCGACTTGCAGACGAATCGTCGAGCGCGGCATAAAAACCATCGGCTGCGGCAGCATCTTGAAAGGCCGGCGGCCATCGGCGCGGCCCAACGTCGCCAGACTGTGGACCGGCTTGTTTTGCAGCTCCCGGCCTGAGCTAGTGTCCACAATGCTGAGCATGAAGCTGAAATTTTCCGAGGCATTCAGGCGCTGCAAAATTCCTGGCGCGGCGTCAAGGCGGAGATTTTCGTTGATGACGCCTTTTTGAATCGCCACGCCGGCAAAATCAGGATTGATTCGAAAGCCTTCGATCAACACATCCGGCGGAATATTTTCAAGCGTGATTTCGCCGAGCGTCTGCGGAATTTCCGGCTTGGGATCGTTAGTCTCGGGATCGAGGCTGGGAATGAGGGTGAGCAGCTCGGCGCGGTCTTCGTCAAAACCATAGCCGAGCGCCGTCGCGACAAACACGCCATCGACGCTGATGTTGATCACGTCCTGCACGAGATTGCCGGCTTCGCCGCGCAGCCGAAAATCGGCGACATAGTCGTAGGGAATCACGTGCGCTGTCGGCAGGTCATGCCGAGGTTGTTGCCCGAAAGCGCTGCGGCGCGTGGTGGCTTCGCCAATGGGATTCATTATTCCTCTGCCAGGAAACTCATTGTCATTGACCGGTCGCTGCGATTAAGTTTAATTGGAAATGCACAAAATATCAGCGACCGGTCAATCTCAGGATCTTACTGCACGTCGCGTGTCATGTAACCATCGAGCACAACCCAAATGGCGAACGGCCCGTATAATCTCTGCAGATCGGCCATCACTTCGCTTTCGGGAATTTCGATCTCGACACGGAAATTTTGCTGCGTATCAATGAAGATCGGCTCCGCAAAACGAAACGTGGATTCCGGCGAGGGGAAGCCGTGCGTTGTCACTTTGCCGTCATCGGAATAAGGCCCGGCGCCGGCTGGCAGAAACCACGTCGGCACTTGAATCATAGTCTTTTCACCGACGAAGAACGTGGTGACGGAGTTGTAGATAAATTTGCCAATCAGGGTGCCAAAGCCGTTGTTGGGAAAGACTTGTTCCAGCGGCGGCAACACGCGGTTGATCTGATTTTCAAACTTACCCTCAGCGTTATTAAGCACGGCGCGGTCAATGATGATGACTTCGCCTGTTTTTATAAGCTTCTCGACTCCAGTCCCATTGCCGTTCCCATTGCCATTCCCATTCCCATTTTCCTTAGCGGTTTGACCAGCTTCTCTAAGTTTGGTTGGTACACCATTCTCAGTAAGCTTGAGCCCAAGCAAGTCCAATTCGGCTTGCTTCTCGAAACCAATTGGAGCGCCATTCGGCCCTTCCACCCGGCGCTTAAAATCAACGAGATGGCGCAAGTTAAAGTTGTTGAGAGTCACTGTTCGCTTGGCTTCGGTGTCGTCGTCGAGTATTGCAACGAGACTGAAGTCAAGAGACACCGTCGGCGCGTCCGGAAATTGCGCCGCGAGATCGGAGATCACCACGCGCATTGCGCGCGCTTCGAACGTGTTCCAATGCGGCAAGAGCGAAGCCGCTTGCATGTTGGTATGCAGCTTGGTCTTGCCCGTGACATCCTGGAAAAATCGCAAGATGTTCGAGCTTTGGGTTTTGTTGAATTGCTCTCTCGGCTTCACGACGATGGAATCGTAAAGCGGCGAATGAACTTTCTCTTTGACGCCTTTGACGACAGCCATGTTATCCTCCTAGCTATTGCAGCGGTTTGGTTTTAACATTTTCATTTTTCGATCCAGAGGTATCTGCACGGGCAGCCAGGATGGCTGCGCTACAAATATTTCTCACCACGGCGATTTGAACCATTGCGTCGAGACCTGTGAAACAACTTCCGGCGGGCGGAAATTTTCAATCGAAGGGTTAATCGTTTTGGGAGTCATATACCCTTCCACTTCGCCGAGCTTGTCCACCGGCACGACGCGCGGGCTGAACCCCGGCGCGGTGGTATCTTGCATGTAGCCTGAAAACGCCGGATCTTCCGCGAAGTAGCCCATTTCAGGATAGGCTTCGCCATAGCCCGGATCTTCCGCAAAGTAACCCATCTCCGGCGCCTCGGCAAATTCCGGTTCGGCGAAGTAACCGATCTCCGGCTCGCCATATCCCATGAAGTCCGGCGATTCCGCGAAGTAGCCCATATCACCTGGCGCCTCGGCAAATTCCGGATACTCGGCGAATTCCGGCGCTTCAGCATAGTACCCAAACTCCGGTGCTTCAGCATAATACCCAAACTCCGGCGCTTCGGCATAGTAGCCAAATTCCGGCTCCGCAAAACCTTCGACAAATCCGGGCGGCGGATCGGCAAAATAGCCAAAGCCCTCCGGCGCTTCCGCAAGATGAAAACCACAGGCCGGGCATAACCGCGGCATTCCACAACCGCAGCCCAAATTGTCCGGTGCTTCGGCGTAGTAACCAAAAGCCTCCGGCATCTCGCCGATATAACCGGAAAGCGCCGCGGGATCGACTTCATAAAGTCTCATATATCTTTCTCCTTTCGGATGTGATGGATTGACAATCATGAGCTCATCAAGTGGCTCGCCGGTGCGTGCCATGGCATATCTCCTTATCCTTTTATTCCATTTCTGGTGACGCGATATCGGCCGCCGACAATATAAAGCTGTGTGCCCGCAGCATTCGTCGCGAGGCCCGGCAACCGGCGGTCAAAAAAATGCACGTACGTTTTCACTTCCTCAAAGGGCGAGCGGCGGCCGCGATAAATCACGCCACGCAGTTGACCGACCGGCAGAAGCGGACAAATGCTGCGGCGGCGTGTCATCCCGCATAAACAGCGCGGGCGCCTTTGGCAATTTCCATAACCACACGGCCAAGTCATAAATCAATTTTCTACCTTAATAACGACGGTATGGGCTCGGAGCGCTGCTTGAAGAAGAGCTGCTTGACGCCGTGGTTGGACGGCGATAACTCCGGCCGCGGCCACGGCGGGGGCCAATCGTGGCTGGAAAGCATAATCGAACGGGACGCCAATGTGGCCGGGACTCACCCATGGCGCCGATGCCTTCGACATACTCATAAAGGTGCCCATCCGCGCCTTCAGCGAGTTGCCCTGGAAAGCTTTCTCCGATGTTCCGCCTTCTCTCTCTCAGATCTTGTATGCGCTCTGTAAATCGCTCTTTCTGTGCTTGCTCTTGCTCTTGATCTTCCCTTCCTTCACGTCTTTTGAGCCGCCTAAACTTGCGCTGCCACCGCCCGGGTCGTCGTTCGCCAAAGGCGCCGATGCCTTCGACATACTCATAAAGCTGCCCATCCGCGCCTTCAGCGAGTTGCTCTGGAAAGCTTTCTCCGATGTTCCGCCTTCTCTCTCTCAGATCTTGTATACGCTCCGTAAATCGCTCTTTCTGTGCTTGCTCTTGCTCTTGATCTTCCCTTCCTTCACGTCGTTTGAGCCGCCTAAACTTGCGCCGCCACCGTCCGGGTCGTCGTTCGCCAAAGGCGCCGATGCCTTCGACATACTCATAAAGCTGCCCATCCGGACCTTCAGCGATTGCGCCAAAACCTTCTGTGCCCGTAGGTTGAGGCGCTTCAGCCGATTCAGGCATTGCCGCCGGCGCCATTGGCATGGCCGACGGTGGCGCCATTGCCATCGGTGGTGGCGGCGGCATAGGTGTCGGAGCGGGTTGATATTGTGGGTATTGTGGGTATCGCCGATATGGATGAAGCGGCCGACGTCGCCGGGCAAACGCGTGTCTTGCGATAGGCGCGACCAAGCTGGCAGCCGCTCCCCAAGGTGTAAACCGAGTGAATCTCGCCGCCAAAGGAAGAGCTCTACTAGCTGTTCTAATCAGCCCACCGGCAGCGCGCTTCAGGGCGCTCCAAAATCCCAAAGGATTGCCTAGGCCGTCGACGCCTTCGACCCATTCGTAAAGTTGACCATCCGGGCCCTCTTCAACCTCACCCACGTAACTTCCGACGCCCATCACCTCAGTTGCGTACGGCATAATCGTTCTCCTATTTGACATAAAAAACTTGTTTGTGATCTGCCGGCGGCGCCCAGCCCATCGGACGGTTGACCGTCGCATCGAGCGGAATCCACCAGCCTTTGCAAAATGCTTCGAGATAGATATGCGTGAACAATTTCTTTTTTTGCGGATTAAAACCCACCAGCACCAACCGCACCGGATGCCCGATGGATTTGATCATCGCGGCGAGCAATATCGTCATGTCATCGCAATCGCCGGCGCGTAATTCCAGCATGCGCCGCGGCGTGTGCAACAATTCGACACGGTGAATATCGCGCGTGTAGCGAATGTTGTTTTTCACCCACTCAAAAAGCGTGCGGATCTCCCCGCGATAATCTTTTGGCCGAATGCCGTATTCAAACAAAACATCGATCGCCTTTTGACGAACACAAAAATCTTTTGCGCCTTCCTTGATGAGTTTGGCAATATGCTCGACCGTCTTGAGCGTTCCCGCATAACCTTTACGGACGTAACAGTGCTCGAGTTTTATCGGCGAGACGCGACATATGCCATACATATTGTTTTTTCATTTTCAGCGATTTCGAAGTCTAACTCATGCAACAACAAAACTACTCCCAGTTCCATGTTGGCGCCGAAGTTGGTATAAAACCTATATCGTATAATTTCCAACTTCCCGAGGCAATCTTAGAATAATTGATGGCTACAAGAAGAACGACGAAATCCTTTGCATGAGCTATATCTTCTATCATTCTGGAGTGAAGTGTTTTAAGACGACGTTCTTGTAGCATTGATTCGACAAATTTTCCTTCATCGCTTCGAAAGGTCATAAGTCTGCCAAAGGCTCTTTTGACTCTTGCACGAAAAGTCGGCCAATCGCTGCTGAAGCGAACTTTAAGTTTTCTTTCAACGTGAAGATCCATATCATGTTTATCTGTCATTACCGGATCGCTCCACATGTAATCTGTACTGCTGTATTTCTTGCTGTACGTCACGCTGCCCAGCCCAAATCCTTCAAATGATCTGATATACATAAGTGGGTTCTTCCTTCAAAGTGAGTCTGATTGGCAAATAAACAACTTCTATGCCAATTTGCGGCAGTGCGGCCGCGGCCTTTTACAAACTCAGTTTTATAAAGCATTAAACTGCTGAACTCACCTTTAACTTCTAAAATGGAAGACAGCAGCAGCTCATAAAAATTATGATCACCAAAAACTGAAAAAAACTGCAAGTCATGACAAAGCAAGGCTTAGCGGTAGGTCATAAAATTTATGATCGGGATCGGAGATTTTATGAGTGGCGGGATGGGTGGCGCAATGTCACTAACTTTTTGCAATAGTCCATTAAGACGCAATTGCAAAATCTTCTCAACAGGTAGAAATTCGGAGAAATTTTCTTCGTATTCAAAACTCATGCTTTCGCAGCAACTGGCTCAAATTTTTCGGATCAATACCAAGCAAGTGTGCAGCCTGCTTTTTCACACCGCTACTGAGCGTCAGCGCTTCTTGAATCGCCCGCTTCTCACAGCAGCGCAAACGTTCGCGCAACGGCAGAAATTCAACCCGTGTATTTTCAGGTGAAATGCGGCCGTTCATTTGCAAAGCCAAGCTTGAAAGCTGAATGGCATCAGTCTGCTCAACAATGAGCGCATGTTGAATGGCATTTTCCAATTCTCGCACATTGCCCGGCCAATGATAAGATGCCATCATTTGCAGGGCTTCCGGAGAAATGCGGCAAACCTTTTGATGCGATAGGTGAAGGTATTTGCGGAAAAAGTGTTTGGCTAGAAGCGGCACATCTTCGCGGCGCTCGCGCAAGGAGGGAACAAAAATGGGAAAAACACTGAGACGGTAAAACAAATCTTCGCGAAAAGTCCCAACGCGAACCGCTTGAGCAAGATCGACGTTGCACGAGGCGATGACACGCACGTCAACCTTCACACTCGTCGAGGCGCCAACAAGCTCGAACTCCTTTTCTTGCAAAACTCTGAGCAGTTTCGATTGGCTTGCCAACGGTATGCTACCGATTTCATCGAGCAGGAGGGTTCCGCCATCGGCTTCAAAGAAACGGCCTTTGCGGTCGCGGATGGCACCAGTGAAAGCGCCACGAACGTGACCGAAAAGCTCGCTCTCCATCAGGCTTTCGGGCAGCGCGGCACAGTTTACTTTAATGAAAGGCTTATCGGCGCGGCGGCTATGAAAATGAATCGCCTGCGCCACCAGTTCCTTTCCCGTCCCGCTCTCGCCCTGAATCAAAACCGTGGAATCGGTTGGCGCCACTTGACCGATGCGCCGGCAAACCTTGCGAATTTTTTCGCTTTGCCCGACAAGATTCGGAAGCTCGGCATTGGTCAAAAGCAAAGGTGTCCTCCGCGTCTTGGACGCTCAATCGAAATAAATTTCCATCCCACTCTCTGTGCGTTACTGTCCTATTGATGTAAAATCGAAGATGGAGGGATTATAATTTTGGGGTGGAGCGATCACAACTTACACAAACATTTGCCACAAAAACCTCTTCTCGCGCACTTTTCTTGCATTTAAAATGCCTTGCTTCACCTTATCCATATAGACACAAAAAAGGGCGAAAATTCCCAAGCAAAATTAATTTTTTAGCTTTTCTGTAGCCTCTCTTTTTTGAGACTCTAGGGCGATTTCAATTATACTTTCCTTAAAATATGGAGATGGACGGACCCAGGCTATGCGGTAGTCTGGAATTTTCTCGTTCAATCTACGCTGAAATTTCTTGAAAGTTTCAACTGTACGCTTGATAGGTTGTGGTTTTTAATTTGCGTCGTTGCGCTTTGAGTTTTCATACAATGTGTTTGAGATTCTCTACTTCAATCACCATTCACAAAGGCTGACAAATTGATTTTCCCGCCACGCAACGCAAGCAAAAGTCATAGAGTCAGCAAGGCCGACAGGCCATCAAACGGCAAGGCCCGCCAAGTTGCTGCAGACTACTTCCGTAGGAACAACCGAGCGGGCCTTTTTGCGGTTAACAGGACTCACCGTGTGCAAGGGCGGAGGGCCTAGCGCAGAGGGCGGAGGGCAAAGCCAAATCTGCACTTTGCCCTCCGCCCTCTGCTCCTCACCCCAATCTTTTTCTCAAAAACGCCGGCACGTCGTAATCATCCACCGTTTGCGGCTCGACAACGGCTTCTTCTTCGTAGGGACGAATAATCGGCTCATTCGCGCCGTTGCCGCTGTGCGCGCCGCCGTTGCTGCTTTTGCGCTGATACGCCGGAATATCCAGCTCGGTTAGCGCCGTATCAAAATAGCGCGTGGGTCGTGGCAAGCGGGCGGCTATCGCGTGGCGGCCGTTTTTGTGAAAGCCGGTGGCGATGACGGTTACGCGAATATGATCGGTCATGGCTTTGTCGATCACCGCGCCAAAAATGATGTTGGCCTCGGCACCGACGGCTTCGCTAACCACCGTCGTGGCGTCATTCACTTCGTGCAAGGTCAAATCCTCGCCGCCGGTGATGTTCACGAGCACGCCCAACGCGCCGGCGATGGAAACATCTTCCAACAAAGGACTGGAGATCGCTCGTTGCGCAGCTTGCAATGCGCGCTCGTCGCCGCTCGCCAAACCGGCGCCCATCAGCGCATCGCCCATCTCCGCCATCACGGTTTTCACATCGGCAAAATCGAGGTTGATCAAACCCGGCACCGAGATCAAATCCGAAATGCCTTTGGTCGCGTGCAACAAAACTTCATCGGCTTGCCGGAAAGCTTCGGTGAGCGGCGTGCCTTTTGGCACGACGGAGAGCAGGCGCTGGTTGGGAATGACGATGAGCGTATCGACGCGCTCTTTCAGCTCGATGATACCTTCTTCGGCGCGCTTGATGCGTTTGTTGCCTTCGAAAATGAACGGTTTGGTGACCACGCCAACGGTCAGTGCGCCGAGGTCTTTGGCAATCTCCGCCACAATCGGCGCGGCGCCGGTGCCGGTGCCGCCGCCCATGCCGCAGGTGACGAAAACCATGTCGCTCTCCTCCAACGCATCGGCCACGGCCTCGCGATCTTCTTCAATGGCTTTGCGGCCGATTTCAGGATCGGCGCCGGCGCCAAGCCCACGCGTGGTGGTCTTGCCGATCTGCAGGCGCAGCGACGATTTGGAAGAATCCAATGCTTGCACATCGGTATTCATGGCGACAAAATCGACGCCGCGCAGACCAGCCTCGATCATGCGATTGACCGCGTTGCAGCCGGCGCCGCCGACGCCGACGACTTTGATCCGCGCCGCCATCAAGCTGGTTTCATCGAAATTGAGTCGGAGATTCATGTTGGGCTCCTTAGTCTACCGACTCTTACTCTTGCTCTTACTCGTACTCTTACTCGCCTTTGAACCGCAAAAGCGAGTAAGAGTAGGAGTAAGAGTATGGGTAAGAGTATTTAAGTTAGAATCGTTTTTGTCATCATTGTTATTTTCCCACCCCGCCAAACCATCTTCTCATGCGTTCGGCAATCTTGTCAAACAAATGCGTTTCGCTTTCAACGAGCAAATGATCGATCGCGTGTTTGTTGTTAAAACCATACAGCACCAATCCGACGCCGGTGGCGTGATTCGGCTTGTAAACTTCGTCGGTGACGGATTTCACGCTGTTGGGCGTACCGAGCTTGACCGGCATGTTGAAAATCTCTTCGGCCAATTCCACCAAGCCCGGCAGCATGGCGCAGCCGCCGGTGAGCACCGCGCCGGAGGTCATGAGATGAACGTAATCGGATTTTTTGATTTCGTTCAAGGCCAGACTGAGAATTTCTTCGGCGCGCGGCTGGATGATGTCGACCAGCACGTTGCGGGAAATTTTGCGCGCCACGCGGCCGCCGACCCCGGGCACTTCGAAGACGTCCTCGCGCTCGTGCTCGCCGTGAATCGCGCTGCCGTGCGTGACTTTGATGGCCTCAGCCCGATCCAGCGGCGTGCGCAGACCGTGCGCCAGGTCGTTCGTCACATTTTTTCCGCCGAGTCCGACAATGGCGGTGTGGCGGATGCAGCCCTCGTAGAACATGGCGATATCGGTCGTGCCGCCGCCGATATCGAGCACGACGACGCCGAGATTTTTTTCGTCGTCCGTCAGCGTCGAATAACTCGAGGCGAGCGGCTCGAGCACGAGGTCGTGTACGCCCATGCCGGCGCGCTCGATGCAGCGGCAGATATTCTGCGCCGAAGTCACGGCGCCGGTGACGATGTGAATTTCGGCCTCGAGGCGCACGCCGCTCATGCCGACTGGATCGTCGATGCCGCGCTGGTCATCGACGATGAACTCCTGCGGCAGGATGTGAATGATCTCGCGGTCGAACGGCAACGCCACGGCTTTGGCCGCGTCGATGACGCGGCGTTTGTCTTCCGGAGAGATAATGTGATCTTCCCCGGAGACGGCGACAACGCCGCGGCCGTTGACGCTGCGAATGTGATCGCCGGCAATGCCGGCATAAACCGATTTGATTTCGACGCCGGCCATGCGCTCGGCCTCTTCTTTGGCGCGCAAAATCGATTGCACCGTGCGGTCGAGATTGATGACGACGCCGCGGCGCAAGCCTTCCGAAGGCGCATTGCCCATGCCGATGATTTTGATTTGATTGTGCTCGTCGACTTCGGCGATCAACGCGCAAATCTTCGTCGTGCCAATATCAAGCGCGCAAATGTAATCGATGACCATATTGACCTCCTTTACTCATACTCCTTCTCTTACTCTTACTCTTACTCTTACTCGTCTTTAAGCCGTTAAAAGCGAGTAAGTAAGAGTAGGAGTATGAGTACGAGCAGATACGAGAGCTTAACTTTCCCTCGTCACAATTTGGTTGGCGTAACGCAAATCAATGGCTGCGAGTTTTCCCGATGCCGGCTGTGCACGCTGCAAGAAAATGAAGAGCCGTTCGCTCTTTTCCATCCAATTATCGCGGCCAAGATAAACCGGCACGCCGCCTTTCATCAAATAAAAAGTCAGGTAGCCTTTGGCATTGACACTAAGCTCCGAGATGCTGTGATAGAGCATGGGATTGCCCGTGCGCAGCTCGGCCAGTAAATCGAGCAGTGGCTTGGCCGAGGCCGGAAGCTGCTTGTGCTCTTTATCTTTGACAAAAGTGATTCCGGATAATACTGGCGTGTCAAAGCTGGCGGGATCGCTCATCCGGCGGCCGGATTGCAGTCGAGGCAAAACCACGCCGTGCTCGTCGATGGGCCACAAACCGGCGTTGTTGATCAGCGCCAACGGCCGGCGCTCTTGCACGGCAATAACGAGTGTCGACGGAAAAATGCGCGACACCTGCACGCGCTCGACAAACGGCAACGTTTCGACACGCTTCGTGATCGCAGCAAATTCAACGTCGAAAATGGATTTGTTCAACGGCGCTTTGGCGGCGGCGAGCACTTCCGGCTCGCTCAACGTTTTGCAGCCGATCACCGTGACTTTTTGCACGCGAAAGCCGGTGTCTTTATTCACCCACTTTCCCAATTGCAAACCGGCAAGCAAAAACGTCGTGGAGAATAAAAACGCTTTACCGTATTTTTTGATAGCCATGATTAAGGCTCCTTAAAACTTTTGTATGTTCGTAGTAGTGCCTTTAGGCACAAGGCGCCTGAGATTAATACCACTGTTCGTCATTTGTCAAAGCATTATCGTAATTTCCAACATTGATGCCTGAAGGCGTTACTACAAACTTGGGTGTTACTACGAACCAATCAGAGACAAACAAACTTCAACAATCTCCTCCGCCGCACGAGGCCGTGCCAGCTTCTTCGCCGCTGCGGCCATTTGCCGCCGCACTTCCGGTTGCGTGGCCAACTCGCGGACGGTGTTGAACAGCTTTTCAGCCGTCAGCTCTTTTTCAACGAGCAAGCGGGCGGCGCCGGCTTCTTCCAATGCGCGCGCATTGAACGTCTGATGATCGTCCGTGGCAAACGGGAACGGCACGAGAATCGACGGCAGACCGCAATTGGTCAACTCAAAGATCGTCGAAGCGCCAGCGCGGCAGAGTACAAAATCCGCGAGCGTGTAGGCCGAGGCCATGTCCTCGAGGTAAGGCACAATTTTGACGTTTGGCATATTGGCCGCGAGCGGCGCGATCTTCTCAAAATGGATCGGGCCGGTGGCCCATAACATCTGAAAGCTCGCCAGCAGCGCCAACTTCGGCAAAATTTCCGACACCAGCTCGTTGATGCGGCGCGCACCCTGGCTGCCGCCAAAGATCAAGAACGTGGTGCGATCCGGCGCCAATTGCCATTTTTCTGCGGCGACGCGGCGATCGCCCGTGGCCAAGTTGCTGCGCACCGGATTGCCGGCGACGCGTAAATGCTCCTGCCGATGGAAAAATTTTTTGCTCTCTTCAAAGCTGAGAAAAGCCGCCGCCGCGCGCTCGCCCCACCAACGATTCACCAAGCCGGGAAAACTGTTTTGCTCTTGCACGACGAATTGGCGCTTGCTCAACCACGCGGCGAGCAAAGCCGGGCCGCTGACATAGCCGCCGGTGCCGATGACCAAATGCGGATCGAACGTTTTAAACAGCCGCAAACAGTGCCAAATACTTTTCATGAGATAAAACGGCACGAGCAAATTGCTCAACGTCAGTTTGCGCAAAAGGCCGCGCACCGGCACCAGCTCCAAACGGTAACCGAGCTGCGGCACGACGCGCGCTTCGAGGCCGCGAGAAGTGCCAATGAACAGACAATCAAAATTCCGCACGCGCCGTTGAAAAGCTTCGGCAATGGCAACGGCAGGGTAGAGGTGCCCGCCGGTGCCGCCGCCGGCGAAAACGACGCGCAGCGTTGCAACGGATTTTTCTTTCGACATCATCGCTTGCGATCATTGAACCAGCGCACGCGCGCGACCGGCACTATTTTCATGCGGCTCCGCGCTGAAGCTTTGCCGTGCGCAAACTGCGAAATGTTCAGCAGCACGCCGATGCCGGTCAAATTCATGATCAATGCCGAGCCGCCATAGCTGATGAACGGCAGCGGAATGCCGGTGGTCGGCAGAATGTGAACGACCACGCCGGCGTTGACGAGCGCGTACAAGCCGATAGCGGAGGTCACGCCGATGGCGGTCAGCTTGCCGGCGCGATCCGGCGCGCGATGCGCGATGTGAAACCCGCGCCAGATGACGATGAAGAAAAGCAGAATGATCGCGAGCGTGCCGATCAAGCCCAGCTCTTCGCCGACGATCGCCATGATAAAATCCGTAAACGGATCGGGCAAGAAGAGCAGCTTCTGTTTGCTTTGGCCAAGCCCGACGCCGAACAAGCCGCCGTTGCCGAGCGAGATCAGCGATTGGCGCACTTGCCACGCCGGCTCGCTATTGCTCAACACGGTTTCAAGAAACGATTCCACGCGGCCGCGCTGATAGGCGACGCGCCAGAGCAACGAGGCGGCGGAAAGCGCGCCGGCCAAAATGACAAAGAACAAATGACCGAGCCTGGCGCCGGCGGTGAACAACATGATCAACGCGATGGCGGCGATTGCGAGCGCGGTGCCCAAATCCGGTTCCATCGCCACGGTCAACACCACGGCGCCGATGAGAATCAATTGCGGCAAGACGCCGTCGGCAAAATTCTCCGGATCGGCTTCCGGCTTCGTGAGATTGCCGGCGAGATAAAAGATCAAGGCGAACTTGGCCAGCTCCGAAGGCTGAAATTGCACCGGGCCGAGCAGAAGCCAGCGCCGCGAGCCGCGAATCATCCAACTCTCCGGCGCAAAAAGGAGGAAAACGAGCAGCGCCAGGCCGAGCCAATATGCCGGCGGCGAATACCGCAAAACGCGATGATAATCGACGCGAATGATGAAAAACATGATGACGAGCGCAATGGCGACGCGCTGCAACTGGCGTTTGAGAAAGAACGCGCTATCATCATAAAGCCGCTCCGCTCGCGCAGAGCTGGCGGTATAAATAAAACAAATGCTGAACAGCAACAACACCAAAACGGCGGTGAGCAGGGTCAGGTCGAGGTCGGACAATTGCAGCGATTTAGCCGACGCTGATTTGAACGGCTTGAGTGGCATTTAAATAATGGCTCACCGCGCCGGCCTCAAGACCGGCGCTAAAATATGGAAGCTTGCTGAAGCAAGCTGTTTTATCAATCATTTTACTTGACATCGCGCTACTTCCTGCTACCACACGGAACTTATTGATCTCGATTTTACAACAGCAAAACTAAAAATTTAACTGACCGGCCGGTGTACGCATCAGGATGGGCAAATATCCAAATTTCATCTTGGCCGAAACAATCCGGCCGGTCAGTTTGGGGAATGCACCGTCACCCAAAGTTCCTGGATGAGCCGATGACTAACGAATCTTGAACGTGCTCAAGCTCAACAACGCGAGCAGAATGCCGATGATCCAAAAGCGCACCACGACTTGCGGCTCGCTCCAGCCTTTTAATTCAAAATGATGATGCAGGGGCGCCATGCGAAAAATGCGCTTGCCGCCGGTGCGCTTGAAATACCAGACTTGCAAAATCACCGACATGGTTTCGGCGACGAAGACGCCGCCGATAATGATCAACAGCAATTCTTTTTTCAGCAAAATCGCCAAAGTTCCCAACGCGCTGCCCAACGCCAAAGAGCCGGTATCGCCCATGAACGCTTGCGCCGGATGCGCATTGAACCATAGAAAGCCGAGCGCCGCGCCGCCAAGCGCCGCGCAATAAACCGTCAACTCGCCGGTGCCAGGCAGATAAGGTATGTCCAAATAGCGGCTGAAATCGATGCGGCCGGAAACATAGCTGATCGCCGCCCATGCCGTGGCCGAAATCGCCACCAAGCCCACCGCCAGGCCATCCAGGCCGTCGGTCAGATTTACCGAGTTGCTCGTGGCGGTAATGATAAAAACCACGATCAAAACATAGGGAATGTAATTGAACGGATAACTCAAGCTCAAACCCAAATCGAGGTCGAAGCCCTTGACGAAAGGCACGGTCGTCGATGTCGAAAAATCTTTAAACTGTGGTGTCAAAAAAATCACACCGCCAAGAAGCAGCCCGAATGAAACTTGTCCGACGATTTTGTAGCGGCCGTAAAGCCCCTTCGGCCATTTTTTGACGACTTTCAAATAATCATCTATAAACCCAACCACACCCATCCACACGGTGGCCAGAACCACGAGGCCAACGTAGATCGTTGCTTGCGCCCACAGCAGCGTCGGCAATATTGCCGCGGTGAGAATGATCAACCCGCCCATGGTCGGCGTGCCCTGCTTTTTCAAATGCGTTTGCGGGCCTTCTTTGCGCACTTCCTGGCCGATTTGCTTCTCGCGCAATTTATTAATGATGCGCGGGCCGATGAAGAAGCTAATGAGCAACGCGGTGATGGCCGCGAACGCCGCGCGAAACGAAATGTACTGAAACAGGTTGAAGCCGGAAATGTATTTGCTCAATGGATAGAGCAGATAATAGAGCATGGCAACACCTTCTTTAACAGTAGCAGTGGCAGTGGCACTTCAACTGTATTGCGGCGACTGCCGCTGCCAACTGCTACTCATCTTCGAGAATGCTCAGACGTTCAACAATCTCCTCCATCGCCATGCCGCGGCTGCCTTTCAGCAAAATCACGTCGCCGGGGCGAACGGAGCGATTGATTTCTTCACAGAGGCGTGCTTTGTCGTCAAAGTGTTCGGCCCAAAACGCTTCGCCGATGGCGTGGACGAGATGCCGCATTTGCGGGCCATACGCAAAGACGGCGTGGATTGGAAGCCCTTTCGCCATCACGCCGATTTCTTCGTGCGCCGATGCCGCCGTGTCGCCGAGCTCGAGCATGTCGCCTAAAATAGCGATGCGACGGCCATTTTCGCGAACCGGCATGGCAGCGAGAAATTCCAACGCGGCACGCATCGACTCCGGGTTGGCATTATAGGCATCGTTGATGATCGTCAGCTCGCCGCGCCCGAAAGGGCTTTTGAGCCGAAAAATCTGCATGCGTTTGGCAACCGGCTGTGTCGTCTCCAAAGCGCGACAAATTTTTTCCGGCGCGATGCCGAAATGCTCGCCAACCGCAACCGCGGCCAGAGCATTGATGGCGTTGTGCGTTCCGGGAATGGCGAGATGAATAGTTTGCCCGCCCCACGCGAGCGTGACGCAGCCATTTTCATCGACGCCGGCAATTTTCCCTTGCACCTGCGCCGGCTGATCGATTCCATACGTAATGGCTTTAGCGCCGGACGGCAGCGTTGCGCGCAGCTTGGGATCATCCGCGTTGATAAAAACAACGCCGTTGCGAGCGTGCAGGAAATCAAAAAGCTCGCGCTTGGCTTTGGCCACGCCGTCGAGGTCTTTGAAAAATTCAATGTGGGCGCGGCCGATGTTGGTGATCAGCCCGAAATGCGGCGCGGCGATCTCGCAGAGCCGCGCGATTTCGCCGTAATGATTGGCGCCCATTTCCACCACCGCCACGTCGTGGCCGTGATCCAACTCCGCCAGCGTTAAAGGGACACCGATATGGTTATTCAAATTGCCGGTGGTTTTGTGAACCGATTTTTCTTGCGCCAATACCGCCGCAACCAGCTCTTTGGTCGTGGTTTTGCCGTTGCTGCCGGTAATGGCGACGACCGGCTTTCCCCAGCGCCGGCGAATCGTATGGCCGATCTGTTGTAAAGCTTGCAGGGTGTCGTCGACGACGATAAAATTTCCACGCGGTTTTTTTTGCGAGGTGAGCCAGCTCGCTTCCACCACAGCGGCGAGCGCCCCGGCCGCTAAAACTTGCGCCACGAATCGATGGCCGTCAAATTTCTCGCCGCGCAGCGCGACAAAAATCTCGCCGGGTTGGCACTGGCGCGAATCCGTCGAAAGGCCGGCGCCGCGTTGCGTCAGTTGCGTGCCCTCTCCCTCAAAGCGCGCGCCGCCGGCTTGTTGTATTTCGCCGAGTGTGAGAATGAGAGCCATTACAAAGCTGGGTTATCGGATCGATGAATTGTTGGAGTGATGGAGTATTGGACAAATGGATTGCTGGATTATTGGAATATTGGAGTAATGGAGTGTTGGACTCCATAACCTCATGACGCCATCAATCCAATAATCCATTATTCCATCAATCCATTGCTCCATCACTCCGTTTAGGCGCGAAGCGTTACGGGAATTTGAGCTCCAGCCCGAAACGCGGATAAAATTTGATTGTGGTTTTAAAAGGATCTTCTTCTTTTAAAACCGGTTGTCCAATCGTGTATCCGGATTTCAATTCGTTGCGAAACGCCAGACTGCCGCCGCCGAAGACGTGCAATTCGAATCCGGTAATGGGAACGCCGAATCCAAGGCCGACCAACGGCTCGATGAAATTGGCCAGCCGCAGGCCGCCGAGCAAATGAAAAGAGCTGCCGAGCGTCGGCGCTTTCGTGTCGACTGCTTTGAAGTGAAAATTGATAACGCCGAAGACGGCCAAGTCGCCGGTGGGCCGTGGCTTGACGATAATGGTGCCATCGCTGCCGACGTCGAGAAAGACGTCATTTATTGAAGTAATCGCAGTGGCGATGCCGTAGCTCCAGCGCTCGAGCGGCGTGTTGTCGAAAACGGCGGCGGCGAGATATTCATCCGAGCTTAAATCCTTTTTGACGATCACTGAAATGTCGGAGACTTTTTGAAATTTCACGGGAATCTCAAAACGGCGCACGTCGATCCACGTCGTGCGCCTAGGTTCTGCGAGCGTTCTTGGCAACGCCACCCCAAAAAGACCGAGAAACGCAGGAAGATTGGCTTCGAACGGCGTCGGTTTGGTTTTCAATAGCACCGACACAAATGATGGCGCGTTTTCGGTGCGCGAAATAAACATGTAATAAAGGCTATCAGTCTTGAGTCCATAGAAGCGCGTGTCGAGAAAGTCCGACCCTTCGTGAAACAATCCGATGGGCGAAACCTTGTCGGTGAAATTCGCGACGACGATGTAGTACGCCTGCGGGTCTATTTTGTAACCGCTCGCGTCGATCAACTTGCGCAGGCTATCTGCCGCCATCGCGACGTCGCCTTCAATGAAAAAACGATATGCTTTGGCGAAAAGGTCGGCATCATCCTCAACCGAGAACGGTGCTCCGGCAATTTGCTTGGGAACGACGACGACTTTGTCTTGGCTAAAAACAGACGGCGCCAGCACGAATATTAAAATCAGAATTGAAACGAAAAGTCGCTGCATAGTGATCATGCTCCTGCTTGGTTGCGTGCGATGGACTGTAATCTTATAAAATTGTTTTTTGATGTCATGACGAGGCGCTTTTTTGCCGAAGTCCCGCCCAAAGCGGGATTGGGAGGTGTCTAAAAAGATTGCTTCGCTGGAAGGCGCTCGCAACGACGTTATCCGAATTTCAATATTAATTGCAGCTAGTGTATTGCCGAGGTCTTGGCCGTTGAAACGGTTGGCTGACATTCAATCTCGCAGCGCGCGCCGGGAGAGATATTGGCGCCGGGAGAAGGATATTGGCGCGCCACCCGGCCGCTGCCGCGCACCAGCGCTTCGAGCTTGAGAAGATTCAAGCGTTGCAGCGCTTCACGCACGGAAAGCCCGACGAGATTGGGCATCTTGCTCGTCGCGGCGGCGCGAGTCTGCTCCACTTCAAACAAATCGAGCACGACTTTGGTGTGGGGCGCAACGCGCGAGCCTGGCGCCGGCGTCTGGTTTAAAACAAAATCTCCCGTGCCCTCGCTTGCCACTTTCAAACCGAGTTTCTCCAACATCGCGGCGCTAATCGCGGCGGCGCGTCCGGTGACGTCCGGAACGATCACGCTGCGCGTGTCCAGGGCCTGTCTTGTTGTGACTTGCCCTTGAGTGGCCTGTCCTTTCGTGATTGTCGTTTCAGTCATTTCCTCGAGCGTCATTTTTTGTTCTTTTACTGATGTTGAAGCAATGAGGCGTTGTGCAATTTTCTTAAACGTCGGCGCGGCCACGTGCCCGCCCCAGTACGTCGTGCGCGGATTTTCGAGTATCACAAAGATCAAATACCGCGGCTCATTGGCCGGAAAAAAGCCGATGAACGAAGCGATATAATCATTGCGGGCATAACCGCGGCCGGAGGTCAACGATTTGCGTGCCGTGCCGGTTTTTCCGGCGATTCGCACACCCGGAATCGCGGCGGTCTTGGCGGTGCCGTGTTCCACCACGCCCTCGAGTAAATTTGTCATAGTGCGTGCCACCGGCGCGGAAATAACCCGGCGCACGACTTCGGTTTTATTGAAACGCCGGATTTCGCCGGTCGGCTCAATGACCCCGGTGAGAATTTTAGGCTGCAACAGAAGTCCGCCGTTGGCAAGCGCGCCATAAGCCATGGTCATTTGGATGGCGGTCACGGCAACTTCGTAGCCCATCGCCATGGCTGGCAGCGTGAAGCCCGACCACTCCACCGGGTTTTTGAGCACACCGCTCGCCTCGCCATCAAGCTCAAGGCCGGTAACCATGCCGAACCCGAAATCGCGCGCATATTGAAAAAATTTTTTTTTGCCGAGCAAACGCGCCAATTTCGTCGTACCGATATTGCTCGAATACGCCAGCACGTCGCGCACGGGAAGGTTGCCGTACTTCTCGTGATCGCGCACCACTTCGCCGAAGATGGGGTAGACGCCGTTTTCGCAATCGATGATATCATCCGGATCGCGTTTCTTGTCCTGCAAAACTCCGGAGAACGTGACGAGCTTGAACGTCGAGCCCGGCTCGAAAAGATCGGTGATGGCGCGGTTGCGGCGCGTCGCCATTTCATACGACGCCGGATAATTGGGGTTGAAGCTCGGCTCGCAAACCAGCGCCAGAATTTCACCGGTATTCGGGTTGGTGATAACCACGATGCCGGCGCTCGCGTCAAAGCTTTCCATCGCCGCGCGCAGCTCTTCGCGGGCAACCGTTTGCAAAATGTAGTCGATGGTCAGAATCAAGCTTTTGCCGTTGATCGCCGGGACGTCCGGAATGCTCACTTCCGGCAGCGCATTGCCAATTGCATCACGCTGAATAATTTTGCGGCCGTTGCTGCCGCGCAGAAGCGAATCGCATGCCAGTTCAATTCCGGCAATGCCGCGATTATCCACGTCGGTGTAGCCGAGAACGTGCGCGGCGCTCTCATCGTGCGGGTAACGCCGGCGGCTGTCCTTCTCCAGCCGGACGCCGGGCAATTTGAGCGCTTTGATTTTTTGCGCCAATTCCGGATCGGCGCGGCGGCGCAGCCAGACGAAGTTTCGCTCGCCGCGCATGGTCTCACGCAGCGTTGCCGCTGATTGTCCCAACAGCGGCGCCAGCTTTTCCGCGTATTCGTTGCGATTCTTCACGAGGCGGAGGTCAAGCCCGACCGACACCCGCGCTTCGTTGAGCGCGAGAAGATTCTCGCTGCGGTCGTAGATCAGTCCGCGCTGCGCCAGCAAAGGAATTTCCGAAAGATGCTGCACTTTGGCCATTTTCTGATATTTCGTGCTCTGCAGCGCTTGAATATAAATCAAACGCGCGACGACGAGCAGGCCAAAGCACAGAAAAAAAATCTCCAGCGCCAGCGTGCGCCAATCTCTTTTGGCGGATCGTGCCGGCGGCGTTTTGCCGTTTTTTTGCGCGCTCACCCGGCGGTTTTGAGCTTTATTGGCGCGCGCGCCGGGGTCGATTACTGGTATATTCATATTACGCGAGACTCACTTCTAAGAAATCGTCACTGCGAGCGTTTTTCAGCGAAGCAGTCTCTTGCCGGCGAGAAGATCGCTTCGGCTCCGCTTTACGGAGTCCCGAAAAGCGGGACAAAAAGCGCCTCGCGATGACAAGTGATTTCTTACGAAAAAAATGAGGGGAAGTCAAATTACGCTGACCGACCACTGTGAGCGACCGGCCAGTTTCATTTCATTCCTCCTCAACCACGATCACTTGATGCGGCACCGTGACCAAACCTAAACGCTGCGAGGCCAATTTCGAGATGCGGCCAAAGCCGGCAAGCTGCTCCACTTGAATAAGCAACTTGCCATTTTGGTCGGCAAGTTGATTGCGCTGCGCTTCCAACGCCGCAATCTCTGCTGCCAGCTCGTTGACTCGCACCCGCTCCCAAATGAGCAGCAAAGCGAGAGACAACAGAATGGCAAACGGCAGCAGCAACGCGATACTTTTTCGAATGGCGGCGAGATCAAGCCTCGGTTTGAGCTGGCGGCCTGAATTTTTTTCCGCTGTGCCGCTTTTTCCGGATCGCCGGGGCGCAACCATCGACTGCGGTTTTTTGCGCGGCGGCTTGCTGGCGCTAACGATTCGCTTGTTCATCTTTTCTGGGCGGCGCGCAAACGCGCGCTGCGGGCGCGGCTGTTGGCGGCAATCTCCTCCGGGCCCGGCATGAGGGGTTTCGCCGTCAGAATGCTCAGTTGTGGCTGCCTGCCGCAAACACACATTGGAAATTCCGGCGGGCAGGTGCAGCCTTTGGCCTGCGCTTTGAAAAACTGTTTGACGAGGCGATCTTCCAGCGAATGATAGCTGATGACGGCCAATCTCCCTCCGGGCCGCAGCAAAGCCAGCGCTTGCGCCAAAAACTCATTCAAGGCTTCCAGCTCTTCGTTCACGGCAATGCGCAGCGCTTGAAAAATTCGCGCCAGCGATTTGACGCGGTGTGGCCCGTGCACGATCTTCTCAACGATCTGCCGCAAATCGCCCGTGCGCAGCAACGCGCGTTGCGATCTCTGTCTTACAATGGCGCGCGCGATCGGCGCTGCCAATTTCTCTTCGCCATAGTCGCGGAAAATTTTTTTAAGCTCATTCTGCTCGAGCGTGGCGAGCAAATCGGCGGCGGTGTGCGGCAGATTCGGGTTCATGCGCATGTCCAGGGGGCCGTCCTGGAGATAGCTGAATCCTCGTTCCGGTTGGTCGATCTGCCTGGAGCTTACACCCAAATCTGCCAACACACCATCCACACTCGTCATGCCAAGAGAGCCCAACAATGAAGTCAACGAACGAAAATTTCCTTGTAGCGGCTGAAAGCGTTCTGCAAATTGCGCCAATCGCGTTTGTGCGACGGCCAGCGCTTTGGAATCGGCGTCAATGCCGATCACGCGCAGCTCCGCTCCTCCCTTCTCGAGCAGAGCCTCGCTATGGCCGCCGTCGCCGAGCGTCGCGTCAACGATGGTTCGGGATTCCGAAGTGAGCAAGAATTGCAGAACCGGCGCCACCAAAACCGGCGCGTGAAATTTTGGAGAAAGATCATTCACTGCTTCTCATTGTGCTGTGAGCCGAGGGCATAGAGCCGAACGCATTCGTGTCTCTACGCGCTCTGCACTCCGCTCTCCGCCCCGTGCTCTCTGCTCTCGACGCGCTGCCCTTTGCCCTCCGCCCTCTGCCCAAGTGTTGCCACAAATTTATCATTGCTTTCCGGATTCCACATATCGAAAAAATCGCCCATGCCGATGTAGCGAATTTCTTTTTGAATTTGCGCCGCTTCCAAAAACTCCGCCGGGAGGTTGATGCGTCCCTGATTATCCAGCCGCAGTTGTTGGCACGAGGCCAGAATCGCTTGCTTATGGTAAATGCCTTCTTCGCTTTCTTCGTCGAATTGAGACGCCATCGGCAGGATTTTATCGCGGAAATAGTTGGCGGGATAAGCGCGAATAAAACGGGCATTCGGCTTTTCGAATAGCCGCAGCATCAAAGTCTTCATGTCTCTGAGCTGAATGATTTCCCGGATTTTTGCCGGAATTGCGGCGCGGCCTTTATCATCCAAATTATAATGATAGCGGCCGTAAAATTTCGGAATTGTTTCGCCTATATCGACCACGGCCTAATACCCTGCGGGCGCAGTTTATAGTAGCACCCTGTTTTCCCAAGTTTCCCCACTCCACTCTACTCTTCACCACTTTTCCCCATATTATAGCTTATTTAGCAATCAAAGTCAAGTATTTTTTTAAAATTTATGCGTTTTATTTTTTTGCAAAATTCTTACGCAAAAATTATATGTTCAAATGTTCACCAAAATGATAAAATTAGTTATCTTGGTGAGAAAAAGGTGCGCTTTACGGGTTACGCATTCCGTTTTAAGCCTCACGCTTGGCGCTGCAATTTCCAATCTTGACTTTTGCTTCGCCAAATGATATATTGAACTCAATGCTCAGAAAAGGAAAAAATCCCATCGCTTGCCTGCTTCTGCATGGCTTCACCGGAAATCCGGCCGAGATGGAAGGCTTGGCGGCTTTTTTGCACAACCATGGCTGTGAGGTGAGCGTACCCACATTGCCGGGACACGCCACGCAACCGGAGGACCTTCGCCATGTCTCTTATAAAGCTTGGATTGCCGCGAGTGAAAAAGCCTTCCTCGATTTTCGCCGGCATCATCCCGTGGTCTTTGTGATCGGGTTGTCGATGGGCGGAGCGCTGGCCTTGCATCTCGCCGCGCATCATCAGTTTGCCGGCGTAGTGACGTTGGCGGCGGCGCTGAAGATGCCATTAAAACAGGAAATCGCCAGCTACGTGCTCGCGCCTTTCGTTCCGGTTCGCCACAAGCGCAACGGCCCGGACGTTCACGACGCCGAGGCCAAAGCGAGCTTGCGCAATTACGATCGCTATCCGCTGGCGGCCGCGCGGGAATTGATGCGCATGCTCAGAAAAATTCGCGCGGAATTGCCCAAAGTCACCATGCCGATTCTCGCCATCCACTCGCGCGCGGACCACGTCGTGCCGTTCGACAACCTGGCTGTGCTCATGCGCCGGGTCCAATCGCCGCAGCGCGAACAAATGGTGGCCGAAAATTCGTATCACGTGCTGACCGTCGATTACGACCGGCAAGCGATTTTTGACCGCATCTGGAAATTCATTCAACGGCATTCGCACCAAACGGACGAGCTGACAAGCAATATAACTTTTGAGAAATCTCCAACGGCTAGATGAACCCAATCCCGCAAGGCGGGACTTTTTCAGTTTGGTTCATCTAGCCGTTGGCAGCATGAGCTTTTAGAAATTTTTCTGACTTGACTCATCTGCCCAAATGAAGAAAGAAAAAAAAGACAAAGGCCGTCTCGCCGAGATTCGTGAGTTGCGCACGCTTCTCCCCTATTTGCACAAATATCGTAAACAGGTCGTGGCCGGCGTGATCTTCATTATCGTCACGAACGTGTTTTCGCTGCTGGGGCCGCGGGTGCTGCGCGAAGCGATCGATGATCTCGCGAAAAATATCTCCGGCGGGCAACTGCTGTTCTGGGGCGGCGTCATTCTGCTGGTTTCAGCGGCGGAAGGCTTCTTCCGCTATTGGATGCGGCAGAAGATTATCGTGGTGTCGCGCTTCATCGAGTACGATCTGCGCAACGATTACTTCCGGCACTTGCAGCAGATGTCGCGCAACTTCTTCCATCGCGTTCCGACCGGGGATTTGATGGCGCGCGCCACCAACGACTTAAGCTCGGTGCGCTCGCTGCTCGGGCCCGGCATCATGTATTCCACCAACACCATTGCGGTGGGAGCCGGCGCGCTGGTCATCATGCTGCTGATGAACGTCAAGCTCACGCTCATCGCCATGCTCACCTTCCCGATCATGGCGATCACGGTGTATTATGCGATGGGAAAAATCCATGCGATTTACGAGAACATTCAGGCGCAGTTCTCCAGGCTGACGACGCGCGCACAGGAGAATCTTTCCGGCATTCGCGTGATCAAGGCGTACCAGCGCGAAAAGTACGAGATTGGCACCTTTGCCAATTTGAATCGGGATTATTTTCAAAAAAACCTGTCGCTGGCAAAACTCGAAGGCGTGCTGTGGTCGCTCATGGGTTTTCTCTCCGGCGCCGGCGCATTGGTGCTGCTCTGGCTCGGCGGCCGTGAGGTGATTCAAGGCGAATTCACTTGGGGTGAATTTGTGGCCTTCTTCGCCTACATGAGCCTGCTGACCTGGCCGATGATCGCGCTCGGCTGGGTGATCAATCTCATGCAGCAAGGCACCGCTTCGATGGGCCGGATCAACCGCGTTTTGGAAGAGGAGCCGGATATCAAAGACACCGAACAAACGGATTTCTCGATCACGACGATAGGCGGCGAAATCGAATTTCAAAATACTGGCGTCTCATACCCTGGTCGCGATTGGGCGCTGCGGCATCTCAATCTGAAAATCCCACGCGGCGCCACCGTGGCTATCGTCGGGCACACCGGCAGCGGCAAATCGACGCTGGTCAATCTCATCCCGCGTTTGATTGATGCTACCGAGGGCCGCGTTCTCATCGACGGCGTGGACATCCGGCGCATTCCGCTCGCGGTGCTGCGCCGTGAAATTGGCTACGTGCCACAGGAGACTTTTCTGTTTTCGGATACGATTCGCGAGAATATCACCTTCGGCCTCGAGAATGGTACCGGCTTTCCTTCAAAAGATTTTAATGAAAAGCCGGTACTGACGGCGGCCGAGATCGCGCAAATGCGCAAAGAGATCGAAGATTTTCCGGAAAAGTACGATACCATGCTCGGCGAGCGCGGCATCAACCTTTCCGGCGGCCAGAAGCAGCGCACGGCTATAGCCCGCGCCGTCATCCGCCAACCGCGCATTCTGATTCTCGATGATGCGCTCGCCTCGGTGGATACGCACACGGAAGCCGAGATTCTGCACGGCCTGACCGGCGTCATGCGCGAGCGCACGAGCCTCATTATTTCGCATCGCGTTTCCACCGTGAAAGACGCCGATCTCATCGTCGTGCTCAAAGACGGCCAAATTGCCGAAAAAGGCTCGCATGACTTGTTGCTGGAACAAGACGGTTTGTATGCCGAGTTGTATCGCCAGCAGCAGCTTGAAGAAGACCTTGCAACGCTTGAATAGGAGTAATGGATCGTTGGAGTGATGGATTGTTGGAGCGATGGGATTAGTGCACGCAAAATGCGCGCATTACTCCAACAATCCAATAATCCAGCAATCCAACTATCCAACACTCCAATAATCCAGAAATCCATCAATCCAATGATCCATTGACCCAAAGTGCGATGAATATACACGAAGAAGAAAAACTCACCAAAACTTACGACGCCGCGTTGATGCGCCGGCTGCTGCGATACGTGCGGCCTTATTACAAGCGCATGGTCCTGGCCGTGGCGCTTTTGCTCGTGGCCAGCTTGCTCGGCATCGCCGGACCTTATTTGACGAAAATCGGCATCGACGAGCACATTACCAAAAGCGATTACGCCGGTTTGAGGTGGATCGCGCTGCTTTATCTCGGCGTGTTGATCCTGGAATTCGTATTCAACTACGCCCGCATGTACATGATGGAGTGGATCGGGCAGCAGACGATGTACGATTTGCGCTTGGAGATTTTTTCGCACTTGCAGTTTTTGCCGCTGCGTTTTTTTGACCGCAACCAAGTCGGCCGCCTGATGACGCGCGTCACCTCCGACGTGCAGGCGCTGAACGAGATGTTCTCCTCCGGCCTGGTCGCCATCTTTGGCGACGTTTTTACGCTCATCGGCATCATCATCGTGCTGTTCACGATGAACTGGAAACTGACGCTGGTTACGCTCGGCGTCGTGCCATTGTTATTTATTGCCACCCAAATTTTCAAAAACAAAGTCCGCGACGCCGAGCGGCAGATTCGGTTGCGCATTGCGAAGATCAACGCCTTTTTGCAGGAAAACATCACCGGCATGGCGGTGGTGCAGCTTTTCAACCGCGAGAAGAAAAATTTTCAACAATTCGACGCGAAGAATCTCGACCATCTCGAAGCTTACCGCAAGACGATTTTCTACCACGCCGTTTTTTATCCCGTCGTCGAATGGATTTTCGCGCTATCAGTGGCGCTGATCATCTGGTACGGCGGCGGCAAAGTCATCGCCAACGCCTTGTCGTTCGGCTCGCTCGTTGCCTTCATTTTATATATGGATCGTTTTTGGCGCCCGATCAGCGATCTCGCTGAGAAGTATGGCATCCTGCAAACCGCCATGGCCAGCTCGGAGCGGATCTTTAAATTGCTGGATGAGACGCCAGAGCGGAGGGCGGAGGGCGAAGAGCTCGGGACGGACGGCAAGTATGCAAGTATGCAAGTGGCAAGTGACCAACCTGCAGACTTGCAAACCTGCAAACTTGCAGACTTGCAGACTCGCAAACTTGCAAACTTGCAACTTGCTCGTGCGCGCGGTGAAATCGAATTTCGCAACGTCACGTTCGGCTATCGCGATGACGACATGGTGTTGAAGAACGTCTCGTTCAAAGTTGAAGCCGGAGAGAAAGTCGCAATCGTGGGCGCGACGGGATCAGGCAAGACGACGATTATCAGCTTGCTCTGCCACTTCTACACGCCGCAACAAGGGCAAATTTTGCTGGACGGCCACGACATCAAAAATCTCTCGTTGGAAGAGCTGCGCCGGCAGATCGGACTGGTGTTGCAGGATGTATTTCTCTTTGCGGGAACGATCGCAGAAAATATCAGTTTGGGCAATGAGGAAATTTCGCCGAAACGCATTCGTCAGGCCGCCGCGGATGTGAACGCGCTGCGTTTCATCGAGCGCCTGCCCGGCAAATTTCAAGAACCGGTGATCGAACGCGGCAACTCACTCTCCGTCGGACAAAAACAGCTTCTCGCTTTTGCCCGCGCGTTGGCGTACGATCCTGCTATTCTCATTCTCGATGAAGCTACTTCCAGTGTGGACACCGAAACCGAGCTGCTCATTCAAGAGGCGCTGGAGCGATTGATGGAGAACCGGACTTCCATCATCATCGCGCACCGGCTCTCCACCATTCAACATGTGGATCGCATCATCGTGCTGCACAAAGGCCAAATCCGCGAAATGGGCACACACGCGGAATTGCTGGCTTTGGGTGGGATTTACTATCGGTTGTATCAATTGCAGTTTGCGATGCAGGAGAGAATGGCGCAGAGGATAGCGGTGTGAACAGGATGATCATTTCAGGTTGAAACCTTTCGACAACCAAATCTCGAATTAGCCCAAGCGCATCTTTGATTGGCTTAGGCAAATGTCCAAGACAGGCGACTTTGGGATTTTTCCTATTCTGCAAATTATGTTCAGAACTTTCCAATTTGCTCTGCATTAGCGCGTACAGGATGTACTGGAATGGGCGCTTGCAGGGCGCGTATTCTAATTCTTCGCGACTGGTCAGATTTCATCATCTTACTTTCTCATGCTGCCATAATAATTTCTCCGCTCAAGTGGCCTAATTAACGCAATAAACTTTCCCATTCTCGTCATTATCAAAATAGAATGGCGTCAAGTCTACGTGTGAATAGTCATATATGTATTTGAGCAACACTCGAAATAATCGATCGTCAAAATGGCGTTCTTCAGAATGCACCAACATTTCTTCCAAGGAGTTGATATTCGAAAAATTCTTCATTAGTTCTTCTGACGCGCCTTTAAATCCTGGGGTTTTCTCCAACTTTCTTGTAATCAAATATAAATTAACCAGCATCGCGTTCCTTTTTGTCTCATCTATTTCATTTTCATCAAATATTGCCCGATATATCTGGAGCAAAGAATAAGTAACGAGAAAACAAAGTACGGCAGCAGATCCAGTCTCTTTACTCCCCTCAAGAAAATTGCGTTGTCCTTGCCTTAAGTATGGAATTGAACTTTTTATTAGTTTTATTCCACTCATTTTTCTGGCAAGATGCTCCAATTCTTCTAATCTTTTTTTTAGATCTTCTATTTCATTTTGCAAGTTAATTATTTTTTCATCTCTCTCTTTTAGCTTAGTTTGGAGCTTAAGTATTTCCGCATCCTTTTTCTCTAATTCTTTTTCTGTTGAAGTTAATTCATCACGTAGAGCTGCAATCTTACGTTGTAGATTATCTCGTTCCCTTAACAAACGATCTATTTCATTTTTTCTATCATTTAGATTAGAGTAGAGATCGTTTATTTCTTCTTGCTTTTTCTGTAACTCCTTTCCCCTTAAATTCAATTCCGCTTGCAACTCTTTAGTTTTGCTTTGAAAACCATCTCTTTGTTTTTGTAGGTTATCGATCTCGGCACGAAGTTGTATTATTTTATTTTCCCTCTCCTTCTGTTCAGACTCATGTTTTATTAAAGCCGCTTTTATTAAATCAACTTCTTTTTTAAGCAATTCTGATTCTTTGTCAAGCCTTGCTATTTTACTGTTCTTTTCTATAATGCTGTTTGCAACGGTTTCTATTCGTTTGGGAAATCTTTTAAACCACTCTTCTGCTGTTTCGTTTTCAGAAACCAGGCCAAGTGCATAACCATTCTTATTTTGAGATTGCTTTAATGTCGCATAACATTTATATGCCACTTCTCCTATAGCAATGAGCTTCTTAACCATCAAAGGCTCAAGATTTTCTATACCGTACCCTCGTTTGATAGCATCTTCTATGGATTTGCGTAATTGATCTAAATGTTGCTTAGAATCCTCGGTTGAAGTTTTTTGGTTTTGGGGAGGTTTTTCTTGCACTTTATTTGAGTGCCGTCGCCATAACACACTTAGCCAGCCAAATCCAGCTACTAAAATGGCTGTCCACAACCAATTTTTGAGAGATGAATACTCCGTTTGTGTTATCAAAGAAGATACCATTGATAACACAACAATAGTAAATCCGTTCATTTGCATTCTAAAATGCTCACTTTTTATTTTCTAAGCGTTCCGGCCAAACCTTCGGATAGATAGACTGCGGAATTGTGCCGTAAGACGTTTCAAGATGTTTAATTGGTTCGCCGTTTATCCTCATTTCAAGCTTGATCGGGTCATACTCAACCTTGAATTTGTCTCCTTTGTCGAAGCACTTTATCACAGCAGTAAAATCATCGTCAAATTCTGGTCTTTGTTTTTGCAATTCTGCTGAAGAGCGGGGAGAGTAAATCAAACAATATTCTGTATTATCTATCGGTTCATCATCACCTATGCTAGCATCTCCACCATTTCTAATTTTTTCCATTTGTACTGGCTCAAAAATCGGCTTATTTCTGGCCCGAAATCCATAAGTTCCATGAAGTTCTCGAAAGTTTCTATATTTATGACCTGTGCTTTGAAAAAAAACTGCACCTTTGCAACATGCTTCTTTGGCAGATTCTCCCGGTAAAAAGTAGTAATTATTAGAGAGCTTTCGTCGGTTCAATTCGTTTTGAATAGCTTTAATGTTAATGCCGGCATAAAACTCCCCACTTTGGCCGGATTATAATTCCCCACCTTGTTATTCCCCCTGAGTTTTTCAAACTGTATTTGATTCGTTTGATTGC
>JAKEEU010000233.1 GCA_022616415.1 Candidatus Zhuqueibacterota bacterium | reverse complement strand
GGCGGGACAACGGATATAATTTTTTATCCGTTGCGTTGTTTCTATCAGTTGGGAAAATTCTTTCTTGTCGGTTTGAGGCGAAGCTTCGCTGGATAGTTACGTTGGATTTTTGGATTATTACGCAATGAGCACTTCGATGTATTGGCTTACGCAAAAACTGGTTGATGTGCCAGAAACTGACGACTGGCTGACGCACAACGAAATCATCTGCTTGAACAAGCTCCGCTTTCCCAAACGCCGCGCCGACTGGAGATTGGGGCGATGGACGGCGAAGCGCGCGCTTGCGGCGTATTTTCAACAACAAGCAAAGTCCGACTTGCGCACCACGCACGTTCTGAATTTAGACACGCCTAATGCGCAAGTCAGACTTTACTGGACTACGAACCAAATCGAAATCCGTGCCGCAACCGATGGCGCGCCTGAGGCCTTCGTGCAAAATCAACCCGTGCTGTTAGGAATTTCGCTCAGCCATCGGGATGAAATCGGTTTTTGCGCCATCAACCCCTTTCGACTCGCTGTGGGCTGTGATGTGGAAAAAGTGGAACCGCATAGCGCCAACTTCGTTACAGATTATTTCACCACTGAGGAACAGAAATTCGTTGCACAAGCGCCGGAGCAAGATCGCTACTGGCTGGCGACGCTGATTTGGAGCGCCAAGGAAAGCGCGCTGAAAGCCCTCCGCCAGGGTTTGCGATTGGATACTCGTAGCGTCGTGGTTGATTTAGATAAGAAAAATGAAAGTGAAGACTGGAATCCCCTGACCGTTCGATATACGGAAACAGCTCGAACGTTAGACGGCTGGTGGCGCAGAAAAGATGAATATGTGCAAACAATTATAGCAGAACCGCAAGCGAAGAAATCTATCGCGTTGCAGATTTAATCGAATTGTTCTTTGGCTTTCGCGATTTTCTCGGTTTTGGGCGAGCAGCAACTTCCTTGCTAATCTCCAAAACTTCTGCTTTGGAAAGATCGGTCAACTTGGAGATAAGCGCAGGGCTCATTCCCTCTTTTGCCATCGCCAAGGCTATCGCGCGTTTGCTTTTGTAAGCAGCCTCTTGCGCGGCCTCTTGCGCGATCTCCTGGTAAGCCCGCGATTTCTTGATGTCAGAAAGTATGGTGTCAAACATTTTTTCTATCTCCTTTCTGGTTAAGCTTGGTAATCGATGCATCAATAAATTGACAAGTAGATCGATGATTTTCTCTTGCTCTTTCCGATCATGAATTTCGACTGGCACCTGTTTGACGATTTTGTCTATGACACCTGGCAATTCTTGGCCGGATTCCAGGATGATTTGTAGTATGCTCAACGGGAATCGCTCACGGTATTCCCTTGGTAGTTTGTTTAGATATACACGCTTTAATCTGCCGCTCTCAAAAAACTCGCGATAATGTTGATGAACGCCTGGATTGAAAGACCCATTTGGAAAGAAAACAACAGCGCGCCAATCATTCGCCGGTTTATACTGCCGAAGATACAAGCATATTTCAGCGAACAAACCTGAATAAATATCATCATCCTTTCTGAATTGTACTTCGGTAAAATAGAGATGATCATCGCTCGTTTCAGGCAGAAAGACACCGTCGAATCGAAACCCTTGTTCCTTGACTTCGACGGAAGTAAATTTATAATGCTGTGATTTCTGTTCGTCCTCTCCGATCAACGCAAAAAATGCTTGCGGGAATTCGGAAAAATAGCGATAAAAGAACGAATCGGTTTTCATTTAGGATATTTTTATTGAAGCATTCAAGTTTTATGCGCACCTTCTTTTCAAATATAACAGATTTTTTGATGAATGCAACGGTGTTTTTCTGAAGTTTTCGGGAAAGTTTTCTGAAGTATGATATATTGATGGTAAACGTGATGAATGAAAAAGGCAATGATTATCCTATAATTCTCGGAAAGGAGGAAGTCATGCAAATCAAAGACTACCCAAACATCCACGCAATGGTCAAAGAAACAGTTGATCGTCTTCCCAGTCAAACTGCTTACCGATGGTTCGTGGAAGCCGGACGCACCGAGTCGGGGACCTGGGCGCAATTTTACGAAGGAGTCAAGCAGGTTGCCAAAAGCCTTATTGCTCTGGGCGTCAAAAAGAATGACAAGGTCAACATCATCAGCTACTCCTCTTACCCATGGGTTGTGGCGGATGTGGGCATCACCAGCATCGGCGCGTGCACGGTCGGAATTTATCACTCGACTTTGACGAAGGATTGCCAATACCTCATCAATCATTCCGATGCCGTGCTCATTTTTGCCGAAGACGAAACCCAGTTAAAAAAAATCTTGGAAATTCGGAAAGAAATTCCCAAGATACGCAAGGTGATTCTTTTCAAAGGAACCCATCAGGATGACTGGGTAATCAGCTTTGACGAATTTCTCAAGCTGGGCAGAGACGTGCCGGAGGCGGAATTTCAAAAGCGCGTGACCGCGGTGACGCCGCAAGATCCAGCGGGCATTGTTTATACTTCCGGCACCACCGGCGTGCCGAAGGGCGCGGTGCTGACGCACGACAATATCACGTTCACCTCGCAGTCGGCGCGGCATTGCATCGACGTCTGGGAAGGCGATGAGCAGTTTCTTTTTTTGCCGTTAGCACACTCCTTTGCCAGGCTTTGCATCAACTTTGCGCTGCTGACCGGAACGCCGACCACATTCACCCGCAGCATGGATACCATCGTCGAGGACATCAAAGTTGCCCGGCCGCATTGGTTCGCCAGCGTGCCCCGCGTTTACGAAAAGGTTTACGCCAAAGTGTTGAGCGGCGCCGAAGCCAAAGGCGGCCTGGCGTTGAAAATTTTCCGGTGGGCTTGCAAGGTCGGCGACGAGGTCAGTAATTGCAAACTGAACAAGCGACAAATTTCCGCTTTCACTAATCTGCAATATGGCTTGGCCACCAAATTAGTGTTTCACAAAATTCATGAAGCGCTCGGTGGTCGCGTACGCTGGTGTGTCAGCGGTGCGGCCCCGCTCAGTCCGGCCATCGGCAGATTTTTCCACGCCGCCGGCATTCTGATTCTCGAAGGCATCGGCATGACCGAGAATACTTCTTTTACCAATGTCAATCGTGTTGACAACTATCGCTTCGGTTGGGTTGGCCCGCCCGGCCCGGAGATCGAGCAAAAAGTCGGGCCAGACGGCGAGATCTTGTATCGCGGCCGCAACGTCATGAAGGAATATTATAAAATGCCCGCTGAAACCGCCGAAACCATCACACCGGACGGCTGGCAGCGCACGGGCGATCTCGGGGAAATCGATGGCGAGAATTTTCTCCGCGTGACCGGCCGGAAGAAAGAATTGATCATCACTTCCGGCGGAAAAAATATTGCGCCGTCGCGCGTCGAGGGGCTGCTGGCCATGTCCAAATATATCGGCCAGGTTTGTGTGCTGGGTGATCGCCGCCAATTCCTGGTTGCTCTCATCACGCTGAATCCGGACAATGTCAAGGCGTATGCGCAGGAGAATGGGATCAGCTTCATGAGCATTGACGAGTTGATGAAAGACGAGCGCATTATTCGCTTGATTGAAAACGAAGTGGCGGAAAAGAACGAGGGCCTGGCTTCTTTTGAGAGCATCAAAAAATTCAACATCGTTCCGGAGTTTACCATTGCCAACGGCCTGCTGACGCCGACGCTTAAGATCAAGAAAAATCTGGTGGCGGAGAAGTATAAGAGGGAAATCGAGGCCATGTACGCCGACAACGGCGCGTTGCTCAACAACTTTGTGAGCCAGCCGGCTGAAGCTGGCATGGAAAGGATCGCGGCATAATCATTATGCTTCCAACAGGCGATTTCGATTACGATTACATCATTATCGGCTCCGGTTTCGGCGGCTCGGTTTCGGCGCTGCGCCTGTCTGAAAAGGGCTACAAAGTTCTCGTCATCGAAAAAGGAAAATGGCTGACGGCGAAAGATTTTCCCACGAGCAACTGGCATTTGAAAAAATGGCTCTGGCTGCCGGCGCTGAGATTTTTTGGACTCTTCAAGTTGACATTCTTTCGTCACGTGGCGATCTTGTCCGGCGTTGGCGTCGGCGGCGGCTCGCTGGTTTACGCTAACACATTGCCTGTTCCCAAAACAAAATTTTTCAAAGCACCGACCTGGGCACACTTGGCCGATTGGGAGGAAGAGCTGAAGCCATTCTACCAAACCGCGCAGCGCATGCTCGGAGCGACGCCGAATCCGCACTTGCAGATCGGCGATATGGCTCTGCAAAAGTTGGCTAAAGAAATTGGCCAGGAAGATCATTTCTGCCCCACCAACGTCGCCGTTTATTTTGGCGAGCCTGGCGTGACGGTTCCGGATCCGTATTTTAGCGGAAAAGGGCCAACGCGAACCGGCTGCATTTTGTGCGGGGGGTGCATGCTTGGCTGCCGCCACAACTCGAAAAATACGCTCGACAAAAATTATTTGTATTTTGCCCAACAAAACGGCGCTAAAATACAAGCGGAATCGGAAGTCTACGACGTCACCCCGTTCGATGGCAAGAATGGCGCGAGGGGCTACCAAGTTAAATGGAAATCATCCACTTCATTTTTAAAGACCAAAGGCGAACATACCTGCCGCGGCGTCGTGTTTGCCGGCGGCGTTTTGGGAACGATGGCGTTGCTTTTGCATTTGAAGCGATCCTCTTTGCCCAATCTTTCCGACCAGCTTGGTGGCAGTATCCGAACAAACTCGGAGAGCCTCATTGGCGTGACCACCTTCGATAAAAACACGGTTTTTTCGGGGGGTATCGCCATCGGCTCGATTCTGCACACGGACGAGCACAGCCATCTCGAACCGGTGCGCTACTCCGCCGGCTCGGGATTTTGGCGCCTCTTCATGTCACCGCTGGTCTATGGCAGCAACGCGCTTGCTCGGATCGCCAGAGTTTTTGGCGATGTGATTCGGCACCCGCTCGAAAATCTGAAAGCATTTTTCGTCGACGACTGGTCGAAGCGAACTCAGATTCTGTTGTTCATGCGAACGATTGACAGCACGCTGCGATTTGCCAAAGGGAGGGTGGGCATGAAATCTTTGCTGGATCGCGGCGCCGCTCCCACCGCGTTCATTCCCGAAGCCAAGTCATTGGCCGAGCGCTACGCCAAAATCGTCAACGGCAAACCCACCGCGCTTTCGACCGAAACGCTGCTGGGAATTCCGACGACCGCGCACATTCTGGGCGGCGCGGTCATGGGCAGGAACCGGGAGGAGGGCGTAATTGATAAGGACAACCGTGTTTTTGGTTATGAGAATATGTACGTTTGCGATGGCTCGATGATCTCGGCAAATCCTGGAGTGAATCCCTCGCTCACGATCACGGCGTTGACGGAAAGGGCGATGAGCAAAATTAAACCGAACCTGGATGAGCCGGAATTGAAGAACTAATTGCACACGGAAATGGAACAGCTCACTGAAGTAAAATATTTCAGATTTCAATTCCGTGAGCCGTTCCAATTCCGTGAGCTAAAAATTTCAGATTTTTTCTGATTTGTGCTGTGTCAATGGCCGGTTTTTGTTTACGCTTCATCCTCATCAATTGCCAAGCGATAGCCGATGCCCGATTCCGTCAGCAAGTGGCGGGGATTGGTCGGATCGTCTTCGAGTTTCTTGCGGAGTTGGCCGACATAGACGCGGGTATATTGCGTCTCCTCGGCATAAGCATGTCCCCAGACTTGCTCTAAAAGGTAGCGGTGGGTCAAAACTTTTCCGGCGTTGCGCACGAACAACGATAAGAGAGAATATTCGGTCGCGGTCAATTTGATAAATTCACCGCCTTTTTTCACCGTGCGCGCCGTGAGGTCAACTGTGATTGCTCCGAATGTAAAAACGGTTTCTGTTAACGGTGCCTGCCGGTGGCGCAAAGCCGTGCGAATGCGCGCCAACAATTCACCGGTGCGAAAAGGCTTGGGCAGATAATCATCTGCGCCCGCGTCGAGCGCGGCGATGATATCCTGTTCCGCATTGCGAACGGAAAGAATGAGAATGGGAAGCGTGGCCCATTCCCGCAGCTTTTTCAAAACGTCGATGCCATCTGCATCCGGCAATCCCAAATCCAGGATGATGAGATCGGGGCGATCCATGGCAGCCCGAATCAGGCCGTCTTCGCCGGATTCCGCCAAATAAACTTTGAAGCCATTCGCTTCCAACGTCAATTTCAGCAGACGCCGGATTTGAATTTCATCGTCGATGACTAAAATTGCAGGCTCGTTGCTCATGCTTGCATTGTACCAGTCTACGCCAATTTTTCAGATAAGCTGAAAACCGAAGCCCTTTGAACAACCTTAAAATCCCCACGGATTGAAGAACCCCACGGATTAAGGTTTTTATCGGTGGGGTTCTTCAATCCGTGGGGAAACCTTTGGAGGTTATAAAAGTTTAGAAATTTTTTCTGCGTTCTGCGGCTCTAGCGGCAGGCGGATCGTGAATTGCGCTCCGCCCTCGGCGTGATTCTCAGCGACTATCGTTCCTTTGTGCGCTTCGACAAAGCCGCGGGCAATGGAGAGGCCCAACCCGAGTCCTCCGGCTTGGGTGCCGCGAACGCGATAAAATTTTTCAAAGACGCGGCTCAGCGCCTCGGCAGGCAAACCAGGGCCATTGTCGGCAATCATGATCACGCCGCTTTCATCTTTCGCCCATGCGCGAATCTGAATCGTGGAGCCGGCAGGCGCATATACGGCGGCGTTATGGAGAAGATTGGCAAGCGCTTGCTCCATCAACCCGAAATCGATTTTGATCAAAGGCATGTCCGGAGAGACGCTCACCGACAGGGAATGGCCGGCCAGCTCAGCGCCCAATTTTTTGACGGCAACATTAATCAAATCGTGTACATCACACCAATCACGCTTGGGTTGGATCAAGCCGGATTCGAGCCTGGTCATGTCCAGCAAATTTTCGATCAGACGATTCAATCGTTCCGCGGCCCAATGGATTTCTTTTGCCAGCGCGGTTTTGATCTCAGGCCGCTGCGAGGCGACGGCGTGCAGCAAGCTTTCGGAAGCGCTCATGATGGCGGAAATCGGCGTCCTGAGCTCATGTGAGATGGAATTGAACAGCGTCTTGTACAAGCGCTCGGATTCGGCCAGCAGATGCGCCTGCTCCGCGGCCGCGCGCAACATTTCGCGCTCGATTGCAATCGCAATCTGGTGCAGAAAAGTTTGCAGCAGCCCTTCCTGTTCGAGCGTGAGCGGCCGCGCCAAGAGCGGGGCAATGCCAATCACGCCAACCGCTTCGTTGCCGGTGAGCAGCGGGTAATAAATCGCTTCGGCGAATGGCAGCGTATTGGTGTCACGGCCGGCGGGCTTGCGGTTTTGATAGGCCCAGAGCGCGACGCTCCATTCCTTTTCGGATTTGGGTGTGAAAGTGCTCGCCGAATGCGGCGTCGGTGAAAGCTTGTCTGCACCTTGCGGCAGAAAACAGCCGATGCGGGCGTTGAACGTTCTGCCGATTTGATGCTCGGCAATGCGCATGATGTCATCAAGCGATTTGGCGCTGTTGAGCTCTTTCGCCAACGCGTAAAGCGCCACCGCTTGCTCTTCGCGGCGTCGCACGGCGATTTCTCGGCCGCGAACACGCGCCGTCAATGCGCCTCCCACCAGCGCAATGATGAAATACATGCCGACCATTAACGCATCTGAGAAAGCGTAAATGTGAAAAGTAAAGCGCGGCGGAATAAAGAAAAAATTCCAGATGAAAGCGCTCAGCGTTGCAGCCGCGAAGATCGGGCCGCGTCCCACCAGCAAGGCCAACAGTGAAACCGTGGAGAGCAGAAACATGCCGACCGAGCGATAGTCGATGATGGCAGAAGCAAGATAACATAGCACTGAAACCAAAATCACCGCGCCGCAAGCATAAAAATATTGCGACGCACCGGAGCGGAACTGGAGCCGAAAGCGCTTGGGCGGCGTGGCGATGGAGAGCTCGCTTTGCACCACGTACACGTCGATGCCGCCGCTGTCGGCAATGAGGCGATCGACGAGTGCGCCGCCGCGCGCAAAATCCCAAAACGACCTTGACAACGATTTGCCGACGATGATTTGTGTGGCGTTTTTCTGGCGGGCAACGCGAATCAGCGCTTTGACCACGTCCTCATCGACGGTTGTCACCAGCTCGGCCCCCAACTCTCGCGCCAGCGCCATGTTTTGTCTCAAGCGATTCTGTTCGCTTTGAGTCAAGCCAAGTGAAGTTTGCACATAGACGGCCATCCACGGCGCTTCCATCGTCGCGGCCAGACGCCGAGTCCAGCGAATGAGTTGTTCGGAATAGGGACTCGCGCCAACTGCCACCATGAGGCGCTCGACCGTTTTCCACGGGCCTTCAACCCGGTTAACCTGCATGTATTCCTGCAAGTCCATGCCCACTCGTTCGGCAGTTTTGCGCAAGGCGATTTCCCGCAATGCCGTGAGATTGCCCTTGCGAAAAAAGTTTTGCACTGCCGCGGCGGAGCGCTCGGGTGTATAGACTTTGCCTTCGGCCAGGCGCTTGAGCAGCTCCTCCGTCGGCAGATCGACCAGCTCGATCTCGTCGGCGCGATCCAAAACGCTGTCGGGAACGGTCTCCTGCACGGTGATGCCGGTAATCTGCTGCACCGTGTCAACCAGGCTCTCGACGTGTTGGACGTTCAGTGTGGTGTGGACATTGATGCCATGATCGAGCAATTCCAGCACATCTTGATAACGCTTTTTGTGGCGGGCGCCCTCGACGTTGGTGTGCGCCAGCTCATCGACCAAAACGTATTCAGGCTTTAACTTCAGGATGGCGTCGAGATCCATTTCTTCCCATTCAATGCCACGATATTTGATCTTGAGTCGCGGCACGTGTGGCAGACCGTCGAGAAGCTCCTGCGTTTCGGCGCGGCCGTGGGTCTCGACATATCCGGCCACCACGTTGATCCCACGACCTTTCAATTCGTGGGCGGCTTGCAGCATTGCAAACGTTTTCCCGACGCCGGCGGCCATGCCGAAAAAGATTTTCAGTCTGGCGCGCGTTTCTTTTTCCGCTTCGCGCTTGATGGCGGCCAGCAAGTCGTCCGGATCGGGGCGGGGTTTCTCGTTCATATGGTAAATGTGGTTTTGGGCGGGATTTCCAATGCGATCATATTTTTACTACCGAGCTTTTTTATCACAATGCTTTTACTTTCAATTTACTGCGCAACATAAAAATATGCAATCCTTATTTGCTATTTCCGTAGCATCCCGTATCATTTTAATTGAGGCGCTACAAGCCGGGTGACTATACGCCGCGAAATGATTGAAGAAAGTGCAATCTCATTCCCACTTTTGTTGCCACAAAATGCAATTCATCTTCACGCCAACCCTTTTGTTATAAGTGAAATCTCTTTTAAATTTAACCGCTTAAGAAGATTCTGTATTTTTATTTTATTTCGTGGAATATTGGCATGCGAATTGTTGTTCAATTTAGTAGTTGTATAAGCAACTACTAATGACGAGGAAATATGGCAAAAATCTTAACCCTGCTGCAGCGACTTGGCTTCGGAGAATATGAAGCCAAGGCCTACGTGGCTTTGCTCAAAAGCAACCCGCTCAACGGCTATGAATTGGCAAAGGCTTCCGGCTTGCCCCGCGCCAATGTCTATGCCGTGCTGCAGAAGCTGGAAGAACGCGGCGCGGCCGTGCGCCTCGATACTCCGGAAGGGGCGCGTTATGCGCCGGTGTCACCCGAGGAATTGACCAAACGGCTCGGCAGCCGCTTTCAGGAAGCATTGCATGATGCGCGGGACTCGTTGGAGAAGATCGCCACACCGGCGGAACACGAGTATGTGTGGAATGCGCGCGGTTACGTGGCGCTGCAAGAGCATGCTTCCGCTTGCGTGGATGCGACTCGTAAGCGGCTGTTGGTGGCGGTCTGGCCCGAAGAAGCGCTTGCCCTCGCCGGTAACGTAGCTCGTGCCGAAGCGCGCGGCGTGGAAATAACGACGCTCTGCCTCGCGGCTTGTGCGAAAGAGTGCGGCGGTTGTCGAGGCCGCGTCTATCGTTACCGAGTTGCGCCGGAAAAACGCACACGTTGGTTAGTGCTAGTTTCCGACGAGGCTGAAGTTTTGGCCGGCGAGATTAGCCACGGTGAGGAGGCGCTGACCGTCCGTACCCGCCAGCGGGTTCTGGTGGAGCTGGCGGCTTGGTACATCCGCCACAGCATCGCTTTGGCAACTTTGCTCAGCGATCTCGGCAGCCGCTTGAAACACTTGCTTAAGCCGGAAACCAAATCGGTGCTGGCGTCGGTCGGTCCCGCTGGGCAAAAAGCCGGATGGCTGGAGCACATGTACCAGATCTTGAATCAACCGAGCGAGCGAACAACGGAGTAGGAAACAACAAAGCGGCTGCAAAGTTGACGTCAGCTTTACATTTTCAGAGAAGTTCAATTGAACTGAATCAACGCGGAGTGTCCACCGCGTGGACACTCCGCGCTCCCACACAATTCATTTGCTACACAAACGTATCCTGAAAGGAGGAACGAAAATGTTGACCACCGCCATTGTTCTGTTTGCGCTAGCCGCAGTCTTCGGTCTGGTGGCGCTGATCGCAATTCTGAAAAATAAGCCGACGCCCAAGCCGGCCGTATTCATCCATGGCGGCGTCGCGGCAATTGCGCTGTTGCTCGTCATTCTCGCCGTCGCCGGAAGCGCCGGCCCTTCGCCGATCGCCAGCCTTGTCTTGTTTGTCGTCGCCGCGCTGGGCGGTTTTGCGCTTTTTGCCATCGACATGCAGAAGAAACCGGTTCCCAAGTTGTTGGCGCTGGTTCATCCCCTCGTCGCGGCGATTGCATTGGTCCTATTGATTCTCCTTGTTTTCAAGGGCTGATTATGTCACACTTCTTTCGTGAATTGCTGCGCGCCAGGATGTTCGGCCATCCCATTCACGCCATGCTCGTGCATTTTCCCTCGGCGCTTTTTCCCGTGAGCTTGGCGCTGTACGTTCTGGCGCGCCTCGGTGGGGGAAGCGCTTTTGTGGCCGCGGCCTTCTATGCCATGGCTGGCGGATTGTTGGGAGGAGCAGCCGCGGCCGTTTTTGGCGCCATGGATTACTTTCGGCTGCCGGCGACACACGCGGCGTGGAAGAAAGCCTCGCTTCACGCGCTTTTAAACTTCGTGTGGCTGATGTGGTTTGGCGTATTGTTCGGATTGCGCCTGAAGCAATATCCGCAAATCGAATTGGCCACAACGATTGAAATCTTTCTTTGCGGCGCAGCCGTCGCCGGCCTTCTTTTCTCGAACTTCCTTGGCGGCGAGCTGGTCTTCCGCCATAAACTGGGAATTATCGAGGAAGACAAAATTTAAAAAACGTCTGCGCGTAGCCCCGACCCCTTGTGGGTCGCTGCGCGTAGTCCCGACCCCTTGTGGGTCGCTGTTGTAAGCAGTAAGCTCGTGGTTTAAAAAGTGCCCCACAGGGGGCAGGACTACGATGAAATGCTCAGCACATTAGTGTCAGGAGAAAATATGCCAAACTACAAGTATCTCATCATTGGCGGCGGCATGACCGCTGATGCTGCCATCGGCGGCATCCGCCAAGTCGATCAAAATGGCGCGATCGGACTGATTAGCGCAGAGCCGCAAAAACCTTACAACCGCCCGCCTCTTTCGAAGGGGCTTTGGCAAGGGGCAAAATTGGAAAGCATCTGGCGCAAGACCGAAAGCCAGGGCGTCGAGCTCCATCTCGGACGGAAAGCGCGTACGCTCGATCTACGCAACAAAAGCGTTACCGATGATCAGGGCACGGTTTACACTTTCGACAAACTGCTGCTGGCTACAGGCGGCACGCCCTCGCGTTTGCCTTTCGGCGACGATCACATCATTTACTTTCGCACTTTGCAGGATTACGAGCGCCTGCGCGGCCTCGCCGAGAAAGTCGAGCGCTTCGCCGTGATCGGCGGCGGTTTCATTGGCTCAGAGGTCGCCGCGGCTCTGGCGATGAACGGCAAGAAGGTGATACTTATCTTCCCGAGAGAAGGAATCGGAGCAAACATTTTTCCGCGCGAGCTGTCGCTATTTCTGAATGGCTTCTATCGACAGAAGGGAGTCGAGCTGTTGCCGGAAGAATTTGTGATCGATCTGGAATCGGGCAAAGATCGCATTACATTGAAAACTCGCAGCGGCCAGGCGATTTCGGTTGAAGGCGTCGTGGCGGGAATTGGTATCGAGCCGAACGTTGAACTGGCCAAAGCCGCAGAGCTTGAAGTGGGAAACGGAATCCTGGTGGATGCATTGTTGCGGACGAGACATCCTGACATTTATGCCGCCGGCGACGTCGTCGCTTTCTACAATCCTGCCCTGGAAAAGCTCATCCGCGTGGAACACGAGGACAATGCCAACACCATGGGCCGGATGGCTGGACAAGCTATGGCTGGTGTGCCCTCGGCTTATCATCATCTCCCGTTTTTTTACTCCGATCTTTTTGAGCTGGGATATGAAGCCGTTGGAGAATTGGATTCGCGAATGGATATCGTGTCCGATTGGAAAGAGCCTTATCGCGAGGGCGTCGTTTACTATTTGCAAAAGGGCCGCGTGCGGGGCGTGCTTTTGTGGAACGTCTGGGGGCAAGTGGAGGCCGCCCGGCATCTGATCGCCGAACCCGGTCCGTTCCGGCCCGAAGACCTCAAAGGGCGGTTGCCGGAAAAGCAGTGAACAGGCCGGCTTCGGAGTGCAAATTCAGAGAGGAACCGATATGAATTCACGGCTTTTTACATTCGTCGGTGGAAAAGTCGGGACGTGGTCTGTTGTTCAAGTCGAGGCAGTGGTCGGCGACTCCCTCCCAATAACAGAGAGGCTTGACGTCGTCCGCGGGGCTGTTCCCGCCACGCCTGACGGCGCGAAGTGGGTCCTGCGTGGGGTCACGAGCAACGTGCGCTATATCACCCGCGCCGAGCAAGACTTCCTCGTGGCCAAACAGGCGGATCTGGGCCGACCGCAAGCGACTCGGGCGGCGCTAATTCCGATTAAGAAGAATGCAACGTGGTGGGATCTGCCCCAGGACGAGCGCCGAAGGATCTTTGAGGAAAGTTCCCACCATGTCAAAACGGGTCTGAAGTACCTTCCTGCTATCGCCCGCCGCCTTCACCACTGCCGCGACTTGGGTGAGACTGAACCGTTCGATTTTCTGACCTGGTTCGATTATGCGCCAGAACATGCGCAAACATTTGAGGAGTTGGTGGCCGAGTTGCGGGCGACTGAGGAGTGGAAGTTCGTTGAAAGAGAGGTCGACATTCGCTTAGCGCGCTGATCGCGAGGAAGCTTTGAGCGAAGACGCGCAAAAATTACATTTGTAAATCAAATAGGAGAAATAATGACCCCTTATCAAGATTCTGAGGATCGAGATTTTCGTACGACCATGCGACTGCTCCGTCGCCATGTTTCGAATGAGGACATGCGAAAGTTCGAAAGCTACATGGCTGAAATCTTCGCGGCGTTTGGAATGGATTTGAGCACGCCGGCCACCAAGGAAACGCCGCAGCGTTTTGTTCGCGCCTTGTTTGACGTCACCGCCGGCTATGATGGCGACCCCAAGTTGCTCAAGGCGTTCGAAACCGAATGCCGAAGCGGATCGGATTGCCGTATCAGCCAGGTGATCCAGGGGCCGATTCGTTTTTTTGCTCTCTGCGAGCATCACGCGTTGCCGTTTTACGGGCAGGCCTATTTGGGATACATCGCCAACGAGCGCATCATCGGCATTTCCAAGCTCACGCGCCTCGTGCGGTTGTTTGCGAAGCGCTTTGCCGTGCAAGAACGGATCGGGCAGCAAATCGCGGACGCCTTGCAGGCCATGCTCCAGCCGCACGGTGTGGCAGTATATCTGGAGGCCCATCATCTCTGCACGCAAATGCGGGGAGTCCAGGAAGCCTCGGCTTTGACCCGTACGACGTTTTGGCGCGGCGAGTACGAGGACAATGCCGAGCTGCGCGCCGAGTTTTTTACAGCCTGTGGGTTACAGCGATGAACACTCTCGCGCCGCTAGAAACGCTTTTTGAGATGGATGGCGGAAAAGATCTACCGTTGCCGCCCAACCTGACAACTCTCTATGGCCGTCTCCAATTTCCGTCGCCTTTGGGCAGTCCGCATGTCATTGGCAACTTTGTTTCGACTTTGGATGGAATCGTATCGCTCGATGCGCAAACGAGTGGCGGAGTGATCAGTGGGTTTAATCAACATGATCGGATGGTCATGGGACTGCTGCGAGCAGTCGCTGACGTTGTGATCGTCGGTGCCGGAACGCTGCGGGCAGAGCCCCAGCATCTTTGGACTGCTGATTACATTTATCCGTCTCTCAGCGCCGAGTACCAACAACTTCGTGCCAACTTAAAAAAATCGGACCCGCCGCTGAACGTCATCGTCACCGGTCGCGGTGAAATCGATCTTAACCTGCGCGTGTTTCAATCCGGCGAAGTGCCGGTGTTGATCGTTACGACCACGAATGGCGAGCATCGAATCCGTAAACGTGGTCTACCGCAATCGGTTCGGGTCGCAGCCATGAAAGGTGCCAGCTTGCTCTGCGCCCAAGCGATTCTGGATGCAATTGGCCGTGCTCGTCAGAGTGACATCATTTTGATCGAGGGTGGGCCGCATTTGATGGGAAACTTCTTCGCCGAGCAGTGTCTGGATGAGCTGTTCTTGACGCTCGCTCCACAAATTGCCGGTCGCGACAATTCGACGGAGCGACCTGGACTTGTCGCGGGAAAGATTTTTGCGCCAGAGCAGCCATTATGGAGTACACTCATCGGCGTCAAACGTGGCGGGAGTCATCTGTTTCTGCGCTATAGGCTCTCCCGCTGAAAATAAATCTTATCTAATTCGCAACGAAGTTGCAGCGGGAATTTGTATGATCAAAGAAGCGCTCATATATAAAAGCAATGCATATCTATTTGGTAAGCTATGGCAAAACCCGTTGTACTTATCCTTCACCAAGACGCTCTTCTTAAGAAAGAGATGGAAAAATTTAATGGAGTCGCCTATGATGTGTTGTTCGCTAATGCGTTTAATGAGGCCTTTTATGTATTGAAGCGCAAGCATGTTTCCTGCATCGTGGTGGACCCTTACTTCAAAGGCAGAGAACGGGTGGAAGAAATAGAACGATTCAGGAGGCTGTTTGCGACGATTCCTGTGATTCTTTATGGCAGATTCCCCAATCCTGATTTGCCGAGAAGGTATGGGCATATAGGAGTCGAAAGATGCATTCGTTTCGGCGAGCTCGATGATCTGCTGAAGGAAATTCCGGATGCCATTACACGTTACTCTTTTCAACCCAATATGAGAGTTTTTGGAATCGCCTCGGAAAAGTGCTCGCCACGCATTAAAAAGGCTTTGCGAATGATGTTCGAGGAATTTCGCGACAGCCCCAGCGTGGAGAACATCGCCCGCCATCTGGGCGTTTCTCCCGGTCATTTGCGAAAGGAATGGCAACGGCATTGTGAAGGGATTACACCCAAGCAGCTTTTGATTGGCTTAAAACTCCATTATTCAACGGTTCTCATGCAAAACGAAGGTCTCAAGTTGAAAAACATCGCGTCATTGGCTGGTTTTGCGAATGAGCATGAATTCTATCGAAGTTTTCACAGCCACATGGGAATGACGCCTCTCGACTATCGCCGGCTTCACACCTTCGCGGAATTTCAAGAGGTATTGCTGAAAATGAGAAAAAGAACAGGTCAATAAAACGCACAATTTATGCATGGAAAACACACAAAATGCGCGAAAGTGACATTGACTGGATTGGGTTATGGATTATGTTATAATGCAGCTCGCGTATCATCAATTCACATTCACCATCAAGAACAATGCAAACCCCAAAACCTGGAAAGGAGAATGCCATGAAAGCTGGCAACGGAAAATTTCTTTTCGTAGCGACCCTGGCGGCGGGCCTTGTGCTGTTGATATTGCTGTTTGCTGAACCTCCCTCTACCGCCATGCGTAACGCTTTCGCGCGCTCGTTTTCTACAAGTGGAAACGATACGCAAATTTCTCAGAACGCCCAACAGATGCTCGAAGAGGGCAGGCGAATTTTTCGCTTTGACACGTTCGGCGACGAGGCCTTCTGGGGCGATGCGCTTAAGCTGCATCAAGCCATTGCCGGAGCCAATCTGGGAGGCGTGGGGCCCGGCGTAAGTCCCAAAACAGCGCTGGCTGTCGGCTTGAAAGTCGATGTAGATGCGCTTCCCCCGGACCTGATTCAGGCGCTGCAACAAGGTCAAGTCAATCTCGATGATCCGGCCACCACGCTTGCCCTGCTCAAGCTCGAGTCTGTCGTGGGTGTGAAAGGCTTCTTCAGCGGAGAGGCTTTGCAGTCGGTCGGCATTCAGTGCGCGCTCTGTCATTCCACCGTGGACAATTCATTTGTTCCCGGCATCGGCCATCGGCTGGATGGCTGGCCCAATCGCGATCTCAATGTTGGCGCCATCGTCGCGCTTGCACCCGACTTGAAGGTGGTCACGGATCTTCTGATGGTCGATGACGCCACGGTAAGAGCCGTGCTCAACAGTTGGGGTCCTGGAAAATTTGACGCTGAGCTTTTCATGGACGGCAAGGCGGTTCGTCCGGATGGAAAGTCGGCCGCCGGTCTGATTCCGGCCGCTTTTGGTCTTGCCGGTGTGAACCTTGGCACCGGTACCGGATGGGGCTCGACCACGTATTGGAACGCGTTTGTGGCCAATCTCGAGATGCACGGCAAAGGGGTTTTCTACGATCCTCGCTTGAACGACGCCACACAATTTCCGGTTGCCGCCAGAGCCGGTTTTGGCAACGTGCGGAGTGATCCGGATCTCGTCACCTCCAAACTTGCCGCTTTACATTTCTATCAGCTCGCCATCCCGTCGCCGAAGCCGCCGGATGGCAGCTTCGACGCGGCGGCCGCTGCACGCGGGCAAGCTCTCTTCAACGGCAAGGCCAAATGCGCCAGTTGCCACGTGCCGCCACTCTACACCGAGCCCGGCTGGAATATGCATACAGCCGCCGAGATCGGTATTGATGATTTTCAAGCGAGCCGCTCGCCCGATAAAAAGTATTATCGAACCACGCCATTAAAAGGACTCTGGGCCCGCGCGAAGGGCGGCTTCTACCACGATGGCCGTTTTGCGACGCTGAAGGATGTCGTCGATCACTACAACAACTTTTCGGGATTGGGACTGGCAGATCAGGAAAAGAACGATCTCGTCGAATACCTGAAGTCACTCGGAGACGTTTCGGTCACGGTCGGGGTAGACGAAAACGTCGACGCTTCTCTTCCACACATTTATACCCTGGCTCAGAATTATCCCAACCCGTTCAATCCGAGGACGGTGATCCAATACGAATTGCCGCAACCGAGCGAGGTCAAGGTGGAGATTTTTTCCATCACCGGCCAGCTCGTCCGCCGATTGGTCGATGAACAGCAAATGGCCGGTCCCCACGAGGTCGCCTGGGATGGCCGTGACGGCAGTGGGAACCCGGTCGGAAGCGGAGTTTACTTCTACCGTTTGCGGGCGGATGATTTTGTCGGGAGCAAACGCATGCTGCTGGTGAAATAAAAGTTGCTGGTTGCTCGATGCTGCAAACACGTACTCTTGTTCGCTGTTACAGATTCTGCAAAGCGAGCAAGAGTACGAGAAAGCGAAGAAAACGGAAACCAGTGACCTGATTAAAAGCAAATTTTTGGTATGCCGCGTATTTATTACCTGCCCGATGAGAGAGAAGTAGAAACGGAGGCGGCGGAGAGTATTCTCCAAGCCTCATTGCGCGCCGGTATTCCACATGCGCATGCTTGTGGCGGAAAGGCGCGCTGTTCCACCTGCCGCGTCCTGATTTTGGAAGGCCTGGAGAATTGTAACCCGCGCAGCCCGAAAGAAAAAAAACTGGCTGAACGACTCCATTTCGGCCCGGAGATACGGCTGGCATGCCAAACTCGAATAACCGGCAATGTGAAATTACGGCGACCGGTGCTGGATGAGATCGATGTGGAATTGACCAGCCAAATCGAACCTGGAGCCGCGCCCAGCCCGGTGGGTGAAGAGAAGAAGATCGCCATCTTGTTTGCGGACATTAGTGGGTACACTTCGTTTTGCGAAGCCTTGCCGCCGTATGATGTTATCCACGTCTTGAGCCGTTACTTCCATCTCATGGGCAAAGTGATTACGCGCCAAGGCGGCTACATCAGCGACTATATCGGAGATGGGATCATGGCTTTGTTTGGCATCGAGGATCCTGCCGGAACAGCGTTGCGAGCCGTCAAGGCCGGGGTCGAAATGCTCGCGATGGTTGAGAAACTCAACCCATATTTGGAAATGATGTACAACAAGAGCTTTCAAATCCGTATCGGCGTGCATTACGGCGAAGTGGTCGTCGGAACCATTGGCGTCGCCAATATGAAAAAGACAGCGGCGATCGGCGATGCGGTGAATTTTGCCAGCCGCATCGAGGCGGCGAACAAAGAAATGGGCACCAAGTTTCTCATCTCCGAAGACACTTACAACGAAGTGCGAGATCATGTTCGCGTCAACCGCTGTTGCATTCACGTCACGCTGCGGGGCAAAAGCGGCGAATACATTTTGTATGAAGTCATCGGATTGAATAATCAAAATTGACCGTTTCGACGGGAAGAATCAAAATGGCCGTCAAGATCGAAGATGAGTGCTCGCCTCATTTTTCTGATTTTTTACTTGCTCATAACCCGTACGAGCCGGAACCAAAAACAAAAGCGCACGCAAAGACGCAGAGCCGCAAAGAATACGCAAAGATTTTCTTTGCGATGCCTTTGCGTCTTCGCGGCTTTGCGTGATATTTTTTTGTTTTTTTTTGTACCCTGAATTATTCACAAACTGGAACGGCATCCGAAATAGTGGACGTGTGTCCTCTATTTTGTGGTGCCGAGGTCACACGCTTACAATAAATCAGAACATCT
>JAKEEU010000232.1 GCA_022616415.1 Candidatus Zhuqueibacterota bacterium | reverse complement strand
GATTTTGTCTCGGGCGGCGCGCCGTTCCACATCAGCGGCACGGAAATATTCCTGCCGCCGTTGACGCCGGAATGCGCATACTTGAGAGGCAGTGGAGCGCGGTCAGAAAAACTGCGAGAAGTGAGTTTCATAATTACACCTCGCTTTTCTTGTTGTATTGAAAATAAAAACCCTCCCCCACAGAATAAGAAATCCCGCAGAAATTATTTTCACTCGGATCAAAAAACCACACCGGAAAAGAATCTGAAAATTCCGCGAGGCTTCTTGATCTGCGTAGCATTTAATTCTTTCATGATTTTCAATTCAGTGGGATTTTATTTCTGCTCCGCTCCGTGTCCATAGCTTTATATGAAAGCAGGACGGGTGGACGATGATTTTTTCTGAGTCTGCATTCATCATCACCTTAAAGGATCGCCGATCATTTGATCCCAAGACGTTTGCACATGCGATGATAGTTTGGCGGCGCAAGCCCCAAGAGTCGCGCCGCCTCGGCATCGGAATCTGTATTGTCCCTCACGAATCGAAAATATTTTTCCTGAACGAGGCGCTCCATGTCGTGCCAGGGCATGAGACGCTCTTTGCTCCACATCTCCCAGCTTGGCGCTTCGTTTTGGAGGGAAGCGTCCGGTTGAAGACCGAGGGCAGTTTTCATTTGCGACAATGTGATGCCTTTTGTTCTCGTAAAGAGCAATCGTTGCACGACATTTTGCAACTCGCGGACGTTACCGGGCCAGTCGTAATCCATCAATACTTGCAACGCCTCCGGTGTAATTTCCGGCGGCGCTTCGGTGCTGAACAGCTTCAAGAAGTATTCGACAAACTGCGGAATATCTTCGCGACGTTGCTTCAATGCAGGAACGGTAATCGAAACGACGTTCAGTCGATAATACAAATCTTCGCGAAAACGCTTTTCACGGACCTCGCCCTGCAAATCCTGGTTCGTCGCGGCGATCACGCGAACATCCACCTGCACTTTGCCGGTGCGGCCGATTTTATCAATTTCTCCTTCTTGAAGGACCCGCAAAAGCTTCGATTGCACGGAGATCGGCAGCTCGGTAATCTCGTCGAGAAAAATCGTGCCGGCGTCGGCAATTTCGAAAAGCCCTTTTTTGCCGGCGCTGGCCCCGGTGAACGCGCCTTTCTCAAAACCAAATAGTTCGCTCTCGATCAAATGATCCGGCAGGCTGCCGCAATTGATCGGCACAAAATTCTCGAAGCGCCTCTCACTGTTGTAATGAATGTTCATCGCCACAACTTCTTTGCCGGTTCCGGAAGGGCCGAGCAAGATCACGTGGGCGTTGGTAT
>JAKEEU010000231.1 GCA_022616415.1 Candidatus Zhuqueibacterota bacterium | reverse complement strand
GGTGTTGGCCGCGCCACGACGCGGGCGGTGGTCGCCTCTTGTCTGGCCATTCTCATGCTCGAGTATGTGCTCGCCGCGTTGTTGCTATAAAAAGGGAGTATTGGAGTGCTGGATTGGTGGAGTAACGGGTTCCCAATACTCCAACAATCCAATACTCCAATAATCCATAAATTTGTGCAGAGGGAATATGACTTACGAAGCTCGCGTCGGGGTAATCATCGTTTCGGCGATACTGATTTTCTTTTTCGGGTTGATGTATTTGCGGGAATTTTCCTTCCGCAAAAGCGAATACGAAGTCACGGCGCTTTTTGAGACGGTGACCGGCCTCGATCAAGAAGACCCGGTGATCGTTTCGGGATTGAAGGTTGGGCAGGCAAGAGACATGCGTCTCGCCGGCAACAAAGTGCTGGTCAAGCTGCGCATCGAAGCGCGTTACCAGTTTCCGCGCGATTCCCAGGCCATTTTGCGCAATTTGACTTTGCTCGGCGACAAGGCGATTGAAATCGTGCAGGGAACCTCTGCCGAAATGCTGCAGCCGGGAGACGTCATTCCGGGCAAATTGGAAACGGATATTTTCGAGCTGGCGGAAGCCGCAGCGCCGATCGGCGAAGACATCGCCGTATTGTTGAAGCGCTTTCGCTCGACGTTTGACGAAAACACTGAGGCGAGCTTGAAAAGCAGCCTTCGCAACTTGCAGACCATCTCCGGCGCGGTGGCCGAAGTCGTCGCGAAGGATATCGACGAGATGGAAAGCGCCATCCAGAGCCTGAGAGCGGCGGCGAAAAATTTGGAGCAGTTGACCGAGCCTGAGGGCAAGAGCATGCGCCAAGTGATCGTCAATCTGGACTCGAGCGCGAGCCATCTCAAATCCGCCACCGCACGCATGAGCCGCGCCGCCACTTCAGTTGAAAGCTTGCTCGCTAAAATCGAGAAAGGAGAGGGTTCTTTGGGCAAGCTGATTCACGACGACACGCTTTACCGCAACCTGGAAAAATTTACTCAAGATCTCGATCTGCTCATTCTCGATGTCAAACAACATCCGCAGAAGTATATCAAGATCGAAGTGTTTTAAGCCGGCTGCGTTTCTTTGATAGCGTCGAGGTCGGGCTGCACCTCCGCATTCAAGGCCAATTGCCCTCTTTCGTCGCGAACAATGCGTGAGAACAAGGAAAGCTTGGGATCGAATAAAAATTGAAAGAGCAATTTGGTCCAGGATTTGTGTGAGACGAGCGAGTCGTAATATTCGCGCGCGCCGGCTTTCACTTTCGGGAGATTGTTCCAGGGCACGGAGGGAAAATCGTGATGCTCGTTATGATAGCCGACGTTGAACGCCAAGGCATTCAAGGCGCCGTAATAGCTGTAGGTTTCCTGTTCGCCGGCGACGAGATAGTGCCGCTGTATCCAGCGCGCCCCCAAGGGGTGCAGGCCGATGGAAAAGAAAAGCGAAATCAGCAAATAGACCAGGGCTTGGGCGCCGAAAAAAACCAACACGGCGATATTGAAGCTGAATTGCACCAGCCAATTGAACAAAATCCAGCCGTCGAAGAAGTTGATTTCTTTCAAGCGCAAAGGGCGCAACCCCTGGAAGATGGGATAGAGCAGCAGCCACAGGGCCTTGCCGAGCACCGAATTGCCGATGAGTTTGGCTTCCCATTCGTTGGGAAGGTCGGCGTCAAGCTCATAAACGCCCTGGAAGGCATGGTGCTTGAGATGATAACGCTGAAAGGAAACCGAGCTTGGCACCACCAGCGGCAGATTCGCCACAATTCCTGCCAGCGCATTGCCAACGCGCTTGTTAAAGACAAGATTGTGCGTGCACTCGTGAATGAGAACGAACAACGCGTGGTTGGCAAGCGCTCCGGCCGTGTACGCCACGATCAACAGCAACCACCAGGGCTGGTTTTGCAGCCAAAATGCGAGGCCGATTTGTCCGGCCACGATTCCCACGATCCACAAAAAAGTAAAGGGATTCTTGCCGACGTAGTTGCGAATTTCAGGATGGTTTTTGAGAATTTCTTTGGTGCGAATTTTGTGCGGCTCCGGGGATGAGGAATAGGAAAAATGCGTGGGCTTGGCGGTCTCTGGTTTCATGATGTTTTCTGCTCATTTTTGACAATTTTGACAAATTTGTTTGATCCACAATATAAGCACGGTAGCTGACTTTGTCAAGCCCGTGCGTTTTTTTTCTTGAGTTCGCAAGATGATTTTTGTAAGTTATTTTTTAGGGTTATGATTCAAATTGCATTTCAATATTTAATTTATTCAGCCAAAGCCGGTGATGCGTAAAACCACATTATTAACTGCAACGTTTTTTGTCGCTGCTGTTGCATGCGCCCAGGAAATCATCGTCGCCGTCGCGGCCAACGTGCAGTTTGCGGCGCAAGATATCGAAAAAGCTTATGAGCAAAAGAGCGGTTTTGCCATCAAAACGGTCATTAGCTCATCGGGCAAACTGACCGCGCAGATTCAAAACGGCGCGCCCTTCGACGTGTTTCTCTCCGCGGATATGAAATATCCCGACACGCTTTTTGCCGCCGAATTCGCCGGCGCCAAACCGCGAGTTTACGCCTACGGCGCGCTCGTGTTGTGGACGATGAAAGAGGTGGATTTGTCCGGAGGAATAAAAATTTTATTAGAAGACAAAATTCAAAAAATCGCTGTTGCCAATCCGAAGACGGCTCCCTACGGCGCCGAAGCTATAAAGGTGTTGAAACATTATCAAATGTATGAAAGCGTCATGCCCAAATTGGTGTATGGGGAAAGCATCGCGCAGGTTAACCAGTATATTTTTTCGCAGGCCGCAGAAGTTGGAATTACGGCCAAGTCGGTTGTTCTTTCTCCGCAGATGCGGGGAAAAGGGAAATGGCTTGAAATCGACCCCGTCGCTTATTCGCCCATTGCGCAGGGCGCCGTGATTCTCAAACACGGCGCCATGAATCATCCGCAAGCTTCGCAGAAATTTTACGACTTTCTATTTTCGGAGGCGGCCAAAAAAATTCTGAAGGACTACGGGTATTTTGTGCCATGAATCCGTTGGTTGCTTTTTATCCGTTTGGCCAATTTTTCAGGTTTTTACACGCAGTTTGCTGAGCTTACACCGTGAATAAACTCGAAGCAAAAATTACCAACGTCGAAAGCGCGGAGAACATCTCGCTGGTCGATTTGCAGGCGAATGGCGATCTCTTCAGTTGTGTGGTCATCGAAACGCCGGAGACCGCGGATTATTTGAAAATCGGCAACACCGTCCACATTTTATTTAAAGAAACCGAGGTTTCGATTGCCAAAAATCTATCCGGCCAAATCAGCCTGCGCAACCAAATCGCCTCCGTCGTCAAGCAGATTGAAAAGGGGCGGGTGTTGACCAAAATCGTTTTGGATTACAAGGGAATTGCCATCGGCTCCATCATCACCACGCGCTCGGCCAACAAGCTGAATTTGCAAGTCGGCGAAGCGGTGGTCGGGCTGATCAAGGCGAATGAGGTGTCCATCATGGAAGGTGAAGTGCCGTGGAATTAAGCTGGCAGCCTTTGCTCCTGACGTTCAAGCTGGCGCTTTTAACCACTCTGGTTCTCGTTATCGTCGGCATTCCATTGGCTTATTGGCTGGCCTCTTGGGAAAGCCGCTGGAAGCATATTCTCCAAACTTTGGTGAGCATGCCGCTGGTTCTGCCGCCGACGGTGTTGGGATTTTACCTGCTCGTGGCGTTCAATCCGGCAAACGCATTCGGAAAATTTTTGGAATCGACCTTCAACCTGCGGCTGGTTTTTTCTTTTGAAGGATTGGTCGTTGCCTCGGTCATCTACAGCCTGCCGTTCATGGTCAATCCCATTCAAGCCGGATTTCAGAGCTTGCCATCCTCCCTCGGCGAAGCCTCGTTCACGCTGGGAAAATCCAAGCTCCAAACTTTTTTGCACGTGTTGCTGCCCAATATCAAACCCTCATTACTCACTGGCATCGTCATTAGTTTTGCGCACACGGTGGGTGAGTTCGGCGTTATTCTGATGATCGGCGGCAGCATCCCCGGCGAGACGCGCGTGGCTTCCATTGCTATTTACAATGAAGTGGAAGCGCTCAATTACGGCACGGCGAATTTCTATTCGCTCATTTTATTTGGTATCACCTTTTCTATTTTGTTCATGGTTTATTTGGTGAACCGAAAATATTTGAAAGCGTTTTAAGAAGTAAAACGTGATTCGTAACTCGTAATTCGTAAAACGTAATACTATAATCATGGTCAAACTAAAAGCTAAAAAACGATTGCTGGCTTCCGAAGGGAATCTTGAGCTTGATGTGGACCTCGATATCGCCGAGCGAGATTTTGTCACATTGTACGGCAAATCCGGCGCCGGCAAAACCACCACGTTGCGGATTTTGGCAGGTTTGACCGATCCGGATGATGGGCAGATTCAGGTGGGCGAAGAAGTCTGGTTTGACAGCAGGAAGGGGATCAATCTGCCTCCGCAGCAACGACGCATCGGCTTCGTTTTTCAAGACTATGCGTTGTTTCCCAATATGACCGTGCGCAAAAATCTCGCGTATGCGTTAGGCTCGCATCAGGATGCTGGGATCGTTGACACCCTGCTGGCAATGGTGGATTTGAAAAATCTCGCGGAGCGCAAACCGGATACTTTGTCCGGCGGGCAGCGGCAACGGGTGGCGCTGGCGCGCGCGCTCGTCCGCCGGCCGACAATTCTTCTGCTCGATGAGCCGCTTTCGGCGCTGGATATGGAAATGCGCCTCAAGCTTCAGGATGAAATTTTGAACCTGCACAAACAGTTTAACATGACGACGATTCTCGTGAGCCACACGCTGACGGAGATATTTCGACTCTCGCACCGTGTGGTCGTCATCGACAGAGGCAAAATCATCAAATCCGGCAAACCGGCGGACGTTTTCATCGAGAGAAAGCTGAGTGGCAAATATAAATTCGAAGGCGAAATTTTAGAGATGCAACAGGATGACGTCGTTCATATTCTCACACTTTCAATTGGAAACAATGTAGTCAAGGTCATTGCCACGGACGACGAAGCGCGAGGGCTGCGCATCGGAGACAAGGTCGTCATATCTTCCAAAGCCTTCAATCCTATTTTGATGCCGGTGCGCTGACTGTCCTGTTTATTCGGCTATGCCTGTACAGAATTCAGCATCGTATCTTCTTCTGTCTCCAGCGCCAAAATCTCTGCGTAACGAAGTAATGGCGTGATCGCCAAATCCTCGTCAATCTCCGGCCAGTGAATACCATATCCGGATGGCGCAACATCGACACGCTTGCGTTGAGCCAAGTTTGCTTTTGCCAATCTGGGTGAGCAATCTTCCCATCGTATTCGGTAAGATTTATCGTCGATCGTGAGATACAGATGGGCATCATCTGCATCAACGGATTGGATGTTGTGAATTTTGCTCATTATTCTACTCCTCTATGAAATGAGTCGCTAGCCGGCAACAGCCGATTCTTGGATGCGTTCAATCAAAAGAGCGTTCACCAGCGTTTCAACCGATACGCCTTGCGCATGCGCTTTTTGCATGAGTTTTTCAGCAACATCCGGTAGAATCGCGACGCGAATCGCACGTTTATTTGGCGTCTCGAAGCGAAACCATTCCCCATCATCTTCCATATATGGGGCAGTATCAAGATTGTCCCAAAAAGCGGCTTCTTCTTCGTAGGTTTTGAATTCCGGTACTTCCAGCTTGTTCATTTTCTTAATCTCCGAAAATTTTGTTTTTCAAATATAGCACAAAACGTGAATTATGCAATATCTGTTTTTAAGACTTTGGTGATTTGCACTTTGCCGCTCGGCGCTGGATTGGGAGTGTCTCGCCGGCGGCTCGGACGCGCCGGTGGAAGAAGGCAATCCGCTGATTGAGTTTTATGCCGCCGTCGCGCGCTGCGACACCACCGGCTTTTCCGCCGAAGGCTGGCATCCGGAATTAGCCATAACCCGCGAAGAATCGCTGAAGTCGCTGACGGTTTGGGGCGCGATGGCCGCGTTCGAGGAAGATTTAAAAGGCTCGCTCCTGGCGCCCGCCGCGGCAGCCTCTGGCGCCGCAGGCGCCACGCGGTGCCGCAGGCCAGGGAACGAGCGGTTTTGCACGAAGGCGTTGATGACGATAGTAGGAGGGAAGGGGGTGTTTCAACGGGCAGAGATGAGATAAAGATGCGCTTTGTGTGGTTGAGTTTGTTGGGCCAATTCAAGGCGATAATGCGATGTTCTGCTTCTTATCAGCGATGAATTGTCGCTGCCGCAAGATAACGCCGGAGTTCAGCGGCGGGGGGCGGGGTGAGAAAACCTACCCCATGAGTGTTTCGGTCGAGTTGGCGACCGAGCCCCCCGCGTGGGCTGAAGGCCCCATGTCCGCTCGTATATTGAGAGTGTGTTATTCTTTCTGTGTGTTCTTTGACAGTCTCGTTAAATTTGTGTGTACAAACTGCTTTTCTTTCGTATCGATCGAGG
>JAKEEU010000230.1 GCA_022616415.1 Candidatus Zhuqueibacterota bacterium | reverse complement strand
TGAGTTGACGTATGAAAAAAATGAAATCCGTTGGCAGCATTTTATCCGTTGGTTATAAAAGTTGGAGACTTTTGAAAATTGCATAAAACCCTTATGAATACCGGCTGAAATCGAACTCAGCCAAAAAATCTTTGCTTTTTTTGCACAGATTTAACTATTAACGGACTAAAGCGAGGAACGCTTCCGGCTTTCAATAGAAGGGATAAAGGATTACGCCATTATTATGCTGGACCCCGACGGGCGAGTGATGACTTGGAACATTGGTGCAGAGCGCATCCAGAGCTATCGCCCGGAGGAAATCCTGGGCCGGCATTACTCTCTCTTTTATGAGCCGAACGAGATTCAACTGGGTAAACCCGAGCAAGCCCTGCAAGCGGCTGAGGCCACGGGCCGGTTCGAAGAAGATGGTTGGCGCATTCGCAAAGATGGCTCACAGTTTTGGGCCAATGTCGTCATCACCGCTTTGAAGGGCGAGACCGGCACCGGCAAGGAGCTTATCGCGCGGGCCATCCACAATCGGAGCAAACGGCGCGAGCGGACTTTCATAAAGATCAACTGCGCGGCGATTCCTACGGGCCTGCTGGAAAGCGAGTTGTTCGGGCACGAGCGGGGCGCTTTTACCGGGGCCATCGCGCAGAGAATCGGACGCTTCGAGTTGGCCAATCAAGGCACGATTTTTCTCGACGAGGTTGGGGAGATTCCGCTGGAACTACAGGCCAAACTGCTGCGCGTAGTGAAGGTGATCACGCTTGAAGGCGTCGAGCGCGAGCACATCCTGCGCGCCCTGAACGAATGCAACTGGGTGATCGCCGGCCCCTGCGGCGCGGCGGCCAAGCTCGGCATGAAGCGCACTTCGCTGCAATACAAAATGCAAAAGTTGGGGATTACCCGCCCGCTGAAAGTGCCGGTGCTCCGGCAACGGTAGCGCCGATTTTGATGCCTCAGATTTTCAAAATATTATAGGAACATTGGAGAGAATTGTACCGTCATTTTGGCGATGGGAAAATTTTCGAATAATGCTTGACGCGTATAAATCTTTTTCTATATTTGATTATATAGAATCAAGATTAAAATCGCTTGGCATAATCGAGGAGAATATATGCAATTGGCACTCTCAATACCAGACGTTGCAGAGGAGATATGCAAAGCCGTGGAACAAAGCGCCTCTCCGGAGATGGCCGTTGTCAACACGAATCGTGAGCTTCTAAAGAACCGGTTGATCAAAATTCTCAGCGCCCAACCGATTCACGTCGCTTCAAATGCCGCAGATATCGGAGAGACCTTTCGACGTTTGGCTAAGGAATGGCGAGAAGAGACGGCGCATATTTCATCCTTGACCAAAATGGTGATGCATCCCAAGTATCAAAGGATTATCGGCATGGGGCCGGCTGTTCTTCCCATCTTGTTTCGCGAGCTGCAAAAAAATCCCGATCATTGGTTTTGGGCTTTGCAAGCCATAACCGAGGAAGATCCGACGAGGCCGGAAGATCTTGGCGATGTGCACAAGATGACGGAGTCATGGTTACAATGGGCACAAGAAAAGGGGTATTTGTAAATGTCGGCTCGGCTCGAATCGCTTTTCAGCAATCTCAAGCAAAGCCAATACAAAATAACCAGCGAAGCGGCGCGTTGGTATAACTGCGTTGCGTTTGCTGCCGGTGAGACGCATCGCTGGTGGTGGCCGATTGGCGCGTATTGGCCTGAGCAAGCCCCTCGACATGAAACAATGGAAAGTTTCGTTCTTGCTTTCCGCACTTTGGGATATATTCCTTTCAAAAATAGAAGCTCGGCATGAAGCGCACCTCCCTGCAATACAAAATGCAAAAATTGAGAATTACCCGCCCAATGAAAGTACCAGCCATCCGGCAGAGGTAGTGCTGCCGGTCTTCCGGCAGGTGTGACGGCTATCCGGCAGCTTGATTTGGCACTGCGCTTTCCTTCATCAATCCCTCCTCGAATTTCAAATTCCAATCCCTCCTGATTTACGCAACTTAGCGCAGGCCTGTCTTTGTCTGTCTTCATCGCGCGTTGTGGAACGGCTCTTGCTTTTTCGAAATGTGGCAGTCGCCTTATCATTCAAAAGCTCAGTGCTGTGGAGGCAAAGGATAAAAGTGAAGAAGCAAGACCATGATCAGAATCACCGTCCACAGCGAAGCGTCAGCCACACGTTTGGTTCTCGAAGGGAAACTGACCGGGCTCGCGTCGAAGAGTTGAGGAAATGCTGGGAGCAAGTTATCTCTTCGCGGCCGCCGCAATCCGTTTTGGTGAATCTGACGGATTTAACTGAAATTGATTCCGAGGGCAAAGAACTGTTGGCGCAGGTGCACCACCAAGGCGCCAAGCTCATCGGTTCCGGGGTGATGATCGAGGCGTTAATCGAGGAGATTGAGCGCGGCCAGGATGATTAAAAAAACTGTAAACGGATTAAGCGGATTGAGCAGATAATGATTCTGACAAACAAACTCTTGAAATCCGTTTTATCCGCTCAATCCGCTTACAAAAATAATACCGGAGGCAACCAAAATGAAATGGTCATGGAAACTCGGTGAAGTTGCCGGCATCGGCATCTACGTGCATGCCACGTTTTTGCTGCTTCTGGGCTGGGTAGCGTTGAGCCACTATCTCGCCGGGCAGAGTATTGCGATGATGTTGAACGGCATCGTGTTCCTGCTCGCGCTGTTCGGCATCGTCGTGCTCCACGAATTGGGACACGCGCTCACGGCCAAACGCTTCGGCATTCCGACGCGCGACATCACGCTGTTGCCCATCGGCGGCGTCGCGCGCTTGGAACGCATGCCGGATGATCCCAAACAAGAGTTGTGGGTCGCGCTGGCCGGGCCCGCGGTCAACGTGGCTTTAGCCGCGGTTTTGTTCATTGTGCTGCGACTCTCTTCCGGGGTGGCGCCGTTAAGCCAGTTCAATCTGGTGTTCATCGCGCTCTTTGTGTGGATGGGCGCAACGCAAGAGGCGAGCATGGTGCAAATGAAATCATCCCTCGGCGGCATTCCGATCCAGCGCGCGATGATCAAGGATTTTCGCACGCTGTCGCCCTCTGATTCTCTGGCGCGCGCGGTCGAGCACGTCTTGGACGGATTCCAGCAAGATTTTCCCGTCGTCGAGGACGGGCGCGTGGTGGGCGTGCTCACGCGCAACGATTTGTTGAAAACCCTCTCGCAGCGCGGCCCGGAAGCGCGTGTCGAAGAAGCGATGCAACGCCAGTTTGAGACCGCGGACCCGAACGAGATGTTGGAATCCGTTTTTGCGCGATTGAATGCGTGTCGCTGCCATTCACTTCCGCTCGTGCGCAACGGCCAGCTCGCGGGCCTCATCACGATGGACAACCTCGGGGAGTTCTTGATGATTCAATCCGCCCTGCGCGGGGCGCGGGCTTGAGGCGAGGAATATGGCCTGAATGGTAAATGCGGCGCACTCACTTGCTCGCTTGTTCAATGGCCCAGCGATGAAATGGGATAATGCGAATACTTCTCCCGGCGTCAACCAGCGTATCCGTTTCATTGCGGGTGATTATAGTGACGTTGGCCAGATTCAGCTCCTGCATGGCCAACGATGATGCCCTGGTCTCTCGCTCTTTGGTCGCCGGATCGCCGAGCTGCTCGCAAACCTGGATCAGCTCGACCACCTGGCTGCGTTCCAGCGCCACAAAATCGATTTCATGGCCGGCCGAAGTTTTGTAATAAAAAATCTGCTCGCGGCCATATTTTCGCCTGAGCTGATTATGAACCATCGTTTCCAGCAGGCGTCCGGTGTTGTAAGACCGGGAACTCGCCATCGCCGTGACCAGGCCATGATCGATTGCATAAATCTTGCGATTATTCACCTGTCTGATGCGCAAAGATTCGGAAAAAATCGGCGTCAGTGAAAAACAGTAAGCGTCTTCAAGATAGGAGAGATAATTGTGCAGCGCGTCTTTGGAGCATTTATATCCCTGAGACTTGGCATCACCATAAAATTTGTGGACGCTGAAGGCATTGGCATTATTCGCCAGGAGAAATTTCAGCAAATACTTGATCAAGCTATGATTTCTGATATGATACCGTTCAATTAGGTCTTTGTACAGAATCAAGTTAAAATATTCCTGTAGAATTTTCAGGCGAAATTCTTCGGCGCACGCGGCAATTTCCGGAAACCCTCCGGCATACAGATACGCCTCAAAGGCGTTGCTGATCAAGGCTCTGCCTTTGGAAGAATAGTCCTCGTCCGGGATATTTTTGTAGCGAAGGAATTCAGCAAAGCTGAAAGGAAAAATTTCGTATGAGAGCGTTCTACCGCGTAAAGCTGTTGCGATTTCCCTGCTCAAAAATTGTGAGGACGAGCCGGTGAGATTGATTTGCACGTTCTCTGTATCATGAACTCTGCGGATGAATTTTTCCCAATGAAGGACGTTTTGAATTTCATCGAAAAACATAAAGACTTTTTTGCCCTTATAGGCCGGGAACATCTCATAATAGGCGTTCAAAATAGCGGACAACCCGGAGGGCGACAAGGGCAGGAGCCGTTCATCTTCAAAATTAACATACAGAATTCTCTGTTTTTCGATGCCCTGCCCGAGCAGTTCGGTGATTAGTTGATAAAAGGTAAAAGTTTTGCCGGACCGGCGAATCCCGGTCAAGCAGCGGATTTTGTTCTCTGGGCAGGAGAGATCAATCATTCGGCGGGTGAATGCCGGCAACTCCCGCTGGTGAAAATCCGTGATAATTTCTCGGATAACAGTTGGATCTGGCATATTTGTCCTTTCTTACAAGGACAAATTTAGCAAAATATATCCTTTTATGCAAGGATATATTTGTCTTGCAAAATCAAACATGAGAAAAGGCTTATGAACAAGCGAACCAAGTTCACCACGAGCATCATCTTGGTGCTCATCGGCGTTGTCATCGGCCCGTTGGTATTTTCGCAAGTTGGCAAAAACACGGCGTCGACAATTTGGGGCTCGCCGAGCGAGTCCGCCAGCGTCGTTCCCTCCAAAGACCGGCCCATTTCTTCGCTGCACGATTTAAATATGGCCTTCGTCGAGATTGCGGAATCCGTCAATCCCGCTGTCGTCACCGTTTTTATCGAACAAATCTTCAAAGTCCGGCAGACGCCCACGCCATTCGGCTTTCCCTTTTCCGGCGATCCGTTTCGCGAGTTTTTCGGCGAGCAATTCTTCGGATCGCCGCAGCAACAGCAGATGCCGCGCGAGCAGGAATTTCGCCAACAGGGGCTGGGCTCCGGCGTGATTGTGAACAGCGACGAGGGTTATATTTTAACCAACAACCACGTGGTCGCCGAGGCCGATACCATCTCCATCCGCACTTTTGACGAGCGCACCATGCCCGCCAAAGTTATTGGCACCGATCCGAAAACCGATATTGCCGTCATTCAAGTGAAGGCTGCCAATCTGCGCGCCATGAAGATGGGCAATAGCGATCAATTGCGGGTTGGCGAATGGGTCCTGGCGATTGGCAGTCCCATGAGCGCGAATCTGGCGCATACGGTGACTTCCGGCATCGTCAGCGCCAAAGGCCGCTCCAATGTCGGGCTGGCGGATTACGAGGATTTCATTCAAACCGACGCGGCCATCAATCCCGGCAATTCCGGCGGCGCGCTGGTGAATTTGGATGGCGAGCTGGCCGGCATCAATACCGCTATCGCCACGCGCAGCGGCGGCTTTCAGGGCATCGGCTTTACGGTGCCGATCAACATGGCGCGCAGCGTTATGGAATCGCTGCTCAAGCACGGCAAGGTGGTGCGCGGCTGGTTAGACGTCTCGATTCAAGACATCAACGAGACCATGGCGAAAGCCATGAATTTGAAAAATGCCGCGGGCGCTTTGGTGGGCGATGTGACCGATGATAGCCCGGCGGCGAAAGCGGGAATCAAGTCCGGCGACGTCGTCATTGAAATCAACGGCAAAAAAGTGCGGAACAGCGCGCAGCTTCGCAACGAAGTTGCCGGCACCGCCCCGGGCACGACCGTGACGCTGAAAGTTGTGCGCGACGGCAAAGAACAAACATTCGAAGTGAAGCTCGCCGAGCTTCCCGGTCGGGTCGCAGCAAATGGCGTCAAGCAAGAATTGCAAGATCTGCTCGGTTTCACCGTTTCTCCTATGACGCCGAACTTGGCAGAACGATACAACCTCGATCCCCAGGGCAAAGGCGTGGTGGTCACCGCAATCGATCAGGGCAGTTCCGCATTCCGCGCCGGATTGCGCGAAGGGGATGTCATCCGCGCCGTGAATCGCCAACGCGTGCAAAGCGTGGCCGAATTTCGCGAGGCGCTGAAAGAGGTTAAAAAAGGTGACACCGTGCTCGTTCAGGTGATGCGGCAAAGCGGCAGCTTTTTTGTCGCATTTGAAATTTGATGAATTATCGTCCGGACGGTGAAATTACCCAAACAGCATTCACCAAATAAGGAGAACATCATGACCAACTTTCCCCTTCTCGCCGCTTTTGCGAGCTACTGGTGGGTGCTGTTGCTTCGTGGCATCATCGCCGCGCTGTTCGGCTTCTTAGCCTTCGTGATGCCGGGGCTGACGTTGGTGGCGTTAGTTCTTCTCTACGGCGCTTATGCTTTGGTGGACGGCGTCACGGCACTCTTTGTCGGCGGACGCGCCCGCGCGTGGTGGTTGGTCTTCGCCGGAGTGCTCGGCCTCGTCGCCGGCGTACTGACGTTTATTTTCCCCGCCATCACGGCATTCTGGCTGCTCATCCTGATTGCGTCGTGGGCCATCGTTCGGGGTATCTTCGAGATCGTAGCAGCGATTCAATTGCGCAAAGAATTGACGAACGAATGGATGCTGATTCTCGGCGGCGTCCTTTCGATCATTTTCGGCATATTGCTGCTTTTGAATCCGGCGGCGGGCGCGCTGGCGATGGTCTGGCTGATCGGCTCATACGCGCTGGTGTTCGGCATGATGATGATCGTCCTCTCGTTCCGCTTGCGCGGGCTGCGAAAGTTCAAGCCGGTCACGGTCTAAAGCGGCAATAGTCTTTGTAGTCCCGGCCTTGTGGGCCGCTGTCGAAGCTTGAACACGAAGTTTTATGCCTAGAGAGCCGCCCACAAGGGGCGGGGACTACAAATTATCTAACGGTATTCGATATTCTCGCCAACGGAGAATCACAAATGGCTGAGCGGCAGTACGATCTCAATCGCGCCGCCGAATTGAAATACGGCAAACTCGCGGAGCTTGAGCGAAAATTGCGCGCGGAAGAGGAGACGCTCAACAAGAAGCAGGGAGGACTCCGGCTAATTAAAGAGGAAGTGGATGAAGAAGACATCGCCGAAGTCGTCAGCCGCTGGACCGGCATACCAGTGTCGAAATTGCTCGAAGGTGAGATGCAGAAGCTGTTGCGTCTTGAGGAAGAATTGCACAAAAGAGTTGTTGACCAGGATGAGGCGGTCACGGCTGTCGCGGAAGCTGTGATCCGCGCGCGGTCCGGCTTGAAAGATCCGAACCGGCCCATCGGCTCATTCATTTTTCTCGGCCCAACGGGCGTGGGAAAAACCGAGTTGGCGCGGGCTTTAGCCGAGTTCATGTTTGACGAGGAGCACGCGATGATTCGGATCGACATGTCCGAGTATCAAGAAAAACACACCGTCGCCCGGCTAATCGGCGCGCCGCCGGGATATGTCGGCTACGAAGAAGGCGGCCAGCTCACCGAAGCCGTCAGGCGGCGGCCTTATTCAGTGATCCTGTTCGATGAGATTGAAAAGGCGCACCACGACGTCTTCAATGTTATGCTGCAAATCCTCGATGATGGCCGCTTGACCGATGGTCAAGGCCGTGTAGTGAATTTTAAAAATACCATCGTGATCATGACCTCGAACATCGGCAGCCACCGCATTCTTGAATATTGAGGATACAATAAAATGTGGGGAAGCCAACCTTTCTAACCTCCGATTTTCTGGATATTTGCCAGAAAAAAGTGTTGACTTTGTAGCCGCCGTCTATTAAATTATTCTATCTTGGCTTTAAAGCAAAGTACCTAGGGTAATTAACGCCTAGCTCTATTATGCCCTCTGATCATGGGCGGTTAGCTCAGCCTGGTTAGAGCGCTTGCTTGACATGCAAGAGGTCACAGGTTCAACTCCTGTACCGCCCACAGTTTCAGATGGCAGTGGCAGACAGCGGTAGCGCTTTTTTACAACCTGCTTCTGCCTAGTGCAACTGCTACTTGTTCAGAAGGAGATCAACCGTAAAGATGCAGTTTTGATGAGTAACTTGATACGAATCGAATTCCCTGACGGCAAAAGCAAAGAATATCCCAAAGGGATTCGTCCCAATGATATATTGAAAGAACTGGGGCGCTCGTTAGCGGAGAAAACTCTCGCGGCCAAGTTTAATGACAAAGTCGTGGATTTGGATCGCCCGTTGCAAAGCGATGGGCGCATTCACTTCGTGATTTGGGACGATCCGGAGGGGAAGGAGGTCTATTGGCATTCGACTTCCCACATCATGGCGCACGCCATCAAGGAGCTTTATCCCGAAGCGCAATTTGGGGTCGGCCCGCCGATCGAAGACGGTTTTTATTACGACATCGACGTGAACACCTCGATCACCGCCGAAGAGCTGGCAAAGATCGAGGCGAAGATGAAAGAGGTCATGGCGGCGGATCAGCCGTTTCGACGCGAAGAGATGGGCAAAGACGAGGCGGTTCGGCTTTTCGAGCAACGAAGTGATAAATACAAGCTCGAGCTCTTGCGCGATCTCGATGACAATCGTCCCAGCGTTTATCACGAGGGGGGTTTCGTCGATCTGTGCCGCGGGCCGCATTTGCCCTCGACCGGGCGTGTGAAACATGTCAAGCTGCTCAGCGTGGCGGGTGCGTATTGGCGCGGCAGCGAGAAGAATAAGATGCTCCAGCGCATTTACGGCATTTCGTTTCCGAAGAAGGAAATGCTGGAAGAGCATCTACGGCTTTTGGAGGAGGCCAAGCGCCGCGATCATCGCCGGCTCGGACAAGAACTCGACCTATTTTTCATCACTCCCAAAGTCGGCGGCGGCTTGCCGTTGTGGATGCCGAAGGGAACCATCATTCGCGAGACGCTGGAAAAATTTCTCCGCGAGGAGCAGCGCAAGCGCGGCTACCTGCCGGTAGTCACGCCGCACATCGGCAATTTGAATTTGTACAGAACCAGCGGGCATTATCCATATTACAAAGACAGCCAGTTCACGCCGGTCAAAGTGGAAGACGAAGAGTATCTGCTGAAGCCGATGAACTGCCCGCATCATTTTCAGATTTATGCGGCCAGGCCGCGCAGTTATCGCGATCTGCCGATTCGCCTGGCGGAGTTCGGAACTGTTTATCGATACGAGCAGTCGGGCGAGCTGAACGGGTTGACGCGCGTGCGCGGCTTCACCGTTGACGATTCGCACATGTTCGTGCGGCAGGATCAACTGAAGGAAGAATTGTGCGGCGTCATCGATCTGATTCAGTTGGTATTTCGCACGCTCGGCTTCGGCGATTTCACCACCAGGCTGTCGTTCCGCGACGACAACAAGGACAAGTACGGCGGCAGCGAGGAGCTTTGGGAGCAAGCGCAGAAAGACATCAAAGAAGCGGCGGATAAATGCAAGCTGCAATACGTCGTGGCGCCGGGCGAGGCGGCTTTTTACGGCCCGAAAATCGATTTCATCATTCGCGACGTGTTGGGCCGCTCGTGGCAGCTTGGCACGGTGCAAGTCGATTATGTCATGCCGGAACGCTTTGAACTGGAGTATACCGGCAGCGACAATCAGAAGCATCGTCCAGTGGTGATTCATCGCGCGCCGTTCGGTTCGCTGGAGCGCTTCATCGGCATTTTGATTGAGCACTACGCCGGCGCGTTTCCAACCTGGCTGGCGCCGGTGCAGGCGGCGATTTTGCCGATCACGGATGCACAGGCCGAATATGCGGCCAAAGTCGAACGCCTGCTGGCGGCAAAAGATATTCGCTGCATACTCGACGATCGCAACGAGAAAATCGGCTATAAAATTCGCGAAGCGGAAACTAAAAAGATTCCGTACATGCTCGTGGTTGGAGCGAAGGAAGCGGAAAATAACGCTGTTGCTGTCCGCAAACGCCGAGCGGGAGATCTGGGCAGCATGCCGCTCGACGCGTTTGTAAGCCAAATTGTAGAAGACATTCAGTCGAAACGTCTGGAGTAAAGCAATGGATTGATGGAGAAATGGAGTTTTGGAGTGATGGGGTTTTGCAATAATCCAACAATCCATTACTCCAACACTCCAGCAATCCAGCACTCCATTATTTCAACCAAATCGGACTTCGTCCGGAGGAGAATTCGCTCTACGGCTAAGAAAAAATTTGTCCGGATTAATCATCAAATCCGGGTTCCGAAAGTTCGGCTCATTGGGGCCGATGGCGAGCAAGTCGGCATCGTGTCGATTCAGGAGGCCATGTCGCGCGCTGATGCCACCGGGCTGGATCTCGTCGAGCTTGCGCCGAATGCAGAGCCGCCGGTTTGCCGGGTTATGGACTTCGGCAAATATAAATATGAGCAGAGCAAAAAGGAGAAGGACAGCCGCAAAAAAGCCGCTGTCATTCACGTCAAGGAAATTCGCTTTCGCCCAAAGATCGAAGAGCACGATTTTAATTTCAAGCTGAAGCATGCGCGTGACTTTATCGGGGAAGGCGACAAAGTCAAGGTCACGGTGACGTTTCGCGGGCGTGAGATGGTACACCAGGAATTTGGCAAAGCGGTGCTGGATCGGATGGTCGAGCAGCTTTCCGATATTGCCAAAACCGAGCGGTCGCCGCACATGGAAGGCCGCAACCTGGTGGTGTACTTTGTGAAAAAGTAATTTGCAACGTAACCCAGACAGCCTGTCCGGACAACGGCTTGCATCAAGAAACCTTTGCAACGAAAAGAGAACTGCAACGAAAAACTTTTAGTAGTGTATTTTGCCAAAAATAACTTGCAACGAAAAGGGAACCGCAACGAAAAAATTTTTAGTTGCAGTTCTTATTTCGTTGCAAATTCAATTTGAAAGGTGAGATTCGATGCCGAAAATGAAAAGCCATCGCGCGTCCAAAAAGCGATTCAAAATTACCGCCAGCGGCAAGCTGGTGCGCCGCCACGCGGGCAAGAGCCATATTTTGACCAAGAAAAACCGCAAGCGCAAGCGCCATTTGCGCCAGAGCGCGCTGGTACACCCAGGCGATGCCAAACGCATTATGAATTTGGTCAATGCTTGAAAAATAGGTTTGACGGTTGGCCGGTTTGCCAGTTAGCCGGTTAAAAACTGGGAAACAGGCAAACAAGCTAACAGGCCAACCGGCGCCAACGATTAACAATATGCCAAGAAAGGTGTCAGAAAAATGCCTCGTGCACAAGGTTCCGTTCCATCCCATCGTCGTCGTCGCAAGCTGCTGAATAAAACCAAGGGCCGCTGGGGCGGCAAAGGGAATTTGCTGCGCCCGGCGCGTGAAACTTACGAAAAGGGACTCACTTACGCTTACAGCGATCGCCGCAAGCGCAAGCGCGATTTTCGCCGCTTGTGGATCACGCGCATCAACGCCGCGGTGCGTTTGGCCGGCTTGACTTATTCGACTTTCATCAATGCGTTGAAGAAAAAGCAGGTTGAGATCGACCGCAAGATGCTGGCCGATTTGGCGGCGCGCGATCCCCAAGCCTTCCAGAGCCTCGTCCAGCTCGCACAACAATAACCGGTGAGATGACCATGTCTGAAGTGGAGTCTCTCGGAACCAGCACGGTGAAGGTTGATGGTTTATTTGCTGAATTAGACCACCTGCAAACGCGCTTTGACGAGGCGTTGCGCACCGCTAGTAACGCGGAAGCGCTCGAGCAAATGCGGCTCACGTATTTGGTGCGCAAAGGCGAGTTGGCGCAATTCTTCAAACGCCTCGGCGAGCTTGAGGCGTCGGAACGTCCGCGCGTTGGCGAGCGCTTGAATCAGCTTAAGAATGCTTTCGAAGCCGCTTTCAACGAAAAGAGCGCGGCGTTGGCCAAGCCCAAAGATGAAGGCGATCTCATCGATTTGACTTTGCCGGGCATTCGCCGGCGCTTGGGCGCGCGCCATCCGCTGTTGCAAGTTGTCGACGAGATCAAAAGCATTTTTGTGAGCATGGGCTTCGCGATCGAGAGCGGCCCCGAGGCCGAGCTCGATTATTATAATTTCGAAGCGCTCAATCTCCCGCCGGACCATCCCAGCCGCGACATGCAGGATACATTTTATCTCGCCATTCCAGGAGTGGAGTCGAACAAATATCTGCTGCGCACGCACACTTCGCCGGTGCAAATTCGCACGATGGAAAAACACCAGCCGCCAGTGCGCATCATCGCGCCGGGCCGGGTTTTCCGCCGTGATGCTCCGGATGCCACCCACTCGCCGATCTTCCACCAATGCGAAGGCTTATGTGTTGACGAGGGCATTTCGTTCGCGGATTTGAAGGGCACGTTGCTGACCTTCGCCCAAAAGCTTTTTGGGCCGGATATGAAAATCCGTTTTCGGCCGGGCTTTTTTCCGTTTACGGAGCCGAGCGCGGAGTACGATTTCACTTGCACGATCTGTCGCGGCAAAGGCTGCCGCACTTGCAAGAACACCGGCTGGATCGAGATTTCCGGCGCCGGCATGGTACATCCGGCGGTATATGGCTTCGTCAATTACGACAGCGAACGCTACACCGGGTACGCGTGGGGCATGGGAGCAGATCGCCTTGCCATGCTGAAGCTCGGCGTCGAGGACATTCGGATGTTTTTTGATAATGATGTGAGGTTTCTCAGGCAATTTTGATGAAAAAGGTAACTACTAAAGCGTCAAAAATACAAGATGACGACATGCGCCCTGAATACGATTTTAGCGGCGCGGTGCGCGGCAAGTTTTACAAACCTCTGCACAAAGGGTATTCGGTAAAAATTCATAAGGAAGATGGCTCAACCGTTGTTGAACATTATAAACTGATTGACGGCGCCATCATGCTTCAGCCCGATGTACGAAGGTATTTTCCTGATTCCGATGCCGTTAATAAAGCGTTGCGTTCTTTAATTGATTTGATGTCACAATTGCCTGATAAATCCTCGGCAAAAAAAACGCGCCGGGCAAATACCAAGCGAAGGGTTGTCACTCATCAGTAACGAATAGACAGATGTTCAGCGCCGGCACTTTGACATTTCAGGAATTTATGGCGCACGAGAAATTACCGCTGGCCACGATTCAAAACGCGGTGCTTGAGTTTCTGCGTGACCGCAAGGATGTCGCCGTATTCGGCGCGCAAGCCGTCAATGCCTACGTCAGAGAACCGCGCATGACGCAAGACATCGATCTGCTTTCAACGCGCGCTGAAGACTTGGCCGCGGAAATCCTGGAGTTTTTGCGGCAACGATTCCGCATTGCCGTGCGCATGCGAGAAATTGGCAAAGGAAAAGGATTTCGTTTATATCAAGTTCAGAAACCCAGAAATCGACATTTAGTCGACATTCGACCGGTTGCGGCTTTGCCACCGACAAAGCGAATCTCCAAAGTCCTGGTAGTGACGCCACCGGAGTTGATTGCCAACAAGGTTATTTCTTATCATCAACGTCGCGGCAAGCCGAAATCCGGCACCGACTGGCGCGACTTGGCGATGCTGTTGTTGACATTTCCCGAGCTTAAACGTGAATCCGGCCCAGTGCGCGAAAGACTGCAAGCTGCGGAAGTTGATTCAGCGATACTGGCCGTTTGGAACGAATTAGTGACGCAAGAAATCATGCCGGTAGATGAGGACGACGAATTTTGAAACTTTGACGCGCGAGCCGTTGCCGCTGGCCACCGTCCAAAATGCGGTGATGGAATTTTTGCGTGGCCGCGATGATGCCGTTGTTTTCGGAGCGCAGGCCGTCAACGCTTATGTCAAAAAGCCGCGCGAAGCGGAGGAGATCGATCTGCTCTCGATGCGCACGGCAAAATTGGCAACCGAGCTGCGGGATTATTTGAGCCGGCGTTTTCGCTGCGAGCTGCGCATCCGAAAAATGGGCGAAGGGCATGGGCGGCGTGTATATCAGGCGCTAAAATCCGGCAATCGCAACTTGGTTTACATCAGGCCCGTCGAGTCGTTGCCGTTAGCCAAACGCATCGCGAAAGTCTTGATCGTCGCGCCGGAAGAGTTGATTGCCAGAAAAGTCATCGCGTATCATCAATGGCGCGGCCAGCCGAAGGCCGATAATGATTGGCGCGACTTGGCGATGTTGTTGATGGCTTTTCCGGAGCTCAAGCGGGAAGACGGCCCAGTTGTCGAGCGGCTACAGGCCACGGGCGCTGATGTAACTGTCATGGCGGTTTGGAAAGAATTGGTCGCGCAAGAGAAAATCCAGTAAAAGGTGATGAAACGTTTTGAAACCAGATGTTTTTTATACCATGTTTAACCATTCGGAGGGTAACGATGCCCAAAAAAACAAATAAATCAAGTGAGCCTAACAAAACAGCTGAACTTTTACGAGATTTAATTACTATTCAACTTAGTTTAGCAGGCGTTGGACAAAGAGAGATTAGAAGTATAGTCGGCGGAAATATGAATCGAATTAATGGCATCTGCAAAATGTTGCGGCCCTATGTTAGTCGATCTCGAAAGGAGGGTAAGTAATTATGGCCAAACCGAGCAAAGCCACTAATACTCAATCAGCAGAAAAAACTGACCAACTTTTAGATGTTCTTCAAGACTTATTCATTTTGGAGAGCTTAAAAGCTGGAATGAACGTTGATGACATTCGGAAGATACTTAAAATAAATAAATGGCGTGTCTCAAATATATCAAAGTATATGAAAAAGAAAAAAGACGGAGATAAACAAGGATGACACTTCCCGTTACAGATATACGCTCAAACCATCAAGACCAAATCGCACATGCAATTAAAGTTCTTGGGCGATCTAAAGACCGAATTGCCGTATTCGTAGAACTTCATCGTGGCAAGAAAAGAATTAAAACGGTAACGGAACTTTCACGTTTAACACGGCTTTCTCGCAAGCGGGTTCTTGAAGAAGCTAAAAAACTTGACCATAAGCAGATTATTAAGCAAACTAAACGCAATGGCGATATCGCTTATGAGAGGGATGATTTCTATTACGCCCAAAAACGACAGATACTCTCATTAGTAAAAAATTCTAAAAAATTTAAACAATTTCCAACTAAATATTCACCAAGGATTCCTTCAGTAAAAGTTTCAATTTCTGCGCCAAAGTCGTTAGTTCGCACAGCGACTATTACGGTGGATGATATTGAATCTTTTGCCAAAGTCCGCAAAATTAAAACAGCGCCGTCATCACTTTCTATGTTGGAGAAGCGCTTCAAACGCGGAATTCAACTCATTATTAGGGAGCCGGGAAGCTTTAAGGACTGGGGTGGAGAAAATAGCGATCTTTATACTACTCGATTGAAAATTAATGGCGCAAGACACTCGTCTGCGCTTGCCTTTAAAGGCAAAGCGACTCGAGGAGTGCTAACACCGGCACGAATGGGAAAAAATGGTGATCAGATACAACGCCTATTCGTCGAAGATGCTGAAGTATATATTGTACAGTACGGTCAGCGAATTGCACCAAGTGTACTGCAACAAATGGCAGTTTATGCTCAAGCGAAGTCACTTACAACGGGCAAAAAAATATTTTATGGGATTATTGATGGTTATGACTCTTCTAGGATAGTCGCTGCTTATCCAAAGCTATTTAAAAGCGCACCTCATAAAATGTAATTATAAAGCTTTTATGAAATTCACCTACAACTGGCTCAAAGAATACGTTGACACTCCGCTCCCGCCGCAAGAAGTGGGCGCCGGCCTGACGATGCTCGGGCTGGAGCTGGAGAATATGAGTAGCACGGTGCCGAGTCTCGATGGCGTGGTGGTGGGAAAAGTGCTCGTATGCGAGGCGCATCCGAAATCGACTCGTCTCCATGTCTGCCAGGTCAATATCGGCAGGGAGGAGTTGAAGGTCGTGTGCGGTGCGCCCAATGTGGCGGTTGGACAGCTCGTAGCTATCGCGCCGCCGGGAACGACTTTACCGGGCGGATTGAAAATCGAAGCGCGCCCGATTTTGGGCGTTGAATCGCATGGCATGATTTGCAGCGAAGCCGAACTCGGCCTTTCCGATGAAGCTGAAATCATATTGGTATTGAATGGCGAAGCCAAGCCGGGTAGGTTACTGCGCGAGATCGTCGAGCAGGACGTGGTTTTTGAAATCAACGTGACGCCAAACCGTCCGGATTGCTTGGGCGTAATCGGCGTTGCCCGCGAAGTCGGCTTGTTGACCGGAACGCCCTTGAAACGTCCTAAAGTAAAACTTAAAGAGAGCTCTTCAACAATTGATAAACTGGCTAAAGTTCAACTTAAAGATACTGCCGGTTGCCCGCGTTATGATGCGCGTCTGATCCAAAACATTAAGATTGGCCCCTCGCCAAAATGGCTGGTGCAACGCCTGCGCGCTGTCGGCTCGCGCGCCATTTCCAACATTGTGGATGTGACCAATTACATCATGTTGGAAACCGGTCAGCCGATTCACGCCTTTGATTTTGAGCTGCTCGAGAAATCCAAAATCGTCGTGCAGCGCGCTAAAGCCGGCGAGAAATTCCAAACTCTTGATGAAGAAGAGCACACGCTGCAAGCCAGCGATTTGCTGATTTGTGACGGCGAACGCGCTGTGGCTCTCGCCGGCGTCATGGGCGGTTTAAACTCCGAAGTCTCCAGCAACACGCGGCATGTGCTAATCGAGTGCGCTTATTTTGATCCATTGACCGTTCGCCGCACCGCCAAGCGTTTGGGCATCGCTTCCGAGGCGGCGCGCCGTTTTGAGCGTGGCACCGATCCAAGCGGCATTCCATTCGTCGTCAACCGCGCGGCGCAATTGATGCGGGAAGTCGCCGATGGTGAAATCGCGCGCGGCGTCATTGATGCTTATCCCAAGCCCATCGCGCCTGCCAAAATCGACTTTCGTCCGAAGCGCGCTTACCACGTGTTGGGCATGAAAATCCCAAACCGCAAAATGGCTGCCATCCTGCAGCAATTGGAGTGCAAAGTAGTTTCCAAGAACGAGACGTGGAAGGTGACGGCGCCGACGTTCCGTCCGGATTTGACGCGTGAAATCGATCTTGTCGAGGAGATTGCGCGCGTTCACGGCTTCAACGAAGTTCCCGCCAAAACCCGTTTCGACATTGCGTTCTCGAACGAGCGCAACCGCGCGGAAGAGGCGCAAGAAAAGCTGCGGCAGGCCATGACCGGCCTCGGCGTCGATGAGGCGCTGACGTACAGCCTGCTCTCGCGCGCGCATGCGGAGAAATTTCTCGAAGGCGATAAAGAGCCATTGGCCCTGCTCAATCCGTTGAGCGAAGATCTCGCGGTGCTGCGTCCGTATCTCATGGCGACGTTGCTGCATTCTCTCGCTTATAATCTCAATAGAAAGAATTTCGATACTTGGCTGTTTGAAACCGGCGCGGTTTTCTGGCGCGAGCCGAACAAGCCGGTTTGCGAAGAACGGCATCTCGGCGCGGTTTTTTCCGGAAATGTCGAAGCACCCTCGTGGGTCGGCGCCAGCCGTCCGTTGAGCGTTTTTGACAGTCGCGGTTTTTTGGCGGAGATTGGCCAACGCCTGCGCTTGCCGGAAATGCAGTTCGCGCCACTGCAAAAGCATAAGTTTATCCAAAGCGGCTGGCAGGTTGCCTGCAACGGCGAACCGCTCGGCATTGCCGGCGAATTGGCACCCGATCTGCTCAAGGCTTATGATATTGACGCGCCGGTTTTTGCTTTCGAATTGAATATCGAGAATTTGCCAAACCTGATTGATTGGCAACGTACCGCGAAAGCGGCGCCACGCTTTCCCGCGATCGAAAGAGATATCGCGGTCATCGTGGCGAAGGAAGTGCCGGCGGAAAAAGTGATGGCTGCGATCCGCGCCGTTGGCGGAGATTTTCTGGAAAGCGTGCGGCTGTTCGATTTGTACAGCGGCAAGCAAATCCCTGCCGGCAAGAAAAGCCTGGCGTTGGCGTTGACTTTCCGCGCGGCGGATCGCACGCTGCAGGATGAGGAAGTGGACAACTGGCAACGCCGGGTCGTGCAACATTTGGGGCAGGAGGTCGGCGCGCAACTGCGCGCGTAGATTTGAACACGGAAGGCACGGATTAAACGAGTTTTTACGGAATGAAAAAATTTCCAACGGATAAAAGCAGCCAACGGATATGCCTTGGAGCAGACAAGGTTAGAAAAGAATTCTAAACTTTTATGCCCCCCAACGGATAGATGAACCCAACTGTAAAAGCTTTATCCGTTGGGTTCATCTATCCGTTGGGAAAACTTTTTTAAAGTTTGATGCTGCCCGAAGGCCCCGGTTTTCAGTTTGTCTGTAAATCTGGTGTAGAACCGTTGGCAGCTTTTATCCGTTGGTCAAAAATCCGTGATCATTCGTCGCCTCCTTGTTATCCGTGTGTTAATAAAAAAGGATGACGACGTTGTTATGGATTTGCAAAAACTTGAAGTTTTGGAAAACAAGATTTCTCAAGCCATCAGTGCCGTTCAAAAGCTGAAGCAAGAGAACCGTGAGCTGCAAACGCAGGTGCAGGCGTTGCAAAAGGAGAATCAGGAAAAAGAGGCTCAGCTTGGCGCGCTGCGCGAGGAGATGCAGAAGCTCAAAGATAATGCGCAGGAATCGCATCAGTTCAAAGCGCGGGAAGAGGAGATTCGGAGCAAGGTTGAAAAGATGCTCGCCAAGCTGGAGGAGCTACAATTGCAGTATTAGTACACATGAAGTGACCCACGATCGCGAAGGGAATTTTATCCAGGTTTGCCGATAAGGTCTTTTCCAATCGATAGACTATGTCGCCAGAAGGCTCAGCAGCCCTTGCGGGCAAAGTCCTAAAAGTCAATATTTACGGGACGGAGTATCCCATCAAGGGTGAGGTGGATGCCGATTACATCCGCCAAGTCGCCGAATATGTTGACCGCAAAATGCGGGAAGTGGATCAAACCACCGCCGCGAAGTCATCTTTAAAGGTGGCTATTCTAGCGGCGCTGAACATCGCGGACGAATTGTTCCGCGAACGCGAGGAAAAGGCCGGCTCTACGCAAAACCTTGAAGCCAAGATCAACCAGCTCTCGAAGCTGATCAACGAGAATCTGAAAGAATAGGCTTCAAGAACTGCGGCAACGCGACGCTGCCATTCCCGCAGCCAATTCCCTCCGCCGAGTTGTGAAGTGGGCCATCCCCTAAAAATCAAATTGTGCAGGTAATTTTTTTTCCCTGCTCATAGCCGGTAAATTTAGCGCTCGCAAACGGTATGCTTGCAGGGGAATAAAGACACAGAGACGAGATGGACGAGCTCGGAAACATATTTTGTCCGTGTGCGCCCATGCCGTCGGTGTTCATGGAGGAATAATGGCAATCAGCATCGCAATCGGACTCGCGGCAGTCGCCGGCGTTGCTGGTTTTTTTATCGGTTGGTTGCTTCGTCAAAAACTGGCCCGTGACAAGATTGCCCGCGCCGAGAGCTTCGTCGAACAGCTCGTTGCTGACGCTCGGCAAGAGGCGGAGAATTTGAAGAAGGCCAAACAGTTGGAGGTTCAGGAAGAAGTTTTCCAAAAACGCCAGGCGCTCGAGGAGGAAGTCAAAAGCCGCCGCAGCGAGATACAAAAAGCCGAAAGCCAGCTTACCAATCGCGAGGTCAATCTTGACCGCAAGGTGGATTTGTTCAATCGCAAGGAGCGCGAGCTCAAGCAGTTGGATCAGTCTGTGCACGCCCGCGACCAAGCGCTCAAAATTCGCGAGGAGGAGCTGGCGCGCCTGATCACGGAGGAAAATCGGCGGCTCGAGCAGATTTCCGGACTCACCAACGAAGAAGCCAAGCGCCTTCAGCTCAACAATTATCTCGAAATCGCGCGGCAGGAGGGGGCGCAGACGGCGAAAGAGATTCTCGATAAGGCGCGCGCGCAAGCCCACCAAACCGCGAAGAACATCGTTCTCGAAGCCATCCAACGCACGTCGATCAATCACGTCGCTGAAAGCACGGTCGCGGTCGTCACCCTGCCGAGCGACGACATCAAGGGCCGGATTATCGGCAGGGAGGGGCGCAACATTCGCATGTTCGAGGCGGCGACCGGCATCGAGGTGCTCATCGACGACACGCCGGATATGGTGATGCTCTCCGGCTTCGACCCGATCCGCCGCGAGATTGCCAAGCTTGCGCTCGAAAAACTCATCGCCGATGGCCGCATTCATCCGGGGCGGATCGAGGAAGTGGTCGAAAAAACCCGCCAGGAGATCACCGAGCGCTTTGTGGAATACGGCGAGCAAGCGGCGATCGAGGCGGGCGTCCACGGCTTGCACAACGAGCTGATTCGGCTGCTGGGCAAATTGAAGTATCGCACCAGCCACGGACAGAATTTGCTGCAGCACAGCATAGAAGTGGCGCTGCTGGCCGGGTTGATGGCAGCGGAGCTGGAATTGGACGCGCCCTCGGCTAAACGCGCCGGACTGCTGCACGAGATCGGCTTGGCCGTTGACAACGAGAGCGAAAGCGGAACGCCGGGCGAGGTGGGGGCGGAGCTGGTAAAAAAACTGGGTGAGAATGAGCTGGTGCAAAACGCTATTCTGTGGGCGCACCATTCCGACAATAACAACCTGCCGGCGGTGGCGCCGGAGAGTGTGATCGTCGCTGCGGCCAATGAAGTTTCGATCTCGCGTCCGGGCGCGCGCAAAGAAATGCTCGACAGCTATTTCCAGCGTATGCGCCAGCTCGAGGAGATTTGCCGCTCGTTTTATGGCGTGATCAAAACGTATGCCCTGCAAGCCGGCCGCGAGCTGAGAGTCATCGTCGAATACAGCCAGGTCGACGACGCCAAAGCCGAGCAAATTGCGTTGAGCATCGCGCAAAAGATTCACGAGACGGTGCATTATCCGGGGCAGATCAAGGTGACGGTGGTGAGAGAGTATCGGTCGGTTAGTTTTGCGAAATGAAATAAAAAACGTAACTATTCAGGCTTTTTTAGAAGGCAAAACAATTTGGGGCAAAACCATTAAAGCTTTTTGAAGAATTGTTTTGCCCTTAATGGTTTTGCCTTGATT
>JAKEEU010000229.1 GCA_022616415.1 Candidatus Zhuqueibacterota bacterium | reverse complement strand
GATTTTGTTTTGCGACTCTCCGAAACGCTTTCCCTAATTTCTTCGGGATTGCAAAGGGTCTCTTTGATATAGCGCAGCCTTTTCAACCGCATACCGCCGTCTGTCTTCTTTTGAAGATAACTGAAATCGCCGAAATCAAATGACACCTTCAGGCCGCGAACTTCGAGAATCCCATTTGAAATCTCTTGTTTAAAGACTTCAAAGGCATCTGCTTCGGAGTTTAGAGCAACAATGCTTTTGGACTTTGGTTTGTCAGACACAGCGATTAGCAGTGATTTTCTTTCTCGTGCCAAGCATCACTACACTTATAGACAAATTTACAAATACCAAGCCAGACACGCAAGCAAAACTTTTTGCGCGCGCAATCTAAGCAACGAGAGCAGCTCGGCCAAATTCACCAGTCCCTCGGCTTCCATTCGCTCTGATAACGTCAGAGCCTCGCCGCGATCTTGTTTATCAAGCAAAGACTGGAGCCTTTCATCAACGGGCTTGGGCAATTTGAATTGCTCCAAGTCCTCAGGCATTTCCAGATCGATAAGAATATTTTGTGGCATAAATCGGCCTCCGATCTCCAAAGGATTCATCAGCAATATAATCAGTATTTCTAATGAAAGCAAGTATGAATTGAGGCCGTGGGCGAAGTTCGACTTGGGCGCACGGATTCTTCAAATTTTGAAACTCCCTCTGCCCAAGTCGAACTTCACTCGTCACATTAATACCGCCAAACGCTTCCGCACCTTGCTCGCCAGCTCCGGCGGCAAAGCTGAGAGAGCGGGGTGGCGCTCGCTGGCGCGTTTTGATGTAGCCTTCGGCTGTTATGGGCGAATGAAGTTAGCAATCAAAGGGAAAGTTATTTAATCGGCACTCCTTAACAAGTTCCACAAGCCTTCGGGCACGAGGCGATGCTTTTCTTCGAACGAATCGAGCCTCCGCCATATTGCTCGCAGCGGCTCGCCGTTCGCTTCCCAGCCGTGCAGCTCTTTGCGATCATAAATCGTTGCATCGACGAAGCGGCCGTCGTAAACAAAAACGATCTCGTGCTTTGGCTGGCCATCCAGCACGAAAATATTTTCGAGCACGCCCAAGAGTTTGAGCGCGTCGATTTGCAAGTCCAGCTCTTCCGTAATTTCTCGCGCCACGGCCTCGCGCGTCGTCTCGCCTGGCTCCACTCCGCCGCCCAAGGGGCGATAGTAGTACGTTTCCTTGACGGAATCATAGCCATCAAAAACCAAAATACTTTCCTCGCGGCGAAACACGCAAATGGCGATGACGCGGATGCGATGAGGTTTTGCGGTTGGGGTGTTCATTGACTTTCTGCGATCGTGGTCTTCAATTGAGCAAATCAAACAACCGGCTGTATTTGACGATGAAGCTGCGGTTACGCAATCCCAACGCGGCGTCTTCGGTGTCGCGCGTTTCGTTGTAGACGACGAATAGCCCGGTGTTGGCGGTTTGCAGCCAGCCCAAGCGCAGGTTCGTCGCCCACACCTCGTCTCTGTCGTTGTATTGCAGCAAGCCTTGCAAAAAAAATCTCGGCGTGAATGAGTACGACAATCGCGCGCGGGCTAGGTTGGTGACAAAACCGCCGCCGGGAAGATCGATATCATTGCGATTCCAACCCAGCTCGAGATTGAAGGCCTCGCGGTAACGCATGCGCAGCGTCTGGCTGAGCGCAATACGATTGCCGCCGAAAAAACCGCCGGCGTTGAGCGTGGTGTTATAACTCCACCACGCCCCTTGGTTGGTCATGAAAACGAGCTGGATTTCCGCGTGATCGTAAGTTCCCGGCCGCACGATCACCCCGGGATAGATCGCAAATGCTTCCGTCAAACCCTCTCTCGTAAAATTCACGCCCGTGTGAAATTCATATCCGCTTTTCCACTCCCAATGATTATCGAGGTGAAGAAAGCCGGTTTCCTGAAAGCCTTGAAAATTCCAGAATCCGCGATAGGAAATATGCGGCCGCAGCTCGTGCAGGCGCAGAAAATTTTTCGGCCGGTAACGATGCATAACGAGAAAATCCGGCTTGCGATAACCGCTCGCGGCCAGAACACCTGCCCGCGGCCGGCGCCGGCTGAGAAATCCGGCCTCGGGATTAAAGTAGTCGCCAACTTCCGTATAATTGGCTTGCAGCAACCAGGCTTCGGAATCGTAACTGCTGCCAAGCTTAAAAGCGTGCTGGCGGCCGCCGATCCTCGGTGTTGCAGTGCGAGCAGCATACCCTGAGACGAGGCCGTACTTGCCGATGCCCACACGGCCGTCGGCGGCAAACGTGCGGTTGTAATCGTTGTCCGGCGCCAAGTCACCGGTGCCCTGGCGGTTGACAAACATAACGCCCATGGACGAGCGATTCGGCAGCTCCCGATTCACGCGGGCAACCGCGAAATTATTGGCTGAGGTCGCGCCCTCGACGGCATCGGTTTGCATGTCGAGAAAGCCGATATTCATGCCGGCGATCTTGCCGGAAAGACGCGCGCCGCCAAGAATCGGAACCGCGCTGCCATCTGGAGCGATGCCAATGCGGCGGCTGAAGAACATTTCGACTTCTCCCGGACTGCCAACGGAAAACAATCCGGCATTCTCCAAAAAGAACGGCCGTTTTTCCGGATAAAAAAGATTGAAGCGATCCAGATTGATCTGCAATTCATCCACCTCCACTTGTGCGAAGTCGGTGTTGATCGTCAGATCCAAGGTCAAGCTGGGGGTGAGGCTGTATTTGAGATCACCGCCGGCGTCGCCAAGCCATTCGGTGTCGCGGCTTTGCGCCACGCGGTTGCCCTGGCCAAGCGCATAAGGCGCCAGCTTCAAATTGCGTTGCTGAGGAATTTCGATGCCGGTGAGCGTGCCGGCGCGGGAAAGGCGATAGAGATTGAATTGGCGCGGAAGCGGCGCCCAAAAGGAAGTTTCGTTCCGCCGCCGAATGTTGCGCTGAAAATTCAGACCCCAGGTTTGGGGGTTGCCACTGGCATAACGCAGCGTACGAAATGGAATGGCAAACTCCACACTCCAACCCATGTCAGAGATTTGCGTTCGAACTTCCCACGCGCCATCCCAGTTGATATTGAAACCGCCACCTGAGCCAACTTGCTGGCTTCCTGGCCCGGTGCCGCTGCCTTCGCCTTCTTTGGTGACCTGGCCGTCGTATTCGATTCCGGCCGGATTGGTACCAAAGACGAAGCCGTTCTGCCGGTCGTGATACGTGTCCATAATCATCTGGAAGCTGTCGGTTTCTTCCAGCGGCGAGTCGCGGCGGCTCTCCGAGACAATGATTTGCTTGGGAATGCGATCGTAACAGACGACGCCGAAGTAAAGCGTATCGGCGGTGAAGATGATGCGAACTTCCGTGTGCTCGGTGGCGGGTTGCCCTTCATCCGGTGTGGTCTGCCAGAATCCAGTCAGTGGCGTCACGTTGGCCCAGGCAGAATCATCGAGCACATTGCCATCGAGTCGCGGCGACCGATCAACACGCCGCGCGGTTGCCACCAAAGGGGCGGTGGGAGCGCTGCCGTCGAGCTTGGCGGCGCGCTCGTTCGGAATAGCTTGTTGCCAAGCCGCAGCCAAGTTGGCTTCACACAACATTATGCAAGCCCACAACACACCAGTTACGGCGGGGATGACCGAAGCCATATTCTTCCTCCTCTCGCGTCTTCGTTTTCGGCAAGTTAGCACAAAATGCCGAGAAATGCAACAAAGAATTGCTGAAGAATTTTAAGTGCCAGGCAGACTTTTTTTGTCAAGCTGAAAATAGCCTTGTAAAAAAGCAGAGGTTTTTGTAAATTGCAATGGAGAATTTGGAGAATACTATGGCAACAGAAGAATTGACAATCGCTATTCCCGCCGAGGTCAAAAGCGCTTTAAAAATTCCTGAAACAGAACTCGCCGCGCGCTTGCGACTGGAACTAGCGGTGCATCTGTACGAAGAGTGGCTGCTCTCCTTCGGCAAGTCTGCAAAACTGGCGCAAGTGTCGCGTTGGGAATTTGCCGAAGAGTTGGCCAAACGCAGAATCGCTCGGCATTATTCAGAAAAGGATTTGGAGGAGGACCTTGCCTTTGCCAACCTCGCGGGGAAGGGAAATGGTCGTTAGCAATACTTCACCACTCATGAATTTGGCCATCATTGATTTTGCTTGATGAGTTTGAAGGCCGGCTAATTGCGGAAGAGTACGGCCTCACCAAAACTGGCATTATAGGCGTCCTGCTCAATGCCAAAAAGCAAGGGGTGATTCCCTCATTGAAGGTAGAGATGGATAAGTTACGCCGCGACGCCCATTTCTGGATCGCTGATCCACCTACGAGAAATTGCTACGTGCCGCCAGTGAGTAAACTTGGTCCCTCAATAAAATCATGACTAATTCACTTTCAGACCGTATCGAACTCAATCCTCAAGTCATGCTGGGCAAGCCAGTCATCAAGGGCACACGGATCACGGTTGAGATTATTTTGAAAAAGTTATCCCAAAACATTTCATTCGACGAAATTCTGTCTGATTATCCCAGATTAAAGCGCGAAGATATTCAGACCGCTATCGCGTATTCGGCCAAAGTGTTGAGCACTGATAAAGTACTGCCACTGAAGGCATTGCCAGCCTGAGCCTTGCTTTTTGGCTCCTTTTCTTTTTTAGCTTTTTTATCTTTTTTTCATTTTTTTCAACTCCGCTTCCGACGCAATATAGCCGAACGCCGCCCAATATTTCCCTTTGATCACCCGCTCAAAAATCTCCTTCGCTTTGTCAACTTGCCCGTTGTAAAAATACCAATTTCCCACGCCGTAGCCTTGTGTGGCAATGTCGAGATCGGTTGCATTTTTAGCATCAAGCAATGAGTCCGGCGCGATCACGCCTTTGTACATCAACAAACGCTTGTGATAAGAAAAGTTTTCGAGAATTTTCATGTTCTCGTGAATCGGCTCCAGAACTTTTTTCGCTTCATCCACGCGACCGAGCCGGCGATACGTCATGTACAGCCAGTCACTCGTGGCGCAGAGCATGTCGTCGTTGATTTTGGAAAATTTCATGCACTCCTGATAACAGCGCAGAGCGTTCTTGAAATCGCCTTTGAGATAATAGGCGAGGCCGAGATGATACCAGATATTGGAGTGCGAGGTGCTGGTCGGAATGTTGTACTGGTTCGGTGCGCCATCCGGCTCGATCTCGTCAGGCACGCCGCGAATGAGCTTGGCGGCTTTTTCCAGATCGGCAATGGCCTTGTCAAATTCGCGAACCGTGATATAACGATGGCCGCGATGGCGATAGAGCTTGGCGTAGTTCGGGTGCAGCGCAATGCCTTTGGAGTAAACTTCAATGGCATCGCGGTATCGCCACAAATACGCGAGTCGTCGGCCCAGCCAGATAATGCGCTCGGGATCAGTGGGATTCTTATCGTACTCGGCTTGAGCTATCGCCAAATTTGAATCGAGTTTGGCTTTTTCTGCCGGAGCGAGCGCAAAACGGTGGAGCGGCTCTTTGAAAAGCGAATAAGCTTCGGGGGTTTGCAAAGCTTGGTTCTGCGCCGTCGCATGGTTGCCGAAGCCACTGATCGCGAAACCGAAAAACAGGAACGCGGAAAAAGGCAAAGATTTCATTGTGCCTCCTTGGTCGTGACCTGAAAATAATGCAAAATGATTCGCCTCTCATCACACCAACTCATCCAAGCCCGCCGCCAAAAGAATCAGAATCGTGAACAAGCTGCCGCTTTGCGGCTGAACCTTGATAAAATGCTCTATCCGTTTGGTAAAATAAGTAATCAAAGGGTCTTGCCGGATGAATTGATTCAGCATCGTTTTTTGCTGTTTTCTACTGAAGCCGCTTTTCGGGCGATAGGCCAGAAAGACCGGAAAAAGATTGACGCCTTGCTCTTCCCATAGTTTTTTATGCTCCGGCCGGGAGAACCCGCCATAATAATCCAAATAAATATCAAACATTTCCATGCCGAGCTCGAGCGCCAGCTCGGCCGTGCCCTCATCGGTTTCGGCGAAAACCTTCACGGCGCGCGAAAAATTTGCGAAAAGCTCAGGGAAGAATCGACAAAATTTCGCTTTAATCTGCGCCGTCCGTTTTTTGCGTTCAGCAGCCGAAGCCTCGGAATGCTTCAGCTCATATTTTTTCATATAACTCTTGGGAACAGGTTTTATTTCTTTTTTAGGCAATTCCACCAGCTTATTCAACACGGTGGCGAGCACGGTTAAGCAGGCAAAAACCTCCGTGTAAGACGGTTTGGCTTCCGGATGGAGGTATACAAATGCCTCAACTTTGAGCATGCACAAGGCGATCAGGGAATCTTGTTTCACGAAACGGCGCATTATTTCCGTGGCGTGCGCAATGCCGACTCCACTCGAAGCCTTGGGGGTTATTTGCGCCATTCTTTTAACCATTTCATCCCAAAGCCCTTCGCGTTCGACCTGTAAAAAGCCGCCATAAAAAGCCCGGTAGGCATCGAACATCATCATGCCAAGCTCGAAGGCTAATTGCGCGAATAACGGATTTTGATGCTGTATCGGCGCCAAGCTGGAAACATAGGCTTTATAGATTACGGGGAAGGCTTGCTCGAACTCTTTCGACACTTGCTGCGTCCATTTGACGGCCTTCGCTCTCGGCATACGAGTCTGCGGCCGCAAATATTCTTCCAAAAAATTTTCTGTAATCGGCTCCATTCTTTCTCCGCGCTAATCTGATTTTACTTGGCTCTCTGCTTTTCCGTCAATTCAATCCAGTCGGGCCGACTGGGTTACGGTAAAAATTTCTTTGGAAATTTCGCCACCACCGTGTATTGCGGATCGACGATATTGGCGACGGTGCTCGTGCCGATTTGCGAGAGCACTTGATACGCTTCCCAGCGGTCGAAGCCATAATCTTGTTCGAGCCACTCAACCAATTCGACGTGCGCCAAACGGAAGGCGTCGATGAGCGGGCGGCCGCTGCCGGCAACCATGATGTAGCTCTCGTCTTCGATGCGCGGCCAGTCGATGGGTTTGTTTTTGATGAGGTCGAATTGTAGGATCACGTCCATTGTCGCTTCGAGGCCGGTGCCGGCGATTTCGCCGTGGCCTTGCAATGCGTGGCCGTCGCCGAAATAGAAATACGCGCCTTCGTGAAAGATCGGTAGATACACGGTGACGCCTTCGCGAATTTCCGGTGCGTCCATGTTGCCGCCGAAATCGCCGGGCCACAGGCCGGGGAATGATTCTTCGTTCTTTGGCGCGACGGCGACGCGGCCGAGCATGGGGGCAAGCGGCGCTTCGATTTTCCCGAGGCGGCTTTTGGGCAATTCAAGCACGCCGAGGTTGCGCCTGCGGTCGAGCCGCCAGAGAAAACGAATGTCCGGTATCGGCGGATTCAGCATGCGCACACGCACGTCGCTGGCGAGGCCACCAAAGTTGGGATTGACGCGGGCCGGCGCCAGATCACGATTGGGCCGAACTTTCAGCAGCTTGACGACGAGCTGATCTTTCGGCGTCGCGCCTTCGATATAAATCGGGCCAACTTCGCCGGGCCATGCGCCGCCTTCTTCGGTGTAATAACCACCCATCAACGTTTCGCTGACAAGCACCTGTCCGGGCTTCAAGCGCAAAACCGGCTCGCGCACTTTGAAGGCTTGATAGCCGACTGTGGGAGTGAAGCGAATGGTGTCTTGGGAGACGACGAGGTGCGGAAACAATAAAATGATCAAACATGACAAAAAAAGCTGATGGCGAGCTTTCATTCCTTTCCTCCGCGAAATTTGGATTGCGTGAAATTATTCAACTAAACTGCCAACGGATAAAAAACGACCACCGGATGAAAACAAATCCATCTTTAATTTAAATCCGTTGGCAGCTTTTATCCGTTGAAAAATTTTTTCGGCATGAACTGTTTTGCAGCAAATCCCATCGCTTCATGCAACAGCCTCGCCGCAAGGATCGCCGTTTGATCATTGACATCCAAATCCACATTGATTTCCACCACATCCATGCCGACTAATTTCCATTGCGCGTTTTGAATGAAGTTGAGCACTTGCCTTGGCGTCAAACCGCCGGGAACCGGATGCGATACGCCAGGCGCGTAAGCAGGGTCGAAACCATCGAGATCGACAGTGAGATAAACCGGCGCGCCTGGGGAAATGTGCGGCAGAAGCGGCAATTCACCGGGCAAATCGCGTGCGTGAAAAAGATGGACGTGTTTGCGATAACGTTCGAGCTGCGGCATTTGCGCTTGATTCAGCGTGCGAATGCCGAGCTGTGTGACCGAGGCGACATGACGCATTTCCAGCGCGCGTGAAATCGTACAGGCATGTGAATCGCGATTACCCTCGTACTCCAAATAAAGATCGGGATGCGCATCGATTTGGATGATATGAACAGGCTCGCCGATTTCAACCAGCGCGGCGATGATCGGCACCGTCACGGCGTGGTCGCCGCCGGCAAAGAACGGGATTTTGCCGATTTGAAAAAGCCAGGCCGCAAATTCTTGATATGACCGCGCCGTTAATTTCCACGTGCTTTTGGATGGCAAATCGCCCAGATCGGCAACTGCACCAGTGAGATCAGCGCCGGATTCGGTGGTGGCGTTGTAGCAATTGCCGTCATAAGCCAAACGAATACGCTGCGGGCCTTGCGCGCTGCCGCGGCGAAATGATGATTGCGAGTCGTCCGGCAAGCCGGCAAACACGAGCGGGGTTTGCTTTTCGGGATCGGCGGTGAAGCAACCGGCAAAGGGAACTATGGTTCGCTCGCTGGCCATGATCAATTCTTGCGTTTGAGTTTTTCGGAATATGACAAAACAAGCTGATGGCGGACTTTCATTTTTTCTCCCCTCGCGCCAGCGTGACCTTCAGAACCGGCGGCGTCACCAGCGTCGTCACGATTACCATGATCACCACAGCGGAGAAGGTGGCGTCGTCGATGACTTTCAAGCCTTTGCCGATGCTGGCGAAGATAAGCCCGACTTCGCCGCGGGGAATCATGCCGACGCCGACGGTGATGCGATCCAGGCCTTTTTCCACGACGCCGAAGCCGCAAACTTGTTTGCCGATGATCGCGGCGATGGTCAGACCGGCGGCGACGCCGAGCACCGAGAGATCGGCAAAGGTTTCCAGCCGGACTTGAATGCCCATCAGCACGAAAAAGATCGGTACCAGAAATGTAGCGATGGGTTTAAGAAGCTGCTCGATATGGATCTCCTCACGAAAACCGCGGAAATGCACCTCCTCCAGAATCAATCCGGCGGCGAAGGCGCCGACGATGGCCGCGAGTCCGGCAGCGTTGGCGAGATACGACAACGCGAAAGCAAAGAGCAGCGCGGAAATCAGCATCATGCCTGCAGTGCGCAATTTTGCCAATTGCTTCATGATTTTGGGGACGAGATAAACGCCGAGCAATAAAGCCAAGCCGAGAAAAAGAATCGCCACGCCGATCAGGCGGAGCAACGCGCCGATGGCCAACGGTTGGCCAAGCTCGGCGGCCGTAATGATGCCGGAAACCACGGCGAGAATGATCAATCCCAGCACGTCGTCGATCACCGCAGCGCCGAGAATGATTTGCGCTTCTTTCTTTTGCAACTTGCCGAGGTCTTTGAACACGCGCGCCGTGATGCCGACGCTGGTGGCGCAAAGCACGGCGCCGATGAACAGGTGAACGTAATTCAAGCTGAAATCCGCCGGCACGATGGCCACGAGCTCAGCCGGCAGCTCTTTGATAAAAAGCCAGCTCACGCCAAAACCCAAGAAAAACGGTGCAATCACACCCAACACGGCGACCCATAATGACGAGGCCCCGACTTTCATCATGCCCTGCACGGTCGATTCCAAACCGACCTCGAAGAGCAAAATAATGACGCCGATTCGCGCCAAGCTATCGATCACCACGGCCCAATGTTCTTCAATATGGGCGACGCGCAGCGGTTCGAAAAAATTCCACGCGGGATTGAGCAGAATCAAGTTGCCGAGCACGACGCCGCCGAGCAGCTCGCCGAGCACCGCGGGCTGGCCGAGGCGCTCAAAAATCTCGCTGCCGGCTTTGGCAACGACAAGGATAACGACTAACGCCAACAAAACCGGCGCAACCGGGTCGGCGTGGCCGCCGGCTTCGGAGGCGAAGGCGGTGTTGGCAAAAAAAAGACAACAGATGCCGAAGACAAATAGGGTTTGCATGCTTTCCTTTCCTTGGAATTATTGGCCGTTACAAGTGAAATTAAGAAAAAAATTCTCGCAAAGCCGCAAAACGCAGAGACAGTCTGATGGCCCACGAAACACACTAAATACGCGAAAAAAAGGCCAAAACAAGCACCGAAAAGGCAAAACAATTTGGGGCAAAACTATTAAAGCTTGATTATGTGAGATCAATGCAAGATTTCTAAAATTGCTTCATTCCATCCCGCCGGGCCAGGTTGCCTTGTGATTTGCGCTTTGACCTGTACCAAAACGCTCTGATCCACCCCGCCGTTTTTATTGCGCACCAAAACTGGCGCGTCGACGGCTTGCAAGAACGGCAAGTCATTCAAGCTGTCGCCAAGCCCAACCGTGCGAATGGGCTGCTGCCAAGCAGCCTGATAAAGCCGGATGAGCTGATGAGCGGCTGTCCCTTTATCGCTGTTGCCAGTGAGATGAAAAAATCTGCCGCCGCGCGTCACGCGCAAGCCTTCGCGCCAGGCTTCGGCGTGCAAGCGTTTCACCTCGTCTTCGCCGAAATCACGGTTGATAAAAAACGGCTCATCCGCATCGCGCATTTTAGCCAGGCGAGCCTGCTCGAGCTCCAAGCCCGTGCGGGCCGCGATTTGCTCGACGGTCAGATCACCAAAGCCGATCAGCGGCAGATACGTGCGCGCGGCAATCTCGATGAGCGCAGCGCGCAGCTTGAAATAAGCCACGCCGGTGAGAATCAAGCTATGCCCATCCCGTTCCGAGGCAAATCCCAATGGTTCTACGAAATAATCTTTGGGGACGAAGAGCGCGCCGCCATTCTCCGAAATGAAGGGATGGTTGATATCGAGCGCCTTGCACCAATATTGCATCTCGGCGAAAGTTTTGGAGGAGCACAAAATCAGCGGCACCTGCGCCGCTCGCATCGCCTCCAATGCGGGCAGTGCCGGGGCAAAATCGTAGGTATCGTGATCGAGCAGCGTGCCGTCGAGGTCAGTAAAAATCAGCAGGCGAGGTTTCGTGGACGTATTCATAAGAATCATTCGTTGCAGAAATACAAAACTCTAAAGATAAGCACGTCGGGCAAACGCAGCGCCGTTGAGAAAGCCATTCACCAAACCGTGCAACAGGCCGCAAAGGACGACGTTGTCACTGCGATAGCGCAACCAGGAAAAGAACAGACCGGTGGCTACAACGCCAGCTAACATCCAAGTCGCAGCAACCGGATTTTTTCCTGCAAGCATCCAGAGGCCTGGACCGTGAAGAGGGCCAATCAGAAAGAGGAATGTGTTGAGCAGTGTCGCCTGTAAGGGCGTGGTAAGGCGCAGCAGGCCGGTCATCATGACGCCACGAAAGATAAACTCCTGATTGAAGCCGAAAAAAAACTCGGCAAACACCCACAACAATGCACGGCCAAATACTCCCGCGGCAAAAAGTTTCGGCCATCGGTGGCCGGCGATGGAGATGACGACAGCCAATTCAATGGCGCCCACGACGACGAAAGCGATCCACTCCCAGCGCGTCCAGCGACGCCGCGGGATGCCAAGCGCGCGGTAAGAAATTTTCATCGCCGACGCCAGCGGCAATATGACCAAAACGAATCCGACCTCTATGGCAATCCGAAGTGGAAGATTGAACCACGGATTTACAGGGAGCATGTATGGTATATCCGGCCGGACAATCCAACGCACCGGAATCTCGAGGATTATCCCCACGAAGACAAGCGCAACAGCTTGCCATTTGGCAAGCGACTGCCAATGTGTAGATATGGGTGACTTGAATAATCGTGCCAATCTCTACTCCGTCGGTTTTCTAAAAACACCTGGCGCTACGAGAAACAGGCCAACCAGCGCCATCGACAAGCCCAGGACTTGAGGCGCAAGCGTGGAGACGAGCGACGATGGTTCCACGTTGGTGGCGTCGAGAATCAACATCGGGATGCCGTACAACAGAATCGGCAGGCAGAATGCCCAAAACGCCCATTTCTCGCCGCGCCGCAACGGAAAGATGGCGATGAGCGCCCAGATGAGCGAAAGTGAAAAATTCGCCAAGGCGCCCGCGCAGAGAAGACGGCCGATATGGGTGGTAACGTCCGGGCCTTGCGCGAGCATGGCTATCGAAGCGGCGCTCAGACTGAGCGCCCCAATGGCAAGAACGGCCGCGCCGATTTTAAGGCGTTGATTTTGTTTCATGCGTCGTTACCATAATTTTTAACGGTACACGCTTCTTGTCATTTGATTAATCCAAATGCACCACATCCTCGTCGGGATGCTCCAACGCCAACATGACTAACATATAATCTTTGACGTGCCGTGTCAAGAGGAAGTTTTGCTTGACGTGCAAGAAACCGTTTTCGCCCATGCGCTCGCGCAATTTATGGTCAGCGAGAAGCTGCACGGCGCGATGCGCCGCGCCCTCCGGCGAGTGCACGAGAAAACCGGTGACGCCGTTGATGATTTGGAGCTTGATGCCGCCGACGGCGCCGCCGATCACCGGCTTCCTTTTCCACAAGGCTTCGCTGACGGTCAATCCGAAGCCTTCTTTGATCGATTTTTGCATGACGATGGTCGAGCCGCGCACCAGCGCGTTGATTTCCAAATCGCTGAACGGCGGCAGCAGCAGCACGTGAATGTCCGGATCGTCAGCGGCTTTTTCCCGCACTTCGCGCAACACCGCTTCGCCTTCGGGATCATCCGAGGCGCCGCCGCCGGCGAGCACAAGCTGGCAATCATAGCGTTTCTTGACTATACGATATGCCGCCATGACGCCGAGCGGATCCTTCAAGCGGTCGAAGCGCGAGATTTGCGTGATCATCGGACGTTCGGGATCAAGATGATATTTTTCCAAGACATTATTAATGTAACTTTTTTCCAACTCTTTATTTTTGTCGCTCAACGGATCGATGGACGGCGCCACCATGAATTGCGGCGTCGGCAACTGCTGCGCGAAATCCGGCATCGAAAAAATCGAAGCGTCGTATCGCTCGATATAGGGCTTGAGAAAATTCCATACAGTGGGGTCCGGCGACGAGATGTCGATGTGGCAGCGCCAGAGCCATTTGCGGCCGATTTCCGGCTTGCGCAAAATGAGTCCGGCCGGCTGCGGATCGTGAATCAGAATCACGTCGCCGGAGAAATTCATCTCACGCAGGTTCATTTCGGTGTTGGCGCGGTAAATGTCCAGCATGTCCTCGGTGATTTCTTCGGCTTTGCCGTGCAGGGCGTTATGAAAAGCCTTGGTGACGTTGAAAAACGCCTGATCGCCTTTGATGACGTCCCAGCTCGTTTCGATGCCGAGCTCGCGCAGCAGCGGCACCATGCGTGTGAGAATTTCTGCGACGCCGCCGCCTACCGGCGTTGAATTGATATTTTGCAAACGCCGGTGGCGCACACGGCCGGCAACCACGCGCAATTCGTCAATAACCTCGGCGCCGACAACGGCCTCGTAATCTTTCAGGGCGATGGCCATGTAATTCATCCTTCCAGATACTGTTTGCCCAATTTGATAATTTCGCTTTTCAGCTCGTCCAGCGTCATGATATACGGATCCAGCTTCTCAATCGCCCGGGCCAATTTGTCCTGGTTGCCATCAGCCAGCCAGCGCGAAAAATCATTCGTCGGCCGCTCCAAACGCAAACGCGCCTCGAAAAAATGAAAATACAGTGAAACGTTGGTAATATGCGGCAGCTTGGCGAAAAAGTCCGGCACGTCGTGCGCCATAATGCCGGTGGGCATGACGAAGCTCATCGATTTGCAGAAGTGAAACTCATCGCCAGGCGGGCACTCGCGCGACCGTCCGTTGTTTTCACTGAGGTAGCTTGCAATCGTCGTGATGATCGCTTCGCGAAGCTGGCGGACGGTGGTAAACGTGAGCAGATCGATCGCCGCCAGTTTTTCCGCCAAACGCTCTTCTTGCAACGCGTGCGAGACCCACAGTGCAAAATCATTGTAAAACATTGGTTTCTCGAAGTGATGCGAAAGATATTGATGGTGGGTGTGATAAAAAATCGCCGCGCCGGACACTTCCCGCAATGCGCTCAGCAGCTCTGACAAGTTCCTGACTTTGAGGCCGGTAAGGCTGACCAGACGGCGTTCGGTATAAAAAACAAATGGGGACGACTCAATCATCATGATTCCTTTCAAGCAGCCACTGCAAGAATTGTTGCACTTCCGCCGGGTTCGCGACGCAAAATTTGGCCAGGGTTTCTTCGGCGTGGCCGACTTTCACTGTGATGCCATCCGGCAGCGCCGCGAAAGCATCCTCGTCGGTGAAGTCATCGCCGAGATAGATCGTGAGGGCTTTGGGCTTGCCAACGCGATCCTTGATCCAGTGCAAAGCCGCGCCCTTGTGCCAATCCACGCGCGGCCGTATCTCGTAAACCATTTTGCCGACGGTCAATTGCCACTGGCGATGCCGCGGCGTAACCGTGGCGCGCACGACGCGCACGACTTGATCTACCAGCTTATCCGCGACCTGGCGAAAGTGAATGCTGACGGTCAGGCCTTTGTTCTCGACACAGGCGCCGGCAATGGCTTGCATGCGCGCGGACAATTTTTCGGCAAGCTGTTGCAATGCTTCGCGCTGGGCCGCGGCCTCCGGATCGATAAAATGAAATCCGGGACCGCAAATTTCCAAGCCGTGGTTGCCGGCGTAGACGAGCCCTTCGATGCCGACGCGCGTTTGTATATCAGCGAGAGCGCGGCCGCTGATGACGGCTAAAGTCATGTTGCTCTGCCGAAAAAGCTGCTCCAGCAGCGTTTTCGTTTCCGGCGCTAATTGCGCCGCGTGCGGATGCTCGCCGATCGGGGTGAGCGTGCCGTCGAAATCCGTAAAGAGCAAAATGTGCGGCGCGGCGCTGATTTGCCGGTTGATTTCAGAAAGATTTTCGAGCAAGAGCCGGCTCATCGTAATCGCTCGCTGCGTTTATCTTGCCGTTGGTTGAATGGTCGCGCAGATAGACAGTGCGAATTGGAAACGGGATTTCGATTCCCTCTGCGCGGAAGCGCTTGAAGATGCGTTTGCGCAGCTCGTGCTGCGCGAAATACTGGTCGACAAATTCTGCCACTTGACAAATCAAGGTGAAATTGAGCGACGAATCGCCGAAGCCGGGAATGAAGCGCACGAACGGCGCCGGCTCCGCGAGCAGGCCGGGAATGTCCTGCGCGCCCTTGCTCGCTTCTTCGACCAAAATGCGCTCGATTTGCTCGGGGTCGCTATCGTAGCTGACGCCGATTGGAATGAGCAGCGACATGCGCTTTTCGGGCAAATAATAATTCGTGACAATCGCCTGCGCCAATTTGGCGTTGGGCACGATGATCATATTATTAGCCAAGGCCCGCACCGTCGTGCTGCGCCAGGAGATGTCGGTCACGTAGCCTTCTTCACCGCTGTCGAGCTTGATATAATCACCGGGGCGAATGTTGCCGGAAAGGCTGACGTAAAATCCCGCAAACAGATTCGCCAGCGTGTCTTGCAGCGCCAGCGCCACAGCGAGGCCGCCCACGCCGAGGGCGGTGAGAATCGGCGTGATGGAAATGCCGAGCTGATTGAGCAAAATCAAAATACCGATGGTGATGACAGCGAGGCGCGCCAGGTTTTGCGTCAGGCTCGTCACCGGCAGCGTTTCTTGAATTTCACCGCCAAAATATTTGACGAGATCGCCGGCCAGCCGCGAGGCCACGATGATCAATGAAATGATCCACAAAATGAGCAAGCCTTTGCTGATAAGGCCGGTGGCGCGCTCGGACAAATCGGAAAATTGGGTGGCGAACTGCAAGCCTAAAATCAGCACCCAAATCATGAACGGCCCGCTGAACGCCTGGATGAGAATATCATCGGCTTGGGTTTTCGTCCTGCCCGCCCAGCGGCGCAGCGCGTTGAACGCCAAGCGCCTGGCAATCCATCCCACGATCAGGGTTATGATCAGCACGCCGAGAGGAATCGCAAATTTCACCCAACTGATTTGCGAAATATCTTGCAAAGCTTCCATGACTCAACAACCTCCTGATTATTTGTTCCAAAGCAGATACACGCCAAAAATTACGGCCAAAAAACAGAATATCCACAGCACGACGGCCCGGCGGCGCCGCGGAATTTAAACCCGAGCGCCTCGAGCTCAACCGGGCCGGTATTGACAACTTTCAGCAACAGCACAATGCAAAATGCCGTGATCGCCGACAAAGGGACGCCGATCGTTGCCGCGTAATGTTTATCGATAAGCTGAATGAACCAACCACATTCCGAAACCGGTCTGGGAACCAATGAATGATAAACGAGAAAGCCCAAAAAATAACTCGCCCCAACTCCGGTGCCGATAACGATAGACCAAATTGGCATATCTTCTAAAGCGTGACTCTGATTCGGTTTCCTTGATTTCCGGCTCCATGATTAACTCCGATTAAAAGCATCTATCGAAACTTCTAAGTAACATGTCATTCTGGAAGAATCTTGTTCAAGCCAAGTACGGTGCTTGATACTAACAAGATCGTTCCACGATGACCCCGCCATGTCGGGGTTACTTGCAGTATTAACCCCGACAATGGGGGGCAATCGCTGAATAATTGCCAAACTTTATCCTTTCACCGCGCCCGCAGTGAGACCAGCCAAAATCCGGCGCTGGAAAATGAGCACGATCAAAATCAGCGGCACGGTGACGATGATCGAGGCGGCGGCGATTTCCGCCCACGGAATTTCGTGCAAGCCGGGAAAGAGCGCGATGCCAACCGGAATGGTGCGCGAGTTTTCCGTGGCGGTGAAAGTCAGCGCCAGCAAAAATTCATTCCACGCGAAAATGAAAATCAAAATGGCGGCGGTGAACACGCCGGGTGCGGCGAGCGGCAGGAAAATGCGCCGGAAAATTTGGAACGGCGTGCAGCCATCGATCACTGCCGCCTCGGTCAGCTCATCCGGAATCTCTTTGAAAAAATTGGTGAGAATCCAAATCGCCAGCGGCAGCGCGAAAGTGGCGTAGGGAAAAATCAGCGCCAAATAAGTGTCGCGCCAGCCCAAGCCGCGAATAATGAGATAGAGCGGACTTACCGTCGCAATCGGCGGAAACATCGACACCGCCAGCACCATCATCAAAATCACGCCTTTTCTTCGCACCGGCAATTTTGCCAGCGCATATCCGGCCAGCGATCCCAGCGCCAAGCACAGCAGCGTGGTGCTGCTTGCCACCACCGCGCTGTTCAAAATAATTCGGGCGAACGGCCGGCCGGTGAAAACCTCGGCGTAATTTTGCCAGACTAATCTCGAGGGCAGCAGTGGCGGCAAATTGGCCAGCTCTTCGCTGGGCTTGAGCGAGGTGACGAGCTGCCAAAGGTACGGCGCGAGAAAAAAGCCCACCAGCAACGCCGCGATAAAGTAATAAGCAATTTTTACAAAGGCTTTCATGCTTAAAAATAAATTCTAAAGGAAGAAAAGTAAATATTGGGATAACCGCCAAACTCCGAATGAAATTTTAAAACGGGCGCAAATGCCTCATCAATCACGATCTCAGGGTGCTTGCCGATTCCGAAAAATGCGCCGGCAGAGACGTAAATATTTTGGGCAATGTTGTACTCAACTGTGGGCGAGACGAACATCGATTGATCGGCTAGGTTGAACAACGTCTGCCCGCTGAAGCTGATCAATGGCGTAATTTGATGCGTCAGCCCTGGCGCCAAGTAATGTCTTCCTAACAGATAAACCGCGCCATCGAAGAATGCCGGATGAGACATATTTTGTAGATAATTTTCCGGCTTGCCGGCGCCGGCCTCGCTAAAATGATATTCGATGAATCCATACGTCCTTCCACTCAGAGCGTAATCCAACCCAATGGCACCACGAAAATAATCGTTCTCTTTGCCGGTTACGGCATCGCTAAAGAGTTCAGCAAATACATAAGCTGCTTCAAGCCAAAATCCGGCGCCGCCAATGCTGCGCGCGATATCGATGCCGGCGAGGAGATGCTCGCGAAATCCAAGCAACAGCAGTGCCACGTCGGTTTTCATCACATAAAACTTGGCGCGAGTGAAAAACGCGCTTTGCTCGAATTGAAAATCCTTGCCGAAAACATAACCGGCATCAAATTCCGCCAAAGCGCTCAACGGCACTCTTATGCGCACTGCATCCACGCCGATCCGCTCTTCCGTATCCAATTCCTCAAAGGAAAACGGCGCCAGAATATCGGTTGGGTTGAGCACTCTCGCGCTGCCCCATGCAATCGCCTGCCGGCCGATCACGATATCAGCCGGCGCTGTTTTCACCGTGACGAGGGCACGATCAAGATTGTGAAATATGCCGAAACTTGCAACATTTTTATTTTGCGCCGGGTATAATCTTGCATCAAAATCAATCGCGCGATATTTGAAAGGATCGAGGCTGACTAATACAGGTTGATTTTCAAACAGCAAAGGGTCTTGGATGCGAGGAGAAAAATCATACGCGGCATTCAAAGAGAGCCAAGTATTGACGTTGTAAAAGAGCTTGAGCCTGAGCCGGTTGTTGACCGCCCCAAGCGGGGGCTGATCCGGCAGCGTTGCTGAAATTCCGTATTTGGGCAGACTGAAAACTACGAAAAAATTTTTATAATGCCCGTTGATGGAAAACGGCTCGTCTGCAAATCCCCAAATGGGCCAGAGCAACAAAGGCAAAATGAGCGCCAGACATTTTCTCGGCAAACTATCCACCTCGTCTCTCATCGCTCGCAACTTTACCGTCTTTTATTGTAATCACCCGCCTGGCTCTTTTCATGATCATTTCGTCGTGGGTGGAGAAGACAAAAGTCATGCCGGTTTTCGCATTCAGCTCGCGCATCATCTCCAGCAGCGCCACACCGGTTTTGGAGTCGAGATTCGCGGTCGGCTCGTCGGCCAGAACGAGCGAAGGTTTTGAGATCATGGCCCGCGCGATGGCCACCCGCTGTTGCTGCCCGCCGGAAAGCTGCGGCGGAAAACGATCGGCAAAGCCCTCCAGGCCGACCTCGTGCAGAATTTTCAAGACCCGTTCGTGGCGCTCGCGCTTGGGAACGCCCTGCAAGAGCATGATGTATTCGACGTTCTCCTCAACCGTTAAAACCGGGATAAGATTATAGGCCTGAAAGATGAAGCCGATATGATCGCGGCGAAAATCCGAAAGCTCTCCGCCACTCATGCCGGATAACAGCCTGCCACTCAGCCATGCCTTTCCTGCCGTTGGCGTATCCAACCCCGAAATAATATTGAGAAAAGTCGTTTTCCCCGAACCGGAGGGGCCGACGATGGCCGTAAACTCACCGGATTCAATAACCAAATCGATCCCCTGGATCGCGTGTACGGGCACGCCGTTGTCGGAATAGATTTTCTCCAAATCTTCCGTTACAATGACACCATCATTCGCATTACGCTTCATTTTTCTCTCATAAGCCTACAAGCTTTTTCGCATCGCTGCTGCCGGCGACATTTTCGCCGCATAAACCGACGGGTATATACCAACGACTGAGGTAAAAACAAACACCCAAAAGGGATAGAAGACAAACTGTTTGACATTCATCACCGGGTAGAGCAGCTCGCGAAAAGTGACGCCGGCGAACTCGATGCCGGTATAATCTATTCCGGTTTTGGCGATGAGATAAGTGACGGCGAAACCCAGAATGTTGCCGAGCGCGATGCTCAGAATGGCGAGTGCGCCCGCTTCTAAAATGATCAGCCGCGCGATGCCGAACGGCCGGGTGCCAACCGCACGCAGCACCCCGAACTCGAACATGCGTTCGTGCAGCGACATGAACAACGTGTTGATGATTCCCAGCGCCACCACGCCAAAGAGAATCAGACCGGTGATGAAGATGCTAAACTGCGACAGCTCGAATGCGGCTTCCAACTGCGGCAAAATTTTCGTCCAGCCGCTGGCGACGTTGCCATCGCGAGAATATTTTTTCCAGAAAGGGAGGTTTTCATTGCGACCGTACTTGGTGTCAACAAATTTGATGGCGATTTCGTGAACGTCGCTGCCCAAAGCCAGCATCGCTTGGGCCTTCTCCAAACGGATAAATGCCATTGCGCCATCCATTTCCTGAATGTTGAAGTGATAGATGCCCGAAATCCGAAACATCTCTTGCGAGAGATCGCCGGCATGCGTTCCGCCCTTGGCGGGATCTGCGACTTGGGCAACGGTGACAACGACACGGCCGCCGATTCCGGCTTCGAGCGTCTCCGCCAGCTTGCTGCCGATCACAATATCGCGCTCGCCGCCATCGGTGAAATACGCTCCATCAGTAATCGCCTCGTCGACCTGCGAGAGATATTGTTCCGTGGAGGGATCGATTCCGACCAGGCTGATCGCGTTCACATTCGCAGGCGAAGTAATCATCCCGAAAGTCATGACCCGCCGGGTAAAATGGCTGACCACCGGTTCCTGTTTCAAGTTCGACACAATATCGTCGAGATGATTAATAGTCAGCGCGACGTCTTGCGTTTCGCGAAAACCTTCGCGGTGAATTTGCCCCTCGCCAAGAAAAGAGGAGGTGGCGGATTTCACCATGTTTTCTTCCATGCCGATCATCAAGGCATCGACGAAGATCAGCGAAGCGAGGCCGATTCCGATGGCGATGCCGGCAATGAAGGAGCGCCGTTTATTGCGAAAAAGGTTTCTCCAGGCAAGTTTAAGGTAAATCCACATTATTCTTTTTAGAGCTGAATCGTTGAAAAAAACAAAGATTTTCTCACCACCAAGACACGAAGACACCAAAAAAAAACTTAGTGTCTTCGTGTCTTGGTGGTAAAATTGGGTTGCCCCGCAAGGCGGGGTCCGCGTTGGGACGATCACGAATATTTTTCAACCCGTGTGGCCGGCTCTTGCAGGCTGGCAGCCTGCGTTACGTCATTTAATGTATCCGCATCGCTTTTGCCGGTTCGATGCGCGCCGCGCGCAGCGAGGGAAAAATGCCGACCAAGGTCGCCGACAACATCACGGTTATGGCCGGAATATACAGGCTGCGGGCACTGACTTCCGTATACATCCGGCTGAACTCGATTCCCCCATAAGTAAAAGTTTCCGGCATCGCTATGCCGCGTTCGGCCAGCAGCGAATTGATCACGACGCTGAGCCCGAGGCCGATGATGACGCTGGCGAGGGCGATGATATTGACTTCGTAGAGCACAAGCTCAATGATGGCGCCGGGCCTGGTGCCGATGGCTTTTAATACGCCGTATTCGCGCGTGCGCTCCAGAACCGACATGAGCACGGTATTGAGCACGCCGACGGCAACGATGAGAATGATGACGAAGAGCGTTATCCACATGCCCTGCTGATCGGCTTGCATCGCCTGATAAAATGACTTGGCAAATTCCTGCCACGGTGCCACTTCGAGATTGGAGTCATCAAGGGTGGATTCAATTATTCCGGTTAATTCTGCGACGCGATCAAGATCGTTGACGATAACCGCAATCTCGTGAACCCGCTCATTGAGAACGAGCAGCGCCTGCGCCTCTTGCAAGTGGAGATAGAAAGCCATCCGGTCGCTGATCTCGTCACCGCTTTCCACGATGCCAATGACGTGGTAGAGCGCGTTGGCAATGGAGCCATCCGCCGCTTGCGAGACGATGACGATTTCATCGCCGCACCGGGCGTTCAGAACTTTGGCAAGGCCTTTTCCCAAAATGGCTTCCGGCGAGGGCGTCGTGGAAAAATTTCTGCCATCGACGATTTTTTTGTCAAAGCGCATCGCGGCAGCTTCGCGCTCCGGATCGATGCCGATGATTTGCGCGCCGGCGCTCTTCTCTGCCACCGAAGCCAGGCCGGCCGAATACAATCGCGGCGCCCAGGTTTCAACCCCGTCGAGGTTTTGGATTTTTTCTCCCGCCGTTTTGTAATCATCGATGGTGTTGTACAACGAAGGCTTGTCGAGATAACCCTGGCCGTGAATCTGAATGTGGCCCAGCCGGTTGCGGGTAAACATGTTGATGATGTATGAATACGTTCCATCCGACCAGCCGATGGAGATCGCCGCCAGCGTGAAGCCGCCGAACATCGTCAGCGCGGTGAGAATGGTGCGGCGCTTCTGGCGAAAGACATTGCGAAAGGCGATTTTGAGCAACATAATATTTTAGTTTTGCAACGAACAAAAGCAGGTTTTTGCAACGAAAAGGGAACCGCAACGAACAAAAGCATTATTTTTGCAACAAAAAGAGAACCGCAACGAACAAAAGCATTGAAACTCAATTATGCCAAGGCGAATTACAACGCGAAAGTTAGAAAAATTCTAAAAGTTTTATGTTCCCAACTGATAGATGAACCCAACTGTAATAAGGCTTTTTCCGTTGGGTTCATCTATCCGTTGGGGAAACTTTTGGGGTTGCAGCCTGCGGTCGTAGAGTTGTCCACTTTGTTTTAGCTTCTCGAGCGCAGATTTCTCAAGCTGAAAATATCTTCCTCGATTTTCGTATCGAACTCAAGCTTGAGATAGCGAATCACGGTTTTGTGGCCTTCTTTGTTTTGGGGGATCAATTCCATCACTGCCGGAATCTTGCGGCCACTGAATAGCTTTATATCTTTGAAATTCATCACCCGCATGAGATTTTCCTTTTCGTCGTAATATTTTTCCCACACCGGAATGTAATCATCCTTTCCCACGGCGGCGATGATCTTTCCCCAAACGATCGGCAAGTCTTCTTTGGGCACGGATTCGATGTAAAGCAGGCCTGCTTGGGCATCTTCGGGGGCAATGAGCTTATAATGAAAATCTTCGAGCAAAGAGAATTCACTCACCAGATCGTCGTTGGTGAAATCGGAGCCCATCCACGCGCTCATCATCATGGAGGGCGGAATCTTGATCACTTTGTTGGTGTTCGGCAGGTAATTCCACATCTCGTTGCCAAGGCGCAGCGTGGCGACGCCTTTTTCTTTTAGCGGCGAGGTGATTCGGATAAAAGTTTTGTCCATTCCTTTTGTCCACACTTGCATGCGCAAAGTCCGCTCCCAGTGGGGCGTGACGATTTGCATTTCCATTTCGCCAAAGCTGGATTCGCTGCGATAAAGCTCGTCAAGCTTTTTGACGATGTCTTTGGCATTGATATCCGAAGATTGATTCGGCACGAAAAACAAGAGAGGAACAAGCGCGCCAAGGAACATGAATGACGAGCCGATTTGGCTGATTCGAGTTATTTTCATTACTCCATCAATCAATTTTTGTGCTGCCGCGCGTCAGCAGTTTGATGTAAAACAAGCTTACGATCATCACACAGCCGAAGGTCAACACGGCCACGGCGGAGCCGGCGCCGAATTGCAGCGTTTGAAAGAGCAATTTATAAGCGTAAATACTGAGCGTCTCCGACGTGTTGGCCGGGCCGCCGCCGGTGAGCACGTATACCGAGTCAAAGATGCGAAAGGCGTCGAGGGTGCGAAACAGCAGCGTGGTGAGAAACACCGGCATGAGCAACGGCAGCGTGACGCGCCAGAAACGCTGCCACGCATTGGTGCCGTCGATCCTGGCGGCTTCATAAATATCCGCCGGCAGCACTTGCAAGCCGGCGAAAAGCAGCAGCGCCACGAACGGGGTGGTTTTCCACACGTCGGCGAAAATCACCGCGTGCAGCGCCAGGGTGGGATCACCGAGCCAATTTTGTGACGAGCTGAGCAGGCCGATTTTGCGCAAAAAAAAATTCAGCACGCCAAAATCCGGATTGAAAATCCATTCCCACATGCGCGCCGAGACAACCGTGGGGACCGCCCACGGCACCAATATGGCAGCGCGGAGAAAAGTTTTGCCAGGCCGCGGTTGGTGCATGACCAGCGCCGTAATCAAGCCCAACAACATCTCCAGCCCGGTGGCTAATATGACGAAATAAAGCGTGTTGCCGAGGCTTCGCCAGAAGCGCGCGTCTTGCAGCAAGTAGGCGTAGTTCCCCATTCCGATGAAACGATCAATGCCAAAGATCAACAGCTTGCGATGCAGGCTGAGCCAGAGCACGTTGAGAATCGGGTAAAGCGCGACTGCGGCGATAATGAGAAGCGCCGGGGCAAGAAAGAGTTTGGCTAATGTCGATTCTTTTTTGAGCATTGTGCCAGGATCGAGGTCAAGACCATTAATTTAAACGGCCAAAAATAAATAGCAAAATGATTATGGCAAAATCATACAGGTCTAAAAAATTTCCAACGGATAGAAGAACCCAACGGAAAGAGCATTATCAGTTGGGTTTTTCAATCCGTTGGAAAAATCTTTGCTTTTTTGCAAAAAATTAACTTTAAAGAAACTACTGGCCCAACAAAAACTCGATCTGCTTGCGCGCGTCGTTAAGGCCCTTTTTCGGTGATTTGATGCCGGTGATAATCGCGCTAAATTCCGCCTGCAGAATTTGCGACATCATGAGATAATACGGCGTCACCGGCCGTGGCCGTGCTGCCATCAATACCGGCAAAAGTTCGGCAACAAAAGGTTGGGCGGCGCGCAGCTCCGGATCTTCATACAGATCCTTCCACGCCGGCTTGAGGCCGGTGTGCAGCGCGATAAATTTTTGTGATTCGCGACGCGTGAGAAATTTCACCAATTTCACTGCGGCATCCTTATGTTGCGAAAAACGGTTTACGCCGAGCTGCCAGCCGCCGAGCGTGGCGGCGCTTTCTCCGCCCTGGAAATGCGGCATGACGGTGATGCCAACCTTTCCTCGCACAGAGGAGCCTTCCGCTTGCATGAGCGACCACGCATAAGGCCAGTTGCGCATGAACACCGCGCGCCCACTGCTATAAATGTGGCGGGTCATTTCTTCGTCGGCCGTGGTCACCAGCGGCGGCGAAATTTTTTCTTCGATGAGCCGGCGCATGAATGCCAGAGCTTCTACAGCAGCGGAATCCGCAATGGCAACACGGCCGGTGCCGTCGATCACGTCACCGCCATTGCCCCAAATATATTCGAGCACAACACAAACCAAGCCTTCGTATTGCCGTCCTTGCCAAATGAAGCCGTGCAACGACGGATTATTTTCTTTCTCTAAAACGATTTTTGCTGCGCTCGCCAGCTCTTCAAACGTCGTGGGCGGCGCCAAGCTATATTTTTCCAACAAATCTTTGCGATAATAAAGCATGCCGGCATCGACGTACCACGGCACGGCGTAGGGACGGCCTTCGAAGTGGTCGGCTTCAACCGGGCCTGGAATCATTTCGGAAAAATCCACATCGGAAAAATAGGGCGTGAGATCCAACAGCCAGCCCCGCTGCTGCTCGGCTGCGCCATCTTGCGAGGACGAGACGCCGCCGGCGTGGGCAAATTCCGGCGGCCAAATCACGTCGAGCGCGAAGACGTCAAAATCGGGCGCGCGCGCTTCCAGATTGGTGATATAGAATTGGTGCTGCTCATCCGTCGAGGCCGGCAGTGTCTGGTCCTCGACTTTAATCTGTGGGTTTTCGGCTTCAAAACGATCCAACAACTCGTTCATATATTTGGGATCGCCGGCGACTTTGTGATGCTTGAAAATGAGCTGGATCGTGCCGGTGGAATTTTCTTGAAGCTGGCCGTCACGGCGTTCGGTTGAACAGCCGCAAGCCAGGAGCAGGGCGGTGAGATATGTTACAAGAATCTTCATGAGGCGATTACAAATTGGGCTTTGCAGAAAAAGCCGGCGGCCGCAGGCAAAAACTCCACGCGCACGCGTTGCGCCGCAAAGTTATCTAAAAGCTTTTTCCGTTGGATTGTCTAAAAACAATTTAACAGGAGAAGAAGCAAAATGCAAGCGCGAATCGGATATCCAGGAAATTTTTTAGCGAGCATCCAACCCAGGCCAAGCCCTGGCGTAGCCGCCAACAAAACGACCTCATGCAGAAAAGAAACAAGCGAAAAGCCAAGACGATTCAGAAATCCGGGAGACGCTGCAGCCGGAATTGTACGGCGAGGTCCGTGAGATTCCAAAGCTGAATATCGGAGCTGGTGGAATAGCGCGCCGGCGCCAACTTCGAATCGGTGATGGTGTATCGCCATAATTCATTGTGCTTCAGCCCCGAGGCTTCCACGGCCGCGAGGGTTTTGGTCAAGATGGCGCGCCATTCACGGACATACGAATCAAGCGTTTTGTCTTTCAAATGGCCTTGCGAATCAGCAGCAGATATAATTTGTTTGGCCAATCCCAGAAAGAGCAAGTTGACCTCTCGTCCCCATACTGTGCGCGGCGAATGATATTCGTCACGCCGAAAGTTCTCCCAGACTTCGGGAGAAGCGTAAGCATCATTTGCCACCAGCGGCCCGACGCCGGCGACGAACAAGCCGACCGGATAAGGTTTGACAAAGATTCGCAAATGCCGGAGAACTGTTTCGGCGGTTGTCTGTCCTTTTAAGATTTCATTCGTGAAATCATTCAGAAACAGCCAAGTCGCCGGATCGGTGTTGGCGACCGGAATGGGTTGGCCATTTTCATCCAGAGAAAGGGCAAGAAACTCGACGCTTTGTTCGCCGGCATCACTTTGCGCGAGCACATTTTCCCAATAATTTCGTTCTATCTCCGGGAGCGATGCCAATTTGGCGCGGAGACGGCGTTGAACTTCTTGCGGCGCCAATTGCACTTCAAAATGCTTTATGGCCTCCTGCCAAATTTTTATGGCGCGAGACAAAGCCTCAGCATCGCGCAAATATTGGCCGAGTGTACTGCCCTGCAAGGCCGGCAATGTGGATTCCAAATTTTCCGCCGTGAAATTCATTTCCCGAAATGCGGCAAAAATTTTCTCAATGGCTTCCAACGCTTGGGGAACCCAAATCGCATTAATATCCATGGCGAAGCGGCCATTGGCATAACCCGGCCCGCTATCGCGCCAGCTTCCGGAGAACCAATGCTGCGCATCACGCTTTGGAAAATCGACCAAATTTACGGCAACCGGATGTTCGACGTATTTGTAGGAGCGCTGTGTCGCATATAGCAAATTGCGCAGCAACAGCATCAGCCGGGAAGCTTCTTCATCCTGGCGTGCCGCCGCCTGCAAAAAAGCGCGTTTGCGCTCGGCAGGTATGTCAGAGCTGGTGAGATAACGCGCTGCGAGAACCGGAAGCTGGAAATCATCGTCAAGCATATTGTAGTTTTCTTTTATCGCTTGCAAATTTCCGAGCACCTGTTCGGCTTGCGCCAAGACTCCGGCTTGGTCTTTTTGATTTTGGCGCTGCAAATACGCGGCGATCAACCGATTATAATCAGCGGCATTTTCGCGGATGGCCTGGCCGCCCAAGGCCTCCTCGTGGCTGACTTCGCCGGTTGGAGACAATTTTCTCAAGACGCTGGCAATGACGTGCTCGAGCATGGCGGAATTCCATATTGGCTCCATCATGAGCGCCGACATCATCATATCCCGGCCGAAATACGTCGCGAAATTCGGCAGCCCGGCCATGAGCTTCTCTTCATAACTCATTAACTCGAGACTTGCAACTTGGCGATCCAGCCAGAGAAAGCGGAGTGCACGCCGTTTGGCAGCGGCATCGCCCATTTTTAAAACCTTACCGGCATTTTCAACGCGTGCGTTCTCGTAGAATTTCGTGAAGTCATGATTAAAAATTTCCTCGCGGCGCAACGGCGTCAAGGCCGGAGAATCGGTCCCCACTTTGACGGCCAGTTGAATGGGTTGGCGCTGCAAAGATCGAATCGACACCTTGTCATTTAAGACGTTGGCCAGCGCCTGGCTGCTCTCCACACTCAGCTCAAGTGATAAATTATTCTTGCCGTCAAAGGTGGACTGCTGGATCCGCACGACGTTTTTCGAACCTTGCCTTCGCAGCGTTATTTCCGGAACAAGTCGCGCGCGAAGCGTTTGGGTGTCTTTGGCGCCGAGGAGGGTAAGATGGCGGGCGCGCACCGGGGCCGGCAAGCGTTCGATATGGCCAATCAACTCAATAAGCTCATTCTCAATAAAAGGTTCGACGCCAAAGGCGAGCAAATGCCGCTGCTGATATTGGAGGTCCCGCTCTTTGCGCATCGAGCCTAAGAGAAAAAATCCGATATCGAGCACGGTGCTTTTCGAGGCAAGCGTGTATCGCACATAGCGCGCCAAACCTTCTGAAGAAACTTCCGCGCCCGGAGAATCCCACGCAAATTCTGCGGGCCGCCCCGCCGTATCGCGCGCCGTGAACGAGATACTCTCATTTGCTGCATCCGCCCACAGGTTGACCACGCGTCCGGTATTTTGATTCAACACAATTTGAACGGTGTTGCCCGCCGTGTCCCGAAAAAAGCGCGTGGTGTAACCTCGATAAGTGGAAGAATCGTCCAAGCCGGCTTGGGGAAATTCCAGAATTGGGGGAATCTCTTGGGCTGTGGCAGATCGTAATGCGCTGGCGGGGACTAAATTGATGGCGATCAAAAAAAGTATGAAGACACGAATCACAGATGGGCTTGATTTTTTGATGAGTGATTCAAATCTCATAATCTTTCCGCGAGTTACAATTGATGAAGGAAGCTTTTGAAAACAAAGCGAGCCAGCCAAAAGATGATGACCTATCCAATGGCCGGCTCGCTTTTGACCTGCTCATGATTTACTCAATGGCAGAGGCATCAGGCACAATCGTTGGATAACCCGGGCTTTCGTTAGAGGTCGTAACCGACCGAGAATTTCACCGACCGGCCGAAGATCGGGCGACCGTTCGGCGCCGCCAGAGTGCGGGGATCGGCTTCGGTAAGACCATCGGAGTCGGTCAAATTGTCGGCGTGTAAGTTGAAGGATAGTCCGGTTTTTGTCGACACCGTGACACCCGCGTCGAGCTTTTCATAGCCGTCCAATTCGTTGACATTCTCATTATCCCCCCAGCGTTTGCCGACGAGGCGTGCGGCGCCGTAGAGGTTCACGTTGAAGTTCTTGCCAACGAAATTATAGTTCGGCGCCAACCGGATCTGCCAGTCAGGCTGGCGTAGAACCGAGTTTCCGACGATCGTTGGATCATCGGACTCGGTGATCTCGGTGCTTTGAATCGTGGCGATACCGCGCACAGTCAAGTCGCCCACGAAAAGTGCGCCATCCAGTTCGACGCCGAAGGATTCAGTCTTGAACCGCCGGGGATCGAATCCTCCGCCGACGAGACTTTCGAATGCGTCGTAATTGCTGAAGTAGCCGGTCGCGAACAGGCTGAAGAGTTTCCTGGGGGCATACTTTAGGCCGACTTCATATTGCCTGACTTTGTTTGTGCTGCGATCGTTCTCTCGGAGATTGTCGAAGTGAGGAAAGACAAATCCATCCGAGTAGCGTCCAAAGACACCCAGGGGTTGGGTAATATCGTAATTTACGGCGCCCGTAAAAGCCCATTGCTCGTCGTCGATCGAAACTGCCATATCGCGAGTACCGTCCGGATAGCCGGGACCGGTATCCAGAACGTACTCGATTTCAATCCGTTCACGGCGAGCACCCAAATCGATCCGAAGGGCAGGTGTTGCCTGCCATGATTCTGCTGCATAGAACGCAATCACCCTCGCATCGCCGGCGCCTCGAAGTCCGAAAGCAAATGTGCCTCCACCTCCATGGGCAGCAACGGTATCGGCGGGTATACCCTGTAATATATCCCCATTGGCAACATTGTGAACCGCGACATAGTTGCCCAGCGTCCAAAAATCCGCCGCCGACCATGACGCCTGATAAGAACCTATCGTGAGGTTGTGCGCCTGCCAGCTTCTAGCAAGACTGATGTCGTTGGTGAACGATTCAAGATCCTTCAACACAACCCAATGGCCGTAGTTCTGGATAAAATCCGAATTGCTAAGCTGCCGTCCGCCCTGCGTTGTAACCGGAGTTGTTCGCCCAAGAGCGGACACTCGAATTGCACCGCCACTGGGTACAAACCCGAAGGTGTTCGCTTGACCCTTGGTGTAGGAAAGATTGTCGCGGACAGTCCAGCCGGCGCCCAAATCGAAGTCTGCGTTCACACCGCTGACGCTGCCGTCCCAGCCGCGACCTCTGGAGAAATCGAAGATTTCGGTATCGCCCTGGTCGTTTACTTGCAGTTCGCGAAAGCGGGTCGCGTTGCCCAGTTGTGCGAAGTCGCCAAGGTCGTTGCCGCTGTTGAGCGCCATTGGCAGGATCCACTGGCCGTGGTCGTCGGTAAACCGGGTGAATGCGTTGATCACGCCGCGATCGAAGACCTTGGTGAGCTGCGTCGTAAACTGCTGTCCTTTTTCGGCATTATATTGCGCCTCACGGACGCCAGGAGAGGTCTGGGCATAACCACCGGCCATGTAGTAGAGACCACGGGTCACCTCGCCGCTGACAACCGCATCGACCCGCTGAAGGTTATAGTCGGACGTCGAATACTTCACCCGGGCTCTGGTTTCATCACTCCCCTGCAACAAAGTAAAATTCATGGTCACACCCGGTTCACCGTTCGAAAAGACGGAGTTCGGACCGCCGCGAAGCGCCTCGGCCGATGCGACCGTTTCGTCGACACGGAATATCGTGCTCTGCTCGAAGAATGAGAGCATTTCCGTGCCGTAAAGCGGTGCGCCATTTATGGACATCGTCACGAACGGCGCATCGCCACCGCCCGGAAGTCCGCGCACGTCAATGTTCGCTCCGGCAACTCCACCCGAGCTTTCTGACCAGACGCCGGGAACCAACTCCAGTAAATTAGCAGTGCTACTGGGCGAAAACTGGCGGATATCTGCCGCCTCCACCGTCGTGATGGCAAAACTTGCATCGCGTTTGCTCATTCCCGCCCCTCCGGGTGTACCAGTGACCACAATTGCATCCATGTGCAAGATATCAGTGGCAAGAGAGAAATCCTGCGTAACCGTTTCATCCATGTTTACAGTGACTTGCGCAGTCTCTGTTTTGTATCCAACAACGCGGGTCCGCAAGGTGTAGGTCCCTGGCGGGACGTTTGTAATCACATACTCGCCGTTCTGATCCGCGGCATCGCCCATGGTGGTGCCTTCAATGATCGCGTTTGCGAAGGGAAGCGCTTCGCCGTTTTCATCGGTTACCTTGCCTTTGATGGTTCCGCCCGCAGGCAAGCTTGGCCTGGCCGCTGATTCTCGCGGCATGATGACAATCGTGCTGGCGCCGACCTTTTCGTAGGTCAGCGGATTGTCGCCCAGGACCTGCCTGAGGTCTTCGTAAAAGTTGTTGGAGATGGACGAAAGGGCTACAGCGGTTTTGCCCTGAACCACGGCGTCTTCATACAAGAAATGCACTTGATAGGCTTCGCCAAGCGCGGCGAGCGCTTCGTGCAGCGACACCAAATTATTGGAAGGCGAAACCGCGAAATGGTTGTTGCCAGCTTGAGAGACCAACGTCTGGCCCATGCTCGCTGCGGCAAACAACCCAATAACGCCAATCATTGTTACAGTTCTGATGAATCGCATAAAACCCTCCTTCGGTTGGATAAAGTTGTTTACACAAATTCCTCCGTTTCGCAATGACCGTGATTAAAAAGTGAATTAATTCCCATTTGCTTTTGGCAAATTGTTGAAAATCACCATCTGGCCTTCCCGGCGCACACTTGTGCGCAGGGCTTTGGCCAACGCTTCCGTAACAACCTCCAGATTGCGATTTTCAATCGAACCGGACAACGTTCGCTTCAGCAAAGTGCGATCTTCGATTTTTATCTGAATGCCATGGGTTTCTTCCAAACGGCGAATAATCTGCTCGAAAGGCGTGTCCTGCAAAACCAAATGCTCGCGCCACCAAGTCGTGTGAAATCCGACATGGACAGGTTGAGGAACCGCGTCACGGTTTCCCTTCTGAAAATGGAGTAAATGCCCCGGTTCGACCAGCGTTCGCGCAATTGGAATTTTGCTGCCGGAGCTCGTATCGGCGACCGCAACTTCGACCCCGCCTTCTTCAACCACCACGCGCGTCCCTTGACCGCGATTATGCACCGTGAATTGGGTTCCCACCACTTGAACGGCGCCGTCGTACGTACGAACAATGAAATCATGTTGAGGCCCTTGCGGGCGCGAAGAAACCTCGAAATAAGCCTCGCCTTGTAATTCAAATTGGCGAGCGGTCGTGGCAGTCCAGACCGCCGGGTAACACAAACTCGAATTGGCGTTCAAAATAATCGTGCTGCCTTCCGGCAAGTTGAGCTCGAGGCGTTGGCCGTAGTTGGTGGAAGCCAGTTGAATTTCCTGTTTCTTGGGCGAGAGGTGAAAAGGCAGATTACGCCAGAGCAAAGCGATCGACAACGCGGCCACAGCGCCCAAACCGGCCCACGCCAATCTTCGGCTTGGCATATAACCAAACCAAGCCCTTTTTGCAAACGAACGATCGCGCGCCACGGCCTTGGCGGCTTTAAATTCCACACGCCGCAGCAACGTCTGCCATTCCGCCTCGACATCGGGCAGCGCCGAAGATCGGAAGTGCGCCATTTTCCACAACGCCGCAGCCTGGGCATGAAGCTCATAATGACGCGGCGAAGTGTTCAGCCACTCATTCCACCGCCTGATTTCTTCGTCAGAGGCGTTTCCGGAAAGCCAACGCTGGAAAGATTCATCCGCGAGCAAAGAGACGATTTCGTGGTTTTCTTGCGACATATTTTTCTGTTTTGTGAGAGAATGTGTTTGTGCGTCGATCACATTTTGCGGCGGAATTAAGCTTGCGCTCATCCCACGGACACTATGGATTCACTCTTATAGAGAAGGGAAAAAGGGAAATGTAATGCTCTACAAAGCATTTTTTTTGAAAATTTTATGCCGGCGGGAAATGGCTGAGACGGGCGAGATAATAAATTCTTGGGATCTTATGTGGGGAAAACGAGCCGTAGACGGTGAAAAGCTTCTGAAACATAATTGCGCGCCACTTGCGGAGAGACGTTCATGATGGCGGCGATTTCGCGGTAGGCCAAGCCGTCATAAGTTTTCAGATAAAGCGCTTCGCGCAGACGCGGCGGAATTTCTTGCAGCGCTTTGGTCAGGGCTTGTCTTTCAGACTCCTCCTGTTCCTGCACGATCAAGAGCTCCTCCGGCGAGAAAGCGTCTTGAGCCTGCTCCAGCTCGAACTGCTGCTGGGACGTCTGCCGTTGCTGCTGTTGCGCCAGTGCTTTGAGCAAATGCCGCCGCAGGGAGATCAGCAAATAGGCCCGAACCGAATCAGCCTTGGCAATTCGTTCGCGCTTTTCCCAGATATAAGCAAACACTTCCTGAATGCCGTCTTTGACCAGTTCTTCCTGATGAGAAAGTTTCAGCCCATAATCGTAAAGCCTCGCGTAGTGGCGGCGAAAGAGCGCAGCCAACGCCTCCCTATCGCCTTCCCGCATGCGCTTCCAAAGCAGGCGGTCTTCCTGAATGAGTTTAGCCTCTTCAACCAGAATCATGTGGACGTCGCGCGAATGTGCAGTGAATGTCTATAACAGAAATTGCATTATAATCTACCTCCTGGCTTGGTAAATGTCAAGTTTTGCAAGCGCGAAATTTCGACGCGGTTTTATCCGATGCCGCTGTTTGCCGGCCGGCAATAATTCATTGATGCCGGTGACCAACAAAATTTCCCGCGAGGCTGCAAATTGATCTCCGGCAGCATCCGCAGGTGAAAATGGATAAATCACGAGCAGGCCGACACAGATCGCCAACCAGCTCAAGCTGCGCGTAAAAATTTGCATGTAAGGGAAAGCATGGTTCCAGCTCTTTCCGGCCCGTAAGCGCCACAATTTTATCCGCCAAATCTCCCAAACCGCCGACATGATTTACCACGACGATTGCGTAGATCAAGGTGCCGACCATAGTCAAGGCGAAATTAAAAAATCTAAAAAAATGTCTTGACAATCAATTTAGAATTTTTATATATAAGACGTAATGTTGGTGAAACGTGCGTAAGATCAACAAGCTAATGCCTATACCTATCATCCCAAGAAAAACAACTCTGGAAAATTACGCTCGACGTTTCACGAATCCCAACAAATCCATGCTAACAAAAGAGGAGAGCGGACTTTCTTGTCCGCGATGTGCGTGTGGACTAGAAAGTCCACACTCCCCTCAAATGAACCAAAGGAGGTCAAGTATGTAAAAAAGCTACATCTGTAAGGCTCCGCCTGTAAGGTTTCAGTTTTCAAGTTGTTTGGTGTATTGACCATAGTCGCTTGCGAGCGAATTGACCTCGCCGCGGCTATTCGGGGTGGCCACGATCCATTGTTTGCCCCCAATGTTTGGGTTCTTCTAAATGTGGCCCATACATTAGGGAATGCACTAAACTAGCAAGGAGGAGGTGTATCTAATGAGAACTAAAGTCTTACTCGTTAGTCTAATGGTAAGTCTGTTTTTCGTTGGACAAGCCATTGGCCAGGAAAACAAGGTTAGCGGGAAAGTTATTTCCGGAGAGGACAGGACGCCGTTGCTTGGCGTAAATATTGTGGTGAAGAATACTATCCGGGGGACCACGACTGATATGGATGGCCAGTATGCGCTGGAAAATATTTCACCGCAGGATACATTGGTCTTCTCGTATATCGGATTTAGACGAGAGCAAACTCCCATCCGCGGCCGTGGCGTGATCAACCTCACCATGACCCCTCAAGCCGTTGCCGGAGATGCGGTGGTGGTTATTGGGTATGGTACCCAGCAGCGTAGAGATATTACCAGCGCCGTTTCCTCATTACAAGACTTCGCTTTCAATCAGGGCGCAACGACTGATCCTCAGAATCTGCTGCAATCCCGCATCCCGGGGGTGGTGGTCACGCAGGTCAATGGCGACGTTGGCGCTGCGCCGTTGATTCGTATTCGCGGTGGAACCTCGGTTTCCGCCAGCAACGAGCCGATGATCGTCATTGACGGCGTTCCCGTGAGCAGCGCTTCCGCCAGCCCGGGCGGCCCCGGCAACGGCGACGTTATCGGCCGCAACCCCATCGATACGCCGCTCAGCACACTGAATCCGTACGACATCGCTTCCGTCGATGTGTTGAAAGACGCATCTTCGGCGGCCATTTACGGCGCGCGCGGCGGCAACGGCGTCATTTTGATTACCACGAAAAAAGGACGCCCCGGCGGCTACTCGTTGACTTACGACGGCTATACCAGCACCGCCAGCCAGTCTAATAAGCTAAACCTCATGACGGCCCAGGAATATCGGGAGTTTGCCGGAAGGCTTGGCGTGGCCGTCGAAGGGCCTGCCAACACGGATTGGCAGGACGCGATTGTAAGAACTGCGGTTTCACAGTATCACAATCTCACCTTTAGCTCCGGCACCGAGGCGACCCAGTATCTGGTTTCAATGAACTATCTGGACGAGCAGGGCATTGTGTTAGGCTCGGAGCGGACACGGATTGCAGGCCGCGTGAATCTCGACCATACCATGTTTGAGAATAAGCTGCGGCTGGGCATGCGCTTCAACCCCACCTTCATCAAGCGCCATAACACCCCGTATCCCCAGGAAGGCGGCTTCGAAGGCGGTGTGTTCTCCCAAGTCTACAAGATGATTCCAACCCAGCCGGTGGTTTTGAGTAACGGCGCCTATTTTGAGTATCCGAACCCCGGCATTCGGAATCCGGTCGCACTGGTCGAAAAAATCGATGACGAAACCGAGACCTTGCGGCTCTTTTTCAACGGCACTGCGGAATATGATCTCTTCTCCTCATTGACCGGAAAGATCAATCTGGGACTGGACCGGACCAACGCCACGCGAAACACTTATCAGCCGAGAAGTTTGCCGTATGCCGCGGCCTTTGGCGGAAGAGCCGATAACAGAAGCAACCAAAATCAAAACGCTCTGTTCGAAGGCACGCTGAATTATCGCGCAAATATTGGCGCCTCTCACAAGCTGGAAGCCTGGGGTGGATACACCTTTCAGGAGTTCGAAGATCAATCGTTTAACGTCACGGCCCAGGGCTTTGTTACCGACGGCTGGTCGTTCAATAACCTCAGCGGCGGCTCCGATTTTTCCGTTCGACCGGAATCTTTTCAGGCCAAGAACCGGCTGATCTCCTTCCTCGGGCGCGTGAATTACAACATCTCCGACAAATACTTGCTGCAAGCGGCTCTGCGCCGTGAAGGCTCTTCCCGTTTTGGCGCCGACAAAAAATGGGGCATGTTCCCCTCCGCTTCCGCCGGATGGCGCCTTTCGCAAGAATCTTTCCTGAAAAATTCCAGCAGCGTGAATGATTTGAAATTGCGGGTCAGCTATGGCAAGGCCGGAAATCAGGACATTGGAAATTTCCGTTCCTTGCTCATCCTCGGCCCGGGCGCCAATGCCGTGATCGGCGATCAAGTTCGCACCGGCGTTTCCCCGACGCAGTTGGCCATCCCGATCTCAAATGGGAAGAGACCAGCCAGCTCGATATCGGCGTCGACTTCGGCTTATGGAATGACAGAGTTTCCGGCTCGATCGATTGGTATAATAAAAAAACCACCGATTTGTTGTTGGAGTTCGCCGTTCCGCAGCCGGCCGTGGTTTCGACCAGGCTCGATAATGTAGGCGAGGTCACCAACAAAGGCCTCGAGATCTCGTTGAACACGGTGAACATTGCCTCCGGAGGATTTTTCTGGAGAACCAGCTTCAATTTTGCCACCAATAAAAATGAAGTGGTTGATTTGGGTGGCCGGGCTTCGATTATCTTCGGCAGGGTCAGCGGCGCCGGCTTGAGCGACGTTCAGGCGCAGATTGCCATAGAAGGGCAGCCACTCGGAACGTTCTTTGGGCCCAAGTTCCTGGGATACGACGCCGCCGGGAACGAAATCTTATCAACCGATCCTGGGAGGCCCGAGCGCACCACCGGCCCTCTCAAAGATGGCCGGCAATTTTTAGGCGATCCGCAACCTGATTATACCTTCGGCATCTCGAATTCCCTCAACTATAGAAGTTTTGACCTCCGTGTCTTCATCCAGGGTGTGCAGGGCAATAAGATTTTGAACAACACCCGGTTGGAATACCAACGCGCTTCCAATGTCCGCAATGGCATCAATTTCTTTCAAGACGCATTGGACGACGTGGCCGCCGGTTTGGATCCGGACGCAACGGTTCACTTTTCGGATCGCTTTATCGAAGACGGATCGTTCATCCGGTTGCAGAACGTCACGCTCGGTTACACCTTTCCCACAAGTTGGTTCCCCAGCTTGCGCAGCTTGCGCGGCTATATCAGCGCGGACAACCTATTTGTCATAACCGACTATAAAGGTTATGATCCGGAAGTCAACAACGTGGCCGTGTTTAATGGTGTGTATGCGCTGGGAATTGACTATGCCAATTATCCACGTGCCCGCACCTTTAGTTTCGGCGTCAATCTTGGATTTTAATTGTAACACAACATTTATGTTGCCTGCCGTGCGCGCGGGAAAGGGGTCGCAACATGAATGTTGCATTACGTTTGAACGAACTGAATAAGTCAAGGAGGCAAGCTATGAAAAGCCGTAAGCTTCGTTTGCTAAAGCCGTTGCTTTTAATTTCACTGACATTGTGGACTTGCACGAACCTCGATGAAACACCCCTCAGCTCGGTCACACCGGAGAACTTCTATCGCACCGAAGAAGAATTGGTCGCTGCCGTGATCCCGGTCTATGCGAGTCTCAGAGATTATGGCTGGGAGGGCTATATGTTCTTGCAGGAAGTCAGCTCGGATGAGATCTTCATACCCCAGCGAGGCGGTGACTGGGGCGATGGAGGAGTCTGGCGGGAACTTCAAGAACATAAATGGACGCCCACCCATCCCTTCGTTAATGATGCATGGGTACGTGCCTATACGGGCATAGCCAGAGCGAATTCGATTCTGGAAAACTTGGAAAAGTCGCCCAGCCAATCGCCGCTTAAACCTATCTTCACGGCGGAAGTGCGCGTTCTCCGGGCGTTTTACTATTGGTGGCTGGTGGATCTGTACGGCGGCGTGCCAATTGTCACCGCCGCGATCATCGATCCGAAAAATCCCCCGACGCCCAATACCCGGCAACAAGTGTTCGATTTCGTCGTGAGCGAAATCAACACCGCGCTGCCGACTCTCCAGGCCTCATTTGGAGCGGGAAATTGGGGCCGGGTGACGAAGGGCGCCGCCCAGACTTTGCTCGCTACCGTCTACCTAAATGCCGAAGTCTATACTGGAACGCCAAGATGGACCGAGTGTATCGCAGCTTGTGACGCCGTCATTAATTCCGGCATATATAACTTGCTGGCCAATTATTCGGACTTCTTCAAACTGGCCAATGAAGGACCAAACAATGTGGAGAGCATCTGGGTGGTTGGCCATAAGCCACAAGATGGCGTCGGATTTTTCCGTTTCATGGCGACTTTGCATTACAATCAATTGCCGCAGAATCCATGGAATGGATTTTCCGTGCTGGCTGACTTCTATAATAAATTCGATACCACTGATGTCCGTTACCGTCACATGTTGGTAGGACCACAATTTGTTTTAAGCGGCCCAAACGTGGGTCAGCCCGCATTTGATCGTCAAGGCAATCCCTTGATTTTTACCCCGGAATCCCCGATTGTTGGCGCCAGCGAAGGAAATGGCGTTCGCATCCTCAAGTGGCAGGTCGATCCCGCTCAAAGCGGTGGAAATGCCGGCAATGACTTCGCCATTTTCCGGTATTCGCATATCCTGCTCACCAAAGCTGAAGCCTTGAACGAGTTGAATGGCCCCAATCAACAAAGCATCGATCTGATCAACCAAGTCAGAGCGCGCTGCTTTGATCCCGATAAGCCAGTTGCTCTGGCGAATTTCAGCACCAGAGAAGCGTTACGGAATCGTATTTTGGATGAGCGCGGCTTTGAGTTTTTGTGGGAAAATTTCCGTCGCCAGGATCAAATCAGAACCGGCCACTGGCTCGAGGCCTGGACACTGAAAGCGCCAAGCGATGGCGCGCATAGAAAGCTCTATCCCATTCCGCAGATTCAGTTGGATGCCAATCCCAACCTTAGGCAGACTCCGGGATATTGAGATTTGCTATCTAACGCGCAAGCCGTAGCTAAAAAAGATTCTGTAAGCGGGCCCTTCGAATAAAGCGGATGAAAGCAGTTCTCCATCCGCTTTATTCGTTAAATCAGCTTACAGAAAACTTTTAACCTTTTTAGCATTGCTGTCACCTCAAGCACTCAGTCAGGAGACAACATGTTGCGAAGCGTCGTGAAAATGGTTGTGCTGCTCTTGCTTTCTTTGATTTGGATCAGCGCGGCCGCGGCACAAGCCGAGCGCCCGTGGCGCTCCCTGCCACTCATCAAAGACGGCAAGGTTGATGAAAGCTGGACCCAAATCGGCTATGGGCGCATGGTCATCGACGACAACAGCTTGCGCACCGAATGTGACGCCAAGGGCATGGGGCTGTTTTTGTACACCAAGGAACGTTTCGGAAATTGCCAGATTCGTGTCGTTTATCGCAGCAAGGATTCCAAATCGAATGCGGGTGTGTTCATCCGCATCGATGAAGGGATTCTTACGCACTTGAACGAAAAACCCGTTGCCCTGCAAAGGAACGAAAAAGGCGAGCTGACGCCAGAATCTTTGAAGGCAGCGCAGGCGGCCTCGGAAGAGCTCAAAGGCCCATGGTACGCCGTGCATCGCGGCTACGAAGTTCAGATTTGCGATGAGCCTGACGAGTATCATCGCACCGGCGCGATCTACTCGCTTGCCAAAGCCGCCCCGGTTCCCAATCCGAAAGCGACGGATTGGAAAACCATGGTGATCACGCTCAAAGACAACCTTGTGCTGGTGGACATCGACGGCAAGCGTATCACGACTTTTGATTCTGAGGGCAAGGACGCACGCACGGAGAGAAAGTGGTACGAGCCAAAGTCTGAAGCGAAACGGCCCGCGTCCGGCTATCTTGGTCTGCAAACACACGACCCCGGCGACGTTGTTTACTTCAAAGAGATCAGCGTCCGCCCGCTGGAGTAAAATGCGCGCGCACGACCGTAACGCAACATTTATGTTGCGAGCGCAGCGCGATATAAATGTCGCATTACGATTTAGGGGTTGCGGCCAAAAGCGCGCTAGGCATAGCAGATATCACCTCGCCATGGCCACCTACTTTTTTGTCGCCGCGAAAAAATATCTATCCTTGCCCTTAGTGTTTTGCGCCTTTCTGTCGCCCGGATTTGCAACGACGCAGCAACAGCAAGATATTGAAATGCCCAAGAAAAAGGAAAAATGGATACGCGTACAATCCGAGCATTTCACCATCAATAGCAATGCCAATGAGAAAGTCGCCAAGCTTGCCGCGGCGAATCTGGAACGGCTGCGGAAAACCCTGGCATTGCTGACCAACGTCGCGGCGGTCAACTCGCCGGTTCCGACTGCGATTTTCTTGTTCAAAAACAACAAGGCCTTCAAACCGTACACGTTGCCTGCACACAACCGGGTTCCCTCCCTAGCCGGCTATTTTCTTTCTCGACCTGATGGAAACTACATCGCCATCAACGCCGAGGAGCGTGCTGCGCAAATCATTTACCACGAGTACATCCACTTTTTTGTCAATAATAACCTGCCGGAGGTGCCATTGTGGTTCAATGAAGGCCTGGCCGAGTATTATAGCACCTTTGAATCCAATGAAGACAAAACGAAAATTGGGTTGCCGGTGGCACACCATATAGCTTTTTTGAGACAGCATACGACTTTTTCGAAGCCGGCGTCCCTGATGTCCTTGGATCAGCTTCTAGAAAAAGGCGATATTTTACACGAGGAGGAAACCAAGATAGGGGCTTTTTATGCGCAATCGTGGCTGCTGGTGCACTACCTCATGCAAGGCCAGGAACGAAGATTGCGTCCACGGCTCTCGCAATACCTGATGCTGCTCGCCCGAGGATATCCCCAAAACAAAGCCTTTCGCGAAGCGTTTGAGATGGAAGAGAGGCAACTGCAAAAAGAGCTCGAGCATTATTTGCGCCAGTTTCTCTTCAGTTATACTGAGATTAATTCCAAAGACCTGGCAATTGTGGCTCAGGCCCAAGTGACGCCGCTTCCGTATGAAGAAGTTCTTTTTTATTTGGGTGATCTGCTGGCGCATCACGGCAGGGAACGTTCGCATGAAGCCGCCGCCCATTTTAATCATGCGATTTCTGTTAATCCCAATTACGCGCTCGGCTATGCGGGTTTGGGCTTGGTTGAAATGAACCGAGGAAGCATAACCGCAGCACGGCGATATTTCGGGAAGGCCATTGAGCTTGACCCTCCCCATGCGGAGATCTATTATCACTACGGCAACTGTCTTATGGATGGCATCAGAAGCCGGCTCCAGGTGAATCGCCATGATTCCACCGTTCAAAAGACCCTACGCGATGCCCGCAGCGCTTTTCGAACCGCGACCGATCTCGACAATGACTTCACAGAGGCGCATGCTGCATTGGGAGAGACTTTTATTTTTGACATTCAAAGCCCGCTTGATGAAGGCATTGCGGCTCTGGATTTCGCTTTGAAGCGATTGCCGTCGCGCCGGGATATTGCGCTGAATCTGCTATTCCTTTGCGCGCAAAACGGAGATTCAACCATAGCTGAGATTTTGCTCAATAGAGTGTTCCCTCCAAACGGGAATTCCAGCCACCTCGCCGAGGCACAACTGGCAACCACGGCGTTGGAAAGAGCCACGCAGTTGTTCGAGCAGAACAAAACTCGCGAAGCGCTGCGGATTCTTGATCGGGTTCAAAGTGTAACCAACGATGTGCACCAATTGCGGCAAATTGACCAGATGCGGCAAGTCGCCCGCTATAACCACTTTGTCAGTCTTTATAAAAGCGCCTCGGTACGAGCCGGGAATAAGGAATTTGACGAGGCCCTGGAACTCTTGAACCAGATCATCGCCACCTGCGATGATGCGAAAATGAAGGAATCCGCCAGTCATTCGGCCAAACAAGTGCGGCACAATCAACAAGTGACGTGGTACAACCAGGCGGTCGCGCTGATGAAGAACAAGCAGTATGCCCAGGCCGTTCAATTGCTGAATCGCATTGTTGCCGCGCCTGACGATCCCAAATTGGCAAAAACGACGCAAGACGCACTGACACATATTCGACGAATCCAAAAGCAAAGGAACTAAGAAACGCCAGAGAGGTATCTTGGATCGCTTTCAAAAAATAATACTTGCATATCTCATGTGTTCTGTTATATTACAAAAAGTAGTGGGAAATGGTGCAAATGTATCATGAGTGGAGAAAAACGTGTCGAGCCGAATCTCCGTTGATACCTTATCAGTTTGAATGCTATCCCTTGCAAAAGTATGCACATCATTACTTCCCCAACTGAATTAGATACACACTCAATACGTGTCCAGACGCGAAAAGCTAATGATATACAAAATGAGCAATCTTTACTAATTTCAGAGTTTGAGAGGAGCCAGTTTCCAATTTTCATAAAAAAACACCCCAAAGCAAAACTACGTGCTCTGCCAACTGGAATCTATAATTGTCATGGTTTGACATTTGCATCAAGACGAACAATGATATATGATCCCAATGAAATTTGGAAAATAATAAAAGATGACAATTACGTGAGGGTTGAGCAAATACAAGCACTGCCGGGTGATGTTGTTCTTTACCTTTCAGTGGAAGGAGATGTTGAACATTCAGGAATCGTAATTTCAGAGCCGGAACCGAATTTCTATCTTCCAAAAGTTTGGAGTAAATGGGGAAAATATTATGAGGTGATCCATTATGTTAATGACTGTCCTTATGAAAAGTCAAATATTCAATATTATCGAATAATGGGATGAAATGAAAATGAGCAATCTTTTAAGGGATAAAGAACTTGACAGGCTCAAGGAGATCTTTCTCTTTGCCAATACGCCGTCATATCTTTATAAAAACTTCAGACAAGATCCCACCGTGCTTGGTCTGTCGGAAAAATATAGTACGGAAGAACTAATAGAGTTCTTCGAACAGATTGTCAAATCTGAAAAATTAGATACAGAATCCTTGATCATGAGCTATGCTTTGTTATTCGCAATCTCACTTAAAGATTATGCAGAAAGTCACCAATTTTTGAAGAGAATCGATAAATACAAAAATCTTGAGTGGATAAAGGAATTGCAAGAAATCATTCTTGCTAACGCCAAGGCAACAAATATCCAAAACATAAACTTAAATCACGAAACAAATGCAATTCCGATAGATTATGATGTCGAGTTAACAGTAACGCAGGATGCACAATGATACATTCAAAATTAATGCTCTTTGCTGAGAATATTATTCGGGATACTCAAACCAACAAAATCTCAGCGATCAATATTATTGAAGAGTTCTCTTCACTAGGATTTCCTCTTTTCATGGCAAGATTTTACGTGTTAAATCTATTAGAGCGAGAAAAAGAGGATGATCAAACGATAAGTTTTTTGCTTAAGATCTTCTTAAATGAAGATGAATTAACCAGCTTGGATATTCATGCCGATTTTCAGGACAAATTAAGAAATAGAAGCATTGTTACCATTAATGGTTTGGTGCTTCCCAACCCCGGAATTTTCAGAGCTGTACTCCTTCATAACGAGAAGGAATTTGCTTCTCACGAATTGAGTGTTCAAAAAATTGGCGAGACCGACAAAAAGGTTGTAATAGCCTGACCCTTATTTTCTGAACGGTGCATGTCCCCAACCGCACTAGCGACCGTGAAAACAATTTCATTCCTTTGTGCATTATTTTTTCTTTTATTCTTCTCCTGCAGCAAGAAGCCTCCCGCCATTCCCATCGATCATCTGTTCACCCTGCTCCCCGCAGACTACACCAATCTGAAATTCGAAAACAAATTGGTCGACGAAACGAATTTCAACGTCTTCAAGTATCGCAATTATTATAACGGCGGCGGCGTGG
>JAKEEU010000228.1 GCA_022616415.1 Candidatus Zhuqueibacterota bacterium | reverse complement strand
GGGCCGTTGCTTCCGCAAAGACACGCCGGACGCCACGCATTCTCCGATGTTTCATCAAGTCGAGGGCCTGTGCGTCGACGAGGGTGTGACATTCGCCGATTTGAAGGGAACGATCCTGGCATTTGCCCAAGCATTGTTCGGGCCTCAAGTAAAAATTCGTTTTCGTCCGAGCATTTTTCCTTTTACCGAGCCGAGCGCAGAATACGATTTCACTTGCGAGATGTGCAATGGGAGAGGTTGCCGTGTTTGCAAAGGAACCGGCTGGCTGGAAATATCCGGCGCCGGGATGGTCGATCCTGAGGTATTTGGTTTTGTGAATTACGATAGCGAGAAATACACCGGGTACGCTTTCGGCATGGGCGTAGAGCGCATCGCCATGCTGAAGTACGGGGTGGAAGACATTCGCACATTTTACGAGAACGATGTCCGGTTTCTCGATCAATTCTAATACGCCTGCCTGTGAAATTCATTCATTCGTGGTTGAGCGATTTTGTTCAGACTACGCTCACGCCGACAGAGATAGCAGCCGAGCTGACCATGCTCGGTTTCGAGGTTGAAAGCCAACGCAGCACATTGCCGCCGCTCGACGGCGTTGTGGTCGGAAAAGTGTTGGCATGCGATCCCATCCCAAAATCAAATCATTTAAAAATTTGCAAGGTGGGAGCGGGAGCCGATCCGCTCACGGTAATCTGTGGCGCGCCAAATGTCGCCGTTAATCAACTCGTTGCATTTGCCGGTCCGGGAACTGTATTGCCGAACGGACTCCGTATTGAGAGAAAAAATATTCTCGGCGTGGAGTCATCAGGTATGATTTGCAGTGAGGCGGAGTTGGGTCTGTCCGATGATGCTGATGGAATTTTGGTTCTCGACAAAAAAGCAAAAGCCGGAAGGCCGGTTTTAGATTTCCTAAAGTCGGATACGATTTTTGAGATTAACGTAACGCCGAATCGTCCGGACTGTCTCGGCATCATCGGCGTGGCGAGGGAAATTGCCGCGCTGACTCAAAAGCCTTTGCTCATTCCCAAGCCTAAATTTCGTGAAGGCAAAAAACTAATTGACACCTCCGTCAAAATCTCAATCAAGGATGTAACTGCCTGTCCCCGATATGCTGCTCGTCTAATCGAAAACGTCCGCATCGGGCCATCTCCAAAATGGTTGGCCGAGC
>JAKEEU010000227.1 GCA_022616415.1 Candidatus Zhuqueibacterota bacterium | reverse complement strand
TGGTCCCGCCTGGCGGGATTATCCGTTGGTCTTCATCTATCAGTTGGAGGCACAAAACTTTTAGAATTTTTTTCTGAGTTTGGTCGTATAAGTGAACTTAAATACTCCACAGCGTATATCCCGCCACCAACGTCATAATAATCGCACCCCCGTAACAAATAACCGCGACGAGCTCGTTCAAATGCTTGAGCTGCAAGCCGTCGTAGAGGGTATAGCGAAAACGATGCGCCCAATGCAAAAGCGAAAGGGAAATGAAAGCGAAAAGAAAAAGGCGCGTGAGGGGATGCTGCACCAGAAGCAATACGTTTTCGTAGCGGGGCGCCTCGATCCATCCCAAAGGAATGGCCAGACCGTTGAGAAAAAGAAGAACCGGCATGAAGAGCGCTGTCATGGCGCCGCCCGCGCCAAACAGCCCCCACCAAAAAGGCTTCATGGACTTTTTCATGGATGCTCCTGCTTGATTGAAATGGTCTTGTCAATTTTAAATTGAAATTTTCAATTTAAAATTATCCACGCCATCGCTGCGGAAACAACGACCCACGCGACGTAATTCGAGGCGGCAATCACCGCATCCGGAATGCGCTTTTTTCCCATGCGAACGACCAAAGCCCTCGGCGCCAGATTGAACCAGGTGATACAGTGAAAGAGCACGAACAAAAAAGCAATGGCGTGCAGAATAATGGAAAACGGCGTCCTGAGCCAGGCCCCAAAATTGATGTAAGCCTCCGGCCCTTGGGCTAAAGCCCGAATTTGAAACAACAAAACCAGCGCATACAACGCCACCGCCACACTGGTCAGTTCCCGCAAAATGAATTTCGCATGCACCCATTTATGCACCCACCAAAAGATCGGCATGCGAACACGATACCATTTGGGATGATGTTTGGTGTAATGCGGATTCTGAGTCATGGTGATTTAGTCGTTAATTCGTTTGCCGGTTTGCCAGTTCGCCGGTTAGCCCGTTTACACATTTTTTCGTTGCCCGGTTAAACAATTACTCGACTAACTGACCAACCGGCCAACTGGCTAACTGGCAAACCGGCTAACCATCATCTGTTTCCCCACGGCATCAGCAGCGATTTCCACCATTCCGTCGTGCTCGCCACTTTATAGCGCTGAATCGCGCCGGCCGGATCCACGCCTTTCGGGCAAACCACCGAGCACTCTCCAACCAGCGTGCACTCCCAAATGCCGCCGTCCTGCGAAAGTATCTCCATCCTTTGTTTTTTTCCTTGATCGCGGTTGTCAAAATTGTAGCGCTGCGCCAGCGCGATAGCCGCCGGGCCGGTGAAGCTCGGTTCCAGGCCGTAAATCGGACAGGCGGCATAGCACAGCATACAATTGATGCACATGCTGTACTGCTTGTAGTCTGCAAGCTCTGTGGGAGTCTGCAGATATTCGCCTTCGGACAACGGTTTTTCTTCATCTCGAATGATCCACGGTTTCACCTGCTTCAACTTTCGCATGAAATCGCTCATCTCAATGACGAGATCGCGAACCACCGGAAAATTCTTCAGCGGTTCCACGCGGATCGGGCCGGGCAAATACTTCTCTAAGAAAGTTGCACAAGTGAGCACCGGCGTGCCGTTGACCATCATGCCGCAACTGCCACAAACCCCCATACGACAAGACCAGCGGTACGACAAGCTTCCATCCACACTGTCCTTGATATAATTCAGCGCGTCGAGGATGACCCAATCCTTTCGGAAAGGAACTTCGTAACTCTGAAAGACCGGTTCTGCTTCGGCTTCCGGACGATAGCGGAAAATTTCCAAAGTGATGTTGGTGGGCATTATGACCTCGTTCTATCTTTTTCTTTTACTCCGGCCAATTCGCGTATGCATACAGAATATCCACAATCGACTGTTCCATTTTCACCAGCCCGGCAACACGCTCATTCCCGTCGATGACTAGATACTCGTCCACGGCGTGGGCGCGTCCGCCATGCCCGAGACCGCCTTCGCAGGCTGGGAGATTGAGCGGAGGTCTCGTGTATTGGGCCTGTGGACTTGACCCGGCTGCTCGCGGCCAAATGGCTGGTTCTATTCCATAGTGTTTGTAAACTGAGAGCACCGCTTGAACCACCGGCGCTTTCACACTCGTGCGCGACCACTCATCGCCGCCACCGAGCTTGGTCATGCTAATATCGCTGAATCCGTGCTTATCCAAATGCTGGCGAATGAGCTTGATTTGCTCATCAATGACCTGATTGGGAATCAAACGGCTGTCCATCTTGACGGCCGCCTTTTCAGGCAGGATAGTCGCCGAGCCAGGCCCGGTGTAACCTGCCCAGATACCATCAATATTCAGCGAGGTGTCGAACATGAGGTGCCGTATGGCTTCGGCAGACGGCCAATCGTGGGCCCAAACCTTCACGTTCTCGCGTTCCGAGGCAAACAGCTTGTCGCCGAATTTTGCGATCAGGGTATTGACGAGCATTTCCTCTTCTTCAGTAGGCGGCACGATCGCATCGTAATAGCCGTCGATCAAAATTTTATTGCCGGCCTCATCCACCATCGACGAAAGCGCCTTGACCAATCTCCAGACCGGACTATCCAAAATCGCTTTGCGGCTGGAATGAATCGGCATTCTCTGCGGCCCGCGGCCCCAAGTTTTGCCATGGCATTCCAGCTCGACATAGGCAATGCCCTTATTGCCGAGGGACATATTGATAAACCCCTCGCGATTCTGAGAGGGCCCGGCGCCAAGATGAGCATGGCACATTTTCAGCCGGTCGTGATAAGGCGCAAGAACTTGATGAAAGTGGGGACTGCCTTGCTCCTCCTCGCCATCGCAGGTGAACATGATATTGAGTGGCAGCTTTCCTTCCAAAGCGATGATCGCTTCGCAGGCATTCAGGAAGGCGCGATTGGGGCCTTTGTCGTTGATAGCGCCGCGCGCAATCAAGACTTGTGCGAATGGATCCATTTTCACCAAGTTGGCCGCGAGTGGCGGGGACGACCATTCTTTTTCGTTGTACGGCTGGGTGTCGTACATCATGTAATGCGAGATGGTTTTCTTGGCGCCGGCGTCGTACCAAGCCCAAACCCCGGAAAGCCCATCGGTCTTCACCAGCTCGGCCTCTTTGCAACCCAATTGTTTGAAAGAGTCTTTCATGCGTTCGGCCATCTCGGTGATGCCCATGTTCCAACTGCTCACCGACGGCTGCCGAAGATCGCTTTGAATCTTGGCGATATGCTCGGTTTTGTGGTCTTCAATGTATTGGTGAATCTTCTTAATGCGCGGTGATGCCAAAATATCTTCAATGAAACCGCGGGGCGCATCGAGGAAATTGAAAAAACTCGGAGCGATGGTCGCGCCCAGCATTGCCTTGCCGCCGAGATCCATAAATTCCTTTCGTGTTATTTCCATGACTGGCCTCATGAATTTAGCAATTAATAAAATCGATATTCATTGAATGCAATCATTATCAAAAGCCAAAGGCTAAAGCATCTATCATATTCTTGCCTTTTTCTATTCCAACTTCTTGATAAATTGCAAGCAGTTCCTCGTAAGTGTTTGGGCCTCCAACAATTTCCCAAAATTCGTTGCCGAGCAACACGGCTTGATCAAAAGGCATGTAATTCCGGGCGCATGGCCATCGATAATCATCGCGCTTCGGACCATAAGGGTTATAAGCCATGGCAAAATAAGCTTTCACCTTTGGCCTTGGCTGTCCATGAACCAAATGAAATCGCAAGAGGCGTTGGGTTACTTCAAGGCACTGTCCTTTATTTGGCATGGGAGATTTCATTTCAAAGAGAAACTTTGTGCCATCGAAAGCTAAAATATAAAGGTCAGCCTTGAACGTACGGCTCTGTAAATCTGTTTTAGTGCGAGCAGAAAGGACTGATTTAACCATTTGTTGCAGAGAAGGTTTTGATATTCCTTTCACAGTAGCATGTTCGAAAAAGGCAACTTGCCGTTCAACTTCATTCAGTGCAGAAAGACTGATTTTGCCACTGATATTATACCCCCTTTGTGAGTCCGAATGATGCTCCAGAGCGATTAGACGGGCGCACTCCTCAAAGGTCGAGCCGAGTCTAGTGCTAAATCCACGTTCAAAGGCGTTGATTCGCAACAATTCCGGTGGAAAAATAGCTGCATGAAACGGCTTAAGTCGTCCTTCCATCGATTTCTGTGAGAGGTAACTCTTAGGATCAATCTCAGATACTACACGACTTTTATACTCGGTTACAAGCCCGTGTATGAAACCCTCTAAAAAGCCCTTGATTTTCTCACGTGTTGCGGAACTGATTGCGGTCAAATTATGCCTTCCTTTGCTTAACACTTTCTCCAGATAAAAACCGACTCATAAAATTCGCTGCTCCGGCGTCCGGTTCTGCGATTGACATGCCGCTGAACGATGGCTTCTACTTCCACTCCAATCATAGCGCCAATTTTTCCATACAAATCGTTCTTATCCGCCGCGACCACGATCATCCGGCTTCCACGAGGCATGGCTTCCGCTGCTCGGATAAAAACAGCGGCTATATCCTGTTGATACTTTTGTTGCGCAATTTTACTGGAGCCACCAACAGCCGGCCCTATTTCTTGTTCCCTTTTGTCATCTAGCCCAAGTAAGTAGTAAGCATACGCATGTTGTTCATGGTAATCTATTAAACCGACATAGGGAGGGCTCGTAATTACCCCGTCTATCTGCGGGTTAACAGCCTTGCGACTATCTCCATGATAGATTGCTACAGATGCGTTTGTGCGTATTTTGGAGAATTCTTGAATTCTTCTCAAGCTGTCTATACTGTAGCGTTCTAAAAATTTATATGCTTCGGTAGTCGGATAACATTCTCGTGCGTGCTTATAACACCAATAGGGCGTTGTTTGCGGTCGTTTAGGAAAGTCCAGATCAAAGTGTGTCGTTAAACGAGCCGACCGTGCAGAACGACAAAGTATAATTTGTAGCAAGTCGCAATATTCGTAACCCTCACGATCTATCAAGTCGCGATATGCAAGTAACTGGTTCAGAGCTTGTGGAGCAAACCACTGTTGCAGATATTCATTATCAGGTTGCGATTGTGTGAGCGAAAATAAATCTTGTCTTTGTTCCCACAGACTGAGCTGAGAATGCCTTAATGGATTTTGTCGGCGGACTTTTTCCAGTATATCAAGAACTTCCATCCGCACTTTTCGATCATCATATTTAGCCGTTTTTGCGCGGCAAAGAATGATATTGAATTCTGAAACATCATATCCAATTGAATTTATCCCCATCTCATTGGCTTGAACCAAAGTGGTACCAGAACCAACAAACGGATCAAGGACAGTCTGTCCTGCAGTAAAATATTTTCTCAGAAATACTTCAACCAATTGGGGAATGAATTTGCCAAGATAGGGGTGCAGCCGATGAACATGCTTGGTCCGTTCTTTTTCCGGCAAGTCCTTTTCACGCCAATTCAAATTCAGGCGGTGCAACGGTGTATCTGGCCTGACACTTTGGGGTACCGTTGGCTTGGTTTTGCTGTCATATATTGTTACGCGTTTTTCTTCTTTGGTCAACATGTTAATATTTTCGGAAAGATACAGAATGCGATGTATGAAAATGATAACTGCGGTAATTTCCAATGGGTGTTTCTCACCTCCCATACACCCGTTCTCCCGGCGGCCAACGCGTGATCGTCACCAGCGGACTGCGTCCGTAGGATGCTCAATTCGCGGCGGCCGGCTCTCGTTTCGGTAAGCCAAACTGTGCGCCAGGAATTCTGATCGTCGCGCTGCGGATGGTTCGTGCAGTATCATTCCAACGCTTTTTCAATATTTTCGAGTAGAATGCCTTTACTTGTGCGAGTACCTTTGACCAAGACCATATTTTCCCACAACGGCCTGACAATGTTGCCCATCATTCCCTCCGGAACGATGATGCGGTGTTTTGCCACGCTCGCCAACAAGCTTGATTATCCCCTTGCGACCACTTATTGAATTTGCAAACAACAGTTGACCTTTGACACTAATACGATCTTCAAGCATTTGACCAGGCTGATCTTTTTCAATAAAAGTAAGTTGATCCTCTTCTCCATTCAAATTGGCATATACTTGCTCGAGCAATTCTCGAAGCTCATCAGCAATTTCATCCGGTGGATTTCCCGAAAGAGCAATGGCTACGAGGCGCTCCGCTTCACGGTATTCACCGCAATCAATAGCGAGAGAAGCGGCGCTCCGGTGCAAAACTGAGCGAGTAGGTTCAGCATCATTATCATTTGCGATCAGTTCCGCAGCCTTACGTTCATAGTCAAAAGCTTGCCGAAACAGTTCGCTGGCCTGTTGCAAATCCCCTCTCAGTTTGGCCGTGAAAGCCATCTCGGCCAAATCCATGGCCTGTCGATGAAAATCTTGAATGCTATTCATCTATCGCAAGGTTGGAAAAATCTTATCACGGAAAATACCTGTAAATTTCTTTTCTGTGCAGGAACCGCACAAAGACGACGGTGCCATCCTCCATCATCAGGCCGATCCGATAGTCTCCGATTTTGATCCGGAAGTAACTGCCTCCGCCTTTGAGCTGCTTCAAATTGCTCACTGCCTGAAGATTCAGTGCTCGCTCGACTTCCTCAATAGCTTCTTTCACCTGTTGAAGCAGATCTTTGTCCCTGATCTTCTTCAGATCCCTGGTAAAACTCTTTTTGAAATCGACCTTCACGCTTTGCCCTCGAGTATACTGAAGACCTCAGTTCTGCTCACCGACTCAGTAGTTTCACCTTCTTTTATGGCACGAATCAGAGCAATGTCTTCCAATACTTCCGCGATGAGTTCATAGAACAAGTTTTTTCTTTCCTCGAAGACTTCTATTAAAGCCTTTTTCAAAATCTCTTTCAGGCGGCTTTCATCGATGACTGCCTGTTCCATAGGTCGTTCTCCTCTGCAAGATGATCGTACTGTGTTTTGAACAGCGTTTTTATACTTGTTAAGGGTAAGAATTTGAGTTGATCGTCCCTCTCAAATCATTGATTATTTTAGCATCGAAATTTCCGCAATCCACAATCATCAATCCGAAATCGTTATAAAGCTCTTGAGACTAATCTTGAATATAACAAAAATTCTGCAGAACGCAATTACTCTTTGGTGTGGATGCTCACCTCCCATAAACCCTCTCCCCCGGCGGCCAGCGCGTGATGGTCACCGGCAGATACTCCATTCGCGGCGGGCCGCTCTCGTTGCGGTAGGCCAAGCTGTGCGCCAAAAAATTCTGATCGTTGCGCTGCGGATGATCCGTGCGCTGATGCGAGCCGCGCGACTCGGTACGCTGTAAAGCGGATTGGATGATCGCCTCCGCAACGTCCAGCATGTACGACAGCTCCATGGCCGCGGTGATCTCCGTGTTGAAGGTGAAACTTTGATCTGTTATTGCCAGATCGGAAAATCTTTCTTGGAGATTCCGAATGATTTCTGCTGATTTCTGCAAAGAAGCCCGGTTGCGATAAATACCGGCGCCCTCTTCCATCGCCTGGTGCATCTCTTTTCTGAGCACGGCAATACGTTCGGTCCCGCCTTTTTTCCACAAAAATTGCCTCTCGATTCTTTCGGTTTCATCTAATGCTAACGCGGCGATGGCAGGATTGGGCGCTTTTTGATCCGCTGCGAAGTGCGCCGCGGCCTTGCCGGCCCGTGCGCCAAACACCAGCAACTCGGTGAGTGAATTGGAGCCGAGCCGATTCGCGCCGTTGATACTGACGCATGCGACCTCGCCGGCGGCATACAAACCTTTGAGCGGCGTCGCCCCGCGAATATCCGTATGAACCCCGCCCATCATGTAATGCACCACCGGCCGCACCGGAATCATTTCTTTGATCGGATCGATGTTTTCGTACTTCAAACAAAGCTCGCGGACAAAAGGCAGCTTGGTATTGATAACCTTCTCGCCCAAATGGCGAATATCCAAGTGGACGTAGTCGCCATAGGGCCCTTTCAGCGTTCGTCCTTTTTCCATCTCTTTGACAAAAGCCTGCGAGAGACGGTCGCGCGGCCCGAGTTCCATGGAGCGCAGCACCGGCTTCGGCTCCGGCTTGCCAAGATTGTAATCCTGCAAATAACGATAGCCGTCTTTGTTGAGCATCCACCCACCTTCGGAGCGGGCGGCTTCGGTAATGAGAATGCCGGTGAACGGCAGCCCGGTGGGATGGTATTGCACGAACTCCATGTCTTTGAGCGGCACACCGGCGCGATAAGCTAGCGCCATACCGTCGCCGTTTTTGATATTGGCATTGGTGGTAAATGGAAAAACTCTGCCACAGCCGCCGGTGCAGATGATCACAGCTTTGGCCGCAATCGCCTGAATCTTTCCGGTGGCAAGCTCGATGGCGACCACGCCCTGGCAGCGGCCATCATCCACGAGCAGCTTGGTCACAAACCATTCGTCGTATCTTTGGATGGGATCGTATTTCAGGGTGGTTTGGAACAACGCGTGGAGCATGTGAAAGCCGGTTTTGTCCGCGGCGAACCAGGTGCGCTCGATCTTCATGCCGCCAAACGGGCGCACAGCAATCTTTCCATCTTCCTGCCGGCTCCAGGGACAACCCCAATGCTCGAGCTGAAGCATCTCCTGCGGCGCTTCTTTGACAAACGCTTCGACCGCGTCTTGATCGCACATCCAATCGCCGCCGGAGATGGTGTCATAAGCGTGATAGTCGAGGCTATCGTTCGGCTTGATGACGGCCGCAGCGCCGCCTTCGGCGGATACCGTATGGCTCCGCATCGGATAAACCTTGGAAATGACTGCAATGCTCAGTTTGGGATTAGTCTCAGCGACAGCAATAGCCGCGCGCAGCCCGGCGCCGCCGCCGCCAATGATGAGAACGTCGTGGGAGAGAATGTCCATCGCCTGTCCTTTTTCAAAGCTGCAACGTTACCAGCTTATACGGAATTGCTTTGGCTATATCTCTGAAGAAACGTCGAAGATGAGGAGTGACGCAATATACACAACTAATTTCGAAAAGTCAAGAGTGGGTTGGGGAAAATACAGGTAAAACAAAACGCTTGCATTTGTGCTCCGGAAAGGATATATTTTTAGTCACATACGACAAACGTACAAAATCACAACAGATAAGGGAATTGTCATGACGTACGAAACTTCAACAATTGAACAGCTTGAGGACAAATCTTTAAAAGAGATTTTGCGCTCAGTGCTGATGGACCAAAAAGTCTTAGCAATACAGTTTGACGGCGACGAAGTCGTTATTCAGCCCAAGCGACGATTAAAACCTTTGCCAATTCTTGATGGGCACATACCTGACGGGTGGAAGGAAGCCATCTATAATGAGTCGATATGATGACATTTTATTTGATGCCGGCATGTTCATCGGTGCACTGCTTCGGGACGATCCGCGCCATGCCGAGGCACGCCCTCTGGTTGAATCGGCCAGAAAAGGCGACGTAACGGTATGTACAACAACCAGCATTCTTAGCGAAGTGTATGCAGCGTTGACTTGGATAAAAGCGCAACCTCCACATAGTCCGGCTGAGGCTGCGGCCGCCGTTCGATTATTGGTTGAGCCACCCTCTGCTATCGAGGTATTATCTGACGGACTGGAAGCAAGTTTAAGAATGCTTGAGTTGGCTGGGAAATATGGACTGACTGCCCGTCGAATACATGATGCCAGACACGCCGCCACCGCACTTACCTCAGGTGTGACTCAGGTCTACACTTACGATGTGGAAGATTGGCTCGTATTCAAACCAGACGGCATTGTCATTGTCGGACCAAGCTCCAGCCTGTTAAGAATCTCTCAAAAAGCTTAACGGCGATAGCTCGACACTAGCGCCGCACCAAAACCCTCCCCATTTTCGCTTTGACCTCGATATCGAGCCGGCCAGTCTGAGCAGCGAAGATACGATCATTTTCGAGCCGATCAGCAAATTCACCTTCGCTCAAGATTGCGAGCCTTGTCAGTTGATCACTCCGGCTGTTGTTGATCACTACGATGGCCTGCTGGTTTTGGTATGTTCGCGAAAACGCCAACAAGTCCCGCTCGTCATCCGCCAACAAAGTTTGATAATCTCCCAACTGCAAAGCTGGATGTGAATTCCGAATGTGAATCAGCTTGCGATAATGCTCGAACATATCAATGTCAAAAGTCACCTCGTCATCTTGTCCTCTTTTTTTCCCATTTGGTGTTTTTTCTTTGTTGTAATTCATGTCCTCCCAAACCATCGGCTTGCGGCAGCAGGGGTCGTTCGCGCCCCACATACCGGCTTCGTCGCCGTAATAAATCATCGGTGCGCCGAGGTAAGTCATTTGAAAAATCGTCAGGAGTTTTTGCGCCTGGCGCTCTTCCGCATTCGGCTGGCGCGTGTCGTAAGCCGGATTTTTTCCTATCGACCATTTGTAGTATTCCAGCCACTTCCGCATTTTCGCCTTGTCACGGTTTACGATGCGCGAAGCCAGCCGGTCGGTGTCGTGGCTATCGAGCAAGTTTTGCATCACGTAAGCCACGTCCAGCGGAAAAGCTTCGCGCAACTCGCGCAATCGCCGGTCAAATTCACTCGCTAAAATGCGGTTGCGTTCATCCATAAAATACTCGGTACACGCATACGTGAAGTTGTAATTCATCACCGCGTCAAACTCGTCGCCCTGCAAATATGGCTTTAGAGCCTCGACGTGATCCACCACTTCGCCGGTGAGATAAGCTTCGGAATTGATGCTCTTGACCAGCTCACGCCATTGCTTCCAAAAATTGTGATGAATACACGCGGCCACATCGAGCCGCCAGCCGTCGATACCGTCGCGCGGATCGCCGTCACCGTTGGGATCCATCCAGCGTTTGGTAATCGCCCAAATGTATTCGCGCGGGCCGGTGACGATGCCGTTTTCATCTTGCCGCAGCTCCGGCAACTCTTTCACCGACCACCAGCCGGCGTATTTGAAGCCTTTACCGGTTTTGGGATTATTCCACGATGAAACTTTGAACCAATCTTTGTAAATCGAGCGCTGCTGATTTTTCACCACGTCTTGAAACGCCCAATGATTGATGCCGACGTGATTGAACACGCCGTCGAAAATGATGTACATGCCGCGGCGATGCACCTCGTCGATCAAACGCAACATCAGTTTGTCCGCGGCCGTCCATTGCCACGTCTGCGGATCGTGCCCGACTTCACTCGCGATGATTTTCAAGTCGCCAGCCGGATCCGGTCCGAAATTCGGATCGATGTGGTGATACGTCGCGCCGTCGTATTTGTGCATAGACGGCGCCCGAAAAACCGGCGTCAAATAAATCGCGTTAATGCCAAGCTCCTGCAGATAATCCAGCTTGTCGAGAATGCCTTGTAAATCACCGCCGTAGCGCCGGCGATGAATATTGTGCCAAATATCCTTGCCATTCTTTTGCTCATACGACTGCAGCTCGTACCAATCCGACGTCCACGGATGAATCTGCCACGGCAAAGTGACGTCATGCGGATACGCCCCGCGAATATCTTCGACGGTCGGATCGTTATTGGGATCACCATTGCGAAAACGTTCGGGAAAGATTTGGTACCAGACGGCTTTTTTTGCCCAGGCGGGGACCGAGAAGTGGCTCATGAATGCTCCGGCAAATTTCATTTATGGTTTAAGAAACCCAATTTTATCTTTGAGCTCTGCCAGTACTTCGTTTAAATCAGGCAATGGGCTGAGCAACCTTCCGAGCTCTCTTTCCCAATATGGCTGTAAGATGCCAAAAATATCCTCGGGGAAAAATTGATTTGTTCCCACAAATTCAACTGCGTTTAGCTTACGTTTTTTCTCAAATAGATTTTTTATTTTTTCTTTTTGGAAATCTGTAGAGCACAATCTCCAAATATCGTAATAATCCCTGGATTTCTTCCTCTCCAATAACGCCCTTAACTTTTCTGCAAAAATTTCCTCGAGCGATTCTACTTTAACAGCAAAATCGGGATAATCCGAATAGGTTCTGCTCAACGGCTTGTGATGAACTGCATCCAGCGGCCATTCCTTCGTTACGTCCACCTTCGCCCAGTTTTTGCCTATAATCGCATCATAGCGTATTTTCAACTGTAGATACTGCGGGTTCGAGAACTGGCTCTTGATCTCGAATTTGATCCCGCTTTTTTTCCTGAGCTCGGGAAAAATGTCTCCAAGACTTTCGATAATTGCCTCGAAGTTTTCTCCCTGAAAGACGAAGTCAAGATCTTCTGATAGCCTCCAAGTTTGGGGGAAATACACTTTGGCAAGCGCCGTTCCTCCCTTGAACGCGAGGTCATTAAATCCTCGCAGGCCGAAGAGCAGCCATCCCAGCACATAATCCTTTTCGATGATCTGCAGATTGAGGTTTCTTGATCTCGCCTTTTCCAGCAGCTCCCTTTTGTCGATCAATACATCCACCTCTCGGGTTTAATTTCCACATTGACAAGCAAGCCCCACTTGTCGTTATAGTTGCCAGATCTTGGTGATAAGGGGTCGAGCAGGGAATAGCCTCTCGAAAGCCTTATGCCTTTGAAAACACCTTCGTACTGCGCCAGCAAACCACTGGCTTCAAGAACGTAACCTAATCTTTTAAGTATGGTCAGATTTCCCATCTTCAAGGCATGGGTTTTTATTTTTTTCAGATCAATCTCCTCTGGGGAAAAAAAAATAGACCTTGCGATCTCATCGATTCCGCCACAGTATTCCGGACGATCCAAGCAATCTGCAATGGTTTTGTTCTTGTCGGAGATTCTGACTTTCTCCCCTTCAATTTCTATTTCAGTTATTCCAAAAAATTTTTTCTGAGTTACTTGCACAAAAAGGTAGGTGGTTTGCAGAACTTCGATTCTTTTCTTTGCGCGCGTGGTGGCTATAAAGGTTGTGCTGGGAATCTGATCCGAGAAACCGTGATGATTCAATGCCGACCAGTAGCCGATGTAATAAGGCTCGACAAGCTTCGCGCCGATAACGAAGTTGTGTACGGCGAAGCTTTCCGCTCCTTTCACTCCAATATCCAAAGGGACGATTGCATATAGCCCTCGCTTAAGCTTGAGAATCCATTTCTTCCTCACCAAGTTGTTTACTGTTTTTTTTGCCGCACCATCAACGATACTCTTGACATCATCGGCATTAAAAATATTTCTGTTTTCTCTTGCCAAGGTTGATATAAGGAAGGCCTCTTTCTTGCCCAGACCTTGCCTATAGTTTCCTGTAATTGGTTCCATATTCAGTCACTTTTTACAGAATAATAGAGTGCCTTATTGCTTTTATTCACAGATAATTAGGCTCGTATTTTCTACTCTGTGTAATTAAACCATTTTTTAGGAAAAAGTCAAGAGGTTTTCCCCAAATTTGCAAATTCGATGTTTTGGCTCTAAAAACTCACGGGCTTCACAACTCAATTTTCAATTCCCATAAATAAAAAAAGTGGAACAACATTCTTCTCAAATTGGGGCGCAGTGGTACAATCCATAAATGATGTAAGCCCGCCGAAATGGCATATCGGCCATACAACATGGTTTTTTGAAACCGTGCTCCGGTATCCATCTTCATGAATCTTAAAACCGTAGTCGCGGCGTTGGATCAGTAGAGGCCGGTTACTGTCGCTGATCACTGGTTGAAGCAACCAGAAACTAGCCACCGGCTTTTCGTGCCAGCGCCATGAGAAAGCGCTCGTCGTCGCTAACGTACTGCGCCACCGGCGCCATTCCCGCCTCGCGCAGCAATGCAAGAAAAGTTTCGCGCGAATATTTGTAAGACCAATTCATCTCGATCCGCTCGCCGGTGCTCAAGCAAATCCTCTCGCCAGCGATCAAGAGCGCCAAATCTCTTGCGGCGCGGAAATGCTTGCGCACGCGATAAAGCCCCGGCTTGCGGCCGTCGATATCCGACTCGAATTGGAGCTCGCCGTCTTCAGGCTCGGTCAAGCCGAGGCTGCGCAACGGGCCAAAGGCGAATTGCCGATTCAGCGGGTTGTCGTACCCGGACATGGTCATCGTCGCGCTGAAAATTTCGCCGTCGACGAGCAGATGATCTTGCGTACGCAGCAGGCGTGCCAACCGCACACAATAATCCAGTGGATCGAATGCGCCAAGGGTATTGCCCAAAACCATCACTAACCGCGGCGCCTCATGATTCAAATCATGAATGGCGGCGAGATGCTGCGCATTGGCAAGATCGGCTTTCACGCCTCGGCACGAAAAGCCGGAATCTCTTGCCGACTCACACGCCATCTCCAGCAGCGCCTGGCTCGCGTCAAGTGGAACGTAATGCGGCGCCCGGCCGGAAGCGCGCAACTGTTCGAGAACGAGCATGTCTTTGATGCCCTGGCCGGCGCCCAAACTGACTACGACAATATCGCCTGGAGGCAAATGTGAGACGAGTTCGGCGGTGTTTTTTTGCAGCAGGGTTTGCGAGCGCATGAAATTCCGATAAGCGCCGTCGCTGCAGAGATTGAGCCAGGCGCGCACGGAGGTGGGAAACCAGTAAAAGAATTTTTCCGGCAACTCGTGGCGGTTGAGCGCCGCGAGAAACTCGTGCGCCATTTGATTTTCGCTCAAGAGAACGTCGATATGGAGCATGGAATATTCGGATGAAAATTATTCGATGTGTGGCTCGGCCCGATAGCGCCTGACTTGTCCGGCGAAAAGCCAGGCAAGAAAATGAAGAGCCGCGTGGCTTGAAAAATGTAGCTATCGAACATCATTCTCCAATCCACGCGGAGCGATTTATATTTATATGGAGAAAACAAATTTTACTGCCTCGGCTGCTTCGACCACACGCCATCTTTCTCTACCCAGCCATAACGCGGTTTGCCGCTTTCTTTATGGATCGTCACCTCGCTAACCTGCAAGCCGGAATCGGTGGCTTTCATAAAGAAATCCAGATCGTACATTTTGCCGTTGGTGGCTTTGAAATCGCAGCAGGCAAAATAAACGCCCTCGCTCACTTTGGCCAGTTTATCTTGATGCACTTTATCCAAAGTGAGCACGAGCACCGCTTTTGCCTCGGGATCATAGGTGCAGAAATACCCGCCTTTGAGTTCAGCATCCTTGTTAATGTAACTCGTAATCGCCTCCGCCAAAGATTCCTTGGTCACCTCTTTCGCCTGTGCTGTGGGGTGCTCAGAGGGATGTTCAGAAGGATGCTCTCCACCAGGATGCTCTGGATGCTCTTTTCGAGGTTTTGGCAATTTAGTTTCGATGGCCGCGAAACTCCCCGTTCCATGCTTCTTTTCGTAAGCCTGCTTGTACGCCTCGATCAAGCCCGTGGTAATTCGTTCTTTCGCCGCGGCTTTCTCCGCGGCAGCAATTGCCAGATCGAGTTTGTTGCGTTCGACCAACAGTTTGACGTACCGTTCATTAACTCCGACATCGGAATAATCCATATTCGCCACGGCCTCGGCATAAGAGCGTTCGGCTTCGTCGATTCGGCCAAGCTTGTAAAGGCCGAGCGCGTAGGTATCCTGCACCACGCCGAGCTGATTGTGCTGCTGTTTTTGCCAAGCCTTGGCGCTAAACTGGGGCGGCTTCTCTTCTTTGGCCGCATTTTGTTTGAGCAATTCGATGCCTTGTCGCGCCAGCTCCGCGCCTCTTTCAACATTGATATCTTGTTTGATCAACCCCCAAGCGACGTTGTTGAGAGCCACACCGGATTCGATCTTATTCGAAGCGAGAAACTTATCAAGTCCAGCCACGTCCTTGTTCCGCACTAATTGATTGAGCTTGGTATTCAGCAATAATTCCTTGATGCTTTCCAGTCCTTTAGGTAAAACCGGAAAATCCGCCAAAATCTGTTCAGCCATTGCCGCGCGCTTGTCGAGGTCTCTTTCTTTGAACAAAGCCTCCACACGATTTTGCAAGGCAAACCGCCCTTTCGGCTCTTGGGCGATAATCATGTCGGCGATCTCCGCGGCTCTGGAGGAATCGTTGAGCGCGCGCATGTAAACATGATAGAACGACGCCAGCTTTTTGAAATCATTCTTGTTCGCCTCAAAATCGCGGTCGACGCGGGTTTGCAAATCTACCGGCAAGACATAGTCTTTATCCGCCTGTTTGAGCGCGAGATAAACCGTCCAATTGTTGGGATAAAGCTCCAACTCTTTTTGCAGCTCGGCTTTGGCCCTCTCTTTGTCTTGAGTTCGGCGCATATCAGAAATCAAAGGAAACACCCAGTTTAAGCCGCGCCATAGATAGGCGTTCTTGACCGGCAGGCCATTGGCGCCAACAACTGAAAAGTCCCAATATTGTTGGCTATTGTCATCCTTTTTGCCGTCGCTGCTTTCGAAATAGAAGATGCCAAACGCGGCATTTTCGAGCGTGATTTTGAATTTGCCTTGCCAGAGATTTTGCTGTCGCGTCAGCGCCAGCTCTTCGCGCTGGAACTTGTCAAGCTCGCTGCCGCAGAGGAAAATCTGTGCCGTCACTGCCTTCGCTTCCTTCAATCCGGATGGTGAAACGGCAGGATCGTAAGTCAACGTGACTTCATCCTGCGCTTGGGGCGATGCCGGCTTGAGCACCGCCGCGTCACCGGCCCAAAGTTGAGCGCTGCAGACGAGCGCAAAGGCCAGCGACCACGCTGCTTGTAGTTTGGGCTTCATAGCCGCCTCCAAAAATTGAGTTGTGAATGGTTATTAAAACGGTTTGAAAGCGCGGTATGCGATGTGGCGCAAAATGGCTGAATCAAAACTGTGGAGGGTACGGCGATACCGCAAGGCTGGGCCCCTGGATGGATTCCTCTCGTGTTGGCGGAAATGACCGTCGTTTTAACCGTAATCGGATGAGGCAACTCCCCAGAAGCTCACACCAAAAGGCTATTATAAGCAAAATTGCCGCCTTTGTCAACAATTTTTTTCCGAGTTTGAAAAACGGCACTGCAAAAATAAAAAAGGCCAAACAACGTGAAGCGTTTGGCCCTGTTCTACCTTAATTTTGCACATATAAAAGTCAAACCCCGATTTCCCTTTGGTTGCTGAAACCCATTGGGTGGCGGTTTTGACTCTACAATGCAAAATCGGGGTTCTACAAAAATGTGTCTTTGCGTCTAATTCGCCAGCTCCGCAAAGCGCACGTGGCGCACGATATCACCGTGCGTTTTGCCGTCGATGCGCACTTGCGGATAAATGAAATAATTCAGCGGCTCGGCTTGGTCGCCCATCGAGGCAACGCGAATGTCGCGCCCGATGGTGAACTGCACGCGATGCGCATCCAAACCGCCGAAGAGATCATTCCAGTTTTCGCGTTGCTTGCTCGCTTCCGAAGCGTCGACCGGCAGCCAGCCCATCCCCTCGATGTAGAACTCTGCCCAGCAATGATAGCCTGGAATTTCTCCGGCAGTGACGCCTTCCGGCACCGGAAAGCCGATGACGAAACGCGAGGGAATTTGGCTGGCACGCGCCATGCCGATGAAAAGCGAATGAAAATCGGTGCAATTGCCCTTGCGCACATCGCAGGCATAGATCGCATCGCCGCGTCCCCAGCCCGTGCCGGATTTGTCGTACTCCATCGTTGCCGCAACGTGATCGTAGATCGCTCTCGCTTTTTCAAGCGGCGGCATATTTTCTCGCACTACGCCTTGCAACTCGCTGGCGACTTTGCCGTCGATCGGAACCAATCGATCCGGCGCGAGAGAACGTTGCAAAAGCGCTTCATTCTTTTCCGCTGAACTCGGGTCTTTGTTTTGCAAAATATGATAGCCTGTTCTCGTCACCAGGAAATTCATCGCCACCGCGAGACTCTCCGGCAGGTTGTCAGTTGCTTGGACGTGCAGAATGGAGTTGCCGTACTCCGCTTCGTTTTCAAATGCATGAGGATGGCTGCACTTCACTTCCAGGTTGGAAATCGTCTGTCGCGCATCCGATTGCGGCGCCGGCGCCCAGAGGTCAACTTTGCTCGTGCCGGCCGGGATGTTCTTAACCGTGAAAGCGTAGGTGAACTGCATCTTGCGGATCATGTTATTCGCGCGCGCGGTCTCTTTGGTGCACGAAATGAGGCTCATACTTTGCACCGACAGGATGATCGCGATGCCAAAATTAAAATGCCATCGCGAGAGATTCTTGGAGTTATTCACTCGCATATCGCTTATCATTCTTTCCAAAAATTTGAATGAAGAGCCGCGTGGCTTGAAAAATGTGGCTATCGAACATCATTTTCCAATCCACGCGGAACGATTTAATGGAGCAAACACATTTTACTGCATCGGCTGCTTCGACCACACGCCGTCATTCTCAACCCAGCCGTAGCGCGGCTTGCCGGCTTCTTTGTGAATCGCCACTTCGCTGACTTGCAAGCCCATCGGCGTGGACTTCATAAAGAAATCCAAATCGTACGTTTTGCCGTCAGTGGCCTTGAAATCGCTGCACGCGAAATAAAGCCCTTCGCTTACCGTCGCCAGCTTGTCTTGATGCACCTTGTCCAGCTTCAGCGCCAAAGGAGCATTAGCATTGCCGTCATAGCAACAGAAATATCCACCCTTCAGAGCGGTGTCCTTGTTGATGTAGCCCGTAATCGCCTCGGCCAGTGTCTCTTTTGTCACCACTGCCGCCGCGGCAGCCTCGGGATGCTCGGGGTGCTCTTTCTTCGCGGCGTCTTGTGTGGCCGGATGCTCCTTCTTCTCATCCTTCTTGGCCGGATGCTCCGGATGTTCTTGTGCGAAAGCGGCTGCACCAAACATCAACACGCCCACGATAGCCAACATGCAGGCCAATACTCGCGTCTTGCTATTCATACAGACCTCCTTAAGGTTAATCCGTTCTCCCGCGTAATTAAAAAACTTTTCCGCTATGGGGAGAGTCGGCGGAAAAGAAAAACAAAAAAGGTTTGCGGCAAAACCTCATTATTATAACTAAAAATGTTGGCTTTGTCAAGAGCATTTTGCAATCGAGACGGCGGGCGCTACATTTGCCCCAATCTGAAATATTGCCAAAATTTTGGCGCGAAGGAATATTCGCCGCAAAGTCAGGGTTGTAAGTATCTACTATTTTGCACGACTAAAACAAAGATTCAACCAATGAGCTTTATCATGGATTGCAGACAGTTTTACCCGTTACCTGATATTGGAGAAAAAATGCTTGTATTTGGAGACAAAATGCGGTATTTCGATAATTCAGTTCGACATCTCTAATAATAGCCAGCAACAATATTGATTTTCCTTCTTGACGCTCTGCCCGCCCAACCTTGCTTCAAATCACCCTCATATCGGCATTCATCTCAGAGCGGATAGGTTTTAACCGAAAGGAGGCGTACCCATGAATCGCTCAGAGCTTAAAAATTTCTATTTTTCCGTCCGCAAAACGAGCGAAGAAATTTGCCGCCCACTGCAAACCGAAGATTACGTGGTGCAACCGATCGATGACGTCAGTCCGCCCAAATGGCATATCGGCCACACCACGTGGTTTTTTGAAACCGTGCTGCTGCAAAAATTCCAATCGAATTACAAGCCTTTTCACAAGCTATACAATTTTGTCTTCAATTCATATTATGAAAGCTTCGGCACGCGTGTGGAGCGCCCCAAACGCGGCAGCTTGTCGCGCCCAACAGTCAAGGAAATTTATGCTTACCGTGCTGCAGTTGACGAGCAAATGAACGGCTTGTTCGAGTCGATTGACACCAAACATTGGCCGGAGTTTTCGCGCCTCATCATATTGGGGCTCAATCACGAGCAGCAGCATCAAGAGCTGCTGGTCTATGACATTAAATATATTTTTGCCAACAATCCGCTGCGGCCGGTTTATCGAAAAGTGCGTGCTCATGTTTCGGAGAGTATTCCCGACTCGGAGTTTGTCGAATTTAAAGGAGGTGTTGTCGAGATCGGGCATGCCGGTGACGGCTTTGCCTGGGATAATGAAACACCGGCGCATCGCGTTCTGCTCGATGATTATAAACTGCAAAACCGCCTCGTCACCAACAGCGAGTATTTGGAGTTCATCAATGACGGCGGTTATACCGATTTTCGCCACTGGCTGTCCGACGGCTGGTTTACGGTGCAACAGCAGGAGTGGCAAAGCCCGTTGTATTGGGAGAAAATCGATGATCAGTGGTTCATCATGACGCTCTCCGGTTTGCGCGAGCTTGATCCGAATGAGCCGGTTTGCCACGTGAGTTATTACGAAGCCGATGCCTTCGCCAAATGGGCGCAGAAACGTTTGCCCACCGAAGCCGAGTGGGAACATGCCGCACGCGCCGTGAAAGCGAACGCGGCTGAAGGCAATTTTCTCGATGACCAATATTTTCATCCGATCCCTTGCCGCACCACCGGCCCAAACCGCTTGCACCAAATGCTCGGCGACGTTTGGGTGTGGACGGCCAGCGCGTATCTGGGTTATCCAGGCTATCGCCAGGAAGCCGGCGCGTTGGGTGAATACAACGGCAAATTCATGAGCAACCAAATGGTGCTGCGCGGCGGCTCGTGCGCCACGCCGCGCCATCACATTCGCCTCACGTACCGCAATTTTTTCCAGTGCGACAAGCGTTGGCCATTCACCGGCATTCGGCTGGCTGACTACTAATTCATCTTTATCCTCTCATCTGCAAACGACGGAGCCACTCCCATGCACTTCGACGCCGCGCTCGACGCGCGCCTGCAAATTGAACTGGAAACGATCACCGAAGCTGCGCCAAGTTTTGCCAAAGATGTGCTCGCCGGTCTTTCCGCCAACCCGAAAACCCTTCCCCCAATGTACTTTTACGATGCTGCCGGCTCAAAACTGTTTGAAAAAATTTGTGAATTGCCCGAATATTATCTGACGCGCACCGAGCGCGCGATTCTCCAACGCGATGCGCCGGAAATCGTCGCGCGCGCGAACGGCGAGATGGCGCTGGTCGAGCTGGGCAGCGGCAGCTCATCCAAGACGCGGCTGCTCATCGAGGCGCTCATCGCCCGCCAAAACCATTTGCACTATTTTCCCATTGACATTTCGCCGACGATTCTTGCTCACAGCGCCAAACAACTCCTGCGCGATTATCCGGAATTGCTCGTCACCGCATACGTGGCGGATTACGACACCGGCTTTCGCCGCATTGCCGCCGAGCATTTCACCCAAAAGCTGGTGATCTTTCTCGGCTCCAGCCTCGGCAATTTCGAGCCGCAGCAAGCGCATACCCTGCTGCGAAATATTCGCCAGCAACTCAATGACGACGACTATTTTCTGCTGGGCACGGACATGCAAAAAGACTCGCGGATTTTGCACGCCGCTTACAACGACGCCCAAGGCATCACCGCCGCGTTCAATCTGAATCTGCTGCGCCGCATCAATCGCGAGTTGGCAGGTGAATTTGATGTTGATCTTTTCGAGCATGTAGCTTTTTATAATGTGGCACGAAGCCGCATTGAAATGCATCTGCGCAGTAAGACGGTGCAAAATATTTGTGTCGGCCGCCTCGACCGCTCGTTCCATTTTGCCAAAGGCGAGACGATTCACACGGAAAATTCACACAAATATAATTTGGAACAAATCAAGAAAATCTGCGCGTATACCGGCTTTCGTCTGGTGCAACGCTGGCAGGATAATCGGGGATATTTCAGCTTGAATTTGCTGGCGCCGGCGTGATAGTGGTGTGTAATGCCTCAGAGAGATGGAGAAGATGTCATTCAGGAGGAATCCTTTTTCAGTCTAGCACAGTACTTGACAACAAAAAGGATGCCTCCTGCATGACACGTTTTGTAAGTCGCCAATCTGAGGGCTTACGACGATTTCCACAAACCTCTTGACTTTCTGCGGCATTTTATTCAGATTGATGGTCAATAAAAAAACTTGAATTCATCAATCATTTTCGTGCCCATGCCCAAATCCGTCAAGTTTCTTTTGCCAGCGTTTTTGCTGGGGGGATATTTGTTTTTGATTCACCGCCCGCTCGGTCCGCTGCCGCCGCCCGCAAAATTTTTTGATCCCTTGCGGGGATTTCTCCAACCCGCTGCCGGTTTTACGCATTCTTCAGCGGTTGATTTGAGCATGCCGGCTTTGCAAGGCTGGATGAAAATTCTGCTCGACCGCCGCGGCGTGCCCCACGTGTTTGCCGAGCGCGCGGAGGATTTGCCGGTTGCCGTCGGCTATCTGCATGCGCGCGAGCGGCTTTTTCAAATGGAAATGATCGTGCGCTCGGTTCGAGGCCGGTTATCCGAAGTCGTTGGAGCCATCGCCTTGCCTTCGGATCGTTTCTTTTTGGAAAACGGTTTTCGCGACGCGGCGGACCGCGCTTATGCCGCGGCCGACCGCTCGCATCCGGCTTACCAAGCTTTGGAAAGATATGCTGCCGGCGTCAACTATTTTATCGAGCAACTCTCGCCTGCCGATTATCCTCTGGAATTTAAGCTGCTGAATTTTTCGCCCTCCCGTTGGCGGCCGCAAAACAGCGCTTACCTGCTTAAATACATGGCGCGTCAACTGTCCTGGTATAGCTCGGAATTGGCGTTCGAGCGTTTGCGCCGCGCTTATCCGCCGGAAGTGTTGCAGGAACTTTTTCCAATTGAAAACACTTGTCCGGCGCCGATTTATCCCGGATTGTTTAGTGATGTGCCGGTTGCCTCGTTGGGATTACAAATCTTTCGTAGCCCTGCCCCCTTGCCCCGATCTTCCTTTGCTACGGCATTTATGAAAAATCGGGGCTTGTGGGGCATTGTTCAAAATCGAATACCCCGGTTTCAACAGCCGCCCACTCCGTCCCGCCTCCATAAAAAGTTATGGAGACGGAGCGGGGCAAGGGGCGGGGACTACGTAGAGACATTTGATGATCGTTTCGAGACCGATGCGCCATTAATTGGCAGCAACAACTGGGCGGTCGGCGCTGCGAAGAGCGCCAGCGGCCATGCGATGCTCGCCAACGATCCGCATCTCAGCCATGGCTTGCCGAATTATTGGTACGAAGTTGATCTGCACGCGCCCGGCGTCGAGGTTTACGGCATGACGCTTCCCGGCTCGCCGGACGTGATTATCGGCTTCAATCGCGACATCGCTTGGGGCGTGACCAACTGCGGCTGGGATGTTTTGGATTATTACAAACTCGATATCGACAACTCAGGAACAATCGCCAACATTGAAGGCAAGCAAGAGCCGATAGAAATCAGCCACGAGCAAATTCCCGTCAAAGATCAGCCGCCACAAGAAATCAACATTCGCTGGAGCCGCCTCGGCCCAATCGTCAATCGCGACGGCGTCGATTACGCCATGCGCTGGACGGGACATCTCTCCGGCAATGAATGGCGCGTTTTTTACGATCTCAATCACGCCAAAAATTTCGCTGATTTTTGCGCCGCGCTCAGGCATTACGGCAATCCCGCGCAAAACTTCGCTTATGTTGACCGGCAAGGCAACGTCGGCATGTATTCCGCCGGTCTGATGCCGATCAAAACCGCGGCGCGATCTTTCGGCCCCGGCGACGCCAGCGACCCGGCGCAAGCCTGGCCGGATACCCCTCGCGCCGATCAAATTTTGAACGTGTCTTCGCCGAATAGCTTTGTGCCTTTCGAGAAATTGCCGCACGCGTTCAATCCGCCCGAAGGCTTTGTCGAATCCTGCAATCAAAAACCGACGCCGGACCATTACCCAATTTTTTACGATTGGAATTTTGAAGCGCCCTATCGCGGCATGCGAATTAACGAGCTGTTGAGCGCGGAACGCAAAATTTCCCTCGAAGATATGAAAGCCGCGCAGCTTGACGTGCATTCCGTTGTTGCCAGAACGCTGACGCCAATTCTTTTAAAAGCTTTCGAGACCGGCGACAACGCGACGTCAATCGTTGCGGCTGCGCTCGATAGCTTGCGCGACTGGGATTTCAGCTTTCGCACCCATCGCGTCGCGCCGGCGATCTATCACGCCTTTTGGGATATTCTCGATGAAGCGATTTGGTCAAAGTATTTCCAGAAAGATGGCGTTTCATATATGTATCCACCGCGCCGTATCCTGTTGGCGCTGCTTCAAGAGCAACCCGGCTCGAAGTGGTTTGACGACCCGCAAACGCCGGCCGTGGAAAATCTTTATGCTCGCCTGCGCCAAGTTTTCACCGCGAGCACAGGCAAGCTGCAAGCCGAGTTCGGTTCGGATTTGAACCAATGGCGCTACGGCCGTTATCACACGCTCCGCGCCGCACATCTTTTGCGCCTGCCGGATTTCGGCGTCGGCCCAGTGCCGCGCGACGGCGAAGACTTTACACTGAACGTTGCCGGTGGCAGAGACGTGACGCACGGCCCTTCGATGCGGCTCGTCGTTGAAATGAGCGACCCGATTCGCGGCTTCGTCGTCAACTTCGGCGGCCAAAGCGGCCATCCCGGCGCGCCGCACTATCAAGATCAAATTGACGAATGGCTCGCGGGAATTTATTTTCCGATTCGTGTCGCCCCAAGCCCCGACGGCCTGCCGAACGACGAGATCGAAGCGACGATAAATCTGCGCGATTAAGCGAGTGGCGAAACAGAATGTTCTTGACAGGGTCATGAAGATTTAGTATTTTGAAGCATAAATGTAGGAAACGAAATAATACCATTTATTTTACGATTCCTGCAACATGACCACCTTGACGTAAGGAGAACAGGATTGACTCTTCCTTGCAAACACGAAGAACGAGTAATGGAACAAGTACAACCCACGATTGATTTGCTCAAAAATATGGACGTGTTACATCCGGATATATTGCGTCAACACGCCATTAAGCCCGTCGATTATAAGAGTGGTTTGGTCTTTCGATCAGCAATTGAGAGCATTCGTGGTACTTTCATTGCTTCGTCTACAACTGGCCGCGAGGGTTTAGTAAAAGATGTTCTAGAAAACCTGCGACAACGTGCCTGCATCGTCGATTACAATCAAAGCAGTGGCAGTGGCCGATATGACTTCACGATTGGACTCGAACGTAATCCAGATTATTTTATCGCTCTTGAAGTTAAAGGGGGCGAAGGTAATAGTATAAACATCTCTGACCGTCCTTTATGGGCTAAAGAGTTTGCTATCTGGTGTCACCTTGACGGTGCTATTGTCAACCAGCCAGCGCATGGCGCGCATTCAATCATTAATCGTGTGACCAATGAACTAGTAAGAAGGCGCAAGTTGGTGGATGTGCTTTTCTTCAAGGACATACTTTGTGGCACGCGCACACGCCCATGTCCAAAATATCCCGGCCATGCGGATAAGATTGGACTTAAGACAGCCCCGGATGTTTTCTTATTTCCTCAGCGCACTCCTTCGCCTGATGATCCTGAACCAGATGTTCACACATTAGATACTCTGAGACTACCAAGTCTAATCCTCGAGCTCTTCGGTGTAAAGGCTGCTACAAGAAAGAAACACATCTGGGAAGTTCACGTAAAGGTCATTAAGCTCCTGAAGGGGCGGCTCCAGAGAGTCGTTCAAATCTGGCATCAAGGGAAAGTAGTTGATGAGAGTATATCTCGCCAATGGCGATCATAGGTAGGAGCGTTTATGTTTTCTGAAAGTGTGAGAGAAACAAAACAGCTATATCTGTTTGAAGACACAGAAGCAACTTTACAACTCGATGCGCGTCTGTGGCATGGTTCATTCAACGGCCGAGAAAGCACATTGCAACAGCTTTCTCCATACGTTGGTAAAATGAAATCAGGGATGGTCAAAGTTCTCATAAATTTGTATTCAAAGCCGGGAGAGACGATACTAGACCCATTCTCAGGTTCTGGCGTAGTCCCTTTAGAGGCCGCTTTGGCCAAACGTTATGCTTGGGCTAATGATCTCAATCCTTACGCCTATGTCCTTGCTCGCGGAAAATTAGAAGCGCCCGGCACCGAACAGATAGCCGTCAAGAGGGCAAAAGCTTTGATTGATGTAGTAGAGGAAGATGCGCCATCGGTTGACCTGAGTGTAGTTCCACAATGGATATGCGATTTTTTTCATCCTAACACATTGCGTGAAATCTTGGCCGCGTTCCGAATATTACAACAAAAAGAAGATTATTTTTTGACCGCTTGCCTTCTGGGGATTCTGCATCATGTGCGTCCCGGTTTTCTTTCCTACCCTGCTAGTCATCTTGTCCCCTACTTACGTAAAGCCAAATATCCACCGGACAAATTCCCGAAAATGTATACTTATCGTGATTTACGCTCCCGGTTATTGGCTAAGATTGGGCGAGCTTTTCGCCGCCATAATTTACCAGATGATTGGGAAAGACGCCGATATCGAATATGGCAAGCGAACTCTATGAACTTGCCTATACGGGATGATGCTGTAGATACTATCATTTCAAGCCCACCATATTTTGGGGCTTTGGACTATGCTCGTGACAATCGGCTGCGGTTATGGTTTTTAGGTTGCGAAGATTGGAAAAAACTGGACGCTTCGTTGACGGCTAATAGCAAAGTATACTTACCCCAGATGTCTATTTGTTTAAAAGAAATGGGCCGTGTTCTAAAATCAACCGGTTATTGTATACTTGTGCTGGGAGATGTAGAGCAAGACGGCAAAACACGACGCACAGCAGAAATCTTGGCCGAAATGGCAGTTGATGTGACGCAAAATCAATTTGTCATAGACACAATATATGACGACCGCATACCAGATGAGCGACGTTCACGGCGACGGACTCAGACGACTGAGTTTGAACGCATTTTGGTTATGCGAAAGAAGTAAGTGCGCGTAGCATAGCTTTAATACTTTAGGAAAAGATCTACATTGAGTAGTTAGACTATGAAAGGTGATTTTGGGCCGAATGTGCGGATCTAAAAAGTTAAGACGGGAGGAGCGCGACATCTTCCTCAAGTCTAAAAATAAAAAGATCAAAGCCGTCTTAATTTGGTTTGCCAAAACCGTGGCGAAGAATTTATCGAAGATTCTTCATGGGAACAACTTTACAACTTATGGCGTGTAATCAAAAACGAAGACCTGCAGCATGAGAAATACTTAATATGCTGCTAAAGGGGATTACCTTATTACCTCGAATTCGCATCAGGAGGATGCCATGCGATATCGTATGTTCAAGTGCGTTGTCACGTTTTTCCTCTTCTTCTCTTCCCCCCTCGCCGCCTATGCTCAAACCACCTATATGGTCGCCATGCGCGACGGTATCCAACTCGCGACGGATGTTTATTTATCCAATAATCCGGGGCAATGGCCCACATTTCTGGTTCGCACGCCTTATGGCAAAAAAACGAATTCCGCGATCGCACTCATCGCTGCCTACTTGACCAGCCAGGGCTACGCGGTGGTGATCCAAGACACGCGCGGCCGGTTTGCTTCGCAGGGCGCGGACAGCTTGTTTCTCGATGATGGTTGGGGAGATCGGCAAG
>JAKEEU010000226.1 GCA_022616415.1 Candidatus Zhuqueibacterota bacterium | reverse complement strand
TCCTCCTTGATTAAAGGTGCAGTCAACCACATCAAGGCGAAAAGAGTGTTACCCCTAAAGCTGACGAGTTTATGGCAATTCAATTTAGCAAAAACAGTTACATGTTATGATTACGTTTTACGCTTTACGTTTCACTCTTCACGTTTTAACTCAATCCCGCATCTTTCTTCCCGTCAAACTCAAAAACACGTCTTCCAGCGTCGGCTCTTCGGTGCGCAATGTGCGCAAGCGCAGGCCATTCGAGGTCAACGCATGCACGACGTCACCCACGAGCTGATCGCCGCGGCCATAAACGACGAACTGGCCGTTATCCGGCTCGACGCGCGTGACGCCTTGCACGCGGAGCAATTGTTGAGCCTCCAGGTTGCCGTCGATGGTGAAGATGAGGCGGTTTTCGGCGTCGAGATGGCGAATGAGATTCTGCGGTGTGTCGAGCGCAACGATCTTGCCGTGGTCGATAATCGCGACACGGTCGCACAAGCGCTCGGCTTCTTCCATGAAATGCGTCGTGAGAAAAACCGTTTTTCCCTTGTCGCGAATGCCGCGCACCAAATCCCAAATCGCGTGGCGCGCTTGCGGATCGAGGCCCGTGGTCAGCTCGTCGAGAAACACCAGCTCCGGATCATTGACCAGCGCCAGCGCGACGAAGAGACGTTGCTTTTGGCCGCCGGAAAGCTTGGCGAAAGGCGCGTTGCGTTTCTCGGCGAGGCCGAGCTGTTCGAGCAACGCCTTCCAATCAACCGCGCGCGGATAAAACGAGGCGAACAATTCGAGCGCCTCCCAAACTTTGAGGCGATCTTGCAGCGCCGAGGTTTGCAGTTGCACACCGATGCGGTTGCGCAACGTGTAGCCATCCCTTTGCGGATTCATGGCGAGGACTTGAATGCTGCCGGCATCGGGATCGCGCAAGCCCTCGATGCACTCGGTGGTGGTGGTTTTGCCCGCGCCGTTCGGCCCGACCATGCCGAAAATTTCGCCTTCATAGACTTCCAGCGAAACCTCTTCGACCGCGACAGTCGAGCCGTAAACTTTGCGCAGGTGTTCGACTTTAATAACGGCGTTGCTATTCATTTGACTTCTCCGCGTTTAGCCTTCAGTACAAGGCTATAGGTTTCATCTCACAACATGAACGCGTTATAATAATATTGCTCCGAAAAAACTATCATGACTGCGAAGTTTTTTACACCACAAAGGACACAAAGCTTTTCTTTGTGAGCTTTGTGGTGAAATTGGGTTGCGGTCAAAGCCGCGCTACGTGGAGGCAATATAATATGACTCTCCCTGTAAAGCAAGCCAAGATTCACGCTGCAGATTTAAATACGTAATCAGTGAAAAAAGATGCGGCGAAATCGGTGAAGAGCGGGTAGTGTCGGTGATAGGCGGGATAACGACCGCGGAGGGGATGGACGAACACGGACTTGGAAATATCTCCCCAAAATAATGCCCGTCGGACTTGCATACGCAAAGTCCCTGAGCTTTTCACAATCTTTCTCCGTGCAAGTCCGACGGGTTCACAGGTTCATTTCTGAAATGCACACAAGCTACTTCACCACCAACGCTTTCGCTGCTGCCGCTGCATCGAGCAAGCCCACGACGTCTTTCAAATTCACCGTGCCGTAATACCATGCGCCGCCGGCCAGGGCTTCGGCGCGCACGGCTTTGTAGATGTCGTAATAGCTGCGCTTGCCATCCACAAAGTTGTAAACTTCCTCGCGCATCAAGCCGTGCAGATTTCCGTCGAACCTGACCGTGGCGCGATTGGCAAAATACTCTTCGAGCGTTGCCGCATTCGCAGGGATCTTTTTAGTGGCCGCCTGCTCGTCGGCGGTCAACTTGATCGGCTTCGACGCGCTGCCGTGCAGTTGTTGATAGCAGGTTTGCAAGTCCGCCATCAAATCTTTCTCCTTTCGGCTCATTTGCGCAGCGAGACTTTGGATATTCGCGTTGGCGTTGGCGTTGGCGCCGGCAAAAACGCGCACCGAATTCAGCGCCCGCAGCTCGCGCTGAATGCCTTGTTCAACCAGCATGCTCGCGTCTTTCCAGCTTGCTTCCGGCGCGTGCGTCGAATCTCGCAATACGCGCGCGGCGACTTGCAGATCGTTGGCAAGCCGCTTTATGCCTTGCGTGTAAGTTTCGCCGGCGAGCAACGCCATGTCGTCATCTTCGGCAAAAGCGAGAAAATAGGCCAACGCCGCAATGAGAAAGTTATTGCGCCGCAATTGCGTCGGGTCGATGTTATCGAGATCGTCGTCAGAGGAATGAATGAAATCATCCGGCCAGTTGATCAACCCGATGGCCGGCACACCAATGGCGCCTTCGACGAAACAGCGATGATCCGAGGAGTCGAAATACGGCACCAGCATGGCGTTATAATTGTCGCGCGTGCCGAACGATGAATAAATCGGGCGCGAGTACGGATGCGGCAATCCGCCCTGCCGGCCGGCGGCGAGAAAGCCGTTGTTGGTTTGAATCAGAAACGCGCCGACGCTCTCCAGCATCGCGTCGAGATAAGAGGTGCGCGAATGCGGCGCGTAAATGAGATGCTGCACGCGATTGCCCATCGACTGCTTGGCGCCGGTCATGTCCTGATGCAGATTGGCCAAAAACTTTTTCGGCTCGGCGGGGTAGTCGCGGAAGTAGCGATACTCCGAATAAATCTCATCGGTCCACCAAAAGCGCAAATCGCGGAGCGGGGGCTTCATCTTTCCTTCGCTAATCAGCTTGTTGAAAGCGCGCGCCAATTCGAGAATGTTGCCGCTGCCGCTGCCGTCGTCGTTGGCCGAGCCTTTCTCCTCCTGCAAATGCGCGGTGATGATGATTTGCTGATCGTGATATTTCGTGCCGCGAATCCAGCCTTCGACAAAGCCGGTGCGGCCTTGTTTGGTTTCGCTGATTTCCGTATCCACTTTTGCTTTCAGGACAACTCGTCCGCCTTTGGTACGTTTGCCGGTGGCGAAGTAATCCTGCATCTCCGGCGTCGCCAGAATTTTGCGCAGCGTTTCGCCTTTGCGCGGCGGCAGAATAAACGCAAATGTTCCCTTCTTCCCTTCCGGCGGATCAATCGGAATGCGGCTCCACGCCACTTGGTCGGGAAAATCCATCAGCGTTTTACTTTCGGAGATGACATACGACACCACACCGGCAGCGCCTTTTTCCCAAACCGCATTCCGCACTGCAGCGCCAGGATTGGCATCGGTCAAAACAATTTTGCCGGCAACCTCCAAATCCTTCAAAGCGTTTTTCGAGCCGTCGCCGATCCACACCAACTCCGCAGTGACATCGGCATCATGGCTGCCATCGGCGAGATGAACCGCATGCTCACCAATATCAGCCAGTTTGACTTCGACCGGCTCGATCATCCACAACTCCGCAGAGCGCGCGGTGTAATTCCGCCCATCGAGTTTTTGCTCAAAGAACTGCACGTCTTGCAAGCCCGCTTCCTTTGCCGCCTGCACCACATAATCTGCCGCCTTGAAAAAGCCTTCCATGCCGGAATCGCGATGCCAATGCGTCAGCCAGCGAATGTGCTCGAACGCGCGGTCGCCGGAAATTTCGTTGACGAGCATGCGAATCTCGGCATCGGACAGAAAGGGCGTGGTTTGGGCCAACGCAATTTGTCCATTAAACAACGACAGCATCAATAATAAAAACATTGGCGCGTTGACGACGTTTCTTCTCATCTTTTTCCTCCGCGTGAAAGTGAACATCACACAATCTCGATCTTGTTTCGCACAATTAAATCAATCTCGACCACAAGGTCAAGAAAAATTTTTTCGAAAAAGATGATCGTGCGCACGCCGGGACAATCGTTTCGCCTTCGGCCTGTGGATTTATCTCGACCTGACCATCATAGCCTTGGTCGCCGGCGCGTTCTTCACCGGTTTTCTCCTTTACATTTTGCGCAAAGATGAGCTGAAGGCGGTGATCAACAGCGCCGTGGTGCTCGGCTTCATTTGCTACAGCGGAACGATTTGCGAGTTCTCTCTCCGGTTGACGGCGAGGTGATTGAGACCGGCGGCCCAGACAAAGGCTGGTATCTGCGCGTGAAACCGAACGGCGCGGACGAAAATATGCGCCATCTCCTGCGCGGCGCGGAAATCCGGCCGTGGATCATGCGCGAACTCGAGCGGCTGCAGCTCGCGCTCGCGCCTGAAGGCATCGGCATGAGCCTCGCCGACGGCGGCGTGCCGGTGGAAGATTTATCGCAAGGTTATCCCGAAGCGGATTGGGACACGGTGCTGGGAGATATGTTTTGGAGTCGTGAGGGGTGTTGTAAAAATTTTTGGAAATGCCACATTGCCGTCCGGACGGCTTTTATTTTCATTCATAATTGGAGGTTATCAAAAAAATTCTGCTTGCAGCAAAAAAAATCTCTGCTAAATTAAATAGTAAGGAATCGGGAGAGATCTATGCCAACATTATCCATGTTTTATGGCATCATCATACGGATGTACTTTTTCGATGATAAGCAGCATCATGAGCCTCACATTCACGTTGAATATGCTGATTCAAAAGCGGTGATGAGCATCTCGAACGGTGATATTTTGGCTGGCGAACTGCCTGCAAGCAAGGTAAAGTTGGTACGCGCTTGGCTTGAAATCCATAAAGATGAGCTTATCGCTAATTGGAAACTGGCCGTAAATGGCACTGAGTTGTTCAAAATTGAACCATTGAAATAAGAAATGACTATGAATCCTTATGTCAAGAGTGTCCGCGCGCTGGATGACTATCGCCTGGCGTTGGAGTTTGAAAATAAAGAGCGGCGTATTTTTGATGTGCGGCCCTATTTGAGTCGTGGTATTTTTGTCCGGCTGCAAAATTCCACTCTCTTTCAAGCGGCACGGGTGGTAGCAGGCTCCGTGGAATGGCCTGGAGGCTTAGACCTGAGCTATGACACTTTATATCTGGAGAGCCAACCGGTAGAGGCGATTGATTCTCAAATGGCGGAAGCTTTGTCATGATGCAAGGGCATCAAATTTGAAAAGTCCATCTCCGCATCACGCGCAAGCGCTTATTGGGGTTTGCCAGGAGTAACTATGTTGAGTGCTGAACTTGAAAAAGTCGTCGGGGTGTGGCCGCTAATTTCCAATATCGTAATGGTTCCCCGCACAGAAGAAGAATATGACCGAATGGTTGCATTGCTTGACGAGCTGATTGACGAAGTTGGTGAAGATGAAAAGCATCCGTGGGCCTCGTTGATGGATACGCTTGGCACCTTGATCGAAGCTTACGAAGATAAGCATTTTCCTGAGCCGGTTGGCGATCCCATTTCCAGCCTGGCTTTTTTCATGGAGGAACACGGAGTCAGCCAGGACGAATTACCTGAAATTGGCAGCCAAACCGAAGTAGCGGAAGTTCTTAGCCGCAAGCGCGAGCTTAACATTCCTCAGATACGTTCATTGAGCAAGCGCTTTAATGTTTCTCCGGAAATATTTTTGTAAATAACCCAAGCGCGTCAAGAAATGCGATCTGATCGATGCCGGAATACTCGATTATGATAAGAAGTGCCGGTGGACATCCTACTGGCTCAAGAAAAAGGCTTAACGGTTTTATATGGGTTTTATAAAATAGGGGAAAGAATTTAGACGATTATAACCAATTTATAAACAAGCATAGTGAGGTCGAACGCTCCGTCCCAGTGGCTTGGCGAACGAAGAAAGAGTTTCAGCGAAGATGTCACGTTGAAGCTTGGTACTTCATAAAATTTATATCTCGGCTCGCCGAGTCCGCTCGACACGGATGTTAGGCGCACAAGGCTTATTGTATTTACACGTTGTGTCTGAATCAAAAAATTTTCTGCGTTCTCGCCCTAGTTTTTCTATGCTCCTTTTTTACTCATGTACATAGCGTTGTTTTCAGACCCTATTTCAGGAGCATATCGCTAGTGGAGAGGTACTCGAACGGATTTTTGTCACTCCACACGATGTTGTTTAGAGCAACTTTGCCATTGGGTTTAACCTCAATCATGCGTGATTCGTGCTTTGATTAGCAACGGGAATATTGAAAATCGTGGTTAAATGGGCGGATCCATTTCCGCGCGAATTTGGGTGATCGGCACCGTCGGGTTCTCACCAAAGTGCAGTTGGCTCCAATGCTCGCCGCCGTCCGTCGTTTCGAAGGCGCCGGCATTCGTTCCTACAAAAAGAGAATAGGTGTAGAAAGGATGCGACGCAATCGCGTTGATGTTGGTATTCGGAAGGTCACCCGTGATGGAAACCCAACGCCCCTTCAAAATCTCCGGCAGCGAATAGAAAATCACCACCCACTCGGCGGTAGTGGAATCGGCCGCGCCCATCGAGAAGGAATGTAGATAAAACAGCACGCCGAATTTTTCGGTCGTAAATCGAGAAACGGGCGTTGAAGTTTTGGCGGCCTGCCAAACCCCGCCACGTCGGTGGAATCCCAGTCAAAGTTTCTCACATAGTCGATGCGCGCCGGACGATCGATGTTCGGTCCTGGATCTCCCGGCGGCAGGAGATATTCCGGCGTTGGAAAGCGATGCTCGCCCATGCCCGACCACACGGTGGTGGCCTCGTAAATCATTTGGCCGGTTTCACGGCTGCGCATCGTGGTGCGGCCAAAGTCGAGTGCCGGAACGATTTTGACGAACAAGTTGCCGTAAGGCACTTCACCAGCCTGCGGCGGAGAGACTTGATAAGGCTGGGCGAAATAGTAGATCTGCTTCAGGGCGTGGCTCGAGTAATTCAACCGCACCACGAGGAATTGCACTACGTTGGAAGCAACCAGTTGTCCCCAAATTGGCGGCGCAATGCCCATGAGCGCAAACACGAGTAAAATGAATCTGCGCATGATACCATCTCCCGGAGCACAGGATTAGCGCAAAATGTGGAGGCATCTGTTCTGTGGCTGTGCTCCTTTAAAATGCCATTTTTGATCATCACATTAGATTTCAGCATGTGACATGAAATACGCCGATCTTACTGCCTTTGGTCTGATTGAAGGTCCGGATGGCGGTGGGTGTTCCTTGCAAAATCACCTTGCAGTCTTTTTTCTTGAAATAGGCTTCCGCCTCCGGCGAAAGTCGGAGTGAGTCGTGCTGGCCGGAGCCAATAATGATCACCTTGCAACCCTTTTCGTAAATGTGCTTCGCTTCGTCCAAAGACAAAACATGCGAAGTTCCGTAGAGGCGTTTGGAAAGCTTCTTCTTGCGTTTCTTGATCTCTTCTGACAGGCGAATGAGCACGTCATGCTCATAAGTCTTTCCATCAATGGTGATCGAGCCAAAAGAGGTTTTTTCGACGGTGACAGCCATGTTTACCAATCCTTCCTTAAGTGAGTAATCATCGGCATACCACTGCTCGCGGCCATGCAAGCGGATATAAGCCAAAAACTTTTGATTTGTTCCTCGGCGCCTTTGAGGTGCTTGCGATGCGTGATGAATCTGGGAGCTTTCAACACATAACAGAATTCTCTCGGCGCCCGTTCGCGCCACTTGTGATAGGTCTGATCCTTGAAGGTTCGATAAAATGTCGCATTGACCTCAACCGTTGTGAATTTCTTGGCATAATACTCAAACCATCGGCGCTTCGGCCAATCGTCGGGATAGAAAATTCCCTGCCAATCTGGATAGCTCCAGCCGGAGGTGCCGACAAGGAATTTTACTTGTTCTTTGCTCATTTACGACAATTTTTCGCTTGTTTGGCAATGCCTTTCTTTATTTTCTCGTAAGACGGCGGCGGCCCTGTTCTCACCTGCTTGTCGTCGATGAACAAAGCATCGGTAATGCCCCATTCCAAAAAGGTTTCGCGAGGCAAGGTATCGATAGCGCGAAACACGACCTTGTCGCCAAACTCCGAGGCGGCGCGCTTGGCTCTTTCGAAAACCATGTTCTGCGCCGGACACCAGCCGTTGCAGAACGCCGTGACGGTGACCTTGCCGGCAGTCTTTTGCGGTTGCTGCTTTTGCCAGATCCATTTGGGAGGAATCGCGTCCGCAGTGAAAGGCTTCCAGAGTAGAACCGCCATGCCGTCTTTATCTACCTTCTGGTATCCCTGCTTTTTGAACCACGAGGCCTTCATCCAAAACGGGAAGGATATACCCCAAGCCACCAAACCTTTGGCGCCTTTGGCTTTCGCATCCTCTTCGGCAGCTTGCAGCAAGGCCTTGCCCATGCCTTTCTTCTGGAAGTTTCCTCTGCCTTTTTTGTGACCGTGGACCCAGATGCAGTTGATGAAATACAGGTCTTTGCCTGTCGCGAAGGCGTGCTCGATGGGAACATACTGAATCATGCCGCCAACATTGCCCTCGTCATCCAGCGCGAGCTTCACGCGGAGGCCTTTGTCCTGCATTTGGTTGTACCAGACTTCTTTGTGGTTGCCAGTTTCTTTCATCTCTTCCGACCAATCTTCGAGGCAAACAAAATAGAGCGGCTTATGTTCGTTCGTGAGATCGATGATTTGCATTAGTCAGTCTCCATATAAAGGTTTACACACGGATCAAAAACACACGCGGAAAAAGCTTTCTCCGTGTGCGTTTTTGATCTGCGTGGACTGCCCGAAGGACTTGGTTTACTCCACAAGCAGGGAAAATCTTCGCTACGATGCGGCAGTTTTTTTCACACGATACCGAATGATGGTGACATACTTCTCGGGATCACCTTTGGAAAACATTGTAGGGCCTTTGAGGTATTCTTCTTCATGCGCGCCGATAACCTCATAGCCTTGCGCTTTGATGAATTCCATCAGCCGCTCGACGGTGGGTTGCTCTTTGTCATAAGGTCCGAGGTGCAGAATCTCGGCGACCTCGCCATATTCCCAAGTTGTCAACGAGACTTTCAACTCCGGCGCTGCTTCGTATGACGGAAGCTCGGTAGTGGTTTCAGGAACGGGCATGGCATATAAACCCACCCATTCCATTTTTGGCGTGTCCAGAGCGACCGGCCAACGCGCACGGGGCGCGGGTTGGTTTGGACCTTTGGGGGTGTCCTTCATCTTGAAATACATTCGAAACAACAAGCCAAACGCCTTTTCGCCGACAACGTTCGGGTCGCCTTTAGCCTCGACCACGATCATCTTATGATTCGGTGCGGTCGAAATCTTCGGCTCTTTGAGAGGCTTGTATTTCGATAAATCCGGCCCCTGCATCATGTAATAAATGGACAGCGCAATAAACGCAACGACGACAACGACAAGGGCGGCAACAACACCGATGATAATTTTTGTGGCTCTCTTCATAGATTTTCATCCGATATTGTTATAGTGTTACCCTGAAAAACTACCATAGCCGCAAAATTTTTTACACCACAAAGAGCACAAAGTTCACAAAGGTTTTTCTTTGTGTCCTTTGTGCCTTTGTGGTGCAGTTTGGCTGCGCCTGTAAGGTTGCGGCTGTTACCGCGCTACTCCCATATTATAAAATTCGTAATTCTCGTCTCTCTACCCTTCATCATAAGCTGCAAGCGCCGTGGGCAGCGCTTGCACAACAATGTTTCCAGCCGCCGGCAATCCAATCAAGATGGCGCTGATAACTTCTTCGCGCGAGGCGCCGGCTTCCTTCGCCGTATGCACGTGAAACGGCAGCCCGCTCTCCAAGCGCATCGCAGCGAGCACGGCGAGATAGGCCAGTTCGCCGGTTTTCTTATCCAACGCGCTGGCTTTCTCGAGGCCCTGCGCGGCGGCCATCCAAGCTTGCGCATGCGCTGGCGCTTCTTTCATGAAAGATTGGAAGGCGTTGCTCATTTTGGATTTTGGATCGTTCATCAGTTTTTCTCCTTAGTTGTGCATGTCACCGTGATGGTTTCGTGAGAATGCCCTACTGCCGGCTTCGCGGCAGCTTCATGGAACAGTTCGACAAGGCAACGAAAACGCGGATCGGGTGATGAAGTTCTTTCTCTAATTTGGGGTGGCGGTATTCGCCATTCGCTTCAATTCGAGGCCGCGCACCACGACGTAGGCAAGCAACGCAAAGAGAAAGAATATGAGCAGCATCCATGCGACGCTTTGCAGCGTTCCGATCACCGTTTTGTAGATCTCGATGACCCAGCGGTCGGAGTTGAGCGCGAGGAGCTTGCCCTCTTTATCAGGCGTGATATATTTCTCGATGTCCCAAACGCGCACGCCGCCCGAGATCCCGACCACGTAAATGGCAAAAAGGAGATAGCGCTGCCATGTCGGGGCGAGTTCTTCAGTAATCAGCCGGCCAAGAATTTTTTTGATCGGCTTTGAGAATAGGAAAGCGATCACCGTTGACGTTGCTGCGGCAATGATGAAAGTGATTAACAACAAGGTCACGAACATTGGGCGCCTCCTTTGTGAATTTTACAAAGCCACCTAACAGAAGTTTTTGATCTCCGCGAGTTTGGTTTTTAGGTTCATCAGGTTGGTCATAGAAGGTCTCACGCTTAAAACGAATAGAACACCTTTTTGCTTTTACGCAACAATTATACCAAGCGCCAGTAGAATTGTACTCGTAATATCAATAACTTAGATAAGGCAGGAAAGCAGCAGAGAAAGCATTTTTCTCAGAATTGAGAGAAAGCGGGGAAGGATTCGCAGGTTTGGGATAAGCGAAAATAGAGGGTGAGAAGCAAGCCTCTTGGACGATACGGAGGAATTGCTGAAGCGATATCGAGGTAAGTGCGAAGCTACGCTGTCAGGCGCAAAGTGAAATCTTAAACCACAACTTTGTGTTCATCTACATTGGCGTTGCTCAACATCCGAGCAGCTAGCCAACGCTCAAGCGATTTTTTGCTTTAACCGTTGCGTCTTCCGGCCAGCAGCCCTTCAATTCGTGTTTCAGCGGTTCTGGTTTGCCAATGCCTGTAAATGGCTGGCGAAGAATGTCCTTGATCAACTCGACAATCCGCTGATAGATTTTCTTATCCATGGTTGCCCATTCAGCGAAATCTTGAAAGGCATTCCCCTCAGACACAATTTTTCTCATTGCAGTTCGTCTTCATTGACTGTTACAAGATTGCGATCATGGGCAACATTCTCCATTGCTTGCAATAAACGCTCGCGATTGGCCGGTGACTTCAGCAAATAGGTGGTTTCATCCTCTTCGATTTCAGCGGCTTCGCAGACGGCGATTTCTATTTCCTTATTTTTGAAAAGTGCTTTCAAAGCTCTCAGGAAACGGCTATCCAGATCGTTCGCGTTTAACCTATAAATCGTGTACATTAAATGCCTCCTGTATATATCTCAAGTTCTTGGTTTCAAAGAATTACGAAACTCGTGCCAGTTACAAAACTTATTTTCATAGCATTGTACAGACGCAAGTGCAAGCTCCCAAGCTTGTGAGAGTAATTTAACATACACGAATGACAGACGCAAGCTGAATTTTCCCCGCGAGCCTATGCAGCAATCATCGCGACTTTTCCATCGCCAGATCAGAATCCGTCTTCGCTGCAAAAACGCGGCGCGCAACAGCGGCGATCTTCTGCGCCCAGCTTTCGAGCAAAGCATAAAACGTCGGCACGATCACCAGCGTGAGAAATGTGGCGATGGTGAGGCCGAAAATAATCGCGACGCCGAGCGGACCCCAGAACGCTGCGCTTTCCGCGCCGATGACGAAATGCAATTCGCGCCAGTCGAAATCGAAGCCGGTGGCGAGCGGCAACACGCCGAGGACGGTGGCGGCGGCGGTGAGCAACACCGGACGCAAGCGCACGCGACCGGCTTCGACAAGCGCTTGCTCCAATGGCATGCCTTGTTGCAGCTTGTGCTTGGCAAAATCCAGCAAGACGATGCCGTTGCGCACCACAATGCCGGCGAGCGCGATGGCGCCGACGCCAGTCATGATCACGCTAAAGGGCAGGCGCGTAACCATCAAACCGATGAACACGCCGATCAACGAGAGCAGCACTGAGAGCATAATCACAAACGGTACGCGGATCGAATTGAACTCGGAAACCAGAATCAAGAACACCAGCAGTAGGGTGATGACGAATGCATTCTTGAGAAACGCTTCTGCTTTCTTTTGCTCTTCATCCTTGCCGGTAAATTGTATCGTGTATCCAGCCGGCAGCTCAAAATTTGCCAAGCGTGCTTTGACATCTTCGAGCACCTCCGAAGCAAGACGGCCTTCGGCATCGCCGGTGATGGTGATGACGCGCTTCATGTCTTTGCGGCGAATATCGGTCACCGAGGAGGTGCGATTGATGGTCGCCACCGAAGTCAGCGGGAAAGAATAGCGCCGGCCTTCCATGTTCATGAAGGTGATGTGAATGTTTTCCAAATCCTCGACCGTCTGGCGCTGGCTCTCCAACGCGCGCACGCGGATTTTGTATTCATCTTCGCCGACGCGATATTTCGAGGCTTCCACGCCGTTGACTGCGGCGCGCACGGTGGCTGCAATTTGCCGCGTATTCGTCCACAACAAACCGGCCTTCTCGCGGTCGACGACAATTTCAACTTCAGGTTTGCCGACGTCGTAATCATCTTTCAAATCCACCAGATTCGGCACGGTTTTGATTTTCTCTTTGATGCGGCTGCTCAGCTCCGCGAGTTGCGCATAATCTTCGCCCGAAACTTCAACACTGACCGGCGCGCCCACCGGCGGCCCCATTTCCTGTTTGGCCACACGGACTTCCGTGCCAACCATGCCGGACGTGTTCCGGCGAATTTCTTCGAGCGTGACGAAGCTGCTTTGGCCGCGCTCCAATTTTTCGAAAAAGTTAATGGCGATCTGCGCTTTGTTCGGTGTGCCTTGTCCGCCGAAATCAAACGCGTCTTCCGAAGTGCCGACCGTCGCGACGACAAATTCGATGTCCTTCCTGCCGGGAATTAGCGTGAGCCGGTCTTCCAGAATTTCCGCAATGCCGTTGGTTACCTCGAGCGAGGTGCCGGACGGGCATTCCACCGTGGCTCTGACCAGCGAAGGCTCCACATTTGGAAAAAATTCGACGCCGGTGTTGAACACACCGAAGAGCACGATCACCAGAATGAGAAACGCCACCGACGCGGCGATGGTCTTGCCCTTGCGTTGCAGCGTCCATTGCAGCGCTTTGACGTATTGCCGCTGCATGAACGGAAAAGCCTTTTCATCCACTTTGTGATATAAAAGCGTAAAGGGATTATACTTTTTGTACCAATGCGGGTGCTCGAGATTCTTGCGCGTTTGGCGAATTTCCTTTTGATAATTGATCCACATCGAGCCTTGCACCGGGCTGATGATGAAAGCCACTAACAGCGAAGCGCCGAGCGTGATGATCAGTGTGATCGGAAGAAACCACATAAAATCACCGACAACGTCGGGCCAAAACAGCAGCGGGATGAAGCCGGAAACGGTGGTGATGGTGGAGGTGAAGACCGGCAGCGCCACTTCGGCGGTAGCGGCTTTGGCCGCTTCAATGGGAGTTTGATTATATTCCTGCTGATGGCGATAGATATTTTCGATGACGACAATGGCGTCGTCCACGAGAATGCCGAGCACCAGTACGAGCGTGAAGAGCACGACGAAGTTCAGCGTAATATTGAACGCCGAAAGGATGGTGAAGCCGATCGACATCGAAAATGGAATCGCAGTGGAGATGAGCAGAGAGTTTTTGAAGCCGAAAAACATGAAGAGCGTGATGACGACCAAGAACATGCCGGTCATGATGCTGTTCTCCAGCTCATTCACCAGTCTTCTGATGTTGCGGGATTGATCGTTGGAAACTTCGAGCTTGATGCCGGCGGGCAGATTGGCTTGCTCGGCTTGGAGAATCTGTTTTACATGATCGGCGATGCGGATCAAATTTTCACCGGCGCGCTTGCGCACGGCCAGCGAAACGACTTCGGTTTGGTTGAGCCGGGAGTAGGTCTGCCGGTCTTCAAAGGAATAATCCACGGTGGCGACATCGCGCAGATATATTGGCTCGCGGCGGCGGACTTTGACGACGATGTCTTCCAACGGTTTGACGTCTTTGAACTCGCCGGGAACCCGCACGGTGAAATTCTTTTCTTTCGTGTCAATCGAACCGCCGGGCAACGAAAAGTTTTCAGCGCGAATGGCGTTGGCCACATCGTCGAAGCTGATCTCATAAGCATTCAGGCGATAAATGTCACAGTTCACCTGCACTTCAGGCTCAAGGCCGCCATTGATGTCCGCACGCAGCACGCCGGGAATGGTTTCGATTTTATCTTGCAAATCCTCGGCAATCTTTTTGAGGCGCGCCAATCCGACCTCGCCGCCGACATTGACGTACATGATCGGAAATTCACTGATGTTGATTTCCGAGACCACCGGATCGAGAATATCATCAGGAAGCTCAGGGCGGGTGGAATTCACTTCATCGCGCACGCGCCGCAGGGCATCGTCGATGTCGATGCCGGTGTTGAACTCGACGCGGATGGTGGAGAGGCCTTCTTTGGAGGCCGAGGTGATTTCTTTGACGTCTTTGAGCGATTTGAGATTGCGCTCCAACGGCTGCGTTACCAAACCTTCAATATCGCTTGGCGACACGCCGATATAAGGCACCGCCACGATGACCAACGGAATGGTGATGTCCGGCGCGGCCTCGCGCGGCAGCGAGGTGTAAGCATTCCATCCGAGGAAGATAATGATCGCCATTAGCACATAAACGGCGACACGGTTGTTGACGGCGGCATTGGATAACCACATAAAAACCTCTCAGCAATTGCATGGTAGCATTCGCCCAAGAAAGGCAAAACGATTTGGGGCAAAACTATTCAAAAAACTTCATGGGCATTTCTTTCGGCTCGTTTTTGAGGTCAATGGTATCTCAGTCTTCCGCTATTTCAGAAAGGCCGCTATCTCGGAGCTAACGTCTTTCTGGTGCCCAATCCACAGATGGCCGCCGCTCGGGTAGCCGATGAAGCGGGCACGCGGGATATGTTCGGCGGTATAGCGGGCGCCGTCGAAGGTGCCAAACAAGTCGTCGGCCATGCTGATAACAAGCGTAGGCGTCACGATCCGCTCCAGCTCATATCGCTGGAGGGAAGATGTTACTGCGGCATCGTTGAGCAGCCCTAGTCGGCGCGGGCTGATGGGCAGGATGTGGTCCAGCACTTGCGCGACGCGTGCCTGCTCGTCTGCATTCGCGCTCTCCACTACGGCCGGCGGGGTGGCAAGTATCGCACGGATCAAGGTCGTGCGTGCAAGCCTTATCGCGGCCCAGAAGAGAAAGTCCGACTTCAGCGCGGTATCGAACAGGAACGCGGTGCCGGCCGGAGTTTGCATCGGTGGTGCATCACCGGGTCTCGGCACGTAGCGGCTGGAACCAGCAGCACCAGGGCAGTACAGCGCTGCGGATGTCGCAGTGCGAACTGCATGGAAGAGGGAGCGCCGGCAGAGGCGCCAACGATCGCTGCGGCCGGGAGGTTCAACGCATCGAGCAAACAGGCATGGGCATCGGCCTGTGCGGCGGCGGAAGCGTCGGCCGGAAGAGGGGTGCGCAGGTAACCGAAGCGCGACATGGCGATGACGCGGAAACCGCTACCTGCCAGCGTCCGGGCAAACTCCAAGCCTTGGTCGAAGCCGCCGCCGGCGCCGTGTACGACCAACACTGCCGGGCCATCACCAGCAATCGCATACTCTATCGGACCACAGGGCGTCTGAACGATTTGACTGCCGGTCGAAACGCGTTCGCGCGCTTGATGTATATCACCTCGATAATTCCAGTAGACTAATCCGATTAATGCAACTACAAGCAGACTCACAATAATGAAAGCGACACGAACTACACGTACTGTTGCCATTTAATACTCCTACCGTTTATGGCCCAAATGGATGGACTAACACATATTCTTTATCCATGAGAATCCATGTCATCCGGGTTCAACATCTGTGGATATTCATTTCACAACATTAACCGGATTGCCGTGCACGAGCTTTTGGAAGCCCACGACAATCACTTTATCGCCGGGCGCCAAGCCGGAAACAATTTCTACCAGATTGCCTTGCCGTCCGCCAAGCTTCACAACTCTCTCTGCGGCTTTGCCGCCATTTTCGACATAGACGACCAGCTTATTTTTATCAACCTGCAGCACGACGTTTTCGCTGATGAGCAGCGCGTTGTCGCGATTGGCAATCACAACTCGAACTTTCGCCACCATCTCGGGCTTGAGCTTGCCTTGGGAGTTATTGAGAAAAATTTCAACCGGCAGCGTGCGGTTGCTGGGCGAAACGGTCTTGCCGGCAAAAGAAATTTTGCCGCGCAGCGTGTCGCCGGGCACGGCATCGAACGTCACCGAAACCGGCGTGCCGAGGGTGATGGCGCCGGCGTGCAGCTCTGGAATTTCCGCGAGAATTTTGACGACGCTGGTGTTGACCAAGTGGGCCATCGGCACGGCAGACGGAGCAAATTCTCCTTCATCCACAAAGCGATCATCCAAAATGCCGTTGATGGGGCTTTTGATTTGGGTATGCTCCCAGCGCGCTTTCATCAAATCGGCTTGCGCTCTCGCAGCGTCGCGGCTGTATTCGGCGTTTTTGTATTGAATCTCACTGATCGATTGGTCGTTGAAGACTTGCTTCTGCTTTTCATAATTCAACTGCGCCAGTTTAAACTGCGCCTCGGCGGCCTCGTAGCTGGCGCGGATGACGTCGTCCTTGAGCAGCGCGATGATTTCGCCTTTCTTCACAAATTGGCCCTTCCGCGCTTTCCACTCTTTCACCACGCCGCCTTCTTCCGGACTCAGATTGACATCTTCATACGCTTTGACAATGCCGGAAACTTGGATGATGTTTTCAAACGGCATGGGCTTGACTTCTTGAACGCGGACATTCACCGGTTGCACTTCGTACCGGCCATTCGCGGCAAACGTTTTTTCTTCATTCTTGTTGCCGCAAGCATGCAGTAAAAATATCGTTGCCAGCGACAGCATCAAGTTGGAGAATATGTTTAATCTTTTCATAAGCACTTCTTTCCGTATTTTTAATCACCACGTTTTCATGATCTCTCCAAAACATTGCAAACCACTGCCAATCACACCGCCATAGCCGTGACCAGGCTGGGTCCACGCGCCGGCGAGATAGAGATTCTTGATTGGCGTGGCATTCGGCAGGCGCTGCGGGCCGGAGTTGTCGAGCGTCTGATCCCAGCCGTAAATGGCGCCGCGATAGTTGCCGGTGTAGCGCACGTTGGTCAGTGGCGTGCCGATCTCTTTCACGGCGATGGCCCTGCGCAAGCCGGGCAACAGTGTCTGTTCCACTTTGTCGATGAGAAAGTCCGCGATGCGCTCTTTTTCAGCGCGATACGCGTCTTTCTTATTTCTGAAATAATCCGTTTCATACTTCTGCCAATGGTCATAGCCCTGCAATGTCATAATCGTGAGCGTGTTCTTGCCTTTTGGAGAATAGCCATCGTAAAGGTTGTCATACAGCATCATGCCATAGCCGCCGTTTTCCACCTCGGCATAGCGCAAGGCGCGGTAGCTCGCCTCGTCGTCATAGCCGGTTTCATAAAAGACTTCCGTGTCTTTGACGCCAAGCTGGCGCATTAAATCCTTCTTCAATCCGAGAAAGATTTGAAAGCTCGAAAGGCTAACACTGAATTGCGCCATTTTGGCGAGATATTCTGCGAGCGCGGGCTGCGGTTTCATCAGCGTGTGAAATGTGTCGTAGGCGTTGGCATTGGAAATCACGACTCTGCTCGAGTAGGTTTTGCCGTCTGCGGTGATGACACCGACAGCAGTTTGATCTTGCACCAGAATTTCGTTGACACGCTGGTTCAGCAAAACCTTGCCGCCGTGCTTTTCGATGAACTGCACAAAAGCGTTGCTGATCTTCTGCGAGCGTCCGCGCGGATAAAAGCCGCCGGCAGTGAGATAGCCAAGCGTGGGCAAAGCGTAGAAGAAGCTGGCGAGTTGAGCGGGCGGCAGGCCATAATACACCCACAGCGCCGAGACGATGGCTTTAAATTTTGGATTGCTGAGCCGCGCGGCCATCATCTGCCCCCAAGTTTTGCTGTAGCAATTGAACAGATGCGGAAACTCTGCGGGAAAGCGCATCATGTCCACCTGACCCGCTGCACGTGAAAATTTGTTAATGTCGTTGGATAATCCTTGCATGTCGGCGAACAGCCCATCGATGCCCGCCTTTTCTTCGGGAAAGTGGCCGGCGAGCAGATCGATATAGCCTTTGAGATTTTTTTGCGGCACGCGAATGTCGTGCTCGGGAAAGATGACGCGATACAAATTGGGATGTGGAACAAATTCAACGCCATCGATTTCCGGAAATCCGGGAATGAGATTATGAATGCCGCCGCGTTCGCCCACGGTGGTGGAATGCAACGACACATCAAACTCAAAGCCGCCGGGCCGCGTGAAGGTTGTAGCGTAGCCGCCGGGCCGGTCGTGTTTTTCCAAAACCAGCGGCCGGAATCCCTGGCGGGCAAACGCGGCGGCGCAACTCAGCCCGCCGAGTCCGGAGCCGATGATGACGGCATCAAATTCATTCTCACTTTTTTGCGCTTGACTGCCTCTTGGCAACACACTCCAATCCAGCGCGAGCGTGGAAACGCCGGCAAGCAGCGTTTTAATGAAATCTCTTCTTTTAATCTCGTCGTTCAACATAAATCATCCATCTCCTTTCAAACTTTTTTGCATTATTTGTTCCATTTGAAACTCAGCTCGCCCGAGGCCTTGAGCGCCGGCAACATGGGCGCCTTTTTCTGGTGATACTCTTCCATGCTCTTCAAAATGTCATCGAGCATCCGGACGGTCTCCAGGATGTGCGGGCCTTTGTTGAGCATGACGCACTCGGCCTGCTGCGCCATGGCGGCGTCGGAAATCTCAGCGCGTGAAGGTATTCCCTTTTTCGCCAGCGTTTCCAGCACCTGAGTCGCCCAGATGATCGGTAGATGCGCCGCTTCGCAGAGCCACAGAATTTCTTCCTGTATTCCTGCCAAATTTCTCCAGCCCGCTTCAATGGCGAGATCGCCGCGCGCAATCATGACTCCCACCGGATGGGTTCGCATCGCAGCCAAGAGTATGGCCGGCAGGTTCTGGAAGCCTCGCTGGGTTTCAATCTTCACGATCAAACCAAGCTTGGCCCGCAATTTCTTGAGCGCCTTGAGCAAGGCGATGACATCTTGAGGCCCATTCACGAAAGAGAGACTGACCACATCGGCATGCTTGGCAATGAATTTCAGGTCTTCCTTATCTTTGTCCGTCAGGCCGCGCAGTTGCAAATCGCTCTCCGGAAGATTGATTCCTTTGTCGGCGCGCAGCTTGGCTCCCTCCTCTTTGGCATAAGTGATCTCGACTTGCAAAGATTCCTCCGAAGCGGAGCGAATGACGCCCTCGATTTTGCCATCATCGAGCAAGATCGGTTCTCCGACTTTGACAAATTGAAAAACCTCCGGCAGCGTGCAGGAAATGTGAGCCGGCTGCAGCAGGTTGCCTTCCGCATCATATTGCGCCGGCCCGCCGGGAGTTGCCTCGGCGTGGAGAACGAGGGTGTCACCGGTTTTTAACGTGATGCTTTGCTCCACGGCAGGTAGCTCGCCAACGCGCGCCACAATGGCATTTTCGTTGTCGCGCCTCAGCTCAGTCCCCGTCACTATATAAGCCGATTCGAGGCAATACGCCCAACGGCCATTTTGGTACGGTTCGTCAATCACCAACGTACAACGTTTTCCGCGCGCATCCATGAACCGAATTTTGTCGCCTTTTTCGACATGGTTGATCCCATCAGTCGAGATGGCAAGGAAGGCATCCGCTGCAGAAGGTGGTTGAATATCAGATGCCGCCAGCCATACGCGCGCCGGGGAGATGACATGACCGAACAGATCTCGCTTCGGCTGCAGATGAACCACTTGCGGTCCGAGCATCATCGCACCGGTGCGCAGCTTGGGGCCGCCCAGATCCATGCAGATTTTGCAGTTTCTTCCGGTCTTGCGTTTCGCGCGCTCGATGTTGCCGATCATGGCTTTCCAGATTTCTTCATCGTCGTGGGCGCAATTGATGCGCGCACAGCTCATGCCGGCTGCGACCAAATCAAGAACCAAACCTTTGTCTTCGGCGGCTTCTGCCGGCAGCGTGACCATGATGCGCGCTTTGCTCCCTTTCAGCTTCTTACCCAGCAGCGCACTGGTGTTATTTCGCAAAAGCTTTTTGCCTTGTTTGAATGAAACGATCGGCGTCACGTTGTCCAGCGGTTTGGATTTGGCGAATCGCGTCAGAATTTCTCTGACGGCAAGCAAACTGGCCATCACGTGACTCTCGGCTCGGCCCAAGCGTGAAACGCCAAGAAAGCCGAGCTTATCCTGCAAGCCGCGAATATCTTGATAACGCAGGGCGAGATAGTGGAACAAATTAATTGCGCCTTCCTGGAACGACGGATGCACTTTTGCCAGCGCTGAAGCATACTGCTTCTCCAGCTTTCGTGAGTTTTTGCAGATCGCGTCGATCTGCAAAATCATCTTCTCGATTTTTTTTCGACCGAATTTCATGGCTCGCCTATGATTTTAGTTTTGGAATTGCGTACTGATCAAAATTTCTCAAACTTGAGTGTCAGCGCAGCCGCAGGGCCGAGCAAATCATCGTTCTGAATCAAAAGCTTTTTCATGACACCAGTCTCCATTAAAATGATTTCACACCTTCCGAACGTTGCTTGATTCCAGAGAGCATCCCCATGTCCATGAAGTAGTACCCAGGCTCCATGATTCGATCAAATAGGGACGGCTGACTGCTTCGGCGTCGGAAGAGCAATCGCGTCGTCCCTTCCGGAGTGGATTCCAAAACGTAGGCCCAACTGCTACTCGCGCCGTTTGGAAGAACTTGCCGGAACACCAACGCGCGCGGCGGCTCAAGCTGAGCAACGACGATATATTGGCCGGGTTGCCCGCCAAAGTACGGATCGGGAGTAAGCCGCACCGAGTCCCCAACTTCCAAATGCTGCAACTAATGTTTGCTCGAACGCTTTTCTGATTTTGGCTTCATCTTTTTTCTGCACCCAAATCAAAACGTGATTCACGTTGCCGGTCTCGAGCGCTTTCTGCGCGGCTTTGGCCACCGGGCCATCCATGCCGTCACAATGCGCGAGGGCTGATTCCGCGCCGAGCAACGTTAGCGCAAACAGAATTGCCCCAAAGAGCAAAGCGGCAACCATGCTATTACGCTTCATGCTTTCTCTCCTTTTGGCATGGTGATCAGAAGTTGCGCCGTTTTTTTTAGCCTTCAACAAACCTTGAAACTTCAAGAGTCATGCCGGGAATGCAGGAAAACTCACGCGAGGTGCTTTCATATTTACAACAACTTATCATAATAGCGCAAGTTGCGAAGAGACCTCCCTTCGCAAAAATGAGAAAATCCGGTAGGAAAATCGCAGAAAAGAGAAAATATTTTGCCTTATTTACAAATAGTCTTAGGCCTTTTCATCTCCCCTCAGCACTCGCAACGCCCCTTCGGCCTGTGCCTGCATTTCATCCTCGCCGGGATAAGAAAAAACCGGCGCAATCCAAACCACGCGTTTTTTCAGCGCATCTTCGACTTCGTGCGCGTGCATCATGCTGCCGGTGAGCAAAATGGCGTCAACCATGCCCGAAAGCGCCGCGGCCATGGCGCCAATCTCTTTGCTGATTTGATAAATCATCGCCGTGAAGACAAGCCGCGCCGTCTCATCTCCGGCTTGCTTGCGGCGCAGCACTTCCTGCAAATCTTTGGTGCCGAGATAAGAAAAGATGCCGCCTTCGCAAAAAATTTGGGTTTCGATTTCCTGGCGGGTGAATTTGCCGGAGAAGCAAAGCTCGACGAGTTTCATGACGGGCAACGTACCGGCGCGCTCGGTGGAGAAAGCGCCTTCCTCGCGCGAGTTGGTGACGTCGATCATTTTGCCGTTCTCGTGCGCGGAGATGGAAATGCCGCTGCCAAGATGCGCGACGATGAGCCGCAGATTGCTGTATTCCTGGCCGTGCTCGCGGGCAAAGCGTTTGGCGATGGCCTTGGTGTTCAACGCGTGTGAGAGACATTCACGATCCATGCCGGCCAAACCGGAGAGCCGCGCGACCGGTGGCCATTCATCCACGCTCACCGGATCAACGATGAAAGCCGGACATTTGGCTTGTGTCGCGAGCTTGTGGGCGATGAATGCGCCAAGGTTGGAAGCATGCTCTCCGCGTTCGGCGCGGCGGAGATCATCGAGCATGCGGTCGTCCACGAAATATGTTCCGCTCGCCAATGGCTTCAGCAAGCCGCCACGGCCGACGACAGCATCGACATGCTGCATGTCGACCTCGTGTTTGCGCAAGTTGGCAAGAATTTTCTCCAGACGGAATTCCAATTGCGCGAGCATGGGTGAGCTCGCAAACGGCGCCATTTCGGTATCGGTGTGATGCAGCGTTTCGGTGAAAATTGTGCTCTCGTTTGAGAACAGCGCCAGCTTGGTTGAGATCGAGCCGGGGTTGATAACCAAAATTTTATAAGTACGGTCAGCCATGCACCATCACTCCAGCAAAGCAGGTTTTTTTATTCATCCTTCCGTCAGCCTTCATGGTCAATGCAACCATTTTAACATGCAACTTTTCCCGGTCTAAGATTGGGGTTTCAAACCATGCCACCAACTCAGCCATTCTTTTGCAGTCTTAAATTTTCGGCTGCTCTCTCTTTCCAGAATGGTTCGCACCTTTTGCTTCTCGGCGTCTGAACCCACCCACAACAGTGGAATAAGGTTTTCGATGACTATCGGCTTGCGGTATTGGTTGAGGTATCTCCAATAGCTTTCAGCACGCTGCTGTGGCGGAGCACCAGCGTGAAACCAAACTTTGTATCCCAGCATGTTGCCCAGAAGCATTTCGTATCGTACGGCTTGCGGATCCTGAGACGCACCGATCCAATCAATGATGCGTTTCCAGAAGGTGAGGCTCTCAATATCACGCACAATATCCAACTTGGCAGATTCATGCCACCTCTTCCATATCCGTATGGCTTCCTCGACAACAGCAGCGTTGTTGTAGTCGAGTTGTTCCGGCTCTTTCCCGGCAATTATGGATAAATAATGGAAGCGTGATCCCAGAATCATCTTGTGATAATCATTCTCGACGTCTTTATACCTGTCGATATCCCGGAAAATGCGCTCCACAAAATTTTCCGTCCACACCGATCCGATATGTTTGGGTTCCGTGACCTTTGCGAAGTGGAAAATTGAGCCATCAGCAGGCTGTGGTTGCATTTTTACGGGAATGGCAATGCCATCAAAAATGGAATTATCGATGGCATACGAAATTCCTGGTTTCTGGTAGGCCTCATCAAGCCATCCGGCACCGGGCATCAATAATACTCGATCGAAAATGTAAACTCCTCCCTTATCGCGGAAATGCTCTGTCAAATAGTAACCGATAAAATAACCCATCCCCTGTTGATTTCCAGCTTGTTTGCGTGTCTGTACAGTGTTGAGATGGACCGCACCATAAAAGATAAGGGCTTTTGCATCAGGCTCTTTGTCAAGTAAGTCAATAATCTTTGCCGAAGAATATTCATCTCGTTCATAGATGAAAAAGTGATCTCGTTTTTCAAAAGACCACTGGTCGAGATCGATGAGCTTTTCCGGTCCGAAGATTTCAAATTGGATTTGATCTTTCCTACGTTGGATGCTCAGTTTGTCAATCCTATTTTTCAGTATTCTCAAATCCTCATAAAATTCGAGTGTGCCGGTGGTAAACTGGCATCCGACGAAGTTCATTGACTGAATGACATCCAAAAGGTTCCCGGTTGCAAAGTATTGTTTGAGCTTGTTCACCTGGAGAGAATCCAGCTCGAGAATGAGATAAAGCTTCGCAGGGAGTTTTTGCGAATGATTCATTTCCGGCTGTTGCTCGATCCTCGTCACCCAATGGTTCAGGGCAGCGATCACCGTTTGCATATAAAGAGGATTGCCATGCCCAGCATCCGCCAGCATCACAATGCGATTGGCTTGCAATTTATCAAGAATGAAATCATTGATATTGCGTGCGGCCTTCCGGTTAATCAATTCGGCGACATTCTCTCGCACTTGCGCTTGCCCGTAAACGACTCCCGAAAAAATCGCAAATGTGATCAGACTTAGAAGTATGATTTTGGGTGTGAGATGAAAGGATTTTACGTTCGACATGGAGATGTCTCCTTGCAGTAATATGGATTTACGTAATATGTGCAATCACCCCCAACGCCACCGAATTGAGCTTATCATCCGCGCTCTCGACGCGCGAGGGAATAAGCACCGGCACTTTGGCGCCGACGATGACGTGCGCGCACTGTGAACCCGCAAAATATTTGGCTGCTTTGCCGAGAATGTTGCCGGCTTCGATATTGGGCACGACCATCACGTCGGCATGTCCGGCGACCGGAGACGCGATTCCCTTCGCCTGCGCGGCTGACTCCAATAAGGCATTATCCAGCGCGAGCGGACCATAGACTTCACATTCACCCAGTTCACCAGGCGCCGCTATTTTCGTGAGCGTTTTCGCGTCAACCGTCGAGGGAACCGCCTCGGTCACCGCCTCGGTGGCGCTCATCAACGCTATCCGTGGTCGCTGCAAACCCAGCGCATGCATCACGATCTTTGCATTTTCGATGATCTGCTTTTTCTGCTCGAACGACGGCAGCACGTTGATGCCGCCATCGGTCACACCCACCAAACGGCGCGCGCCGGAAAGCGTGTCTTCATAAAGCAAGACGTCGCTGAGCAAATGACTTGTGCGCAAGCCGTGTTGTTTGTTGAGCACGGCGTGCAAAAGCTGGTCGGTGCGCAAATGGCCTTTGAGCAAAATGTCGGCTTTGCCGTTGCGGCAAAGCGACACCGCGGTGGCCGCCGCGGTGTCAGCGTTTGACGCAGCAATGAAATGTGCATGGCGCAACAGCGCGCCTTCCTCCAAATGCAAAAGCTTTTCATGGATCAGCTCGACTTCTCCGATCAAAATGGGCGTGGCTATTTTCAGAACTACGGCTTTGATGACAGCCGACAGCGCGACCTCGTCATCGGCCATGACGACGGCCACGCGCTTTGGGCCAAGCTCTTGGGCGCGGCGGCGCAAATCAAGAAAATTCCGGATCAACATGGATCGATTTCCGTGGCCTCCTGGCACACCGTTGCCAAGCCACAAAGATCAAATGCCACAATGTGCCGGCTCAGGACCGATTCCAATGCTTCACGCAAGTTTTGATAATTGGCAAACGAATGATCGGGCTCGCCGCGATAAATCGCTTTCCATGTCGCTGTGGTCAGCTCATCGACCAAGCCCTGCAAGTCCATATCTTCCAGCTTGATGTGCAATCGTTGCGTCCGGAGCCGCGACGATTCCGTTTGGCGTTCCAACATCTTATTCTCCTTAGAAACTTTTCCCGGTTTGGTTCCGGCTTGTCCGAGTTGTGGTATTGACCGGTCACTGGGACTGACCAGTCGCATTCCCAGACGAGCCGTCTGGGTTACTTAATTTTCTCCCAATCCTGAATGCCTTCTTTCACCTCTCCCGCTGATTTCAACAGTGCCTGCTTTTCCTCAGCGGTCAACTCGATCTCGACAATTTTCTCGACGCCGTTGCGGCCGAGAATGACGGGCACGCCGGCAAAGACGCCTTTGAGGCCAAATTCGCCGTCGAGGTACGCCGCGGCCGGCAGCAGGCGCTTTTTGTCGAACACAATGGCTTCGACCATTTGCGCAGCGGAGGCTGCCGGGGCATAATACGCGCTGCCGGTTTTGAGCAGGTTGACGATTTCCGTGCCGCCTTTGCGGGTGCGCTCCACCAGCTTGGCGATCTCATCGGCGGCAAGCAGTTGTGTAATCGGAATGCCTGAAACCGTCGCGTAGCGGGGAAGCGGCACCATCGAATCGCCGTGACCGCCGAGCACCATCGCCTGCGTGTCTTCAATCGAAACGTTGAGCGCCGTGGCGACGAAAAAGCGGAAACGGGTCGAATCCAACACGCCGGCCATGCCGACGACGCGCGATTTGGGAAAGCCGGTGGTTTTCCACGCGATATAAGCCATCACATCAAGTGGATTGGTGACCATAACGACGACAGATTTAGGCGCGAGTTCGGCGACCTTGAGCATCGCCGAGGTGACGATCTCGGCATTTTTCGTGAGCAAATCCATGCGGGTCATGCCGGGCTTGCGCGGCAAGCCAGCGGTCATCACCACGATGTCGGAATCAAGCAGGTTTTCGTAATTGTTCGTGCCGACGATGTGACCCTCGAATCTGGCGACGGGGCCGGCCTCGTCCATGTCGAGCGCTTTGCCCTCGGGCATGCCTTCGATGATGTCGATCAGCACGATGTCACCCAAACGTTGTTGGGCGAGATAAAGCGCTGTAGTTGCGCCGACGTTGCCGGCGCCGATAACGGATATTTTCATGATGACAATCTCCTTTACATTTAGAAATTTTCAATTCTCACAACAATCAGTTACGGCATCAATTAAAATAGTTTATCCAGAACAATCGAAGCCGTATAAACTCGCCACTCATTTATTATAGACAACGATGGGAAAGGCGTATATTTCGCCAAAGCCGCGCCAAACGAAAATCCCGGTGTCAGACTCTGACGGGCCATTTTATGCCACGGCAATGAATGGCGGAAAAATTGTTTTGAAACGCGCGCAGATGATAAGAAGCCATCATACAAGAAGCCGAGATCAACCGCAACAGCAGATGCAGCAACATCGCCTTTTTTTAATTCCGGCGCGGCCGGACCGAAGTTGACGCGAACGAATTTAACGCCTGCTCCCAAACGCATATATTGACCCAACCCGGACAAGCCGGAACCAAACAGGCAGAATAATTTTTCGGCAGAATGATTACACAATCATTCTGCCTTTTGAAGTCTTTGCTTTTCTGCAAAGATCGAACTTGTAACAGACTAATGTTGTCGCTGCAGCCAGTGATATCGTCGATTGAAGGCTGATGATGACAAAAATCGCTTTCAGAATTAAACGACGGCAAAGGTGAAATATGCTTGCGTCCATGATTATCCTCATAGGAGCGAATTCAGCCAAATAGCCGTGCAATGCCGTTAATCGATAATTTCAAACTGGCAAGTGAAATGGCGCAAAAATTTCGGCTGATAAGTGATCCGGTAACCGGGAATTTGTTTCCGGTTGTTCCAGACTTCATCCAGCACTTCGATCAAATAATCGAAATGGCTTTGCGTATAAACCCGGCGCGGAAACGCCAAACGAACGAGCTCAAGCGGCGCCGGAATCTCGCGGCCGCGCTCGTCTTTTTTGCCAAACATCACGCTGCCCAATTCCACGCTGCGAATGCCGCCGGCAAGATAAAGTGCATTGACCAAGCCGATGCCGGGATATTGCCGCGGCGGAATATGCGGGAGAAAAGCTTTGGCATCGAGAAAAACCGCGTGGCCGCCGACCGGCCGCACGAAGGGAATGCCGCGCGCCAGGAGTTTTCTGCCGAGATATTCCACCGTGGCGTGGCGGTAGACTTGATAATCATAATCGAGCGCTTCCATCAAGCCGACGGCAATGACTTCCAAATCGCGGCCGGCCAGGCCGCCGTAAGTTGGAAAGCCCTCGCGCAAAATGAGCGCATTGCGAAAATCTTCCGCCCACGCGTCGTCGTTGCAGATCAGAAAACCGCCGATATTAGCCAGGCCGTCTTTTTTGCAGCTCATGTTGGCGGCGTCCGCGTAGGAGAACATTTCCCGGGCAATCTCCAACAGCGTTTTGCCGCGGTATCCTGCTTCGCGCTCGTGAATGAAATAAGCATTTTCGGCAAACCGGCAGGCGTCAATGACGAGCGGGATGCCGTATTTTTTCAGCGCCGTTTTGACCGCGCGAATATTTTCCATGGCAACGGGCTGGCCACCGCCGGTGTTGTTGGTCACCGTGATCATGCAAAAAGGAATCTTCGCCGCGCCAAATTCCGCTATGCAGCGCTCCAATTTGTTGATATCCATATTCCCCTTGAACGGCGCCTCCAAAGTCGTATCATAGCCTTCGTTGCAAAGCAAATCAACGGCGCGCGCGCCCACAAATTCGATGTTCGCGCGCGTCGTATCGAAATGGCTGTTGTTGGGAATCACATCGCCTTTTTTCAACCGGGTCTGCGCCAAAATTCCCTCGGCGGCCCTGCCCTGATGCGTTGGAAAAATGTGTTTGATGCCGGTAATCTTCCTGACGGTGGCTTCAAACTTTTTCCAGGACTTGCTGCCGGCGTAACTCTCATCGCCCAGCATCAGGGCGGCCCATTGCTCGGTGGACATCGCGCCGGTGCCGCTGTCGGTCAACAAATCGATGCAGCAATCTTCGGCGTCGAGCAGGAAGACATTATGCTTCGCTCGTTGCAGCGCCTTTTTTCGATCCGCGGCCGAGATCAGCTTGATCGGCTCGGTCATCTTGATGCGGAATGGTTCGATGATAGTGTGCATAAAACTTTTCCTTTTGGCATACGCTTTTCAGCTATGCCCCAATCAATGTGCTGCTTATCTCATCAGCAACATTTTCTTGCTGAGAATTTCATCTCCTGCTTTTAATCTATATACATAGAAGCCAGAGTTTACGGTTTGACCCATGTCATTCGTTCCCTCCCAAACTATGGAATGAACGCCTTTTGAGTGGCGCTCATTCACCAGAATTCTGACTTTCTGCCCGAGGAGGTTGAATATCTCCAAAATTACTATTGTTTCTTTGGGCAAAGTATACGTGATTGTCGTAGATGGATTGAATGGATTGGGATAATTTTGCGACAAATGAAGAACAACAGGTATATTGGCAATTTGCTCTTCTACATTCACAGTATTATCGTTGATCCATTTAATCGCTGTTTCCACAACGGTATCTCTGCCCTGATAAACATCATCGGGAGTGAACCAAACCGGTTCATCTATATCAAGTTCAGCGTGGGTCAGAAATTGATTAGGTGAATCCCAAATAAACGCATTAAGCCATGCAAAACTGACGTTCCATTCACCGTTTGCTAGTATTAAATCGCTAGGTGAGCAAAATCCTGAAGCCGTCGTTTTACCAAATAACCTGGCTCTTGGATGCGCCTTCATCCAAAAAGCATTTACATCAGTAGCGCTAATACCGCCTGGGCCCGTTAGCACGGCGATGGGTTTATCAAAAAATGTACTTGGATCGGCAGGAAAATGTATATTAGGTATCATCGTTTCCATTTTGAAATGATCATAGGGATCGCTTCGCCTTGCAAACCCAAGTGCAGGACCGTCAGATTTAAACAGCAAATTCAACCCTCTCCAGCTAGCCCCATCATAACCACCGGGGTTATATCTGTAATCAAGTATCAGCCCATCCGTCTTATAGACGTGCATCAACGAGTCGATAGCATTAAAAAAATCCTGTGAAGGATTTCCTCTTATCCAGCTCCATACGTAGACATAACCAATGTTCGTCCCTTCGACAATACCCCAGGTTAGGTATCTATTTTTTTCTCGATCTGGCATAGGCACTCCTGGAACGGGCAATTGCTCGGTACAGTAAAAACTCATTTCATGCCCCATCAGTGCCTGAGTTGGGGCATGCAGCGTATCTCCGCTATTGTACTTTACGAAGTCAATCGTATCGAATAAATGCCAGTTCATTCCGGCGCTCATCAGCCATGAATGCGTAAAGGCGGTTTGATTTGCTCCCCAGCGAAATGTTCCTCTACTTCGAATAGTAATTGGCAGCTCTGCCTCCAAGAGTTGCTTATAAAGTCGTTTCCAAGGAATGCCATTGTAACCCAACACAATATCCCCGGGTTCTAAACCGATGGGATGGGGCGAAACCGCCATATAAACCAGCAAAGAACTGTCGGGCAGCGGAGTCAAGCCGGCGCCAAAATGGCCATTGTCTCCCCAGCCGCCAGCAAAAAGCAATGGCACACCGGGTTCAGGCTTGGTATAGACATTAACAAGAGTATCCAAGAATATGGTATGAGGCTCCTTCAATGCTACGGATAGATGATTCATAATAGCGGCAAAACGGCCTCGGCTCACGCCTCGCTCGATTTCCGGCCGGTATAAATTTTTCAAAGCGAGCCAATCGACATCTAAATTTTGAAAACAGGCAAACTTTTCATCGATTGTTGTCCACACCGTATCGAAGATTGCCAGTTTTTCTCCAGTTGGCAATCCATCTCCCCAAGTGCTGTCGATAATTGCTTGCCAATCTTTTGTAATTTTGCTCAAAGAAGCGTTTGCATTCTGCAAATTCCAGCTTTGAGCAGTCGAGTCGCTATTCAGAACAAACAGCAAAACAACTATGACTGTCCAATGTCTCATGATAGTCCCTTTCTCTAATAATGTGTCAGACTTTCTCCACATGACTTGACAAAATACTATCGCACGCTCGGACGTAAGTCTGGCTTTGCCCTTCGTTCATTCTTCACAAAACGCTCATAGTTCAGCATTCTTCAACGCATTCACAGCAATGACGGACAGCGCTCAGGGTCATCGACCTTGTATAGGGTTGGAATCACCCGCGCCAAAACACTTTTTAACTCCGAAAGATCGGATGATTTAACCACAAACGCTTCCGCGCCCCAGCAATGAAAATCCTCGCGAAATTGATCGTACGCGGTGTTGATGATAATGGGCAAATTACGCCGATACGAAAGCATGTCATTCAAAAGCTGCAAGCCGTAAACATCCGGCAGCCTGAGGTCCAACACGACTGCGTCTATCTTTTCGTATTCCAAAACCTTTAGGGCATCGGCTCCGGTTCCAACGTCGCTCACTTCGTACCCTTCGAATTCAAGCTCGTCACGATAGAGCAGACGCAGATTGGCCTCGTCTTCAACCACAAGAATACGCGCCATCGGTCTACTCCTCTCTCGAAAATGGAGTGCTGGAGTGTTGGATTATTGGAGTAATGGAACCCAATACTCCAATAATCCATTGATCCATCAATCCAAAAATTCATAGTGTGATTTTCGTCCCCAGCACCTCCAAGAATTTGCGTATCCATTCCGGATGCGCCGGCCAGGCGGCGGCGGTGACAAAGTTGCCATCGACGTGGGCGTTGGTAAAGGTGTTGTTGGCTTCGCCCCACTTGGCGCCGGCGCGCAAAACCTCCGGCTTGACGGCCGGATACGCCGAAATGGTTTTGCCTTCGATGACATTTGCCGCCGCCAGCAATTGCGCGCCGTGGCAAATCGCCGCAATGGGTTTATTGGCTCTCGCAAAGTGCTGAACTGCGGCAATAACCTTCTCGTTCAGGCGCAAATATTCCGGCGCGCGGCCGCCGGGAATCACCAGCGCGTCGTAGTTTTGCGGTTGAACTTTGTCAAAGGTCGCGTTGAGGGTGAAGCCGTGGCCGGATTTTTCGCTGTAAGTTTGGTCGCCTTCAAAATCGTGAATCGCGGTGCGCACTTTCTCGCCGGCTTTTTTGCCGGGACACACCGCATCCACGTTATGGCCGGCCATCGTCAGCATTTGGAAGGGGACCATGACTTCATAGTCTTCCACGAAGTCCCCGACGATCATGAGAATTTTTTTCATGGGCATGACAATCTCCTCTCTCAAAAAATGGATTGCCGGAGTAATGGAGTGTTGGATTGATGGATTACTGGATTTTGGAGTAATGGAATGTTGGATTATTGGAGTATTGTAAAACCCCGACATTCATCAATCATTGATCCATTGCTCCATTAATCCATCGATCCAACACTCCACCAATCCATTGATCCATCAATCCATTTTTTGTTTCATCTTCTTCTTTCCATCGGCGCGAAATCACGCTTCGGCGCGCCGAGATAAACCTGCCGCGGCCGCGCGATTTTCTGTTCCGGATCGAGCAGCAATTCTTGCCATTGCGCAATCCACCCGGAAGTGCGCGGAATCGCGAACAACACGGTGAAGGCGTCGGTCGGGAAGCCCATGGCTTGATAAATGATGCCGGAGTAGAAATCGACGTTCGGATAGAGTTTGCGCTTGATGAAATATTCATCCTGCAGCGCGATGCGCTCCAGCTCCAGCGCAATGTCGAGTTGCGGATTGCGGCCGGTTACTTCAAAAACTTGGTCCGCGGTTTCTTTGATAATCTTGGCGCGCGGGTCGTAATTTTTGTAGATGCGATGGCCGAAGCCCATCAACCGCCCTTCGCCAGCTTTGACGCGTTTGATGAATTCGGGGACTTTGTCTTTGGTGCCGATCTCGTCGAGCATGCGCAACACCTGCTCGTTGGCGCCGCCGTGCAACGGGCCATAGAGCGCGGCAGCGGCGCCGGCGGTGGAGACAAACGGGTCGGCCTGCGAGCTGCCGATGCTGCGCATGGCGTTGGCGCTGCAATTTTGCTCATGATCCGCATGGAGAATGAACAGAATGTCCAACGCGCGCTCCAGCGTCGGGCTGGGCTCGTATTTCGGCTCGGCCATTTTGAACAACATGTTGAGAAAATTGCCGGTGTAGCTCAGCTCATTGTCCGGGTAAACATACGGCAGGCCCATGCGATGACGGTAGGCGTAGGCGGCGATCGTCGGCATCTTGCCGATCAGCCGGTACATTTGCAGCTTGCGCGCTTCGGCATCATGAATATTTCTCGCCTCCGGATAGAACGTGGACAGCGCCCCCACCGTGCTCACCAGCATGCCCATGGGATGCGCATCGTGATGGAAGCCATCCATGAATTTCTTGGTGTTTTCGTGCAGCATGGTGTGGTGGGTGATGTTGTAGCGCCATTCCTCGAATTGCGATTTGGTCGGCAGCTCGCCGTGAATGATCAGATACGCCACTTCCAGATAGTTGCTTTTTTCGGCAAGCTGTTCGATGGGATAGCCGCGATAGCGCAGAATGCCTTTGTCGCCGTCGATAAACGTAATTTTGCTGTGGCACGACGCGGTGTTCATGAACGCCGGGTCGTAGCTCATCAGGCCAAAGTCCTCGTCGGAGACTTTGATCTGCCGCAAGTCCATGGCCTTGATGACGCCATTGACAATCGGGATTTCGTATTTCTTGCCGGTGCGATTGTCGGTGAGGGTGAGTGTGTCTGGCATGGTCATCTCCTTTCGCTGTCAAGTTTGAGAGGTCTTTGGAAATTTTTCGGTTCTTTCCTGGAAATTTGTTGGAAAATCCGAGATCTTTGCTCACGCACGAATTTTTAAGAAAAGATGGCGGCGCTTTAAATGAACAGGTCAACAATCATGCCGGAAAAATGGCGGACGGTGGCGAAAACGATGAAGTGTTTTCAAGAGTTTAGCTGAGCAGGCCTGTAGCGAAGGCGTCGAGGTTTTTCCCAAAGTCGCGAATAAAATGACGGCAAAATCGCACAATTGAGAAAATATTTGATATATTTATATTTTCTTTTTATCATATATTTAGCTATTTTAAAACGCTGCCAACTTCGGAAAGGAACAATTGGTGTGATGGACTATGCCGGAGGGATGGAGATGAAAAAAATCAGGTTGATTCTCGCCGTCGCGTTGTGGCTGTTTCCCCTCGCCGCTTCGAGCCAGGTTTCGGAAGAAGACATGCTGGCGTTGCTGGAGAAAAATGATCTGGCTTCCGCCCGCGAAAAGGTGAGTCAGGTTTATCGAAAATATCCAAGCTCAGCGACCGCGGCATATTTTCATGCTCTGCTCGAGGAAAATGCCGATAACGCCATCAAACTGTTTCAGGAAATTTCGACGCGCTTTCAGAACACGGTTTACGCCGAACGCGCGCTTTTTCGGCTCGGACAGTATCATTTTGCCAACGGCACCTACCAGCGGGCGCGGCAATACTTTTTAAATCTCCTCGAACAATACCCGGCCTCCAATTTAGCGCCGCAAGCCGCTTACTACGCCGCCAAGTCTTTGCTCATTATCGGCAATTCGCCGCAAATCCGGGATGAGCTATCCCGCTGCGCCGAGAAATATCCCGGCACCTGGATGGCCAACTTCGCGGCCGAGGATCTCGCCAAACTGAAGTCGCCGGCCAATCACCAGGCGAACGATCCGAAAAAGCAACCGGCCGCGCCGTATACCGTGCAAATCGGCGCGTATGCCAATCGTGAGAACGCTGCCAGCCAGCAGCGCTCATTTTCCCAAGCCGGTTACACCGCACTGATTAAAGAGAAAAATGAAGGACGCCGGATTTATTATCAAGTCCTCGTCGGTGAGTTCGCAAACCGAAATCAGGCCCGTGCTTTTGCCGACGAGGTTCAGCGGAAGTATAAGCTGCGGTGTAATGTGGTGAAAAGGGAGCTGTAAGCAGTATTTTTTGAGGATAGAGGCGGGAAAAAAGAGGCTCGTGGTGAAATCTATGCTCGTTCACTTGGGTTGATTACGGTGAGGCCTTCGCCTTGAGCGGCCTGATTGAGCGCCCTATCCGCACCCACAAAATGCAAGAATTCCCCGTTGAGTTGCTGCAATTCATTCAGAACTGAAACAGCCGTCGCAAGCTGGATGGAATCATAACCTCGTAACGGGTATTTTTGAATCAGTTGCATACCTGTATCAACGACGGTTTTCGTGACGGGCAAACGCACAAAAAGCTGTTCAAAATCCTGGCGAAAAAGACGGCAGGCACGTTGTAAACTAGCGCTTGAAATATCACCTGCACGAAAACGACGATGGAAGGCTGCAAAGACTTCCGCCCCGGCGATCTCACAAATCAAGACATCAACCCGATAAGAACGGCTACGCAATTCGCGCATCCATTCACTACCAGGCTCATCAATATAGATTTTGGCTATCGCGCTACTGTCCAAATAATGCATTATCTCGGCCCTCTGTCTTCAATAATGGTATCAGATATTGGCCCGCCTTTAATCTTGATTGGCTCGATAGGGGGGATTGGCTTTCCAAAATATGTCGGATCAAAATCAACGACACCCTTTTCCTTTAAGAGAAGAAGCAGTTTTAATCGTTCTTCCGGTGTCCGCTTGGGTTGCACCGTCACATACACCTCCGTACCTTCCGCAATTTTCAGCGGCTCGGCAGGTTCGATGACCCCGTTGCGATAAACGCCTCGAATGGTTTCGCTCATTTTTGGTCTCCTGTTGTTTTTCCCAAGATACAAAATCTCCCTTAGAAAAGCAAGTGTGGAATTACACTTTGTTTTCCGGCGTTATTGTGCTATATTTATGAATAGTGACGCTATAGCAAAACGTATTGGAGCAACGAAGATGATCAGTGTCCTTGAAGCTTTGGAGATCGCCCTGCGGCAGACCAAACGTTTGCCGGTGGAACTCGTGCCGCTGTTGGAAAGCGCCGGTCGCGTGCTCGCGGAAGACGTCGCGACGGACATCGACATGCCGCCGTTTCCGCGCAGCAGCATGGATGGCTATGCCGTGCGAAGTGAAGACGTGCGCAACGCGCCGGCGCAGCTCGCGGTGGTTGGTTTCATTCCGGCCGGCTCGTACCCGAGTTTTTCTCTTCAGCCCGGGCAAGCCGCCAAAATTATGACCGGCGCGCCGCTGCCGCCGGGCGCCGATGCCGTGCAAATGGTCGAAAAAACCCGCGCGCGGGAAGAGGCGGCCGCAGTGGAAATTTTAGAAAGCGTCACGCCCGGTAACAACGTCTCGCCGCTTGGCAGCGAAGCCCATCAAGGTGAGGTCGTTTTGCCGGCGGGCGCTTTTATCTCGCCCGGCGTGGTTGGGCTGCTCGCCGCAATTGGCAAAAGCGAGGTTCCCGTTTATCGCGCGCCGGCGGTTGGAATTTTGGCGACCGGCGATGAACTCGTGGAGGTGACGGCTAAACCGGCGCTCGGGCAGATTCGCAACAGCAACAGCTTCACGTTGTTTGCGCAAGTCCGCCAAGCCGGCGGCAAGCCGCAGCTTCTCGGCGTTGCCAAAGACAACAAAAATGATTTGCGCAACCGCATAGCCGACGGCTTGCAATACGATTTGTTTTTAGCGACCGGCGGCGTTTCCATGGGCGAGCTCGATCTCGTCGAAGAGATTTTTACGGACTTGGGCTGCGAGATTTTCTTCAACAAAATTGCAATGAAACCGGGCAAGCCAGTGGTGATGGCACGATCGGCAAGCGGGGGCATGATTTTCGGCTTGCCGGGAAATCCGGTTTCTGCGACCACGGTATTTGAAGTGTTGGTGCGACCAGTGATGCGCAAGATGATGGGCTTTCCGGTCTATCAGAATCAAATGGTGCTGGCCACGCTCACTGAGCCTTTTACGAATCGCTCCGGCAGGGAGAATTATGCGCCGGCCGTCACCTGGTTTGAAGAAAAGCGTTTTCTCGTCCGCCCGCTGAAATCCAAGGGCAGCGGCGACATTGTCACGTATGCTAAAAGCAATTCTTATATGATTTGTCCGATTCATCGCACGGACTTGCTGCCGAAGGAACAGGTCGTGGTCATGCTCCGGCCGGATTTCTTTTACTGTTGACAAAATTTGCTTGTTTTCCACACGGCGCTTTTTTATCTTAAAATATCTAAAAAAGCGGCTAACCCCTCAATCCGGAAAATAGGGCTATGGAGACAACTCTCGTTGATGACAAAAAAGTTGAAGAGCTTGTCGAGCGAACCGTTCAAAAGCATTTCAAATTGGCATTTGAGAATGTCGAAGAGGTGCGCAAATCACCTGCGGTTACGTTGATTCGCATCGAAGATCGTCTCGATGCGCTCGAAGCACGGATTGGGCGCGACATGGTTACGAAAGCCGAGTTGACGAGCACCTATGGCGCACTCAAACAGGATAATGCCAGCCTTCGCATGGAGCTCAAAGACGAGATCGCAAAAATTCGTGCAGAAGTTAAAGACGAAATTTGGAAAGTGCGATTCTCGATTATTTCTTTAGCCATTTTAATCATTCTCACCAACCCCAAAGTTATTGAACTTATCGGCAAGCTTTTTAGCCTCTTCAAGCCTTAAGCAAAAAGTTATTATCTGATTGACTTCACCATGCCCAGTCGCCTCTCGAACTCCCAAGCCTTGCGCCAACCCTCGTTCTGGAAATTGCTTTGGCATTTGCCCAAGCTCATCCGCTTGATCGGCCGCCTCTTCAAAGATTCGCGTGTGCCGTTTTTCGGCAAATTGGTTTTTATTCTGTCCATCGTTTACTTCATCTCGCCCATCGATTTGATTCCGGATTTGCTCTTTCCTCTAATTGGCTATGTCGATGATTTGACGATTTTGCTCTTTGGCATGCGTTATATGCTTCGTCAAACCCCTCCCACCGTACTGGAGGAACATCTTGCGCAAATTGGCTGAACGTTCCGTCCTTTTTTTCTGTATCTTCATCGCCGCGAGTTTTGACATACGGCCCCTCGCGGCGCAGTTCTCAAAGCTCGAAGTGATTTATCCCCGCGAAGGCTTGACCGTTACCGCCACTGACTCCACTTTTATTTTCGGCAATTTTGATTATCGTCCGTTGGGCCTCGAAGCGGCAGAGCAACCCGCCAAAGTCGAGGTCACGATCAACGGCATTGCGGCCAGACTTTATCCAAATAAAACTTACTTGGCAGTGGTGCCGGTGAAACCGGGGCCGTTTACTTTTCGCACGGTGTTGCGCCCGATTCTGCCGGATAGCACGAGGGGGGATTCGACCGTGGTTGATCGCAATGTCTTCATTCCGTATTATCTCACCACGTCTCCAACTGATTCGCTCGTGGCCGATACGAGCTATGTCTTTCCACAGGTCGATTTGGAAATGATGGCCGGCGACGTGCTCGGCGTTGTGCTGAAAGCGACGCCGGGAGGCACAGCGCGTTTTTCCATTGATGGCGTCGCCGCGGATTTGCCGATGACGGAGCAACCGCCGCGAAAAAATTTTTATTGGGGCGAAGCCGTTTTTGGCCAGGCGCGGCCTTCGGCTACAAAAGAAGTGCGCGGTATCTACACCGGCGTGTATGTCATTCGCTCGGAAGACATCGCCACGAGCGCCACGATTCGTTTTGAGATTTCCGATACCCTGGGCCGCCGGATCAAGTTGTTCGCGCCCGGCAAGTTGACGCTGCTCAACTCCATGGTACCGCGTATCGCCACGCTCACGCAGGAATTAACCGTGGCGCGAACTGCGGCGGGACGCGGTTACCAATTGTTCCTTCCCGCCGGCGTGAAATTATGGATCACCGGACGCGAAGGAAATTTCCATCGCGCCCGCTTGACGGAAACCGAATCGGTTTGGGTGCCAACCGGCAATGTGAGTTTTTTGCCGGCGGGAACGCTGCCGCCGCAAAGCGTCATCGAGATCGTGCGAACGGCGCAATTCGAAAAATATTCGCGCGTCACGATTTTTCTCGCGGAGCGGTTGCCTTTCAAGATCGAGCAGGAGAGAAGAGCACGGCGCCTGCACGCCGTGATTTACGGCGGCATTGCGGACACCGACTGGATTCGCCACGATTTTGGCGATCCATTGATCGAGGAGATTCGCTGGACCCAAGAAGGGGAGGGGCGCTACCGTCTCTCTATCGATTTGAATCAGAAACAACAATGGGGCTATCGCGCATTTTACGAAAATAACAATCTCATTCTCGAAATCAAAAAATCACCGGCGATTGCGCGAAGTCCATTGCGCAATTTGCTCATTGCCGTCGATCCCGGACACGGCCCGGATTTGGGCGCCATCGGTCCGACCGGCTTGTATGAGAAAGACGCGACCTATCAACTCGCAGAAATCGTTGCTCACAAGCTGCGCGGGAAGGGCAGCCGCGTTGTTTTGACGCGAGATGATTCAACCGGCATTACGCTGCAAGCTCGCACCAAGCTCGCCGAGGTTGCGGGTGCGGATATTTTCATCAGCTTGCACTACAACGCTTTGCCGGACGGCGTCGATCCCGACAAGAACCGCGGCAGCAGCACGTATTATTTTCATCCCCAAAGCTATCCATTGGCGCAGAGCATTTTGCGGAGCATGCTGAAGCGGCTGAAGCTGCCGAACTTCGGTTTGTTTTATGACAATCTCTCCGTGTGCCGGGTGACGAGCATGCTGGCGGTGCTCATCGAGCCGGCGTTTCTCATGCACCCGTTGGAGGAGGCATTGATTCTCGATCCTGATTTTCGCGAAAAAACCGCCGAGGCGATTGTGGCGGGAATTGAGGAATTTGTGCGCGCGGCGAAGAAATAGCCCGCCGAGGTACGGGGCTAAGAGGTGCAAGGACGCTAAAGCGCCCTGATGTTAGGGGGTTTATACAGGATGAGGTTGAATTTTGCGATAGACGTTTTTAGCATGCTTCAGCGTGCTTGCATTTTTTAGCGTGGGGTTTGAATCCCACGCGACGAGGAAAAATAAATTATGTCCCGCGTCAGCCCCGCACCGAGGTACGGGGTTAAAAGATGCAAGGACGCTAAAGCGCCCTGATATTCTAGCACGCTTCAGTGACGAGGAATGTATTATCATGTCTAGGAATTACAATTTTTGCCCGCGCTGCGGCGGGCGTTTGAATGAACGCTATGCCGAAGGCCGCGACCGTTTGGTTTGCGAAAAATGCGGCTTCATTTTTTATCAGAATCCGGTTCCAGCGGCGGCGGTCATTCTTCAACAAAATCGCCGCATTCTTCTCGTGAAAAGAAAATTCGAGCCGCGCATCGGCGAGTGGAGCCTGCCGGCGGGATTCATCGAATGGGGTGAAAGTCCTGAGCAGACCGCGATCCGGGAAGTGCAAGAAGAGACCGGGTTAAACGTCGCGGTGCGCAGCTTGTACGGCGTCTATCGCGGCAAAGATTATCCGGATTATGAAATTCTGCTGGTGGTGTATCGCGGCGAGATTCTCAGCGGGGAATTGCGGCCCGGCGACGATGCGATCGAGGTGCAGTGGTTCGATCTCGCGCACCTGCCGGAGAATGTCGCTTTTCAGCTTCATCGCAACATATTGGCCGAGCTGAGCAACGAAATGGGTTGAGAGGGCTTGCAAGGCAAAGGGATTAAATACTCCCCCAACACGGACAAGCCGCAACCAAACAGGTTTATGACAAAACAATTTCCCAACGGATAGAAACAACGCAACGGATATTATTCCACCCCCAACCCCTTCCGCACCATGGCATCCCGCCGCACGCGCCAGATTTTTGAGTCGAGATAATAGTGTTGCATCGCCCAGCCGCTGATCATGGCCGCAAAGATTTTTTCTCCTAAATTGAGTTTGGCAGGATCGACGATACCTGCCATCATCGCGATGCTGTTCAACAAAGACTCGTTGAGTTGCAAGCCGAACGCGCTACGCAAAAATTCGATCCACGGGCCTTGATAGAGCGCAAAAGTGAAGAGCAGTCCGGTGAGAATATAAATCGGCAGCCGGCTGAAAATTTTTTGGGCAATGCCAAAGCCGGGGCGTTGCTCTTTGCCGTACTTGTTTTGCCCGTACATCCAAACGATGCGATGATACTGCAAATTGTGCCCGACGGTGACGAGCGGTACGATGAAAACAACGAGCAGCGGATGAACAAATGCCACGAAGTGCAGCGGCACGATGGAGAGCATCAACAGCAGCTTGGCGCCGTTGACGGACGCGCCGGTTTGCCAGCGCCGCCATTGCCAGCCGAGGTAGCCGATAATTGTCGCAAGAAATAGCACCCAAACGAGTGGATAAAGAATGCCGCCGATACTGAGATTGCCAAATAATTCGTAGCGCAAGCCAAGCTGGGGAAAACCCGGCGTCGCGTCATAATAGGCGCTGGTCATAAACATCGCCAGCGGCAAATAAAGGCTGAGATTGAAAAACCATTTGTCGATGCGATTCTCGCGCTCGTCGTCGAGATCATTATTTCGGCGTTTGTACAATTGAAAAAATCCCCAATGCTGGCGCACCACGTGAAAATACGCCCACAGGCGAAAGAAGACAAAATAAACCAGCGCGCCGAATCCCAGCCAAAACGGCGAGAATTTGACGCCAAACGACGCGAACGCCGCGCCGAGCAAATACGGGGTAGTGATCGCGAGCGGGCCGAGCAAAAACCATCCCCACGAAATCAGCAATTCCCGTCGGCGCACCTGCCATTCGTCCGGATCGAGATACGTGCGCGCCAAAGTCGCCCACACGTGCGGCGAGTCGATGAGAAACGCCCAGCTCCAAACCACCAACAATTTCAACGTGAGCGGAATTTCGATGCCGCCGAGACGCAAAGTTCCAAGCGCATCGGTCAAGGGATTGGTTGTCGTGTGAATGGCGTACAAGATGATCGCCACATACAGCCAACCCGCCAGGGCCGAGCCGATGTACCAGATGAGATCGTTCTTGCGGTCGATGATCCAGTTAAAGCGGAGCAGCGTTGATGGAAGCGAGAGAGTAGGAGAGGACATGGGAATTTCCTTATTTTAAATTTTCAATTGAAAATTTAAAATCATTCTTTTTTCCACACAGCAGTCTTGGGAAAAAACGCATACCACCCGAACCAATACGCGAGATGGCCGGACCGGCGCAACAGCCGCGAGCCGTCGCGCTGGTTTTCCAAAGCCGCTTCGGTTATGCGCCAGGCTTCGCCATTTTTATCCTGTAAAATTTCCGGAGTGATCTGTTTGACAAATATGATACGGCGGCGCTGGTAAACGCGCACGGTGAGCTGTTCGGCATCGGCGACCAGCACCAAATTCCCGCCGGCGAAACGGTCGTTCACGACTGGCGATTTTTTCAAGTGTTTCAACGGATAGGCCTTCGCCGAGTCGCCAGCGATCACGCCATAAATCCAGTCTTTGGCTTTCAAGCGTTTGTCCCGCCACGCCACTGGAAACATCGTGTCGCTGCTCTCAAAATATTCTTTGTACGCCGCGCCGGGCCGATAATCGCGCCCGAAGCCGGTTTGTACGTCGAGCACGAGTGTTTCGGGATGGAGTTGCCACCACGCTTTCCAGCTCGTTCTCACCACGTAAAGACGCTCGAGCTTGATACCCTTGCCAACCAGCTCGCCCATCACCGGCTCGCCGTACAGGCTCGACCATAACGACTGCGTTTGCCGGTCATACATCAATTTGTTGCTGCGATAGAGCAGGCCCGAGGAGCCAAACATATACGTCGTTCCAGCAAACGTCGGATCGTAGAGCACCGCCGCGCCGCAGAGGGTGCAGTAAGTCAGAGTGACCGGTTTGCCGCCGATCACCGTGTTCAACATCTCGTGCCAGTTAAGAATGCGCAAGGGGTAGGCATGATGCTCGCCATCGATCGCCACGCCAAAGATATCATCGTCATCGTCGAGATATTTTGCTTCATCAGCTTTGAGCATCTTAGGATTATCCAGCGCGGGGATGCCGTCTTTTTTTACGCCGCCCCAAACGATTTCATCGAGACGAATTGTGCGCGGCGCTGGCGGATTGAGAAATCGCGCGAAATCCGGGTCGATGCTGCCGAATAATTCCTGCTTGAATTGCGCATACGCCGGATGCGGCTCAAACTCCTGCCGGCCGAGCCATTCCATCCACGCCGGCCAATCGTCGCTAAAATTTTTGCCGGTGAGACGAACGAGAGTCCGTTCGCAAGCAGCCGGAAGTTTGGCAAAGCGCATCACTTCCACCAACGCGGGCACGACGCCGAGATTTTTGTTTTTCTCCAGCGCCTTGCAAGCTTGAATCTGCAACGCCGAGTCGCGCCGGACGAGACTGCGCATGTGAGAGAGAATGGCGACGTCATCGAGGTTGGAGGTTTGCGAGTAACTGATCGTCGTCACCAAGGCGATCAGAATAAGAACGAGTCGACGTGTTATCCGTGCAATTTGACCGGCACGCAAAAGTGCAAGAACATCCTCAAAATCTTGCATGCGTCCGCGCTCGATTTTACTTAACGCGGTGCTGTAAAGATCGAAGTGTAGCACATCGAGCATCCCGAACCGCTCGACAAACGTATGCCGATTTTCATAGCCGGAAGGCAATGGAATGAAGTCACCCGGCGAAGCCTCTTCGACATTGATGGACAACGTGTCCTTGAGCTCGCGTACTGTTTGGATGAGGTCGCTATGATCCATAGCTGAAACCTCGATCACGATGTCTATATCCAACGTTTGCTCGCGGAGGCCCTCGAAAACCAAAGTCGTTCCGCCTACAAGATAAATCCTGCCTGATCGGCGAAAACGTTCCCCCAAGGTTTTTAGAAATTGCTCGATCCGGGCGCGATCAACCGATTGACGTTGGCTCATGATGAGGTGTATTTATTTCGAGACGTTGAAAGAGCAAATCCACCACTCCTTCATACGCCGATAGATGATTGAAACGAAAAGGCGATTGGCTGGCGTGCCAGTCCGCTAGTGCATACAGCCCCGCCTTGCCATGCAACTCCCTTGCTTTTGGCAACTCCAGCTCGTCAGAAAAATAATCCGGCAACTCCGGAAAAGATTCGAGATAATAACCCAAGCGAGTCCGCCACATGGCTTGCAGGTACATCGCGGCCATGTAGTAGGCAGTCAATTCTTGTGCGGCGCGCGGCTCCAAATCGCCTCGCAAGTTCGGCACCAGCGGCGCCAGTTGCGGCTGCAGCAGAAACAACGCGATCAAGGCCTGGCGCAATCGCGCCTCGTGGTGCGCGGCCAGGCTGGCGATCAACGACTCGTCGTCAATCGGCTGATCGAGCTTGGCATCGGACGGAGTGAGATAATCGACGCCGCGCGCGTGCAAAGCGGCAACCAGCATCTCTCGGTTGCTGATGATGCAGATCATTATTTTCTCAATGACTAATCAGAGCGCGAAGCTCTTTAATTTATGACATTGCTCAAAGCCGCTATTTACGCGGGTTTCGTGAATATCGAAATTAAAGTATTTCATGCTCGGAGTAATAACATACAAGGCGCAAAGTCTCTCTTTGCTCTTCGCCCTCGGCCCTCTGCTCTTTGCCCTCAGCCCTTCGCCCTCTGCACAAGTTACATCCCTTTCCTCAAAAAGTCAAGTCACCATTGTAAAGCTGCTTCTCGATTTGCATACGCGCTTTACGCCACGGCGAATTACCCGCCATGAACGCCATCCTGCCATTGATGAGCTAATCCTCACATTTTCAACCACGCTCTGCCGAACAAAAAATCCGAAAAGTTTTGGGCACAACCGTTGCCTTGTCTTATGCCCAAAAGAGCATGAGGCATAATGACGGAGGCCAAACCATGACAACCACAATTCAAACGCGGTGCGCAGTGAGCGATCGGGCTTTGGCGCTCGAAGCCGGACATTTGTCGGTTGAAAAATTTCAGCCACGCTGGTTGAGTTGCTTGAAAAACACGATTAGTCAGCTTGATAAAAAATGGCGCGTGCTGATTCTCGCGGTGTTGGGTTTTGCTGCGATGGAGTTATTGCTGGTATCGCTGTTGCCGTCGCCGTATCGAGGGCTCGGTGTTTTTGTGCTGTATTCGGTCATCGCCAATTTTATCATCCCGCCGATGCCGCACGAGCCGGCCATCATGCTCTACGGAACGCTTTACGCGCCGTGGCTCGTGGCTCTCGTCGGCTGTCTGGCCGTCGGTTGGATCGAGTTCATCAATTACTTGGTGCTCAAATGGGCGGTCGCTCTCAAACCGTTTCGGCGAATGCGCGATAAACGGATATATCAAAAGGCGGAAACGCAGTTCAAAAAAATGCCTTTTGCCGCTCTCGTCTTCGCCTGGTTGACGCCGGTTCCCGTCGCGCCTTTTCGGGTGTTGGCGGTAACGAGCGGTTATTCCATCGGCAAATATTTGGTCACTTGCTTCTTGGGCAGAGCGCCGAGGTATTATGTTTTGGCGGCAGCCGGCGCCATCGTGCAGTTGCCGGTTTGGGTGTATGTTATTCCGATCGTCATTGTCTCCACAACGGCTTTAATCAGGAAGATAAGAAATAAAAAGGCGCAAGGTTCTCATGTTGCAATTTCGGAGGGTAGCTTATGATCGCGCAGACGGAAAAAACCTATATCCAAGTTTCGAGAGGCCATAAACGAAACCATGCGCCGATGCCGCCAACCAAAGAGAAACATTGGGACGTTGCCATCATCGGCAGCGGCTTTGGCGGCGGGATGTGCGCGCTGCGTCTGGCCCAAGCCGGACTGCGAGTTGTCGTGCTCGAGCGCGGCAGTTGGGTGATGCGCGACGATTCCTGTTGGGATGCCAAGTCGATCTTTCTCGACGGTCCGTATCGGAGCAAAACTCCCATTCAAATCGATCAGCGCAGAAAAGCGGAATGGTTTTTCCCCAACGAAACCGTCGGCGGGCAATCGGTTTTTTATGGCGCCGCCTCGTTGCGGTTTCGTGAAGGCGATTTTTGCATGAAGTCGAAACACGCGGGCACGACGTTGAACGCATTGCCGTATGCCGATTGGCCCGTCACCTATGAGGAGATGGAGCCGTATTACACCGAGGCCGAGCGCTTGCTGGGCGTAGCCGGCGTTGCGGGCGCCGATCCCACTGAGCCGTTTCGCCTCGCGCCTTATCAAGCCGCGCCGCCGGCATACAGCACGCCTTCGCAACGAATTGCCAGCGCGGCGACGAGTCTTGGATTGCATCCGTTTCCGATTCCTCTGGCGATCAGTTATACGCCGCAAGCCGGACGCGGCGCATGTGTCCGATGCACAACGTGCGACGCTTTTCCTTGCAAGATCAATGCGAAGAACGATATCGCCGTGACCATTCTGCCGCAGGCCATGCGACTGGGCGCTTGCATTCGACCGAACACGATTGCGGCGCGAATCTTGATGCAGGGCAAGCACGTGCGCGGCGTGCAATGTGTGGACAGCCAAACCGGAGAGCGGTTTGAAATATCCTGCGCGTTGTGCATTGTGAGCTGCGGCGCCATCGATTCGCCGAAACTCTTGTTGCTCTCGGGATTGGACGACTACGGGCCCAACGGACATCTAATCGGCAAATATTTGATGCGTCACTGTGGCGGCGCCGTCACCGGCATTTTCCCTTTCAAAACCAATCCCGAGCGAAAATTTCATAAACAAGTATGTTTGACGGATTTTTACTTTGGCCACTCGTCGGTTCGCCGGCCGCAAGGCCATCTCGGCTGCATTCAAGACGTGCACGTGCCGCCGCCGGAATTTCTAAAAGACAAGGCGCCATTCGGCCTCAAAACCCTGGCGGCGATCACCACGCCGTTCCACACAAATCTAATGTGCTTCGCGGAGGATTTGCCCGCGATTGAAAATCGTGTGGAGGTGAATTGGCAGTCGAAAGACGTGTACGGCATTCCGGTGGCCAAAGTGGTGCACCGGTTTGGCGAGCGCGATCTGCTGGCGCGCGACGCGCTTTACGCGCAAGCTCGAAAAATCTTGCGCGCGGCCGGCGCGATGCTGACTCGGCAAACGCACATGCGCACCTTTACCCACGCCGTTGGCACCTGCCGCATGGGAAAGGACTCGCACAGCTCGGTGCTCGATCCCTATTGCCAACTCCACGGCGTGCCCAATCTGTTCGTCGTCGATGGCAGCATCATGCCGAGCTCGGCCGGCGTGAATCCGAGTTTGACGATTGCAGCCAATGCGCTGCGGGTGGCCGATTATATTCAAGATCGATTCGATTCCATTCAAAGCACGCGAACGGAGTTTTTCTCATGCAAAAGATCAACCTTTGCTTTTTAGGATGCGGCGCCATCACCAGGCTGCATAGCCGTGTAGCGCGAAGCTACAAATCGCAAGTCAATCTGCTTTATGCCAGCCGCTCGCTCGAAAAGGCGAGGGAATTTCAAAAACGATTTGGTGGGAAGGCGGCGTTCGGCAGCTACGAAGCCGCATGTCGCTCACCGCAAGTGGACGCAGTTTTTATCTGCACGCCGCACGCTTTGCACCTCGAGCACGTGCAATTGGCCGTTGCCCACCAAAAGCATGTTCTGGTCGAAAAGCCGCTGGCGCGAACGTTGGTGGAAGTCGATCAGATCGCAACAGCCGTGCGGCAGGCAGGTGTCATGTGCATGGTCGCAGAGAACTTTTATTTCAAGCCGATGGTCAAAGCGCTGAAGGAATATTTGCAAAAAGGGTACATCGGTGCGCCGTTATTCATCGAAGTGAATCGCGCCAATTTGCAAAAGAATGCGGGTTGGCGCGCCGATGCTGAAATGATGGGCGGCGGCGCTTTGCTGGAAGGCGGCGTGCACTGGATCAATTTGATTTCACAGCTTGGCGGGCCGGTGCAAGAGGTGCTCGCCGTTCAGCCGCAAACCCGACGGCCGCTAAACGCGCCCTTTGAAGACAGCCTGGAAGTGGTGTTGAAATTTGAGAGCGGCGCCGCCGGCAAGCTGCTGCACACTTGGAACGTTCCGGCGAGATGGCGCGGCCTGCAGCTTTCCAAAATTTACGGCGACGAAGGCATCATCACTTTCGAGAGCAACGGCTTGATGATTTTGCTGGCGGGCCGGAAAGCGCGCCTTTGTTTTCCTCAGCTTACGGACTTCCCGGGTTACAAAACCATGTTGGGAGAGTTTTTAAAATGTCTGCGCGAAAACCGCGCGCCGGCCATGTCGATTGCCGTGGCCCGGCGCGATCTGCAAGTGGTTTTTGCCGCCTATCGCTCTTTGGAAACGGCACGGTTTGAAAAACCGGAAATGATGGAGGCGAATTCAGATTTCACTCGCTGTTCTTCCAGCGGCTTGGACGCAGAACGTAATGGAAGCCGGAAACCCATTCTTTCTCCGGAAAGCTTGGCTTACGTTTGAACCTTTCACGAATTAGACAAAAACAGGAGGATGTCATGATCACACCCGAAGTATGGCAATCTCGCCGCTTGCTCTTGGGCCCATGCACGGTGGCGATGTTTTTATTCATCCCAACCGTTGCTGCCGTTGCCCAAAACCACGAAACGCGCGATGGGCTTTTACAAAGCACGCTCGAGCAATTTCATCACGAGCGATACGACAGCGCTTTGGCGGGCTGTGCCAAGCTGCGCGGCTTCTGGCCGGAAGATCCCAGCGGTTATGTTTTGGCGGCCAGTATTTATCAAACGCGAATGCGCCAGTATCGCGTGCGGCTTTTTGAGGCGCAGTTCGATTCATTCAGCGCGCAAGCCGTGAAATTAGCCGAGCAGCAGGTGCGCCGGCAGGCCACCGCGGAAAAGTTGTTCATGCTCGGCACCGCGCGAGGAAACCAGGCGATGCACCGTTTTCATCGCGGCGAATGGGGCGGCGCGCTGAAAGACGCCGTCGTCGCACTGCATGCGATGAAGCGCGCGCGGCAAAGCGATCCCGATTTCGTTGACCCGAGCATGGCTTTGGCGCTTTACGAATATTGGAAGAGCCGGAAGCTCGGCCTTGGCCTCGGGCTGCTTGGCGACAAGCGCCAATCCGCCGTTCAAACGCTCGAAGAAGTGCGAGCGCGCGGACGTTACTCTTCCGTCGACGCCGCCTATTCGTTGCAGGATATTCATTTGCACGACGGTGAATATCAACGCGCCCTGGAAATCAATGCCTGGTTGCACGAGCGCTTTCCCGAGCATCCCAGCGTGCTGTACCATCGCGCGCTTTTGCTGGAAAAGCTGCAGCGCCATCAAGAAGCGATGGCGGCGTGGGAAGCACTGAGCGGGCGTCTTGAAGCTTCGCAATTGCCGAGCTACGGTTATCTCGCCGAGTGCCATCTGCATCGCGCCAAGCTTTACGAGATAACCAACGATCCAACCGCAACCGGTAAAATCGTTGCGGCGCTCAAAGCGGCGGAAGCGAACGCCGGCAAGCATGACAAAACGGTGGAATTGGAGGGGCCGTTCGAGAGCGTGGAGCAGATTCGCCGAACGATTGGCCAGATGTTGAAAAAGTACTCCGATGCCGGCGTGCAATTTTCAGCGGCGCAACGACCCTAAGACAAATCTATTGCAGCGCCCGAAGCGCCTTGTGCCATGCTTCGACATTCGGCAAAATACTTGCGTCAAAATCCCAACCCCCGACGAGGACGAGCCGCAACCAAACAAGAGGCAACCGCGAATGAGTGCGAATTAACGCGAATGAAAAATATTAGCGGTCATTAACGTTGATTAGCGGTTTAAAAATGTTTGCCGAAAAAGCAAAGCTTCACTTTTAATAGATTATTGGCCCAGGAGGTGGCATTATGCGAATCAAGAACCCGTTTCGCTCGTTGCTTCGAATTCTCGTTTTAAGAGCCCCGATCGAAGCGCAATTAATCGTCACACGGCGTTGCAACCTGAGCTGTGGATATTGCACGGAGTACGATAACTTCTCAGCGCCCATTCCCTTTGAGCTTTTGAAAGAGCGCATCGAGGCGCTGCACCGTCTGCGCGTGGTCAACATCGCCTTGCTCGGCGGCGAGCCGCTGCTGCATCCTAAGATCGACGAAGTGGTGGCGTATGCCAATCGCAAAGCGCAGGTATCGGTGACCACCAACGGCTTTCTGCTTTCGGACAAGGTGATCGAGCTGCTGAATGCCGCCGGCCTCGGCAACATGCAAGTCAGCATCGACGCGTTGTATCCCGACGGCTCCGGTTACATTCAGAAATCCATGAAATCGCTCGTGCCCAAGCTCGAGCGCTTGCAGCGCCTGGCGAAATTCGACGTGCACGTGACCATCGTGTTATGTGAAGGCTCGAAAGATCATTTTAAAGCCACGCTGCACGAGCTGCGCCAGTTCGGTTTTTTTGTTTCGGTCAATCTGATTCATAACGATCGCGGTATGGTCGAAATTAGCGGCCCGGAGTATCTCGAGCTGTGGGAGCATCACTATCAAAAAGGTACACCGTTCTCGTTTATTGAATATGAGTATGGCCGGCAGCTTTTGCAGGGCCAATGTCCCGAATGGAAATGCCGTGCCGGCGCACGCTTTCTTTATGTGGATGAATTCGGCAACGTGCAATTTTGTTCCGCACAGCGCGGGCGTTTGAACAAGCCAGTGACGCAATATACGCGCGAAGATTTGCAGCGGCATTCGCGCACGTGCAAAGGCTGTGAAGAAGGGTGCTCTCTTTTCTGTGTGTATCGCGATTCACTGGTGGATAATGCCCCGTTCAGCGCCATCAAAGCGATGGGCCAGGCGTTGCACCGCGGCGCGCTCTTTCGTAGCCGTCATGAGAATCTTATTGCCCCGAAGCCAATTTCCATTTCGAGATCAAGAAAGCGTGAGGTTGAGCCGGTTTGACCTCGTCATGATCTATTATTCGGAAATCTCCTGCTCGCTGTAAACTTGCTGCATTCGTTATGCACGAAATTCACAAGTTGAGGGGTCTTTGGAGTATCGAGGCGAGGATCCAAACCAGCGGTTAACCAGCTTATTTCAAAACGGTTGCAACCAATAATGAAGAATTTTATCACAGCGGGCACGACGGTTGCTTTATCATAGGCAGCACAATCAGTTCGAGCTTGAGTGCCATTTTAAAGCGGAGTTACGACAATGAGAAAAAATATGGAGAGTGTCGTCATGCAACCAAAAACTTTACATTTAATCGTAGCTGCCATCGTCGCCGCGTTTATTTTGCTGGCCGGCGTGATGGCAGGTATGGCGCAGGTTGTCACGCCGAAAACCATCATCTGTACAACATGTAAAAATGCAAACGAGTGGGCCTACAAATTCTGCATCAATTGCGGCGCTGCATTGACGGCGATGAAAGAAACGAAGCTCGTTGAGTTGCAGCACGAACGCGAAGCCGCACGCCGCAAAGCCGTTGCAGACTCGCTCGCACAAGTTCACCAGGCGGAGATGGCGCGCCGCCAGCAAGCTGCCGCGCAACCGGCTAAGGTGAATGGCCTGGCGCCGCATGATTCGGCTCGGCACGATGTGACAACTTCAGACGCGTCACCGCGGCCGGAATCGCCCAAAATAATTTCGACCGCCAGGCCGCTGACGCGCGCCAAACCGGACCAGCAACCGTGGCACAAAATCATGCTCCGTGAGCCGGCAGTGTTGCCGCGATTGTTCAATGTCCCGACCGCCAACGTGCTCGGCTCGCTCGATATTTACTTTACCGGCGGCGGCGCCTTTGGCATCGAGAAAGAGCGCAATTTCCTCGGCCGCGCCGGTTTGGGATTGGGCGATATCGCGGAGGTGGAATTCGCCACCCAATCCGTCATCAACTCGTTGCAGCGCGGCTCATCGAGCTTGCCGACCTCGGCCTTTAAAATGCTGATCATGCGCGAGCGTCTTGGCCTGCCAGCGGTTGCCGTGGCTTTGCGCGGTACCACGAGCTGGCAAAGTTTGGATGGCAGCGATTCGACCTCGTATTTTTCGTTTGAAACGCGGTTCACCAAACTCTATCTGGTCGCCTCGAAGCGTGTCAACAAAGTGACCGGCCATTTCGGCATCGGCTTGACGGACGTGCGCGTCAGAAATCTGCAAAGCTGGAACTTCATGAACGGGAATCCTGGGAATACGTATGCCGGCGAATTGCAGCGCAATTTGTGGGCGCCGTTTGGCGGCATCTCGATTCAAGCCAATCCCAAAACCCAAGTGATGCTCGAAATCGAAGGCTTGCCTTCGTACGAGTTTGGCGAGGGACGCGAGTACAGCGCCAAAAACATAAAAAACATTTGGGCCGGCGTCGTCGGCGTGCGCTTCTACTTTACCAACTGGCTGGCGGCCGATACCGGCGTGCGCTATCGCAGCGATTTCGACGGCATTGCGGATGCAAATATTCAAGCAAACGTCAATTTGTTGTTACCGCTCGGCAGATTGCGAACGGCTGATAAGACGAATTAAAATGAAAGAGAGGTTGGCAATGAAAACATCAAAATTCTTTGCACAGAAATTTCAAATGTTGATCGCGCTCTGTTTCGCCATGACGCTTTTGAGTTTTCCTCTTTGGGCGCAGGAAACAAAGCCGATGGAAAAACGCTATTGCCCTTACTGCGGCATCGCTAATCTCAAGGCGAGCAAGTTTTGCAATGCCTGTGGCACAAGATTGCCGGATCGTATGCCGTTGCTATTATCCGAAGCGGCTGTGCATCAACGCGATAGCCTCGAAACGGCAAGCCCTGCCCAGGATTGGACAGAACCCAACTATCGCTCGCGAGGCTCAGCCGAAGGGTGTATGGCTGCCGGTCTTCTCGCGGGTACCATCGGATTTTTCGGCGGCGGGCTCGTCGGCGCCAAGATCGACCAGGCCTCATCAGACGGTTATGAGGAATGGGATGGACTTTACGGCTTTGTTGTCGGCGCGCCTATTGGTGAATCCCTGCTGCTGCCGGTCGGCGTGCATCTGGCGAATGGCCGGCGAGGGAACTTGCCGCTCGCCGTACTCGCCTCGGTTGGCATAGCCGGCACCGGCATCGCAATGGCAGCCTCAGCGGGTGATGCGAAGATTCTTGTTGCCATACCCATCGCACAGCTCCTCGCCTGCACCGCCATTGAACGGTCAACAAGCCGTAACGCCGAGTGAGCTTTTCGGTGGTTTTGTGGATATGAAACTTTTCAATCGTCTCGCGGGAAAGGAGTTGGCAATGAAAGTCAAGATTTTCGTTTATTTTTTGATTGTCCTGTTCGTTGCAGGCTGTTCACAATCTCGTCTTGTCCGGCGCCCGGAAGAAACACCGCCGTTGAAGCTAGGCTGCCGATTCAGCGTTCTGGATAGCAGCGATGCTAAAAACAGCGGTCCGGAATCCAAGCTTGTGAGCCTTCGAGGAGATTCGTTGCAAGCGATCACTATGGCAAGCCAGCGCAAAACAGAGCGTGATATGCCGTTTGTTGCACGGAAGAAATTGGTTCCATTTCGTGAAAGAGCTCAAACTTTTTGGACCTGTGTCGGCGCTTGTACACTTGGCGGTTTGGTCATCGGCACCGCCATTGGAATGGCGCAAGAGCCTGAATATCGCGGTGAAGATTCCGGATGGTCAACCATGAAAGGCATGGTGTATGGCACGGCCATCGGCTGTGGAGTTGGCGTCGTTGTCGGCGCTCTCGTCGCCGCTAAAGAGGACATTTTGATGCTCGGCGATGAAGCCGGTGAAATAAGATGGGAAAAGTGATTTAAATTCTGGCAAGGGAAGAAACCGCCATTCTTCGGTGTTGGTTGTAAGTAAATGATGAAACGAAACGACTAATCAGAAAACCACCCGACTCATTTTACGGACATAATGGAGAAATGATGAATGGCAGACTGGAATCCTTTGACCCGAGTAGCACGTTTGCGGAATGCAAAACCCGCGCGCAAAAATGACGACGATCCCTTTGGCCGCATCCCGCCCGGCCAATATTTGACCAATAAATTTCCGGTTCTCACTTACGGCGAGACCCCGATTGTAAATTTGGAAAACTGGCGCTTGAAAGTTTGGGGTCTCGTTGAAAATCCGATAGAATTGAATTGGGAAGAATTCCGCGCGTTGCCGAGCAAAGAAATTCTTTGTGATTTGCACTGTGTGACGCGATGGAGCCAGCTCGGCATGAAATGGGAAGGCGTGCCGTTCAGCGAAATTGCCAGGCTCGCCAAGCCCAAGCCGGACGCCAAATTTGTGATGGAACATTCCTACGGCGGCTATACCACCAACGTGCCGCTCGATGAGCTTTATGACGACGACGTTTTGATTGCGTATAACTATGATGGCAAATCGCTGCCGACGGACCACGGGGGCCCGGTGCGTATGCTCGTGCCCAAGCTCTATCTTTGGAAAAGCGCCAAATGGCTGAACGGCCTCGAGTTCATGCCCAAAGACAAACCCGGCTTTTGGGAGAACCACGGCTATCACAATCACGGCGACCCGTGGACGGAAGAAAGATTTGGGTGAAATTCACTTTCTCCTCGTTGTGCAACATATAGCTGCAACAAAAGACATTGAAAATTTTAAATTGAAAATTTGCAATTTTCAATGCTTTGCAAATAGAAAGCGCCCCAGTGGATTTATCTGAATCCGCTGGGGCGTTTGTATTTTCCCAATAAACGTCCGGACACTCGCAGCGTCCGGGCCAGTTACGTCATTGATTCACGAAAGTTAGAAAAAAATTCTAACTTTTTTGTGCCCAACGGATAGATGAACCCAACTGTAAAAGCCTTATCCGTTGGGTTCATCTATCC
>JAKEEU010000225.1 GCA_022616415.1 Candidatus Zhuqueibacterota bacterium | reverse complement strand
TGAGTTGACGTATGAAAAAAATGAAATCCGTTGGCAGCATTTTATCCGTTGGTTATAAAAGTTGGAGACTTTTGAAAATTGCATAAAACCCTTATGAATACTGGCTGAAATCGAACTCAGCCAAAAAATCTTTGCTTTTTTTGCACAGATTTAACTATTAACGGACTAATCCGATTTGCCTTGAGCAACCAGACTTTGTTGCAAGCCCGAAAGTGACCAGCCGTTTTCCGGATACTTAGGCCATGCCACGGGCGAAGTGCCAAATGCCGGTGGGATAGCGCAAGTCTTCCGCCGGCGCCGGCTCTTTGAGAATCTCCTCCCACTTGCCGAATTTTGCCAGCGAATAAAGCGGAATGGTCGTATAGTGCTGCAAAGTCCCGTAACCGAACTGGCGCATCATATCGTGGTCCTGGTGCTCGGCCATGTAGCGCGCCGCAGAAATCGCCTTCTCGCTTTGGCCCGACATCGTCGCAGAGGCGGAGAGAAAATGATGGTTGTGCGGCATGTAGACGACCGGATACATGCCCTGCGCCTGGCATTGCGTGATGTAATCGCCATCGGCTTTGATCGCTTTCTCGTTGGCGATCACCGCGTCGTTGTAGCGACCGGTGCGGATGTAAATGTGGCCGGGCATGTGTACCAGATGTCCGGCGCCGGGGATGAGATCACCTAACCGATCCGCCGCCGTGGTCGCGCGTCCGGGATTCTTTGACGCCTCAACGGTGTGAATGTAAAAATGATTCAGGCCAGGATGATTCGGCCAACGCGCCATCGCTGCTTCGAGAACGTCGATAATCTCCGGCGTCCACGGCTTTGGCTCGCCGTCTTTTTCCCAAAAATCCCACGGGTGCAAGGCCATCAACGCCTCGGCGGCAAGCGCGGCGGCATCGGCGTCGTCGGAATAGCGCTGTGCCACTTCGCGCATAGCCGCAGCATAAGCCTCATCGAGCGGCTTGCGATCTTCAAACGGCTCGGCGGCGTAGCGTTTGGCCAGCGCCTCGATATAAGCGCGTTCTTTTTTGCTTGCTTTCGGCGACAGTTCCAATGCTTTCTGAATAGTCGCGTAAGCATTCGGCACCTCGACATTATCCATCGCGGCATTGATGTTCGGTCCAAGCACGAGCGCAACGACCCACCAAGCCATGGCGCTATTCGAATCGAGCCGTGCCACTTCGCGGAAAGAGCGTTCGGCTTCCTTGTGATTGAAGCCATAATGAAACGATCAATCGTGATAGTTTTTGTTTTTTTTATTCCTTTAAATTCATTATCTTAAATTCAAGCAACCGAAGTGTCTAACATTTGTGACAGATGAAGAGCGTATTATCTGAATATCGTTTTAAAAGCAACGAGCAACAAACAACTCCGACGGGCGTAGTCAGTGACCAGCCAGCAACGCCACGCCATCAGCAACAAGCCACAAACACAAACGGCAAAGCTTCGGCACCGGGGCAATTGCCGCCCAGAATTTATTTGCCTTTTAACCGGAATCCGAACTTTACTGGCCGCGACAATGAGTTGGAGAAATTGCACCACCTGCTCGATTGCAGTGACAACCTCGCTTCGGCGAATCAATGCGTCGCCATAACCGGAGTTGCCGGCATTGGCAAAACGCAATTGGCCGTCGAATATGCTTTCCGCTATGGACAATTTTACAGCGGCGGGGTTTATTGGATGAATGCGGCGAGCAGCGAAAATTTCCAATCTGCCCTTGCCGCTTTAGCTGTTCCAATGGGGCTCAATTTGCCCATGAAACTGTCGGATCAAATCGTGGCCGAGCATGTATTGGCTTTTTTGCGCCAACCGGAACCGCGTTTGCTGATTCTCGACGATGTGAAAGACTCGACGGTATTGTCGCAATATGCAATCGAAAGCGGTGGATGCCGCGTGCTGATGACCAGCCGGCATGGCAATTGGCCGGGGATAACACGATTGCCGGTAGCTGTGCTGAAGAAAGATGCGGCGCTGACCCTATTGCTCTCAAGACGGTTTGACCTGCAGGCCTCGACCGATCATTCCGAACGCCAGATTGCTGAGATAATTTGCGATCGTCTCGGCTATTTGCCGCTGGCCTTGGAGCTTGCCGCCTTTTATCTGGGCCGATATAAACATTTGTCATTGGCGGATTATCTCAAGGGTTTGGAAACCATCGTTCCATCTCATCAAATCGATCCAGTTGATGGACGTGGAAAAAAATCTTTGGCCGGATATAAACAGGCTGCGGCTGTGGCATTGCAATTGAATTCTCGCGAGTTGGCGAAAACACCGGACGCAGCGCGGCTCTTTTTCGCGGCTCAACAGTTCGCATCGGAACCGATCAACTTGAATTTGCTCGGCAAGGTTGCCAATATCGACCTCGCAACACCGAAAGGCGCCGAAGCTCTCAAACTTTTGCAAGAGCTTTGTTTGTGCAAGATCTCTAAAGATGGGCGACTGCAATTGCACCATCTGTTGTCGCATCTGGGCCAAAAGCTCGCAACGCGAAAAGGCCTCGCCATGCGGCGCGAGCGTTTTGTTGTTGCCTTGTTGGAATTTATAAAAGCATCCAACGATTCGACACAGTTAAAAGCTGTAGCGTTGGAATTGCCGCAGGTGATCAAAGCTGCCGAAATTGCCATATCGCGAAAAGCTTGGCCGTGGGATTTTGAGCTGTGCAACCAAATTGGCGCATATTTCAAAGATCGCGGCGAGAATGCAACATGTTTGAAGTGGTGGCAACGTGCTCAACAGATTTGCGAAGCGCATCAGCCTTTTGCCGAAGAGTTGTTGGTATCGATTCTGAACAATAGAGGCCACGTTTTCCAGTTACAAGGAGATTGGATTAGCGCATTCACGCAGTACAAACAAGCTTTGGCTATTCGCAAAAAGAGGTTTGGCGAAGAGCATCCCGAGGTGGCAAGAAGTTTCGATAACCTTGGCGAGTTGCTCGGGGCACAGGGGAATCGGGATGGTGCCCTGACGCTGCATCGGCGCGCGCTCGCCATCCGCAAAAACGTGCTCGGCGAAGAGCATCCTGAAGTGGTGGCAAGTCTCATGAAGATCGGCGAAATTTTACGCTTGCAGCGGGATTATGCCGGTGCATTCGCGCCATATCGGCAGGCGCTGGCGATTTTGCAGAACGTCTACGGTGAAGCGCATCCGTATGTCGTAACCTGCCTCGACAACATGGGGCGCGTGTTGGAGGCGCAGGGAGATTGGGCTGGAGCATTAACGTATTACAAGCAAGCGCTGGCCATTCGCCGGCAAGTGTTGGGCGAAGAGCATCCTGAGGTGGCGACGAACCTCAACAACATCGGTCTCGTTCTGCACGCACAGCAAGATTGGACCGGCGCGATTGAGCATCTGCGCCGCGCCCTGGCCATCTTGAAAAAACACTTCGATTTGGAGTATTCCGACACGCAAACCGTGCGGGAGAATTTGGCCAGTATCGAAAGAGAGCGGGCAGCGACGAAAAGGGTAAGAAAGATTGATAGCTCTGACTTGCAGGCATAACTAAATTATAAGATGCGGACTTCGTGTTGCAATTCAAAGTGAATTTTTATATATTGCTTTCAGCAGATGAGTTTTAAGCCGAGTTGAATTAGGCCATTACTTGGTCGGAGCGAAAATATGAAAAAACTTCCCGTCGACGTGCATGATTTTGAAGCGTTGATCACCGGTGATCATGTGTACGTCGATAAAACCCAATACATCCACAAAATGGCGACGGAAGGGACGTATTACTTTCTCTCCCGTCCCCGTCGCTTCGGCAAAACGCTTTTGGTCTCCACGTTGGAGCACCTGTTCAAGGGCGACAAAGAGTTGTTCGCTGGCCTGTGGATCGAAAATTCCGACTGGGATTGGACGCCGCATCCCGTGTTAAAGATTGATTTCAGCGAGATTTCTGCCTATTCCCCTGAGGTGTTGCGAAAAAGCGTGATCGAAAAATTGCACCGCCTCGGAGAAAGCACGGGGGTCGAGGTGAAGTCCGAGTTGCTGCGTAACTGTTTTTCCGATTTGATCATTGATGTATACGAAAAACATCAGCGAAGAATCGCCATTTTAATCGACGAATACGACCAGCCGTTGATCAGCCACTTAGGCAAAGGCGAGGTAGAACTGGAAATCGCCCAAAAAAATCGCGATGTCTTGCGCGAGTTTTACGGCGTGCTCAAAGGGGGCAATGTCGGCAAGGCTCTTCGGTTCGTCTTTTTGACCGGCATCTCCAAATTTGCGCGGGTGAGTATTTTTTCGGAGCTTAACAATCTGGACGATCTTTCCATGCAGGATCCCTACAGCGCGCTTTTGGGCTATACTGATGAGGAACTGTGGCGCTATTTCGAGCCGTATATTCGGCAGTTGTCCAAGCGGTTGAAAGCGCCGGTAGAAGAAACGCTGCATGATATTCGCACGTGGTACAATGGCTATCGCTTTTCAGATTTGGAAGTGAAAGTCTATAACCCGTTTTCGGTCGCCAAGCTCTTGAAGCAGGGCAAATTCCAAAACTACTGGTTCGATACCGCGACGCCGGCGTTTCTGGTCAACTTGATCAAAGAGAAAAAATATCCGATTCCGGATATCGAGAATTTGCAGCTAACGGAAACGAGCTTTTCAACGTATGATCTGGATCGCTTGGACTTGGAACCCCTATTGTTTCAGACCGGCTATATCACGATTCGCGGATTTGACGGCGTCCGCTATCGATTGAGCTATCCCAATCAAGAAGTCAAAAACGCCTTTTTGAGTTACTTGTACAAAAGCCTCGTCGAAATTCCCAGGACGACCATAAAAGAACAATACACCCTGCTACACGAGTTTTTAGCGCAAGAAAAATTGGAGCAGTTTATCGAAACGGCCAACGCCATTCTTGCCGCGATCCCTTACGAGCACATCGGCGGCCAGGACGAGCATTACTATCATACTGTTTTTTACTTGATGCTGAGCGCCAGCGGTGTGCTGGTGCTGACTGAGCCACTAACTTCCATCGGGCGCATCGACATGGAAGTGCATTTCCCCGACAAAGTTTACATCGTCGAGCTGAAGTGCAACCAATCTGCCGAGCAGGCGATAGCGCAGATCAAAGCGAAGAAGTATTTCGAGAAGCATTTGCACGGTGGCAGGAAAATTCTGTTGTTGGGCATCAATTTCAGCACGGAAGAAAGGCGCATCACCGAGTGGCGGGTGGAGGAGGTGATGGAATCTTGAGGCTCAATGCTCGTCACGGTTCGAGGCATGGCATTGTTCTCGCACCTTTGTGCGGAATTGTCTTTCTATTTTCCAGCTTTACTCTGTGTTCATTCTCCAATTTGTCTGCCCAGCCGCACGACCTCGAATTCGAACGCATCTCGCTCGAGCAGGGTCTGTCACAGAGTGTGGTCACGTGCATTCTGCAGGACCGCAAAGGCTTTCTGTGGTTCGGCACGATGGACGGGTTGAACCAATATGACGGCTATGGGTTTACGGTTTACAAGCACGATGCACAAGACTCCAACACGATCTCCGACAACAGCATTACGGCGATTTACGAAGACCGCTTCGGCATGCTGTGGATCGGCACGCGCGACGGCCTTGATTGCTTTGACCGAATAACCGGGCGATTTGCGCATTATCGGCGCGATCCGGCGAAGCCGCATAGCTTGAGCCATAACTCAATCACGGCAATTTGTGAAGATCGTGCGAATGGCGGGAATTGGCTGTGGGTTGGAACATTTGGAGGCGGCCTGAATTTGTTTGATCGAAAAACCAAGCAGTTTTTTCATTACACCCGCGACCCTGATAATCCCAACAGTCTGAGCAACGATCAAGTGCGCGCCATTCATATCGACAAGTCCGGAACGATTTGGGTTGGAACTTCCGACGGCTTGAACAAAATGGTTTTGGCCAAAAGCGACGGCCAGGTTCAGCCGGCAGCGCAATTCACTCGTTTCAAACATGATCCGAACGACCGCAACGGTTTGAGCCATAATCTCATTTGGTCGATTTACGAAGACCGCGCCGGAAATTTGTGGCTGACGACTTTCGGCGGTGGGCTAAACAAATTTGATCGCGCGAGCGGGCAGTTCAAACGTTACCAGTACGATCCCAAGAATGCCAACAGCTTGAGCCACAACACCACCAGACCGATTTGCGAAGATCCTTTGCGAGGCTTGCTGTGGATTGGCACGAGCGCTGGACTTGATGAATTTGACATAAAGACAGACCGGTTCAATCATCATCAAAACGATCCGGCCAATCCGAACAGCTTGAGCAACGACGACGTCTGGTCGGTTTACGAAGACAGGTCCGGCGCGCTTTGGGTTGGAACCTATGGCGGCGGCGTCAATAAATTCAGCGAGGCCAAAGAAAAATTTTCGCATTACAAAAACGACCCCACCAACCCCAATAGCCTCGGCCACAATATGGTCATGTCGATCTGCGAAGACCATACCGGCACATTGTGGGTGGGAACCGGCGGCGGGGGGCTTTTTCAATATGATGCTGAAAAAGAACGGTTCATTCGTTACCGCCACGATCCGGCGAATCCGCGCAGCCTGAGCAACGACGGCGTCGCCGCCATTTGTGAAGATCGCGCAGGCACGCTTTGGATTGGAACCGGCGAGGGCTTGCACCAATTCGACCGCGCCACGAAGCAGTTTGTGCGTTATCAACACGACCCAACCGACCCGCATAGCTTGAGTGCGAGAGGCGTCAGCGCCATTTATGAAGATCATACCGGCACACTTTGGATTGGCACCGGCGCCGGCGGACTCAATAAATTTGACCCCGACTCTCCTTTGAAAAAAAATAATGGAAAATCGGGGCGATTCATTCGTTATCAATATGACGCTGCGAATGCCAGCAGCTTGAGCGACAACATGGTTTATGCGATTTTTGAGGATCCTGCAAACGAGCTTTGGATCGGCACCGCCGGCGGCTTGAATAAATTTGACCGCGCCAACGATCGCTTCATCCGCTATCAACATGACCCCGCGAATCCGCCTAGCTTGTGCAACAATCGGGTCTTTTCAATCTTTGCGGATTCCTACAGCGCTTTGTGGGTCGGAACGTGGGGAGGAGGGCTTGATAAATTTGACAAGGCAACCGGAACTTTCACGCACTTCACCGAGAAAGATGGTCTTCCCAACGGCGTGATCTACGGCATTCTCGGCGACGTCACGGGCAATCTGTGGTTGAGCACTAACAATGGCTTGTCGAAATTTGATCCCAAAACGAAAATTTTTAGAAACTACGATGTCGATGATGGATTGCAGAGCAATGAGTTCAATCAAGGCGCCCATTTCAAAAGTCCCGCTCCACGGGACGAAATGTTTTTCGGCGGCATCAATGGCTTCAACCGGTTTCATCCGGAGCGAATAGCAGACAATCCGCACCCGCCGCCCATTGTGCTGACTGCATTCATGAAGTTTGATAAGCTCGTGAAGCTGGACACCAGCATCACCGAGATCACGCGCCTCAAATTATCCTACCGCGACAATTTTTTTTCATTCGCTTTTGCGGCGTTGGATTACACCAATCCGGCAAAAAATCAGTACGCTTACAAGCTGGAAGGGTTTAACGAAGACTGGATTTATTGCGGCACGCGCCGCTATGCCAGTTATACCAACCTCGACGGCGGCAAATATATTTTTCGCGTTAAAGGCGCCAACAGCGACGGCGTTTGGAATGAAGACGGCATCGCCGTACAAATCGTCGTCACGCCGCCGTTTTGGAAGACGTGGTGGTTCGTTTCGCTCTCGGCTTTGGCGCTGCTATTCGCCGGATACGGGGTGTATCGCCACAAGCTGCACGACGATTTGGAGAAGGCCCGCATCTCCAGCGAGCTGAAAGCGGCGCACGACATGCAAATGGGATTGATGCCGGCGAGCGATCCGGTTGTCGAGGGCTTTGATATTTCCGGCATCTGCAAGCCCGCCGAGGCTGTGGGCGGTGATTTCTTCGACTACTTTTGGCTGGATGAGGAGAAAACCAAATTCGGCATTGCGCTCGTCGATGTCAGCGACAAGGCGATGAAAGGCGCGTTGACTGCGGTGATGACCAGCGGCATGGTCAACAGCGAAGCCGGCTACAGCCAATCACCGAGCATCATTCTCCAAAAAATCAACACGGCGCTTTATCGAAAAACCGAGAGGAACGCGTTTACGACCATGTCGCTGGCGGTCATCGACACGAAAAAGCGAACGTTGAGTTTTGCCAACGCGGGCATGACGGAGCCGATACTTTTGCGAAATGGAAAAATTCAATACATCAAAATGGACGGGATGCGTCTGCCGCTTGGCATTCAACGCAAGGTTGTCTATCAAGGGGTGAAGGTGCAGCTTCAAGCCGGAGACGTGGTCGTTTTTTATACGGACGGGTTGCCGGAAGCGATGAATGAGCAACAGGAGCAGTTCGATTTGGCGCGGATGGAAACGAGCCTGCGCCGGCTTCCGGCGCCGACTCGCGCCGCCGAAATTGTTGAAATGTTATTGAACGAAGTGACGATATTTTCCGGCACCGTGAAGCCGCATGATGATATGACGTTGGTGGTTGTGCGTGTGGTTTGAGCCAGCCTGGTGAGGGTATGGATATGCCAAAGCTGCTTTGGAAATTGTTGTTGATCTGTGTGCTCTTTGCACCGAATTATCTTTGGGCGCAAGCTGAGCCTCGCGGCACCGTATCCGGACGAGTGAAAGATGCGGCTACCGGCAAGCCTTTGCCAAATGTCAATGTGTTTCTTGCCAACACCACGCTCGGCACCGCTACCGACAAAGACGGCTTTTACGCGATCAAACGAGTGCCGCTGGGCACTCACGAGCTTTTTGCCTCGCTCATCGGGTATCAGGTTGAAAAACGTGTCGTGCGGCTCGTGGAACCAAAGGATCTTCGGGTTGATTTAAGCCTGCAGCCTAAAGCTTTGGAGCTTGGAGAAGTGGAAGTCGTTGCCGCCCAGCCGCGCGAATGGAAAAAAAATCTCAAAAAATTCGAGGAACTATTTTGGGGAAATTCTTACGATGCCGACGAATGCAAGATTTTGAATCCGGAAGTTTTGGATTTTGCGTTCGAGAAGGAACCGAAATGTTTCGCCGCCACCGCCGGCCAGCCTCTGCAAATTGAAAACAGAACCCTCGGTTATCGCGCCCAATTTCTCATCGAAGATTTTCGCTATTACATCGATGAAGACAAAATCGGCTATGCCTTTATTCCCAAGTTTGACGAGCTTTTGCCGGCGGACGCCGACGAAGAGAGCAAGTGGCAAGCGAATCGCCAAAAGGCTTATCGCGGCTCGTTGCGGCATTTTCTCGTTGTGTTGGTTGCCGATCGTCTTAGAGAAGAGGGTTTCATTCTCTATCGCCTAGCCGTTCCGCCGTGGGAAGATAAACACGTCCGGCGCCTGGCGGCGGAATTGGACGAATTGCTTTCGTCGGGAACTTTGCCGAACGAACGCGAGCTTCATTTCAAAGGTTGCTTGGAGATTATTTACACGCCCGAACGCGGGGATAATCAAGTTTCCTGGATCGTTTCGAGCCGTGAAAGCGTCACGGTGAACGCTGCCGGCTATATTTACAACGGCTACGCGGTCACGGTTTATGGGTATTGGTTCAATCAACGCGTTGCCGAGATGCTGCCGCGAGATTACCAGCCGTGACCTCGGCAGAATTACCGGCATGCCATGACTTTTATAATTGATATCTCATTCCAGCATGGTGAGGGCGAGATATGCCATGAAAAAAATTTTCAAGGAATTGGCTTTGATATGGCTTTTCATACCGATGTTAGTTTCCGCGCCGGTGTTGGCTCAGATAGAGCCCCGTGTCACGATTTCAGGGCAGGTGAAAGATGCGGAGACAGATGCGCTTTTGGCAAGTGTTAATGTATTTCTGGCCAATACTACGCTCGGCGGTATTACAAATGAGGAAGGGTTTTATTCGATTCAGCGCGTGCCTTTGGGCACTCATGAGTTATTTGTTTCTCTGATAGGCTACGAAGCCCGAAAAATTGCCCTGCGGCTGACGGTCCCGAACGACGTCAAAGTTGATCTCAGCCTCAAGCCCAAACCATTCGAGCTGCCGCCCGTCGATGTCCTTGCGGAGCCGCCGCGCGAATGGAAAAAACACCTTAAAACATTTGAAAAACTCTTTTGGGGAAATGCGTATTATTCTTCGGAGTGCAAAATTTGTAATCCGGAAGTTTTGGATTTTGACATCGACAAAGATTCGAATTGTTTTATCGCCAACGCCGATCAACCCTTACAAATCGAAAATCGACGCTTGGGTTATCGCGCCCAATTTTATCTGCAGGAATTTCGCTATTATTTGGATGAAAAGGAAATTAAGTATGCTTTCACACCAAAATTTGAAGAGATTGAGCCAACCGACGCGCAGGAAGCAAAGAAATGGCACGAAAATCGAATAAAAGCTTATCGTGGCTCATTTCGACATTTTTTGACGGCTTTGCTTTCTGGACGTTTGAAGGAAGAAGGCTTTTTTGTCACTGATTTACCCGACCTGCCGTGGGAAAGAAAGCCGGAAAAACTTCGTTTCCTGCGAAAGCCGACTAATTTTTCCAAGCTGCTCTCTCCAAGCGTTTTGCCTTCAGAGGTGGAATTTAATTTTCAGGGATGTTTGGAAGTCGTCTACACTCCGGAAGGAGGATCGAATCAAATTTCATGGATGGTGGCGAATCGCGATCATATTCTGCTCAATAAAGCGGGGTATGCTTACGATGGATATGCTTTCGTCTTGTATGGGCATTGGTTTTTGCAGCGCGCCGCGGAGGCGTTGCCGCGAGATCATATACCGCAATAGCTCGCTGTTATGAATCTTGACCGCTTTTACCGCTGCGCGCATCGCGGCGCTTCCGGGCACGCGCCAGAGAACACACTCGCGGCCATCCGCTTGGCGATGGAGATGGGCGCCGAGATGTGTGAGTTGGACGTGCAGCAAACCGCGGACAGCCGTTTGGTGGTGATGCACGACGACACGCTCGAGCGCACCACCAACGGCAAGGGCAATGTGTGGGAAATGACACTGGCCGAATTGCAAAAGCATGACGCCGGCAGTTGGTTCGCCCCTCGCTTCGCCGGAGAAAAGTTGCCGGCGCTCGAGGAAGTAATTGCTCTCGTGCGCGGCAAAATGTCGCTCAATATCGAAGCCAAAATTCACGGCCATGAGCGCAACGTGGCGTCACTCATCGTAGAGACTCTTCGGCGCGAACGATTCGATGATGAATGCGTCGTCACTTCATTCGATCATAAAATCGTTGACGAGATCAAAACCCTCGCACCGGCATTGCAGGTTGGCTACATTTTCGGCTGGCGGGAATTTTCCCGCGAGGTCTTTTGGAGGAAAGTTGAATTATTGAGCGCGCATTACAGCTTGATCGACGCTGCGTTTCTTCAGCGGGCGCGCGCCGCCGGCAAGAAAGTCCACGTCTGGACGGTGAATGATCCCTGGCACATGCGCCGAATGATCGAAATGGGTGTGGATGGAATCATTACGAACTATCCGGACCGGTTGAACGCGATTCGCCAGGGGTAAAAGATTCTTTGCGAGAATAGCAATTTTAAAGACGTGATGAAACTGCAATCAGAACCGGCGTTCTTCCCCAAGAATCTCTTTCAGCGCTTGCGCGACCGGGGGCAATGGTTGGGCAGAGGTGAACCATTTTGCTTTCAACCAAAAACCCGATAAAACTTTTGAATGCAAGCGGCCATGCTCATCCGGCTTGATTTCCACCCACTCACCGTCCTGATTTTCGTAAAACTCGATCGTGAAACGCAGCGGGTCAACGATCCAATATTCTTTAACGCCGTGCTCGGCATACAGCACGAATTTGCGGCCGCGGTCACGCTCGCTACTGGCTTCCGAAATCACTTCGATGCACAAATCTGGTGGGCCATCGATATATTTTTGCCCAATGATATGTAGACGGTTTTTGCGAATGAAAAAAGCATCCGGCTCTGTGGCTTGATATTTCGTAAATCGGACCGCAACGGTTGCCCCCAGCACTTCGCCGAGATCAAATTTTTCGGCATAAAAACCAAGGACACTCCACAGCCAAGTTACGATAAAACCGTGTTTGGGGGCCACCGACGGCTCACGAAAAATTTGTCCGTCCAGAAGATCGGTTATCACCTTTTCTTCAGCGATTTCGTAAAATTGCTCGAACGTAAAAATTTTATCAGTGTCGACATTTTTACGTGAACGATTTTTGCGAGCTTGTTGTACGACGGAAGATTTTATCGAGCTCATCCCAACAAGATTAAATGACTTTTTTCCCAAGAATTTCCAGCAATGTCGTCAAAACCGGCGGCAGAGGATTGGCCGCGAGCCATTCCGGTTTCAACCAGAAGCCTGACAGAACTTTCGAGCGCAGCCGGCCTTGCTCGTCCGGTTTGATTTCAGTCCACTCGCCGTCTTGATTTTCGTAAAATTCCACTGTAATCCGCAGTGGGTCGATAAGCCAATATTCTTTGACGCCATAATCGGCGTAAAGAACAAACTTTCGACCGCGATCACGTTGGCGACTCGTTTTTGATATAACTTCGACGCAAAGATCCGGAGGGCCGTCAACATATTTTTCTCCGACAATACGCAGCCGGCTTTTTCGAATAAAAAAAACGTCGGGTTCCGGTCCCTGATACTTTGTGAGTCGAACCGTGGTATTTGCTCCAAAAACACTGCCGAGATCGAATACCTCAGCGTAATCGCCGGTTAATCTCCCGACCCAAGTCACGATGAGCGCATGTTTGGGAACAGGCGGCGAGTCCCGGATAATCTTGCCGTCCAGCAGATCCGCTTTGACGTTCTCGTCGACGATTTCGTAAAATTTTTCGAAAGTGACCAACCCAGCGGCATTGGCTTCTTGGATCGATTGCTTTTTCTCGGGCTTTTTGACGAAGTACGCCATTTTTGTCCTCCAGAATGAATTCAGGTGAAGTTAAACAATCGACCTGAATATTGCAATAGAAAACTTGCGGCTACCGAATGGGTCAGAGTTACAGGTGGGTAGCGCATGCATCTTGTTTGCAGTCTGGAAGACTGCGCTACGTTTTTCCACCAATACGTGAGGCATTACGAGCTACCTCAACACGCTAATCTTTCGCGAAGCCAGAAATTCTTCAGCGCCCGCATTCACTTTCACACGCACCACATAAACGCCGGCTGCAACGGGCAAGCCGCGTTCATCGTCGCCGCGCCAGGCAACCGTGTGCTCGCCCGCTGGCTGCGTCGTGTTGATGAGTGCCTTGAGCCGTTGGCCGACGAGATTGAAAATCTCCACTTGTACCGTCGCGCGTTCAGTGAGTTGATAGGCGATTTGCGTGACCTCGGCAAAAGGATTGGGATGCGGGGCGCGAAACTGAAAAAAGGCGGGAAGCATTGGCTCTGACGAAACGGCTGAAACGAGATCGCTGCCGCTGATCCGCAAAACATATTCCTCGCTTGGCACGGTTTGGCATTTCACCACAAGCAGTTGCCTGGCCGCATCGT
>JAKEEU010000224.1 GCA_022616415.1 Candidatus Zhuqueibacterota bacterium | reverse complement strand
TCCTCCTTGATTAAAGGTGCAGTCAACCACATCAAGGCGAAAAGAGTGTTACCCCTAAAGCTGACGAGTTTATGGCAATTCAATTTAGCAAAAACAGTTACGAAGACAATGGACGCTTTTTACGCATTACGCTTCACGTTTTATTATTCATACCGCAGCGCCTCCACCGGATTCGCCAGCGCCGCTTTGAGGGCTTGATAGCACACGGTCAGCAGCGCGATGACGAGTGCGATGCCGCCGGCGGCCACGAACACCCACCAGCCGATGTCGATGCGATAGGCGAAATCTTGCAGCCAACGCTGCATGGCGAAATAAGCCAACGGCGTGGCGACGGCGAAAGCGACGAGCACAAGCTTGACAAAATCTTTCGAGAGCAGGCCGACAATGCCGGAAACCGTTGCGCCCAATACTTTGCGCACGCCGATTTCCTTGGTGCGCTGCTCGGCCATGAAAGAGGCCAGTCCGAACAATCCGAGACAGGCGATCAAAATGACCAATACTGAAAAGGCGATGAATATTTGCGCGACGCGTTGCTCGCCGTCATACAGCTTTTGATAGTCCTGATCTAAAAATGAATATTGCAACGGCGTGTTGGGCACAAACTCTTTCCACAGCTTTTGTATCTCGGCAATGCCTTCGGCAACATTGCCGGGGCGGAGCCGCACCGCGAGATAAGATGGCCGCTGGCGGTTGAACATAAACAGAATCGGCTTGACTTCATGATGAAACGACTCAAAATGAAAATCTTCCACTACCCCGATGACCGGGCCTTGAAAAAAATCGCCCAAGCTCAGGCGCTTGCCCAACGGATTTTCCCAGCCGAGCGCTTTCGCCGCAGCCTGATTGATCAAGAAAGCTGAAGAGTCTGTCGCAAACTCTTTGGAGAAATTACGGCCGGCAGCAATTTTGAGCTTGAGCACTTCGGCGTATTGCTCGTCGACCCAAGCATACGTGAGCGAAGTATTCTGATAATTCGCCGGCTGTTCGGGCGTAAAAACAGTTGAGTCGAAATCTTGGCCAGGCAGATTTTGGGCGGCAGCAGCTCCGGCGAACGACGGATGCGCTATCAAACGATTCCTGAAAGCGACATGTTGATTGCCGAGCGCTCCAGCGCGATGGACGAGCAGCACGTGCTCTTTGTCAAAACCGAGCCGCTGGCTTTGCATGAATTGAAGTTGATGGCGCACGACCAGCGTGCCGGCGATCAAGCCGATGGAAATGCAAAATTGCACCACGACCAGACCTTGTCGCAATCGTTCTCTTCCGGCGCGGCCGGCGAGGCTTCCTTTGAGCGCTTGCACCGGCCAGAACGACGAGAGAAAGAACGCCGGATAAGCGCCCGCCAACAAAGTCACCACCAACGCGAGACCGGCTAATGTGATGAGCGCAAATGGCGATTCAAAAAAATCGATGGCGAGTTGCTTTCCGGCAAAGTGATTGAACGCAGGCAAGGCCAACTCGGCTAAAACGATGGCCGCGAGAATGGCCAATCCGACGTAGACAAACGTTTCGGCGAGAAATTGACGGATGAGCTGCATGCGCTGCGAGCCGAGCACTTTGCGAATGCCGACTTCGCGGCCGCGCTGCATGGAGCGCGCCGTTGCGAGATTAACGAAGTTGATGCACGCGAGCAGCAAGATGAAACACGCGATCACGGAGAAGAGATAAACATACGCCTGGTTTCCCGCTGTAGCGGGATCAAGCTCGTTGTCCAGATGTGACTGCAGGTGAATATCGCGCAGCGGCTGCAACGGATAACGCGTGAAATTGCCCGGTTGGCTGAATGATTCGCCCGCGATATTTTTGTCAACATACGCCTGCAACTTGGCTTGCAGCGCCGCCGCGTTTTCTCCCGGCCGCAATACGACATAAGTATAAACGCTCGCCGCGCCCCAATTCTGTTGGCGTCCGGTGAAGCGCTGCAACGTTTGTATCGAAGCCAGAAAACCAAAATGGAAATGCGATTGCGGCGGAAAGCTCTTCACGACGCCGGTGACGCGATAAAGCCGCCCGTCGTTTTGCTCGATGGTCTGGCCGAGCGGATTCTGATTCGGGAAATATCGTTGCGCGGTTTCTTCCGTCAAAACTATCGATTCGGGATCGCGCAGCGCGGTCTGCGGATCTCCGGCGATAAACTCGACAGTAAACACTTCGAAAAAGCTTTCCTCGGTGAAAAGGAAATTTTGCTCGCGCACGTAATCCTCGCCGTGCCGGAGCGTCATGCCGCCAGGATACAAACGCGCCGTGCGCTCCACTTCGGGAAATTCTTTTTCGAGCGTCTCCGCCAGCGGCACCGCGACGAGCGGAATCTTCCATTCATTATCTCCGTAACGCGCTTCCCACAACGCGCGATACATGCGATCGGCTTTGGCGTGAAAGCGGTCGTAGCCAAGCTCGTCACGCACCCAAAGAAAAATCAAAAAACAAACCGCCATGCCAACGCTCAGGCCAACAACGTTGATGAACGCATGGCCTTTGTGTTTGAGCATGTTGCGGAGAGCGATTTTCAGGTTGTTGGTGAACATTGTTTGGTTCCAGTGTTCAGTTATCAGTGACCAGTAATCAGTAACCAGTTATCAGTAATCAGTGACCAGTGAGCAAACTGAAAACTGATCACTGGTTACTGATAACTGATTACTCATTTTTACTCGCTCTCACTCCGGTTTCGGCCGGCTGTTCCACATATCCAAGTGCATTTTCCATGCGCCGTCGCTGCCGCGTTTCCAAACGATTAGATATTTGCCGTAATTCGGGCCCCAGGCTTCTTCATTATTGCGGCCGCTCACTTCGTAATAGCCGTAGTCATAAGCGAAGTCGCCGGTGATTTCGCTTTCAACTGCGGTGATCTTGTGATGCGTAATGGTTCGGCCCGGTGACAGCGTCCAATATTTCTTGATGGCTTCTTTGCCGCGAATGAGATCGCTGTTGCCAGGGAAGATAACGGCGTCGTCGGTATAAAATGAGACCAATTTTTCAATATCTCCTTTAACATAAGCCGCCGAGAACTGCGTGGAAATCTGCGCGAGCGTGTCGAGGACTTTTTTCTCGTCGGCGGACTGCTGTGACAGAACTGAATCAAAGCTTGGACAAACGCAAAACCAGAAAGCAGCCATCAGGCCGCAGGTCAATGCAAATTTTTTGTTCATTATGTTACCGGCGTTGAGGTTCATCTGATATGCAAAGGGATAGGGATGTTCGCTGCTTTGAGATGAATGTCGTCCAACGGCTGCCAATATTGACTTCTAAAAAACTCCGTATTTGCCCGTTATAAACTATCCAATAACCATGCCTCTTTTGTTTTTCAAATACTTAGAATAGTGCTACTCGTGAAGTTAAAAACGAAAACTGTCCGCTGGCATAGCATTGAGTGTTCGCCAGCGAACAGTTTGAGGATAAATAGAGCGTTTGCAAATTGGCGGGTGCGCTTTTGTATCCTAGCAATTCTTGCTGTTTACGTATTCGGATGGCCTTACCCCGACGATTTGTTGAAACATATTGCTAAAAGAACCGAGACTCTCATGCGGCAAAGCGCGCCGGCAGTACGGAGGTTAGCTGCGCCGTTTTGAAATAAAGCACGCCCCCTTCGGCATAGAGCAGTTGATGCTTCCGGTGCCGATGCCATCTGGTAGAAAAAGCGCCCACTTTGCGATGTATTGCAAATGCCCCTTTTTTGACTCTATCAGGATTTAGGTTTCTGATGAACTCTTTACACATAGCACTGATTTGGCGGAATTGGATAAGTTTTTGTCATGATTCCAGAAGCAAATTAGATGATGACAGCTTAATTTAAAGCCACGAACTCATTAATGCAAGAGGCCGGTCGAGTGAAAAAATTTTGGAGAGGTGGAACAAATGATCCTAAACAAGACGGAATTCATTTTGATGAACAATCCACTACGCGAATTAATCCAGGAACAGTATGAGATTCCCATTCTTCGTAGAATGGCCGCGACCAACCAAAATTTTCATAATGCCTTGGAAATCGGTTGCGGCAATGGAAATGGAACACTATTCTTTGCGAATCAATGCCCGCAACCGATTTTAAGTAACGGCAAACCGCGGTCACATCTTCATGCGAGGGTTCGATCATCAATCTTCTGCTCGTTGAATCAAAGGGAACGAACTTGCCTTTGTTAATGCTCTCGCCGTGGCCGCGCAGATCGACGCGCAACGAAGCGATGCCCCTATCTGCCAAATGTGCGCACAAGCTACGGCATTCGTTTCTGTCTCCCGCCGCGCGGTTGAGAAGAATGACCGCAGGGATCACGCCTTTTGATTTTGGAATGATCAGATCGCCAACGATCTTCCAACCGTCACTCTCGATCACGACGCGTGTCTCTTGCGCCGTTATTGTTTGCGCCGTGATGGAAGAATAGCCTGATAGACAAAAAATTAAACTTGCAGTTGCTGCGGGTATTCTGGAATTTTTCATCAGTATTTCTCCAAGATTTCTGCCCTAACACACTGTTACTTTAATTTTTGTAGTCTCGACCCCTTGTCGGTCGCTGTTTTCAATAGCCGCCCACAAGGGGCGGGGACTACATAATTCACGGTAACAGCGCAGTAGCTTATCGATTGAGCCACATTTTAATCGTGCGCGTAACCAAAGCCGTTGCGTCTTGTTGCACGAAGTGGCCGGCCTCGGGAATTGAAACCATGGTCAGGTCGCTATCAATCCATTCCCACGTGCCGTTCCAACCTGCCGGTAGCAAGGCCTTATCCTGTAAACCGAAAATGGCTAAAACCGGACACTTTATTTTTGTCAAAGGGCTCGTTGCGGAACTCGTCGATGATTGGGCGCCGGAATTTTGTTTCGGGAAGCTGGCTTTGTAATAGTTCAGCATCGCTTCGAAATCCGAACGACGGAATGCCTCGACATAAATTTTCTTCGCTTCTTCATCCCGAACCCAGCTTGCCAGGCCTTCAGCCGTCAACTCCCGATGCGCCTCTTCTTGTTGATAATCGCGCGCGTATTGGCTATTGCTTTGTTGCTCGGGGTTGTCGGCGATTTCACGAAACAAGCCATTTGGATGCGGCGTGCTGAGCACGATCAGCTTTTCCACCAGCTCGGGACGCCAGATTGCCACCTGCCAAGCGATGGCGCCGCCCCAATCGTGCCCGACAACGATCGCCTGCTTTTGTGGAAAATGCCGGATCACCGCCGCGACGTCGCTGATCAAGTGCCGCATCGCATAATTCTTGACGCCTTTGGGTTTGTCACTCTTGTTGTAGCCGCGCAAATCGATGGCAACGACTTGAAACTGCTTTGAAAGCGCCGCCATTTGATGCCGCCAGGTATACCAGAAGTCGGGATAGCCGTGCAGCATTACGATCAAAGGCCCTTGGCCCAGGGTGGCATAATGGATTTTGACGCCGTTGTTATCGACGAAACCGTGTTGCACGTCATTCAAAAGATCATTCGCCTCAACCAGCGATATGAAAAAAGCAGTCCATGCAAAAAGCAGGATTGATCGTACTGAATTTTTTCTCATCTCCGGTCTCCTTAGGGCCAAAAATTTCGTGGTCAAATTTTTAGAATCATTCACGCCCGCACCGAAATACGATACGGATAATTCTCGAATGCCAGATGCTTGTCCGGTTCGCCGTGCAGCACGATTTCGGTTTCATACACGCGCGCGGGCTTGATATTCTCCGGCAGCCACAGACGGTCGCGGGTGACGAGCACGAGGTGGCGATACTCGTCGCCCATTTGCGCGAAATTCGAGGTCGGCTCGTACCGCAGATCGAGCAACAATTTTTGCCGAATCTGTGTGATCGCTGCTTGCAAATCATCCACCACGAGTCCGGCGTGGTTGACGTATAAAATATCCGCCAGCTCGAAAGGGCCGTCGCGCGCATCTTTTAAATTGTGCCGCGCGATCAGCTCCAAAATATTCCCGGCGGGATCGGCAAAATAGACCGCATGACGATTGACGCTGCGAAAGTGAAATTCGTCCCGGCCATCCGGTGCGCGCAAAAGAGACGTTCGCGCTGCCAGCCAGGCTTTTGCCACCGCAAACTTGTTCTCGGGAATCGCCCAGGCGACGTGGTAATACGGTGTATCCGCATTTTCGCCATCCCGCTCGATTTCATCGAATTCGATCACCGTCCCGCCAGTTTTTATACGCAGCGTCTTCGCCGAAAGCTCCGTGTCGAAGCCCATGGTTTCGGCATAGAAGCGCTGCACGTCGTGCAGACGCCTGCTCATGAGCCGCAGGTGCACGATTCCGCGCTGTGTCGAAGCGGGGGCAACCTCTTTAGCCATTACAGGCGAAAGCACCGAATCAGGCAAAAATTCCAGGCCCAGCCACGCCGCCAGCCCGGCTCGGCCAACGTTGCTGAGAAAAGCGCGCCGCGATTGTGTGTGTAGCAAATTATTTTTTTCAATCATGTCACCACCTTATTTTGGCTAAGATACATTCATCCAGTGTTGACCCAGTATGATTGAAACTACCTTGCGCCTTCAGGCCACCTGCCTTTGAAGAACGACTCAAGAGCAGGCAAAACCAAATCCAGACGGTCGGCGATGGCACCTTTACCGGCTTTGGGTACTAACAAGAACCGCCCATTTGGAAATGCCTGCGCCCAGGCATGCTGTTGAGGCAATGCCAACGAATCCTGAGCGCCATAAACGACGAGTAGCGGCGCTGTAATATCACCAAACGCAGTTGTGAAATCCCAGTCACCAAAGGTAGCCGGTGTAATCCTGGCTGTGTAACGATAGTAATACGCCACTGCTTCCGGCGAAGCTTCACAGGTGGTGCCGCGCCAATTGTTGGGTTCCCCTCGTTTAATGGTTAAATCAACCAAAATTTTTTCATATTCACGACAAGCTGCAATCGGATTCGCCGCAGTACCAGCAAGCAAGGATTGAATGAGTTCGATGTAACGTTTAAACGTAACGCTATCCATCGCAGCAAAGTGCTTCTGGGCTAATTTTGCAGCCTCGCTCCGCTTGGGACCAGTGGCACCCATAAAAACTGAACGCTCAACCCGCTTCGGATAGGATTGAATGTAACGCGCTACAAGTACGGCGCCGAATGAGTGCGCAACGATCTTCATTCGGGATAAACCGAAATGGTGGCGTACTGCGTCCAAATCCTCCACGAAAAAGCGTGCATCCAATCGAGAGGTATCAGCCGGCAGCTCGGAACGGCCACCGCCACGCTGATCGTAAAAAATAACCGTGTGACTTTGCGCCAGCGGCTCCAGGTCCGGCAAGAAAGCATTCATTCCGGCACCTGGTCCGCCGTGTACGGCGACGATAGTATCAGGTGTCGAGCCAACGACACGGTAGTAAAGACGCACATCTTCAGCGCCATGCAGATAGCCTTCTCGCACTTTTAATGAATGCTGAGCTTGCAGGGATGCCGAAATTGAAAGATCGAAAAGCAGCACCCCGAGGACGGCAAAGCTGAAAAGTCTTGAGGTTTTAATGCCGGCAAATCTCTTGTTCAATCCGCTATTCATGAGGATTCTCGTTCGTAACGGTCAAACGTTTAACGTTCGCTCAATCAGCGTCCATAATGTGTATCTCTGAGTTGCCGTCGCAAATGAAGCTCTCATCGTTTTATTATCCTCAGTTTGACTAAACCAAGCCTCAAACTAATCTTCTTTAGCAAAGACCCAGTCCAGTCCTTGGCGGAAGGCTTCCGGCGCAGACGAGAAGTGACTCTGGCCCTCGAGTGTCATGGTCTTGAGAGACCATGGAAGTTGCTCGCGTTTGCTCCAATGTTGTATCCACCTCAAGGCCGGTTCACGGAATTCGGGATTATCATCCGAACCGCTCGAGACAAACAACCTGCGCGGATCAGGCGCTTTGGCATCAGCAGGATTCATGTCTAAAAACAAATCCAGATTTCGATGCAGAGCAGGATTACTTGCAATGTATCCCCAAAACAGCTCTGGCGTTGTTAGCGCCGTGTAAAGAACAAACTGTCCTCCAAGAGACTGCCCCAATAATGATACGGCGACCTGGATCCGCCGAATGATTCCCTTCGATCAAAGGCAGTATCTCTTTGCGTAAAACGTTCTGAAAATCATCGGCCCCACCCCAATGGGGTCGATCATCAGCTTTGGCCGTATAGTCGCGACTTCGCATATTCCCTTGCTTCCAGTCGTCGGTCCCATAAGAGATGCCCACGATAATCGCGGCTGGAATTTCCTCTCCGAGCCGTAAATAGCGGTAGTAGCCGGCCAGGATCGGAAAAGTCATGCCCCCATCCAGAAGATATACAGTGGGAAATTTTTTGCCCGGTTCATACTCTTCCGGCAGCCGAACAAAAACATGATAGGTTTGTTCCAATAGCCGGGAATCAACACGATGGTAGCGAGTTTCACCCAATCCTTGTAGCCACTTGAAGTTTGGCTCCTGAGCATAAATCGAAGGAATCCAGAGCAGAAGGAGTGAGACGATGATGATGTGCCGAGTTTTTGTCTCGGCATGAACATCAAGCTTAGTTATTCTCATTTCCATATCCCAACTATCACTTGTTCGGAAAGTAACTCAAATCCTCTCGATATATCCATGTTTCGGAATATTTGTTTTTTATCATGGCAGCCAATGCTTCCAAATGTTGTGTTGCGTCGTTGCCATAAATTTTCTCGATAAAATCGCTCAGAGAATTGCGGGAAGCATCATAATCTGCCCAACCATATTTTGGCATCATGAGCATATACCCTGAATTTTCTCCGCCGTCAATAAGTCGATACCATGTAAAGAACGGAATTCAGGCTTAACAAAAGGAGCCGTTGTCTGCGCAAAATCGGCAACATCGCCTCGTAAGTCGACGCGATTAGCAAAATCCGCGAATGAAATCCCAAAGGCACCGTCAATAAATAAATCAAGCCGATTACCGCTTGCAACATACCACGCATACCAGACTAAATTGTCATTCTTTTGCCTATGCCAATTAAGATGTTCTTTGTAACCATTTTCAAATTGAGATTTCATGCCTTCTTTGGGATAATAAGTAAAAAGAAAGGCGGCATTTTCAGATTCTCCTTGATCGGCGGCTTTCTGGGATAAAACGACAGCCGGCAATGCTAAAATGCCGATGAGTAAAAGCATCGATTTGTGCGATTTGGATCGCTCAAAAGTCAGCATTGTTCATCTCCTTAAACTGTATTAAGGGAAAAGATTCATAGCCCGTTTTTTTGACATTGCTTTATCAATCGTAACTTTACATCTTACTCCACCGCTGGAAGCCCAATAGCACTGCGCCACTCATTCAATATTTGCCGCTATTACTGGCAAGATAGTTACTGGGAACACGAATCAAGCATTCATCGCTTCTCCATCTGAAATATTTGTTGTTGCTCGAAAAGCTTCTCCAAGTACTCAGTATCCTCCGAGGCCTGTGAAAATCTGCCGGCATAACCTTTGGCTTTGGCAATGGCCGCGACCCGGCCTTGATTGTTCAAAAGAACGTCGGGGATCGTTGTTGCAATCGGGTCTGTGTAGGCCTCCGCCGGTGAGATGATCTTCCAGCCTTTTGCTCTGAGAAAATTGATCAAACCATCGATGAACAAAGCGGCTAGATCATTCTCGTGCAGCAGCAAAACGTGTTTGGGCGAGCGGCCGAGAGCCGCAAGCGCCATTTGATCATAGAAGACGAGGCTTTGCCAAAGATGCTCGAGATAAAGCTGCTCGAGTTTTTCATGATCGACTTGCATCTTCTCACGCAGCGCGGCCTGAAAGAGCCGCTCGAAATACCAATCATAATTGTCAACCGTAACATAGCCGATGAAATAACCGCGTTCGTTCAGCGCCTGGCGAATGTCGTCGCGATCGGCGAGAGTCCGGCCTTCGTCGAGAAAGGGAAAGCGGAACCAGGGCTTGAATCCCGGCAGCTCGCGCAAGATCGCGTCGGCCTTGAAAATATCCTGAACATATCCGGCCGCGCCAAGCTGCTGAATGCGCGAATGCGAGTGCGAATGATTCGCGATGATGTGCCCGGCCTCGGCGTACCTGCGCAGCCGCGCCCGTCCTGCTGAATCCGCGCGCGAGGAGATGCAATAAAACGCCACTTGCGGCACGTTCTGATTTTTGAGCTTGGCGATGAGCGTTTCCGTCCTGGCAACGCCAGTGTAATAAAGCCCGTCCGCAATGGGAGCGTCATCAAAAGTCAGCGCGATTTCCTGGGCCGCCAGCATTCGGGCGGAAAGCAAACACACGAACAACAACCAGCGATTTTTTTTCATGTGAGAATCGCGATCATTCATATCTCAGTGCTTCAGCCGGATTCGCCAACGCTGCTTTGAGGGATTGATAGAACACGGTCAGTCCGGCGATCAAGAGAGCCATTAAACCGGCGGCCACAAAAATCTCCGGGCCCATTTGTATGCGATAAGCAAAATCTTGCAACCACCGGTTCATGGCAAAATAAGCGAGAGGTGAAGCGACGGTAAATCCAATCCCAACCAGTTTGAGAAAATCTTTCGAGAGCAGCATCACAACACTGGCAATGGAGGCGCCGAGCACTTTGCGCACGCCGATTTCTTTGGTGCGCTGCTCTGCCGCATAAGCCGCCAGCCCAAAGAGGCCAAGGCAAGCGATGATGACGGCCAGCGCCGCAAAATATCCGAAAATCTGTCCGAAGCGCTGATCGGCGCGGTGCAGCTCGTCAAAGCTGTCATCGACGAAGAAATATTCGTACGCGCCGTTGGGCGTAAACGTGCGCCAAGTCGTCTCCAAAAAATTGAGCGTGCCCGCCAGATTATCCGGACGCAAGCGCACCGAGATGAACGTCCGCCACCAGCGATCTTGCGGGATGGTGTGCAGCACAAGCGGCTCGATGGCTTCGTGCATGGAGCTCATGTGAAAGTCTTTGATCACGCCGATGACCGCGCCGGTTTTCCATCCGCTCCACGTCAGGCGCTTGCCGAGCGCTTCGGCGGGCGAATTCCATCCGAAAGCTTTCACCGCGGTTTCATTGAGCAGAAACGCGGCGCTATCGCTGGCAAAAATGCGCGAGAGATTGCGGCCCGTCACCAGCTCGATGCGGTACGTATCCAGAAAAGCATCGTCGATGAGGTAACTCTCGACGCGGATGGGATCATCCGAGCCTTCAATGCGAACGGTGCGGCCGTCGGCGTTCACGGTATTCACCGGCACCCGCTGAGAAACGGAAACGTTCAGCACGCTCGGATGCTGCGCCAGAGCCGTGAGCAAAGGCCTCTCATTTTCACTATAAGGCAATACGACGACCTGCTCCTCGTCGAAGCCGAGCTTCATGTTGCGCACGTAATCGAGCTGGCGATACACCACCGCGGTGGCAATGATCAACACGATGGAAATGGCGAATTGAAAAGCCACCAAACCTTTCCGCATGAAAAGCGATCCGGAATTTGCGCCACGCAAACTTGCTCCTTTTAATACGACGATGGGCTTGAATCTCGAAAGAAAAAACGCCGGATAGCTGCCCGCCAAAAGGCCGGCCAGCAGAACGATTCCGAGCAACGCCGCGAGAACAAATTCATCGCGAAAATAGCTGATGGCGATGGCTTTGCCGGTGAAGGCATTGAAATGGGGAAGCAGCATCTCAACCAAAACGAGGGCCAGCAGCAAGGCCAATCCGCCGAGCAGAAAAGCCTCACCCAAAAATTGTTTCACCAATTGCGCGCGCTGCGCACCGAGCACTTTGCGCATGCCAACTTCGCGGGCGCGTTTGAGCGATCTGGCGGTGGCCAGGTTCATGAAGTTGATGCAGGCAATCAGCAAAATGAAAAAGCCGATCGCGGAGAAAAGATAAACATAAGCAATATCACTCTTCGACTTGAACCCGCCTTCGTAGCGTGAATAGAGGTGAATATCGCGCAACGGCTCAAGATGCAGGATTCTCGAGTCGGATGAATTTGCAGAAGTAAAGTGCCGCTCAACAAATGCCGGAAGCTTGCTTTCGAGCAGATTGGGAGAATAATTCTCCGGCAAAAGCACGTAAGTCCAGATGGGCTTCGTCGAGCCCCAATTATCCTGCTCGGTCTCGACGCCCAGAAGAGAGGCAAGAAAATCGAATTCAAATTGCGTGTAGTGGGGAAGGTCGCGCAGCACACCGGTCACGACGAGATTGACGGTGTCAGCAGGATAACCGACGTAGCGCAGCGTTTTGCCGATGGGATCCGCCGCGCCGAAGTATTTTTTCGCACTCGTTTCGGTGATGACGACCGTGCCCGGCGCTGCCAAAGCCGTAGCGCGATCGCCTTTGCTCAGCTCGAAGGAAAAAACCGCGAAGACGGCGGGATCGGTGAAGTAAAATTTCTTTTCACGGAAATGTTTGTCTTCATAACTGATGACCGGTTGGAACGCTCGCCAAAACCGAATGGCTTCCGTCACTTCAGGAATTTCCGCTCGCAGCGCCGGCCCCATCGGCACGGGAGACCACGCGCTCCAGCGCACGTCGGTGTTTCGATGTCGCTCGGCAGCAACGCGATAAAAGCGCTCGGCATTTTCATGAAAACGATCATAGCTCAATTCATCCTGAACATAAAAAATAATGAGCAGACAGCAAGCCATCCCCACCGCCAAGCCGGCGATATTGATGAACGAATAGCCTTTCTGGCGCAGCAGATTGCGCAGGGCGATCTTGAGGTAGTTCTTGAACATGGCTTTGTTCCAGTAATCAGTTATCAGTGTTCAGTGATCAGTTTACTGAATACTGATCACTGGTTACTTCTTCATTGTGATTTCTTCTGCGGCTTCAATTCCCACAGCACGTTAACGATTCTCCACTCGCCGTTCCATTTGGCCAGGTGCATGTAATCGATCCAGCCAGACATGATGGCTTTGGCGCTGGCGGTATTTTGAAAAATATCGAGGATGAAAACCTCCTTTTGCTGCTGCTCGATGGGCGTGTCCTTACCGCCGCCGCGCTTCACGCCTTGCACGAGCGTCATCGCGCTCATTTGGTCGAGCCGGCTTCTGCCGTTCTGATCCGTGCGCACAATGCGTTTCGCCAACTCGGGATGAAGCGCGCGCTCCATGCGCTCGGGATTGCCTTCATACCAGCCTTCGACATAATCCAACGCCGCTTTTTTGATCGCGGCGGAGTCTGCCGCCGTTTGGGCTTGGAGTGACAAAGCATGCATGATAATGACGATAAAAATCGCTTTGACGAGGGCTTTCATGGTTGCATCCTTTCATTAAAGGGGGTGTGAACTTTCTAGTCCACGCGGGCATTGCGGACTAGAAAGTCCGCGCTCCCTGAAGTTATTCATATCGCAACGAATCCACTGGATTCGCCAGCGCGGCTTTGAGAGCTTGCACGCTGATGGTTAGCAATGCGATCAGCAAGGCGAGTCCGCCGGACAATGCGAAGACCCACCAGCCGATGTCGATGCGATAGGCGAAATTTTGCAGCCACCCGTTCATCGCGTACCAGCCAAGCGGCCACGCGAGCAAATTCGCCAGCAACACGAGCTTGACAAAATCTTTGGACAGCAAGCCGATCACGCTTGCCACCGAGGCGCCGAGCACTTTGCGAATGCCGATCTCTTTTGTGCGTTGTTCGGCGGCGTAAGCGGCAAGGCCGAATAAACCGAGGCCGGCGATGGCAAGCGATAGCACGACAAAGACCGTAAAAATTTTGCCGAAGAGTTTTTCAGCTTGATATTGGCTCTCCAGGCGTTCATCAAAAAACGAGTATTGCAGCAGCGCGTTGGGAAAATGCATGTGCCAGGCCTGCTCGATAAACTTTATTGTCGCCGCCAACTGCGCGGTGCTGAGGCGCACGGAAATGCGCGAAAACCGGTTGGGCCGCGTCGGGCTGATGGCGACCGGCTCGATGCGTTCTTGCAGCGTCGTGAAATGAAAATCCTGCACCACGCCGATGACCGTCCCCGCCGGATTACCGGCCCGAAACGGTTTTCCCAAAGCCTGCTGCGGATCGCCCCAACCCAAAACGCGCACCGCTGCTTCATTCACAATGTAAACGCCGCCCACAGTATCGCCCGGCGCTTGCGGGGAGAAATTGCGGCCAGCAACCAGCTTCATGCCATAAACGTCCAGATAATCATAGCCGACTTGATGCTGGTAAATGCTGGTCGAAACCGATTTGCCACTGCCATCAACGGTTTCGACATGGGAATTGCCTAATCCGCCGACGATCAAGCCGCGCGAAATGGTGACGCCTTTGATCGACGGCTGCGACAACAAGTCATCGCGGAACGGTTGAATGCCGTTCTGCACTTCGGAAAAACCATTAACGTCGAGGACGAGCAGCTCTTCTTTATTGAAGCCCAGATTCTTGCTGCGAATGAAATCCATTTGCGACTTAACGACGCCGATGCCGACGAGCAGCACAATGGCGATGGCGAATTGCACGACCACCAAGCCTTTGCGCAGCGCAATGCCGGCGCCGGATGATTTGAATGAGCCTTTCAACACCTGCGCCGGCCGGAACATGGAGATGAAGAAAGCCGGATACAGTCCGGAGAGCAAGCCGACCAGCAAGGTGGTGCCGGTGAGAAAAACGAGCATCTCATTCGAGAAGAGCGGCTCGATCTTTTTGCCGGTGAGATCGAAAAAGAACGGCTGCAGCAATTCCATAAAAATGAAAGAAAGCGCCAGCGCTATCGCCGCCACGAGCGTCGATTCGACTAGAAATTGCCGAATCAATTGCGGCTTAACCGCACCGAGCACTTTTTTGACGCCGACTTCTTTGGCACGGCCTAATGATCGCGCCGTGGTGAGATTCATGTAGTTGATGCAAGCGATCAGCAGAATGAATACGCCCACCGTCGCGAAAATGTACACCGTGCTCATGCTGCTCGTGGCTTGAATCTCATAGCGCAGGCGCGAGTGCAAATGAATGTCGGCCAGCGGCTGCAGCGAAAAAATGTAAAACATTTTCAGCTCACGCATTTTCTCGCCAAGATAGCGCTCGGCATAATCCGGCAGCTTCTGCTCGAAGGCTTTGGGATCGGCGCCTTCTTTCAACAAAACATAAGTGTAAAAGCCGTTCCAAAAATATCGCCACTCGGAGGTGCGCGCGTCCGGATTGGCGGTTTCAAACGTGTTGAACGAGCCGAGCATGTTGAATGTGAAATGCGCGTTCTGGGGAGGATCGGGCATCACGCCGGTGATTTTGTACGGCGCGCCGTTACCGCTGGGATCAAGCAAAAACAGCGTGATGATTTTGCCGAGGGGATTTTCCGCGCCGAAATATTTTTCAGCAATGGATTGCGTGAGCACGAGGCTATAGGGCTCGCGCAAAGCCGTGTTCTGATCACCGGCGCTCAAGCGATAATCAAACATCTCGAAAAAGCTCTGATCCGCGAGCAGCACGCCGTCTTCCAGAAACTGTTGCTCGCCGTAGCGCACGATGCAATCGTTCATGTCGAGCCGCACGGCATTTTCCTCTTCCGGATAATCCTGCTTCAACGTTTCGGCCATCGGCGGTGCGGTGACGGCTTGGTCGAACGTCTCAGCATCGGTTTTCACGTTGCCGGCAATGCGATAAATGCGTTCGTGCTTTTTGTTAAAACGGTCGTAGCTCAATTCGTGCATCGCCCACGCAGCGATCAGGCCAAAGCAGGTCAAGCCGATGGCAAGGCCCAGCACGTTAAGCGCCGTGTAGGTTTTTCCACGCAATAAACTCCGAATAGCGATTTTGAAGTAGTTTGAAAACATGTTCTGACTCCTGTTATCGGTTATCAGTCATCAGTGTTCAGTTATCTGTGTTCTGATTACTTTAATACTGATCACTGGTCACTGGTTACTCATAGCGCAGCGCTTCCACCGGATTCGCCAGCGCCGCTTTGATTGCCTGCGCGCTCACTGTAAGCAGCGCGATGAGCAACGCCATTCCGCCAGCGAGCGCGAAGACCCACCAACTCATGTCAACGCGATAGGCGAAGTTCTGCAGCCATTTGTTCATCGCAAACCACGCCACCGGCCAGGCGATGACGTTCGCCAACAGCACGAGCTTGACGAAATCCTTGGACAGCAGCGTCGTGACGCTTGCCACGCTCGCGCCGAGCACTTTGCGGATGCCGATTTCTTTCGTGCGCAGCTCGATGCTGAAAACGGCCATACCGAACAAACCGAGACAGGAAAGCGCGATCGCCAGCGCGGCGAACCACGTCGTCATCTGCATGAGTTTTTCCTCGGCAGTGTAAAGCTGACGGAGGTGATCATTGAGAAAAAGATAGGTGAACTCGCTTTTCGTCGTGAGCTTTTCCCACGCCGTTTTTAGATACGCCAGCACTTCCGCTTCCTGGCCAGACTGATAAGCGACAACGAGCTGTTCCGCGTAATCGGAGTAGCGAATTACCATGGGCTTGATCGGAAAGTGCAACGAACGGTTGTGCATATCTTTGATTACGCCAATTACCGTCCCTTGCAGCGCCGGATAGTTCAGCTCCTTTCCCAACGGCGACTCGAGGCCAAGCGCCTGCACTGCGGTTTCATTGAGCAGAATGGAGATGCGTGAAAGAAGGCTGAAGTCGGATTTCTCTCCTCGATAAATGTTCAGCGTATCATCGGGGCTGCTGCAATCGAAATCGCGCCCTTCCAGAAGCTGAATTTGAAACGTCTTGAGCAAATCACAATCGGCTCCGACAAACTCGGTTTCTATCGTGCCCTCGCCATGCGGATGAGCCATGATCGTTGAAGAGGTAAGATAGCCCGGCAGCCAACTGGAGAGCGTTGCCGCACTGATTGCGGAATGTGAAAGCGCCGCTTGCTTCAAAACTCCCGCCTGCTTTTCCAGGCCGGCGGTTTTGACCACCAAAAGATCGTCGTGCCGATAACCCAGCTCTTTGGTGCGCGTGTACCGCAGTTGCTCGTACATCGTTCCAACGCAAACCAACAGCGCGATGGTTACGCCGAATTGCGTGATGACCAAACTTTTGCGCAGCCGCGTCGAAGCCCGCACGCCCGCACCCTGCCCTTTCAACATGGCGACGGCGTTGACCTTTGAAAAAAAGAGCGCCGGATAAAATCCTGCCACGATGGTGAAAAAAATCGGCACGCACAGGTTTCCCGACAAGAAGATTTGATTGTTCAAGTAATCGATCTGCAATTCTTTTCCCAGCAACCCGCCAAAAGACCGGTGCGCCATTTCCACGATTCCCAGCGCCAAGGGCAAAGTGAGCGCAGCGATCAATGCGGTTTCGATCAAAAATTGCAGAATCAGTTTTGGCGCGGTCGCGCCGATGATTTTGCGGACGCCGACTTCTTTCAAGCGTTGTGTGTAGCGCGCCGTCACCAGCACCATGTAATTGATGCACGCGATCACCAGCACGAGCAATGCGATGCCGGCAAAGACATAGAGATCCCGCGCATTGGTCTGCTCGGCATCATCAAACGGAATGGCGGCGGAAAGATGAATGTCCGTGAGCGGCTGCAGCACGAGTTTGTATTTGCTGGGCTCGCCGCCCGTGCGTTGCACTAAATCCGGAAGTTTCTGTTCAACACTCTGCGGGCCAATTTGAGGTTTGAGGCGAACGTAAGTTTTCATCTCGAACCAATTCCAGGTCATGGCGCCGGTTCGATCTTTGGGCGGGGCGAACAGACTAAACGGCAGCGCGGCGTCGAATTTGAAATGCGCATTCTTCGGCACGTCTTCCATAAGGGCGGCAACTTTGACCTCGGCTTGGGGCGTTGTCCTGAAATTGAGCCGCACCAATAGAGATTTACCCACCGGATTTTCTTCCCCAAAAATTTTGCGGGCGAAGGATTTTGTCAGCACCACAGTATTCGGCTCAGCAAGCGCCTTCGATAAATCGCCTTGAATGGAGGGAAAAGTGAAAACTTCAAAGAAAGCCGGATCGGAAAATATAACGCGCGTCTCCGGATACTCTTTGTTTTGATACTCGATGGCTTTGTTCATCAAACGAAACTGGGTCGCACTCTCGATCTCCGGGAATGTTTCAGCCAGCGTGGTGGAGAGAAAGCGTGGCGTGATCGAATTTAAAGACTTTCCCTCTTCACCGGTTCTTTCCACCAGCACCCGAAAGACATTTTCAGGGTCACGATGGAAACGGTCGTAACTCAGCTCGTGTTGGATGTACAAACCGATGAGCGCACAACAAGCCGCTCCCAAGGCCAGTCCGACGACGTTGATCGTGGTGAAGAGCCGGTGCCGCACGAGATTGCGCAGCGCGATTTTCAAGTAGTTTTTGAGCATGGCAGTTGATTTTAGTTTTTGTAATCGTTATATTAACTTGACATCATTGCGAACAAAGGAGACCTTACATGCCTCAACCAGCTCTCAAATCCATTACCCCCGAAGAATATTTGGCGATGGAAGACGCCGCCGACAGCAAACACGAGTATTATCAAGGCAAAATTTTCGATATGGCCGGCGCTTCGCAAAACCATACCCGTATCACCTTGGATTTAGGGGCGAGTGCAACTTTCGCTTTAAAAAACTCCAACTGCGAAGCTTATCCAAACGACATGAAGGTTTGGAGTAAAGTTAAAAACTACTTTACCTATCCTGATCTGATCATTGTTTGCGGCAAAGCCGAGTTTTATGAAGATCGCGACGACATTCTGACCAACCCTTTAGTGATTTTTGAAGTCTTGTCGAAGTCAACGCGAAATTATGATCGGGACGAAAAATTTGAATTTTATCGCTCCATTCCGAGTTTTCAAGAATACATTCTGATCGACCAATGGCGCGTTCATGTCGAGCAGATGTACTTGGAAACGCGGAACAAATGGATTTTGTCGGAATACAGCCAGATCACCGACGTCCTGAAATTAGCCAAAGTGGATATCGAAATTCCTCTCCGCGAGATTTATCGGCGCGTCGAATTCGGGGAGAGCCAGGATCAGTAAACATGAATACTGATTACTGACGACCGGCAACTCTTTACCTCCCGATCAATCCTTCCATTCAGCATCGGAATGCGCCACCTGCACAATCGTCGTGCCTTTCTTGGGCAGTGTTTTAAATAGATTCATAACTGCGAAGCTATTCATATCTCAGTGCTTCAACCGGATTTGTCAGCGCAGCTTTGATCGCTTGCGTACTCACAGTCAGCAGCGCAATGGCCAGCGCCACGCCGCCCGCGAGCGCGAAGATCCACCAGCCAAGGTCGATGCGATACGCGAAAGCTTGCAGCCATTTGTTCATGGCAAAATACGCCGCTGGCCACGCGATGAGATTGGCAGCCAGCACGAGTTTGACGAAATCTTTTGACAGCAACAACGCCACATTCGACACCGTCGCGCCCAACACTTTGCGAATGCCGATCTCTTTGGTGCGCTGCTCGGCCATGAAGGAGGCCAGGCCGAACAATCCCAGGCAGGCAACGAAAATGGTGATGGCGGTAAAAACATTCAAAATCTGGCTGACCCTCTCCTCCAGACGATATTGGCGATCGAAATCATCATCGAGAAAAAAGTACTCGAACGGCCGGCCAGGAGCAAGCGTCTGGCATTTTTCTCGAAGCTGCGACAAAGTTTTTGGAACGTCTTTCGCGTCGATGTGTACCGAAACATAATTGAACCAGCGTGGATAAATTTGCAGCACCAGCGGCTCGATGGCATTTTGGACCGAGCTAAAATGAAAATCCTTGACCACGCCGATGACCTGGCGCGTGTCGGAAAACTGGCGCGTGAGCTTGTTGCCCACCGCTTCCTCGGTCGTGCGCCAGCCGAGCGCCTTGACCGTCGCCTCGTTGATCACGAACGCGGCGGTATCAGTGGCAAAATTTTTTGAAAAGGCGCGGCCGCTCACCAGCTCGAGTCCGTAGGTCTGCACGAAATCATAATCAACCGCCAGAATAGACATCGTCTGCCCTTCTTCGTTCATGCCTTCCTTTCTGCTGATGACGTTCGTGTTATTGCCTCGACCAGGCACGGATGAAGAAAAGGCCGCACCAGTGACGGCGGGAATTTGCTCAAGCTCGGTCTTAAAAAATTCGAAACGGCGCCGCACCTCCTCGTTGTTCCGCATGTTGAGCACCACCATCTGCTCTTTTTGAAAGCCGAGATTTTTGGATTGCATGAAACGCATTTGCTGAAAAGCCACCATCGAACCGACGATCAGCGCCACCGAAATGGCAAATTGAAAAACGACGAGGCCTTTACGCAGAAAAGCTCCCTTCGTGCCGGAAGAAGCTTTTCCTTTCAACACCTCCACCGGTTGAAAGGCGGACAACGCAAAAGCAGGATAAATGCCGGCGACGATGCCGACGAGGACCGCAAACAAAAATGCGCCGGCAAAAAATGGAATGTGCGCGAAATAGCGTGGCGAGAGCGCTTTGTTCGCCAACTGATTGAACGAGGGCATGAAGAACTCAATAAGCAACAGCGCCACCACGAAGGCGAAGATTGCCAACAAAATCGACTCGCCGAGAAACTGGCCGACCAATTGGCTCTTCACCGCGCCGGCGGTCTTGCGCATGCCGACTTCCTTGGCGCGCTGCGTCCCGCCATGCGGGATCGCCAGATTCATGAAGTTGATGCAGGCGATGATCAAAATGAAAAGCGCGACGGCGGAGAAAACGTACACGTAGGCGACATCGCTGTTCGGCTCGATCTCGCCGCGATAATGCGAGTGCAGATGAATATCCGTCAACGGCTGCAAATAGAGAAACTGGCGATAGCCGCTTCGCTTCTCTTGGTCGCCGACGTACCGCGACGGCAGCTCGCGAAGCTGCGCCTGCAAATCCGCCACCGGCGCGCCTGGTGCGAGCAACAGGTAAGTATGGTATCCGAGGATCCACCAGCCCCATTCCGTGCTGGGTCTTTGATTCAAAACCTCCAGCGTCGAGAAGGAGCCGAGAAGATCGAAAGTAAAATGAGATTGTGCCGGCGGGCATTGCACAATGCCGGTGACTTTGACTTCCTGCTTCTCGATCGTCAAAAGTTGTCCCATCGGCTCTTCATCACCGAAATACTTTTTCGCCAGCTCTTCGGTAAGTACTACTGAATGTGGCGCAGCCAACGCAGTTTTGGGATCGCCCTTGACCAGCTTGAAAGAGAAAACGTCAAAAAGCGTGGAGTCGGCCCAGAAAAATTTTTCCTCGTAGAAACGCTGATCACCGCGCTCGACCAAATAAGTTCTTTGCGAAATCCGCACTGCGCGCTCGACCTGCGGATAATCGTTGATAATTGCCGGCGCCATCGGCGCGGCAGCCCTTGCAACGAGTTCCGTCTCGCCGCCACTCGCGAATCTTTCGACTCGCAGACGATAGATGCGGCTGGCATGTTCGTGATAGCGGTCATAGCTCAACTCGTCCTGCACGAACAGCAAAATAAGCAAGCAGCAAGCCATACCGACCGCCAAGCCGCTGATGTTGATTAACGTGTAACCCTTGTGCCGCAGCAGATTGCGCACGGCGATTTTGAAGTAGTTTTTGAACATGGCAAAGTCCGAAGTTTTTGTGTCCGATGTCCGAAGTCTTAGAGCAGAGGGCTGAGGCGTAGAGCATAGGGCTAAGAGTTTTAGATACTTTCCGGCGAGAGCCCTCCGCTCTCTGCTCTTTGCCCTCCGCTATTCGTACCGCAGCGCTTCCACCGGATTCGCCAGCGCGGCTTTGATCACCTGTATGCTCACCGTGAGCAGCGCGATCAGCAGCGCCAATCCGCCGGCCAACAAAAACATGCCCCAGCCAAGCTCGATGCGATAAGCGAAATCCTGCAGCCAGCCATTGATGAAATAATAAGACACCGGCCACGCGAGGAGGTTGGCAATCACCACCAGCGTAACGAATTCTTTGGAAACCAACTCTATAATGGACGGCGTCGAGGCGCCGAGAACCTTCCGAATGCCAATTTCTTTGGTGCGCTGCTCCGTCGCGTACGTCACCAATCCCAGCAACCCGAGGCATGAGATGAAAATCCCCACGCCGGCAAAAAGCCCGACAAGTTTTCCCAACGCCTGGTCGGCGCGATAATATCGCTCCAGACGATCGTCCAGGAAATACGATGTGAATGGTTGGCCGCCGCTCGACGAGATCCATTGCTCCCGCACTTCTTGCACGAGGTCCGGGAGGTTGCCACGCAAGCGCAGAACGATACGAGTCGGAGCGCCGTGAGAAACGAGAGTCACCATTGGGTGAATCGGCACGTGCAGAGGCTCATAGTGGACGTCTTCGGTTACGCCGATGATGTCCATCACCTTTTCTCCCTCGGCAAAGTAGCCAATGAGTTTTCGACCGACGGGCTGATCGTAGTCCAGCAGTTTTGCCGCGCGCTCATTGATCATCACCGCGCTCGTTACATCGGTCGTGAATTCTCGCGCAAAAGCCATGTGTTATCCACCACCAGCATCTGCTCTTTGTCGAATCCGAGATCCCGCGCGCGAATGAACTGAAGCTGGCGATAGACGGTCATCGTGCCCACCATCAACGCAATCGAGATGGCAAATTGGATGACGACCAGCGTGCTGCGCAGCCGCCCACTTCGCATGCCGCGGCGCAACTCACCTTTCAACACTTTGGCCGGATGAAAAGAGGAAAGAACAAATGCGGGATAGCTGCCGGCCAGCACGCCGACAAAAACCGTAAAAAGTGCCACCCCAACGATCATTTGCGGTGAAACAAACATAGCAAGGGAGAGCGACTTGGCGCTGAGATCGTTGACCACTGGCAGCAACAATTCGATAATGCCGAGACCGACGATCATTGCAATAACGGCAAACAACACGGCTTCACCGAGAAAGAGAGAAGCCAATTGCGGCACATGGGAGCCGAGCACTTTGCGCACGCCGACTTCTTTGGCGCGATGGGCCGAGCGCGCCGTGATGAGATTCATGAAGTTGATGCAAGCAATCAGGAGAATGAAGACGGCGATCATGATGAATGCATACACCGTCGCGGCGTTGCCGGAGGGAAAGATTTCCTCATCAAGACGCGAGTGCAAATGAATATCGGTTAGTGGCTGGAAACGATAACGGTAATACATTCCCCGGCCTTTCATTTCCTTCCAATCACCCCCCAACTCTTCTTCCACCGCCGGCCGTACATTCATCTCGACAATCGGTGCAAAGGTCGACTCGGCTTGTTCACGCGAGGCCCCCTTTCTCAGCAGCGCATAAGTGTACGAGCTATTGTTGAGCCAGTTTTCTTTTTCAGGGATGGAACGGGAAACCAATGAGGTCAAAAGACCGAAGCGCCAATGCGATTGCCGCGGAAATTCCTTCACAACGCCACAGACCATGTAATGCGAGGTTCCATCCACTTCCAATGTTTTGCCGAGCGCCGGCGCGTCTCCGAAATATTTGCGCGCGATGACGTCCGTTATGACGATGGTATTCGGTTGGGTGAGAAAGGTGTTGACGTCGCCTTCCAGCACCTCGCAGGTAAAGACCTTGAAAAACGCGGAGTCTGCAAAGAAAAGCAAAAACTCGTTGAATGCTTTGTCGCCATAGCGAACCGCACAGTCGCTTGTCGGCGTGCCGCTCCGTGATCTAATATGTAAGGAAAGCTCGTCCCGCACGATCATGAAGATGATCAGAGAGCAGCTCATACCGATGGCGAGTCCGGCCACGTTGATGGCGGCGTAATATTTTTGCCGGAGCACATTCCGGAGCGTGGTAGTCATGTAGTGTCTTAGCATGGACATCGCTTTCCTTCCATTCACCTCATCTCATATTGTCGAACCGGCCGCCAAGAACAACGTGCGTGGCGTCTGCCACAGCTTTCCGTCTTCTAACTACGCAGCTACTATTTTTTGCAAGCGGATTGAACGGATAAAACGGATTTAAGAAGTTTGTTTATCAGAATCATTATCTGCCCAATCCGCTTTATCCACTTACAGTTTTTGCTTTTGTGAAAGTACAAACTGAATAGTTACTCTGTACTTCATGTCATTAAATTAGCGGGCAGCGATTCCGTCCCGTAGGGACAGCGTGAGAAATTTAAAACAACAGCGTTTCCCAGTCCCGCTAGGGACGATTGAAAAGAACTGTTTAAAATATCATGATCACCGTGTTCTCATTCGTCCCTTGCGGGACTAGTAAGGCAATGATGAGATATTTCCCAACAATAAATTGTTGGGCTATTATCGGTTGTCCCTTTGGGACGAAACAGCTATAGTTCTTTGCTTAACTTAATGACATGAACTGATCACTGGCTACTGATTATTCGTATCTCAGCGCCTCTACCGGATTCGCCAGCGCCGCTTTGATCGCCTGCGTGCTCACGGTCAGAACTGCAATAAGCAAAGCGCCTCCGCCCGCCAGCGCGAAGATCCACCAGCCGAGATCAACACGATAAGCAAAATTTTCAAGCCAGCGATTCATCGCGAACCAGGCAATCGGCCAAGCCAAAATATTTGCAATCAACACGAGCTTGACGAAATCTTTCGAGAGCAAGCCGATGATGCCGGACACGGAGGCGCCCAAGACTTTGCGAATGCCGATTTCCTTGGTGCGCTGCTCGGCGGCATACGAAGCCAGCCCGAGCAAACCGAAGCACGCGATGAAAATTGCCAAAATGGAAAAACGGCTGAACACCGTGCCCAGGCGCTGCTCGGCCTGATATTGTTTGTCGTAATCCTCGTCGAGAAAAAAATATTCGAATGGCTTGTCGGGCAGCAGCGCCGACCATTTTTGCTGCACGAAGGCCATGACTTCCGCCGTATTTTCGGTTTTGAGACGCAGCGAGAGGTATTGAAAACTCCGCGGCCGGACCAGCAGCATGAGCGGGCCGACGCTTTCGTGCAGCGATTTGAAATGAAAATCCTTGACGACGCCGATGGCCTCGGGGCCGGTAAAACCGTCGAATTGCTTGCCCACCACCGTGCTCGGATCATTCCAGCCGAAAGCTTTCATTGCGGCCTCATTCAGCAGCGCAACTTTGCCGTTGGCGTCGGTGGTGATTTCCTTGGAAAAATCTCTGCCGGCCAGCAACGGGATGTTATACGTTTTTAGAAAGTCGTCATCAACAAATAAAAGATTCATTTGCACGCGATTGTCCAGATTCTCGCGCTCCGCCATCAGATTATTGGAAACGCCGCGACCAGGCACGCTGTGCGATACCGTCGCCGAAAGAATGTTGGGATGTTGCAAAAACTCGCTTTTATAAGTCTCAAACTTTTCCGCCAATTCGCTGCGGCCGCGCAACGCCAGCACGAGCATCTGCTCCTTCGCAAAGCCGAGATTTTGTTCCCGGAGAAAATCTGCACGTACACCAAGCGGCTGTTGGCTTCAAGCTCATAGCGAAGGTCGGAGTGCAGATGAATAGCCGTGATCGGCTGCAAAAAATAAGTGTAAGTCTGATTGTTGGCACGAATCTGGTCGCCAACGTAGCGGTCCGCAACTTTGCTGATTTTCTGCTCCAACGCTTGCGGTGATACGCCCTCGGCAATTTTGATATAAGTATGGAGTATGTTCGCGTGCCAATTTTGCATAAAACCCTGGCTGCGCAAAAGCGCCAGCGAACTGACCACTTCGGGCTTAAAGTGACCGTTAGACGGAATATCCTCCATCACGCCGGTGACGAGATAACTTGTGCCGTTGACTTCAAGGCGCTTGCCCAAAGCATTTTCCTGACCAAAATATTTCAGCGCTTTTTCACGAGTGATCACCACCGCATTGCCTTGCGCCAGCGCCTGCGCCGGATCACCGTGCAGCAGCGGAAAAGAGAAAATGCGGAAGAAACTGGAGTCGGCCAGATACGCGCGGTCTTCATAATACTCTTTGTGTTTTGCACATTCATCCAACGCTGAAAATTACTCGCCAAACTTGATTTTGGGGTTTTTACTCGTTATATTATTAACAGAATTTATCACCACAGGAGATTTTTATGAATGCCGAAATCCCTTTGACCGATATCATCGAAGATTTGCAAGGCATTGAGCCAAAAATTTTGGAATACGAGAAGAAATATAGACTTCTTTCTCCTTACTTCCACAAGCTCTATAAAGCCGGCAAACTCGAAGAGCATTGGGACTTCCAAAATTGGGCAGGTCTTTATGAAATTAAGCTCGACCGCCTTGCCGAATACAAACAAGGAAATTAAACTCAACATCAAAGAGCTGCTCGATTTTCGCAGAAAGCGCATCAAGACCTACAGCTACGAAGTCTATCTTGGGCGAAACAAGCAATATTGGTACGACGACCAACCTCATCCAAACGATCCCTCTTTACAATCCACCTCTCCTCATCATAAGCACATTCATCCCGACATCAAGCATCATCGCATTCCGACTCCGAATATTCATTTCGACCAAAGCAACCTTCCTTTTCTCATTCAAGAGGTCATCGATAATTTTTTGAACGAATAAATCTGCGCCCACGCTAAACGTTATGCCCTTGGCGCTATGCGCTCTGCTCACTCGTACCGCAGCGCTTCGACCGGATTCGTCATTGCCGCTTTGATGGATTGAAAGCTGACGGTGATCAATGCAATGGCAAAAGCGAGCAGCGCCGCCAGCAGGAAAGTCAGGCTTTGATGATTAATGTTGATCCGATATGCAAATTCCTGCAGCCAGCGGCTCATGGCATAATAAGCAATCGGCCAGGAAACCAGCGTGGCAACAGCCACCAGTCGCGCAACTTCTTTGGAGAGCAACAACACGATGTTGCTCAACGAAGCGCCGAGCACTTTGCGCACGCCGATCTCTTTCGTGCGCTGCTCCGCCGTGTAGGAAGCAAGACCGAAAAGGCCGAGGCAAGCGATGAAAACCGCCAGCAACGAGAACGTGCCGAAAATCTGGCCGAGACGATGCTCGCTTTGATAAAGCTGCTCGTAGCGCTCATCGATGAAAGAATATTGAAAAGGAAAATTGGGGCGATATTCCTGCCATTTCTGTTTGAGAAATTCCAAAGTCGCCGCAATGTCTGCCGGCTGGTCCGCGCGAATTTTAACTGAGATGCTGTTGAAGCTCGGCGGCACGATATACAGCACAATCGGTGTGATCGGTTGGTGCAGGGATTCGTAATTGAAATCTTTGACGACGCCGATGATCCGGCCTTGGCGGCCGCCGTATTGGAAGGGCTGGCCAATCGCGGCTTCCGACGAAGGCCAGCCGATTTTCTGCACCGCCGTCTCGTTCAAGATAAAAGCTTCGGTGGAGTCCGTTGGGAATTCCACCGAAAAATTTCTTCCGGCAGCCATTTGTATGCCGTAGGTGTCAACGAAGCTGTGATCGACGCTCACGTTGGCAATGCGAAAATTCAACGGCTCGTATTTATCACCGACAGGCACACTGCCGCCGGAGGAATCGAGCAGGCGTCCGGAGGGCACACGTTTGGACGCGGCCACACTGGCGATATGCGGATGCTGCAGGAGTTGATTTCTCATGTCCGGATATCGCCGCGCAATTTCCTGGCCTTGCTCGATAGGCAGCACGACGATGTGTTCTTTGTTCAAGCCAAGATTCTTATTGCGACAATATTCGAGCTGATTGTACACGATGCCCATGCCGACGATCAAAATGATCGAAATCGCGAACTGAAAAACGACCAGTACGCTGCGAAAGCGTGAGCGCGTCGAGCCGTCCCGCAGGGCGGGATGTCCTTTCAAAACGGCGACGGGTCGAAAATGCGACAAAAAGAAAGCGGGATAACTGCCGGCGACGATGCCGACAAAGAGCGTGACGCCGAGCAGGCTTGCTAGAATGAAAAGCATACCTTGCGAGCGCAGTGCCAATTCTTTTCCGGCAAAAGCGTTGAATTTGGGCAATGCCACTTCAACCAGCCCCACCGCCAGCAGCAGGGCAATCAGCGCCATGACGACAGTTTCGCCGAGGAATTGCCGGATCAATTGCCGGCGGTCGGCGCCGACGACTTTGCGCAAGCCGACTTCTTTGGCGCGATTGGCGGAGCGCGCCGTCGCCAGATTCATAAAGTTGATGCACGCGATCAGCAGCAGAAAGAAAGCGACGGCGGAAAAAATGTAAACGTACACGATGTTGCCATTGGCCTCGATCTCGGAATCGAGATGCGAATGCAGATGAATGTCGGCCAGTCGCTGCAAGTGCAGCGTCGTTTGCGGGATGGCTTCTTTGCCGTTGGGATGGTGGCGGCCAATGAAATCCGGAATCGCTTTTTTGAAATTTTCTATTTGATAATTTTTGGGAAAGAGCAGATACGTCGCGTAATTGTTGCTGCCCCAATTTCTAAACTCATCGTCGCCGAAAACTTGTTCCAGCAATTTCATCGAGCCGAGAAAATCAAAATGAAAATGCGAGTTCGCCGGCACTTCCTGCATGATGCCGGTGACTTTCAAATCCGCCTGGCTGTCGATATTGAGCACTTTGCCCAACGGCTCTTCGTCGTCAAAATATTTCTGCGCCATCGCCGGCGTGATGACGACGCCGTTGGGATCGGCCAAAACGTTCTGTGGATCGCCCTTGAGCAAAGGCAGCGTGAAAATTTCGAAGATATTTGGATCGGCAAAGTAAAAGCGATTTTCCTGAAAAACTTTGTCGCCGTGCCGCAGCAACGGATTGCCGCCGCTGTTGATTCGCACCATCTGCAAGATATCAGGGAAATCATTTTTGAGCAGTGGCCCAATTGGCGGCGCGACATGGCCGAGGTGCAAGCTCGACGTGCCGTCGGAATTGAACCACTCGCGCGTGACGCGGTAAATTTGATCCGCTTTCTCGTGATATTTATCGTAACTCAGCTCGTCGTGTACGTAGAGCAAAATCAAAATGCAGCTCGCCATGCCGACGGCCAAGCCGAGAATGTTGATGAGGGAATAGCCCTTGTGCCGCAGCAAATTGCGCAGAGCAATTTTGAGGTAGTTTTTCAGCATGATTAACTCCAGTTATCAGTGATCAGTTGTCAGTGAGCAGTTAAAATTACTGAATACCGATCACTGATTACTCGTAGCGCAGCGCTTGCACCGGATTCGCCAGCGCGGCTTTGATTGCCTGCGTGCTCACGGTCAGCAGCGCGATGAGCAACGCCAGTCCGCCTGCGAGTGCGAAGATCCACCAACTGATGTTGACGCGATACGCAAAATCCTGCAGCCAGCGATTCATGGCGTACCACGCCACCGGCCATGCGATGAGATTGGCGACCAGCACCAGCTTGACAAAATCTTTCGAGAGCAATGCCGTGACATTCACCGCGGTCGCGCCCAAGACTTTGCGAATGCCGACTTCTTTAGTGCGTTGTTCGGCCATGAATGAGGCGAGGCCGAACAATCCCAAACAAGCTGTGAAAATGGCGAGGCCGGCAAAGACGCTGAAAACCTCGCCGACTTTTTGCTCGGCGCGATACATGTTGCTGAAGCGCTCATCGAGAAACGAGTAAGCAAACGGCTGATCGGGCGCGAACTCCTTCCATTTATTTTCCAGGAAGGCGATCAACGCGGCGACATTCTCCACTTTAAAGCGGAATGACATCAAACCTCGGTTGCGGCCCAGGCGCAATCCCAACGCGCCGATATTTTCCTTCAACGAGGCGAAGTGAAAATCTTTGACAACGCCGATCACGGTGTATGGAATAATGCGGTCGCGGTCGACGCCCCGGCCAGGAGTAAACCCCCAGGTGAAAATCTTTTTGCCGATGGGATCGCCAAATCCGAACATCTTGGCCGCTTTCTCATTAAGAATGACCGCCGAGGAATCGGCGCCGAAAGTCTCGGAAAAATTCCGGCCCGCAACGATTTCCATGCCCATCGTTTCAATATAACCGTAATCCGCCGACCAGATTTGCATGGAAACCGGATTGTCGCTGGCGCGTTGGCCCTCCGGCCAAAAGCCCGTATCACTGCGATTGGAACTGACCGGCAGATAGCCGGAAACCGTAGCGCTGATCATACTTGGATTGCGCATGGCTTCGTTTTTGAAAGCCTCCAATTTTTCTCCCAGCGCATAAGCATCGTGCAGAACGATGACCTGCTCTTTGTTGAAGCCGAGGTTTTTGTTTTGAATGTAGTGCAACTGGTTTTTGATAATGATCGTGCCCACGATCAAAATGACCGAAGCAGCGAATTGGAACACCACCAGCGCACTGCGCAGCCGGCTCGATCTGGCGCCGGCGGACTTGGCGCCTTTCAAAACGCTAACCGGCTTGAACGACGAGAGCACGAAAGCGGGATAGCTGCCGGCGACGACGCCGACCAGCAGTGTGATGCCGATGAGCGCAGCCAGCAACGGCCAATTGCCGAAGTAAAAGGTTTGCAGCTGTTTTTCCGCCAGATTATTAAAGGCGGGCAGAATCAATTCCACCAACACCAGCGCCAGCATCAACGCAATGACGCTCAGAAAAATCGATTCGGCAAGAAATTGGCCGACAAGCTGGCGGCGATACGAACCGACGACTTTGCGGATGCCGACCTCCTTGGCGCGACTGGCGGAGCGGGCGGTGGCGAGATTCATGAAATTAATACAGGCAATAAGTAAAATAAAAAATGCAATCGCCGAAAAGATGTAGACGTAATTGATGTTGCTATTCGGCTCGAATTCCACGCTCAAGTCGGAGTGCAAATGGATATCGCGCACCGGCTGCAAGTAAAAACGAATCTGATTTCCCTGCTGCACCATGGCCTCGAAGCTGGCGCCCAGAAACTCCTGCACCTGCGGGCCGGCATATTTCCTGACCATTTCCGGAAACTTGGCTTCCAGCGTTGCAGGCTGCCCTCCTGCTTTGAGCAGAAGATATGTTCTGAAATTATTGCTGATCCATAAGCTGTTTCGGCTTTCGTCCATCGAAATCAGCGCGGCAATGAAGTCAAAGTGGAAATGGCCGTTGTCCGGCATATCTGCGAAGACGCCGGTAATTTTATAGACGGCGGTATTATCGAAGAGCAGCGATTGGCCCACCGGATTGGATTCGCCAAAATATTTTTTGGCGGTGGACTGGCTGATGACCACCGTGTTGGGCGCGGTCAAAGCGCCCTTGGCATCGCCGCCGAGCAAGGGAATAGTGAAAATATCGAAGATCGCATTGTCGGCAAAAATCACCCGCTCCTCTTTAAAATTTTGCTCGCCTTCTTTTTTGACGAGAAAGCTGCCGTAGCCGCGAAAACGCGCGGCGCTTTCGACTTCGGGGAAATCCCTGACGAGCGCTTCGGCCATTGGCGCCGGCGACACGGCCATTTGAAAATGATTGCCGCCAAACTTGTGATCCGAGGCGACGCGATAAATCCGCTCGGCTTTTTGGTGATGACGATCATAGCTCAACTCATTCTGGACGTAAAGCAGAATCAAAATGCAACACGCCATGCCGATGGCGAGGCCGAGCACGTTGATCAACGAGTAGGCCTTGTGTTTGAGCAAATTGCGGGCGGCGATCTTGAGATAATTTTTGAACACGATACCTCCGTCGAAGCAATTTAAAAACGCGCGTTGACTTTTTGATTGTAAATCATTACATTATAGTTAATCAAACCAAGGAGCAAACCATGCATCAACCAGCTTTGAAATATATCACGCCCGAAGAATACCTGGCGCGCGAAGAGGCCGCCGAGTTCAAAAGCGAATATTATCAAGGCGAAATTTTTGCGATGGCAGGGACGTCGAGCAATCATAATCTTATCGTTGGCGATGTGAATGCGAAAATGACTTTGGCGCTAAGCGAAAAAGGATGCGTCATCTATATGCTTGATTTAAAGCTTTGGATCAAAGCCAACGGTCTTTTCACCTATCCCGATCTTATGGTGGTTTGTGGCGCACCTCGGTTTTATCGGGAACGCGACGATACCATCCTAAACCCCGTCGTGATTGTTGAAGTGTTATCCAAGTCAACTAAAGATTATGACCGCGGTGAAAAGTTCAAGCTTTATCGCTCTATCCCGACCTTACAGGAATACATTTTGATTGATCAACATGCCGTCCACGTCGAGCAACATTATCTCGAAACAGCCAGGAAATGGGTTATGGTGGAATACAACCAGCTTACCGATGTTTTAAAATTCGCCAAAATTGACTTTCAAATTTCGCTTCAAGATATTTACCGCCGCGTCAAATTTGCCGAGCCCGCGGCCAAAAGTGCATAGTGCAAAATCGGGGGCATTCTTGTGGAAAAACCTCAATCCGTGAATCGGGCTTTTCGTATTACTTATAACGTAACGCCTCAACCTCGCACGGCGCGATTTGTCTATTTTATTCATACCGCAAAGATTCAACCGGATTCGCCAGCGCCGCTTTGATCGCTTGCGTGCTCACCGTCGCAAGCGCGATCACCAACGCCAATCCGCCTGCCAGCGCAAACACCCACCAGCCGATGTCGATGCGATACGCAAAATTTTGCAGCCATTTGTCCATGGCAAAGTAAGCCAGTGGCGTAGCGACCAGCAATCCCAGCAAAACGAAGCGGGTGAAATCTTTGGATAGCAGCACGACGAGGCTGGAAATCGAGGCGCCGAGGACTTTGCGCACGCCGATCTCTTTGGTGCGTTGCTCGGCCATAAACGCCGCCAAACCGAACAGGCCCACGCAGGCGATCAAAATGGCCAAACCTGCGGAGATTCCGAAAATCCGGCCCAAGCGCTCGTCGCGGTTGTACAAATCGATCCACCACTGATTGAGAAATGCGTGTTCGATGGGATTGACGGCGTCGAATTGCGCATGAACTTTGGTGATGAAATCAATCGTCTCCTGTACATTCTCGGCAGCGATGCGCAGTGAAAAATAGTCGATGCCGTGAACCGCATGCCTACCGCCGGCGGGCATGAAGCCCATCACCATCGGCTCGATCTTGCCGTGCAAAGAATGGAAATGAAAATCGCGGATCACGCCGATGACGTGGCCGGTAAAATTAAAAGCCGGCACGCGAATAATCTGCCCGATCGGGGAATCCGCAAATAGCGCCTTCGCTGCCGTCTCGTTGAGAATCACGGCGGTGGAATCGGTGGCCAACGCCCGCGAGAAATTGCGGCCTTGGGCCAGATCGATCTCGTAGACGTTGACGAAATCTTCGTCCACGCCGTTGAAATACATTTGCTGCGCCTCGGTCTCGGTCTGCCCTTCCCGCACCGCGCGAATGCGGCGAAAGCTTTTCCAATCTCCTGGCACGCGCGAAGAAACCGTTACACCGCGAACCGCAGCATGGCGCAGAAATTCATTTTTAATGGTGAGAAAGTTGGTTTGCACGTCATCGTGATTGATGTCGATGACCACCAGTTGATCCTGATTGAATCCAAGCTGTTTGTGGCGCGCATAGTCGAGCTGCTGGAAGACCACCAATGTTGCGACGATCATGAGAATCGAGAGCGCGAATTGCACGACCACCAAGCCTTGGCGCAGGCGAGAACGTTGCGCGCCTGCTTTAAGCTCGCCCTTGAGAACAGCGGCCGGTTCCAGACGGGAAAGATAAAATGCGGGATAACTTCCGGCGATGAGGCCGACGAGCAGAACCAAACCCAGCAATCCCAGGAAAACCGAGGCATTGCCGGCGATGCTCAGCGACAGATTCGCGCCAGCCAGCGAATTAAAATATGGCAGCATCGCCTCCACCAAGCCGATGGCGAGCAAGAAGGCAATCACCGCGCTGAGAATGGATTCAGTCAGGAATTGGCTGATCATTTGGCCGCGATTGGCGCCGACGACTTTGCGCAGTCCCACTTCTTTGGCGCGTTTCATGGAGCGCGCCGTGGCCAGGTTCATGTAATTGATGCAGGCGATTGCCGCGATGAAAATGGCGATCAACGCGAAGACGTAAACATAAACGATCTGCCCTTCTTGAGCATTTTGCTCGGAACCAATTTCCGCCGAGCCGAAATGGATATCGCCGATTGGCTGCAAATAGAATCGGCCGCGCGCCGCCGCTTCCTCTCCGCGATGCTTAACGTTAAATTCGCCGAGCTTCGCTTCGAGATTTGGCTTGCTTGCCGAATTGTTTAACAACACGTAAGTGATCACAATCGTATTATTCCAGTCCGTCAACCATCCGCGCACGTTTTCAAAGCGGTCGAGAGTCGATTGCGATATCAGCAGGTCGAAGTTTAAGTGCGAGTTGTGTGGAATGCCGCGCAACACGCCGGTCACGGTGAACGCCGTTTGAATAAATTCAGGGAAGTCCTCGGCTTCGATTTGCAACGGCTTGCCCAACGGCTCTTCGTCGCCGAACAGCTTTTCCGCCATCGCCTCTGTCAACACCACCGAACCAGGCGCGGCAAGAGCGCTGCTGCGATCTCCGGCGATCAACTGAAAATCGAAAAGTTTAAAGAAATTCTCATCCGTAAAAAAATTTCTCCGCACAATTTGTCCGGTCGGACCGGCCGCCTCGCGCTTTACTGTCAAGCGCCAGCCCTGGAAAAACTGCGCCGACGCTTCAACCTCCGGAAATTCGCCAACCAGCGTCGGCCCGAACGGCCCCATAGTATAAGCCACTTGTTGCTCGCCTTGTGAGCCGCTGCGAACTTGAATCACGCGAAAAAGGCGATCCGCCTTTTCGTGAAAGCGGTCGAAATTCAGCTCGTCGTGGACGTGCAAAAGAATCAGAATGCAGCAAGCAAGCCCGATGGCCAGCCCGAAAATGTTAATGAACGAATAGGTTTTGAATTTGCGAAAATTTCTGAGGGCGACAATAAAATAATTTTTGAACATGATAACCTCCTTGGTCGAAGAGCGAGGGGCATAGAGCCGAGCGCAGAGGGCTTGGCGCTTGCGCTTTGCCCTCTGCGCTATGCTCATTCATATCTCAAGGCGTCAACCGGATTCGCCAGCGCAGCTTTGATAGCGCGATAACCGATCGTCACGCCGGCGATGATGAGCGTGACGGCGATGGTTGCCGCGAACACGCCGAGGCCGACGTCGATGCGATAGGCGAAATTCTCCAGCCAGTTATTCATCGCAAAATAAGCAACCGGCGCGGCAACGATAAAGGCCACCGCGATAAGCATGGCAAATTCTTTTGAGATCAAGCCGAGAATATCGACGACGGTGGCGCCGAGCACTTTGCGCACGCCGATCTCTTTGGTGCGCTGCGCTGCCACAAATGCGATCAAGCCGAGCAGGCCGATACAGCCGATGAAAATCGCAATCCCGGCGAAAGCGCGAAACAATTGCGACATTTTTTGCTCTTCTTGATAGAAATCGGCGAGACGTTGATCTAGAAATTCAAAGCTGTACACGAATTCCGGAAAAGTCGCGCTCCACAACTTTTCGATATGGCCCAAAGCCTCCTGCATGCTCTGCGCCTCGATCTTAATGCTGGCTTCCTGATAAGCGCGGCGGTGCGCGGCCAAGAGACAGGGCCGAATTTCTTCTTGCAGCGGTCGCGTGTGAAAATCCTGCACCACGCCGACGATCGGCATATACACCCGCCGGCCCAGCTTGAACATCTTGCCGATGAGATCGTGCGGCGCGTAGCCGAGCTTTCTTGCAAACGTTTCATTCACCACCAACTCCGAAATCGTGTCGCTCTCAACATAGCCGCGGCCTGCCACCAGCTTCAAGCCATAAGTCGGAATGTAATTCACGTCGGCAAATTTCAAATCCGAGGCAAAGGTTTCTTCCGGCCCGTTCAGCGTGTGGCGCAAATTGGTATCCCAAGTATTGCCGGAAGCGGCGCTGGAATAACCGAATGTGGCATTGCGAATATGGCTGTTCTGCAGCAATTGCGCGCGCAGCGTTTGCAGCTTGGCCGCGTCATTCTCCGGCAAAGGAACTGTCACGATGGCATCCTTGTCAAATCCCATTTCTTTGTTGCGAAAATAATCCATCTGCGTCGTGACGATGAGGGTGCCGATGATCAGCATTTGCGAAATAATGAATTGAAACACCACCAGGCCGCGGCGCAAGAACAATCCGCCGCCGGCAGAGGTGCTCACCTTGCTCTTGAGCGCCTGCGCCGGCATAAAGTGCGACAACACGAACGCGGGATAAAGTCCGGCGAGCAGGCTCACGGCTGCAACCAACGCCGCCAAAAAAGAAAAAACTGATATATCGGTAAAAAGATTGAAGCTGATCTGGAGCCTCAACATATTATTCAATGCAGGCAAGAGCAGTTCGGCGAGCACGACAGCCAGCGCTGCGCCGAGCAAGGTAATGACGAAGGTTTCGCCAAGATATTGCGTGATGAGCTGCGAACGAAATGCGCCAAGCACTTTGCGCACGCCGACTTCTTTGGCGCGATTGATCGCCAGCGCCGTCGCCATGTTGACGAAGTTGATGCAGGCGGTGATGAGCAGAAAAACGCCGATCAGGCCGAGCGCCCATAGCGTCGCTCTCGAAGTTGCACGATCGCCGTAGTTGCCGTAGCGGCCGTCATAATGCACTTCGCTCAACGGCTGCACTTTGTGAACGCGCTTGTTCGCATCTTTCGCATGAGGATGATATTTTTCCTTGAAATCGACGAGCCGGCTTTCCAATTCCTGCGCCGTATAATTGGGCGGCAAAACCACGTAGGTGTTGACATTCGAACTCAAATTGCCCCACGATTCGACGTCTGTGCCGGTTTGCGGCAACGTTTTCCACGAGATGAGCACTGAAAAAGGAAAATCGGTGTGGATGGGAAAATTTTTGACAACGCCGGTCACTTTCAAATCGATTTGATTATCCATCCGGATCGTTCGGCCCAGCGGATCGGCGCTGCCAAAAATTTTTTCCGCAAACTCTTCCGTGAGCGCAACGCCATTCGGCTCGGCCAAACTTTTCGGATCGCCGGCAATCCAGGGAAAATCAAAAATTTCAAAAAACTCCGGCTCGACAAAAGCCACCCGCTCATTCTCTTGAAAACGTTGCACCATTCCATCATCCTGCGTGATGGCGAAGAGGCCACCATAATTGCCGGAGGCGACGGTGACTTTTTCCAAATTCGGAAAATCCTGGCGCAAGGCTGCGGCCATCGGAATCGGCGATCCCATCGTCTCGCTGATGACGTCGTTGATCTTTTCATCGGTCACGATGCGATAAATGCGATCGACCTTTTGATGAAAGCGGTCGAAGCGCAGCTCGTATTGAACGATCAAAAAGATGAAGAGACAGCACGCCATGCCCAGCGCCAGTCCGAGCACGTTGATCGCGGTATAATTTTTTTGACGGCCAAGCTTGCGCAGGGTGGTGATGAGATAGTTTTTGAGCATGGGAAAGTCCGAAGTCGTTTTGTCCGAAGTCCAAAGTCAATTCTCGCAGTAATCAAAGCGCTTAGCGTTCTTTAAAGTAGTCACGATTTAGTTTTTTCTTGAATCTCAACATAAACTGCAGTATATTGCATCAAGACCACAATCATAGCAATCGGAGATTTTTATGCCGCAAGTAACAATTCAGAAAGCGCAGAATCATCTTGTGCAATTGATTCAAAAGGCGCTTGCCGGCGAAGAAGTTGTTATAGTCAAAGGAAAAGTGTCGTTGGTGAAGCTGGTGGCCGTTCGCAACGGAAATTCCGAACGCCAAATTGGTGCAGACAAAGGCCTGGTAAAAATTGCTGACGACTTTGATGCACCTCTCGATGATTTCAAGGAGTACATGGTTTGAGAGTCCTGTTAGATACACATGCGTTCTTGTGGTTAATGGTCGACGATCCGAGGTTATCCGTTACGGCCAAAACCACTTTCACCAACGTTGCTAACGAAATCTATCTCAGCTTGGCCAGCGCCTGGGAAATGGCGATCAAATCGAGTCTCCAGAAAATAAAGTTGCCGCTTCCCGTCAAGGACTACATTATCACTCGCTCCCAGGCGCATCAAATCAAATTGCTGAATATCAACCTTGACCACCTCGCTATCGTCGAAGCCCTGCCTTTACATCATCGCGACCCTTTTGATCGTCTGCTTATCGCGCAAAGCATATTCGAAACATTGACCATTCTTTTCGACGATCAATTTTTTGATTCTTATTCCATCCAGAGAATTTGGTAAACGTTAATCCCACCTCATGCTCTGTACATGTTTATCTCGCAGTGCCTCCGTCACAAGAAACGGAGTTTCAACACTAAAAACTATTCGTATCTCAACGCCTCCACCGGATTCGCCAGTGCGGCTTTAATGGCTTGAAAGCTGATGGTGAGCAACGCTATCCCCAAGGCGAGCGCCGTAGCGAGAAGAAAGACCCCGGCGCCAAGCTCGATGCGATAGGCGTAATTTTGCAGCCACTTGCTCATGGCGTAGTAAGCTGCCGGCCAGGCAATGACGTTGGCAATCAAAACCAGTTGCGCAAATTCTTTGGAAATCAAACCAGCCACGCCCGCGACCGAGGCACCGAGCACTTTGCGGATGCCGATCTCTTTGGTGCGGTTGGTGACGGAAAGCGTTGTCAAGCCGAACAGCCCGAGACAGGCGAGCACGATCGTGAAAATGGTGGAATAGCGCACGATCGTTCCCCACCGCTGCTCGAGTTGATATTGGCGCTGCACGTCTTCATCGAGAAATGAAAATTCAAACGGTTTGTTCGGCGCCACTTCGCGCCAGGTAGTTTCCAGCAGCGCCAGCGTTTTGGCCATGTCGACAGGGCTGATCCGCACTAAAATTTCATTCATCGGCCATTCAGGATCCGCCAGCAGCATCACCGGCGCAATTTCCTGGCGCAGCGAGAGAAAATGAAAATCTTTTGCGATGCCGATCACCTCCGGGCCACCAGGAATCCGCTTTTCATCCCAGCCGCTGAGCCGCTTGCCGATATAAGGCGCTTGCCACTCGAAATCATGCACCAGCGCTTCGTTCACGATGACCGTTTGTTGGGCATCCGTGCCTCGTTCGATCTGAAAATTTCGGCCGTCGATTAATGAAATTCCCAGCGTCGCGAGGAATGTGTCGTCAATGCGATAGACATAGGCGACTCTTTGCTTGCCGTTATGCTCGAAGCGATTGCGATCATAGCCATGCGTGAACGCGCCGCTCGTGCCGCCGATGCTCACGATGCCGGCCTGTCCCGACAATCGAGTCTTGAACCTCGCCAGCACTTCATCGCCATTGTCTTTCGCGCCGGTAAACATCGGGATCACGACGACGTGTTCGGCATTATAGCCGAGGCTTTTGGTCAACAAAAATTTCAGTTGCGAAGAGAAGACGAGCGCAGCGACGATCAAAAAAATGGAGAGGCCGAATTGAAAGACCGCCAAACCGCGCGTGAAGAAATTTTTGCCGCCGAGCTTGACCATTCCCTTTAAAACGGAAACCGGCGCGAAGCGCGAGAGAAATAATGATGGGTAACTGCCGGCGAGCAAGCCGGTCAACAGCCATAGGCCGATCAATCCCACCACGAGCCAGCCGTGAGAAAAGTAGCTCAGCGCGAGATTTTTCGCGGCGAGCTGGTTGAACGCCGGCAAAAACAGCTCGGCCAGCACGAGGCCGAGAATGAAAGCGAAGAGCGAGAGCAGCAGCGCCTCGCCCCAAAATTGCCTGATGAGATGAAGGCGCACAGCGCCCAAAACCTTGCGCACGCCGATCTCTTTGGCGCGGCCGATTGCCAACGTCATGAAGTTGATGCACGCAATCAAAAGAACGAGGCCCGCAATGCCGCCCAGGATATACGAATACATCGGGTTGCTCTTCTCCTCTTGCGAGGAAATATCGACCGAGCCGAGATGCACCTCGCGCAACGGCTGCAAGTGAAGCTGGAAAGCGTCCGCGTCTTTGCTCAAATAGCCTGCGCTTTGATTGCGCTCGATCATGCTGCCAAAATATTTTTGCACGAACGGCGGCAGCTTGCGCTCCAAATCGGCGAGTGTGGCGTTTCCATCAAGCCGGACAAATGATGAGCCATTGAAACTCCTCCAGCTATCTTTCGTGCGCTCATAACTGCCGTGTTTTTGAATGGGGAGCAAAAATTGAAATTGCAGGCTGGAATTATCCGGAACATTCTTCGCCACGGCGGTGACGGCGAAGTCTTCGGCGCGGCCGCGAATACTGATGTGCAACGACTTGCCGAGCGGATCGTTGTCGCCAAAATATTTTCGCGCCATCTTTTCAGTGATGACGACAGAATTGGGATGCTCCAGCGCCGTCTTTGGATTTCCTTGCAAAAGAGGAAAGTTGAAGGTGGTGAAAACGGTGGCGTCAGTGAACATCAGCTCTTCACTGAATGTTTTTTCGCCGCTCGTCACGATGCTACCGCCGTTATAAAAGCGAATCGCCGCCTTGATTTCCGGAAATTCCGCCAGTAACGCCGGCGCCAGCGGCAGGGGTTGAAAGCTCGAAGCGCGCTTTTCCCCATCGGGCTTTTTCTCGATTTCGATGACGCGAAAAATGCGATCCGCATTCGGATGAAAATCGTCATACGACCACTCGTGCTGCACGAAGAGCATGATCAAAATGCAGACCGCGAGGCCGACCGCGAGACCGGTAATGTTGATAAACGTGTAAAGCTTGGCGCGCGTGAGATTGCGCAGCGCCACTTTGACGTAATTTTTGAGCATCGCCGACTCCAGTTATCAGTTGTCAGCATTCAGTTATCAGTTGTCAGTATTCAGTTCACAGAAAACTGCTCACTGATTACCAGTCACTGATTACTGGCCACTGCTCACCTAAATCCGCACCTTCTCCTTAAAATTCTCCGTGACGACGTGGCCGTCAAACAGATGCACGATGCGATGCGCAAACTCGGCGTAGGACGGCGAGTGCGTCACCATCACGATCGTGGTGCCGGTTTCATTCAAGTCCGTCAACATCTTCATCACTTCGTCGCCGTGCGCCGAGTCGAGATTTCCGGTCGGCTCGTCGGCGAGAATGAGCTTGGGCTTGGCCACCAAAGCGCGCGCGACGGCCACACGCTGCTGCTGGCCGCCGGAGAGCTGCTGCGGAAAATGATTTTTGCGGTGCATGATCTGCATGTGCTCCAGCACTTCACCGACTCGCTTCTTGCGCTCGCCGGTGGCAACGCCGAGATAGAACAACGGCAGCTCGACATTTTCATACACCGTCAGCTCGTCGATGAGATTGAAGCTTTGGAAGACGAAGCCGATGTTGGCCTTGCGAGTATTGGCGCGCTGCCGCTCGGAAAACTTGGAAACCTCCTGGTCGATAAAAAAATATTCGCCGTCGCTGGGGTTATCGAGCAAGCCGAGCAGGTTCAGCAGCGTCGATTTGCCGCAGCCCGACGGCCCCATGATGGCCACAAATTCGCCGGATTTGACTTCAAGATTGATGTTGTTTAAAGCCGTGGTTTCCACTTCTTCGGTGGTGTAAAGTTTTCTGAGATTGTTGGTTCTGATCATGGTGGCTCCTTGGGGTTAAAACGTGAAACGTAATGCGTAAGAAGTAATGCGTAATTTACGTTTTACGTTTTACGTTTTACGCATTACGAATTATTCTATTTGATATAAGCCGCGAGCATTCCTTTTACCACAGTGGCCTCGTGCGCAAACTGGGCATAAGAAGGATCATTGAGCAGGCCGCGATACTGCGCCGACCTCAAATCCTCTTCTAAATTGCTCGCCGCTTGCCAGGCGCTCTTGAAGAAACGCGTCGTTTCCGTCTTGGCGAGCTTGTTACAAGCCTTCACAATATTGGCGGCGATGGCAAGACAATCGTGGCGGATGCGGTCGGTCAGATCATACGATCCTTTCCTCGGGAACGTTGCGGTGGCATTAAAAAGCGCCAGCAGCAAAGAGCGGCTCTTGATCCAGACCTGCAATTTTCTGAAGTCGCAAAATTGGCGTTCTTGCATTTGACTGCTCCTGCAGACGAGACCGTCTGCGCTACTTCTTCAAAATCAGCTTATCAATATCCCCAAAACTGTCATAACTCGAAGTAATCACCTGCTCGCCAGGCTCGAGGCCTTCGAGCACTTCGAACACCTGCGGATTTTGCCGGCCCAGCTTGATGCTGCGCTTGGTGGCATAATCGCCGGACTCGTCGAGCACGTACACCCATTGCCCGCCGGTCTTTTGATAGAACCCGCCGCGCGACAGGAGAGTCGCCTCGGAAAGATCGCCCAGCTCCAAACGAATGTGCAGCGTCTGGCCGCGGCGAATGCCCTCCGGCTCTTTGCCTTGAAATTCCAAATCGACGTCGAAGCGGCCGTCGCGAATTTCCGGAAAAACCTTTTTGGTGATCAGCACGTAGGTTTGGCCGGCAAAATCGAACTCGCCGGTTTGGCCGAGGTTGATGCGCGACAGATAATGCTCGTCGATGCCGGCGCGCACTTTGAAGCCGTCGAGAACGTCGACCTGTCCCAGCCGCTGGCCCGGCGCTTTGGATTCGCCGATCTCGGCGTTGAGCGAAGTGAGCTGGCCCGTCACCGGCGCGCGAATGATCATGCTCTCCAATCTTTGCTTGGTCACGTCGAGATTGGCCTGCATCCGCTGCAATGAAGTCTCCAACTGCTCGACTTGGATTTGCCGAAAAAGAGAATCCTGCTTGAAGGATTCGATGGCCAGCTCTTTTTGACGGCGGCGGTATTCATATTCATCGCGCGTTTGCTCAAATTCTTGTTGTGAAATCAAATTTTTTTGCCGCAACTCTGCCGCACGCTCGTTAAGGCGCTTGAGGCGCTGCACCTGATATTCCTGATCGTTGAGCTGCTGGCGCAAGTTCAAGCGGCTTTGCTCCATGAGCAGACGCGTGTTGCGCAGATTATTGCTCTGCTCGAAAAACTGCGCCTCGCGGAACATGATGTCGAGCAGGAGATTGGTGTTGGCGAGCTGCAAAATTTTGTCGCCCTCTTTGACAAACGCGCCGGCTTCGATGAATTTCGTCTCGACGCGGCCGCCCTCGATCGCGTCGATGTAAATGGTCTTGATCGGCAGCACCGAGCCGGTGACCGGAATGAACTCTTGAAACGGCCCGCGCGCCACCGCGGCAATCGTGATCTTCTCCGTCTCGACGTTCAGCTTCGAGCTGCTGTCGCCGAAAATGAAGCTGTAAATCACGAAGCAAAAAAACAATCCGCCACCCCCCACCATCGCGATTTTCTTCGGCGGCCATTTCTTTTTTTGAATTTGACGATCCATGTTATTTTCTCTTATGGTTCATTAGACATCGACACCTACGCAAAGGTTACTACCAGAGCAAAAGCCTTGAAACATGGCCTTGTGTAAGTTCGACTTCACAACAGGTCAGGTTTATGTCAATAATATTTCAGTCAACAACCATGCCAGTGTTTTATTTTTAAGCAGTTAGGGTAGGGAAATGCCAGCAAAATGCCTCGGTAGGTGTCCGCTGACATGACAGAAGGTGTTCGTGAGTGAACAGTTGTGACAAGCTTATAATGAGAGAACTTGAATCTTCACAAAAAACGGCGGCATCCGTCGAGCGAATGCCGCCGCCATTTGCCATGTTTACCCCGTTGCAGTTCTGAGCCGGAGAGAAAACGCGGATGTTTTCGGTAAATCCGTAGGCCTCAACAAACGCGCTGTGCTACTCCTCCGTGGTTTGTTCTCCCGAGGGGAAGTCGGCAAATTTCTTGGGCTTCTCCGTGCGCAAGCGGTCCATAATGGTGGCGACGATGCTCCAGATCAACGACTCCGCGATGACGAGAGTCTCCGTGAGCGTGTTGAACGGGCCGCGCAAATCTTCGCGCAGCGACAAATCGTCGCTCGTCATAATCTGCACGCGCCGCAGATCGCCATGTTGCGCTTGCTTGTCACAGTGAATCCAGTACGGCATAAAGCACCCCTTTCCGTTCCCGCCTTTCCGGTGCGCCACCGATGAGGAAAAACGAGAACAAAATAAAAATGGCCGGGAGAAGCGATGCCTTAGAACCCAGCTTGGCTGGATTTTAAGCGGAGCTAAGCCCCGCGCCGCATCTCGTTCGGCCATCTTGTTAATTTCGAAAAACAAAAGCTGAGTTCTAAGGCAACAACAATATAATACATTTGTTTCAAAAAAGCAAGAGATTTTTTCTCTTGCACTTCAATCTGTAAATCTGTAAGTTACTTCTGAAAGTATAATACCGATTATGCCGTAGCGCGGCGACTTGGCGAAACCAAATCTGTAACCGCGAATTAACGCCAAGCAACGTGAATAAAAATCAGCGTGAATTAGCGGTTTATTAAAAAACGTAACTATTCAGGTACAAAAAGCGGCTGTCATTCCGTAGGAATCTTTTTTCATTTCGAGTACAGTGCTAGTGCGAAAAAAGATTCTTCCAGAATGACATGCGTGGGGAT
>JAKEEU010000223.1 GCA_022616415.1 Candidatus Zhuqueibacterota bacterium | reverse complement strand
GGTATGAACGATCGTGTTGCTCAACCGTCCGATGTGATCGTTCTTGGAAAGATAACTTCCGTAAGTGAGCATCGCTCCCGCGCCCAATGAGAGAGAAAAGAATGCTTGCCCTAATGCCGCCGACATCATCTCGCCCCAATTTTTTGGAAGGTGAATTAATGATGCTGTGCTTTTTGATACGGCAGAAAAGTCGAAGAAATTTTTGATTGCAAAAAACAAAAGTACGATTGCAAAAACCGGCAGCAGAACTTTTGATACTCGCTCGATTCCTTTTTGAATTCCCAAGCCGATGACAATGACATTCACGCCGACCATCAGCGCGCTCACCAGCGCAACTTCACGCCAGCTATCGTTCAGATAATAGGCAAACCCAGGAACGCCGTTTGAATGCGATGCTTGAGGAACATTGGCAAAGACATATCCTGCGAAATACCGAGCCGTCCACGCGAAGAGCATCATGAAGATTGAAAGAGCGATGAAACAGCCGATGAGGTTCAACACTCCGAGTGCAGCCCACTTTCTGCCGCCAAGATGTTGATAGGCATTAACCGGATTCGAGGAGGTAAACCGCCCGATGGCGATCTCTGCCGTCATCACCGGAATGCCGATGATGACGGTAAACAACAAGTAGAACACAGCGAACAGAATTCCGTGCGTGTGCAACAAAGGCGGAAAGGCAATCAAGTTGGCGATGCCGATTGCCCCGCCGATGGTCGCCAGGAGGAATCCTAAAAGTGTTTTGAAGTTTTCTCGTTCCATTTGAAGCGTCATTAAAATTTTAAACTGCATTTTGCTTTACGTCAACAAGCCAATTTCAGATTGGCACGGTTGTATATGACCGCTGACGGAAATTAATTTGCGCCTTGCTTGATTCTGGGGCAAAATAGACTTATATTTTGCCGTCAACCTTATCAAGCAAAAGCAGGAGGCCACTCCATGACGACAATAGCCGGTATCATTCGCAACGGGCAGATACATCCGGTCGAGCCGCTGCAGATCAAGGGACAAAGACATTGCCTGGTGACCATTCT
>JAKEEU010000222.1 GCA_022616415.1 Candidatus Zhuqueibacterota bacterium | reverse complement strand
TAGGGTTTGTTCAGAAATAACTTCACCGTTTTATGAACCGAGGGGCTGCGGTTCGATTGAGTAATTCCACTTCGGCAGAACACGCCGTGGGCGCAAATTGATTCGCGCCTTTTGTTCTGCCGATAGTTTCAGCTTGGTTTGATAAAAGGTTTTGTCCAAATAAGCTCGCACTCGCAAGCCGGTATTGGTTTTCGTTCTGCGAATAAACTTGAGCACTGTTTCGTAACTCACCAACGGTTGCCCAGCCCAGTTCGTGCTGATGTGCGAAAACAGCCGGTGTTCCACGGGGTTCCATTTGGAGGCGCCTGTCGGCAAATGAGTCACTGTGATCCGCAAACCAAATTCATCGGCGAGTTGCTGCAAACCAAATTTCCAGCGCCAGGATTTATTGCTGTTCGGGTTACCGCAATCGGCTTCAATCAGCAGTTCATCTTGCCAGCCATATTTAAAGCGCCCCACCTTGAGCCACCACAATCTGATTGCAGCGCAAGCGAATTCAGGCGTTTGATGCGAAGCGCCAATCACAACAAAGCCTTCATTGGCTCTCAGATCGTAAATTCCATAAGGAATGGCGACGCCATCGGCCCAACTGGGATAGTCATACTCCAAAACCGGGATCGCTTCTCGACGCCAGGTGCGGCCAGCGTTTTTGAAGTTGCCGACCAATTCGCGCTTCTTTGTATCCACGCTGATGACAGGCTTACCGGCCTTCAAGAAGCGGCGGCGCAACCGAACCAAGTAACGCATTTGGCGATCACGCTCCGGCTCCTGTTTTCGGATCAGACGTTTGCGATTGACTCGGAGCGTATAACGCAGTTTGTGCAGCAGCCGCCGAGTCGTGGCCAGCCCAACTTTGAATCCTTTACGCTGCAGCGCACGTTGCAATGCGCGCAGCGTTTTGCGGGTCCATTTCAGACCCGTCATTGGATCGCCAGCAGTGGCATCCCGCAACAATTCTTCAAGCGCCTTCAGGATTCGAGGATCTTTTTTTCAATAGGGTGGCGCCCGCCGCCAGTGCGTCGTACACGCCCACTGGTCTGGCGGTCAGCGCGTCGCACTTCTGCACGTCCGCGCCTGATCGTCGCACGATCGATCCCTGTGATCGTGTTCAGTAGTTGGATGCTTCCGCGCCCCCACTGCAGGGCGAGTAACCCGACGAAGCGCCGCCGATGCTTTTCATCCAGCGTTGCCGCCAAACGATTGATGGCACGATGTTCATTGGCTATTGCGCTATATGGATGTTGTTGACAAGTTTCACAGGCGCACTGATGCCCTTTTCCATTTTGTTTACGTTTCATTTGCGCTCATCACGATGGGGGTCTTGTCGTGATGAGCTTATCACCAAACGGTGAAGTTATTTCTGAACAAGGCC
>JAKEEU010000221.1 GCA_022616415.1 Candidatus Zhuqueibacterota bacterium | reverse complement strand
TGCAATGATTGGCCGATACCAACTCCACCACCATGATGAAATGAAACCCAGGTAGCGCCACAGACCGCGTTTAACAATGCATTCAAGATAGGCCAGTCTGCAATTGCATCGCTTCCATCTTTCATTCCTTCCGTTTCACGGCGCGGTGATGCGACTGATCCGCAATCCAAATGATCGCGACCAATCACAATCGGTGCACTCACTTCACCTTTTTTTACTAATTGATTGATGCGTTCGCCAAATTCGGCGCGTTCGCCATAACCGAGCCAGCAAATACGCGCAGGCAAACCTTGAAATTCAATCCGTTCTTGCGCCAGACGGATCCAACGCGCCAATGCTTCATTTTCAGGAAATGTTTCAAGGATTGCGCGATCAGTTCGATAGATATCATTTTTATCGCCTGATAATGCAACCCAGCGGAATGGTCCTTTTCCTTCACAAAATAACGGACGGATATAAGCATGCACGAAACCAGGAAAATCAAACGCGTGTGTTTCGCCGTTCTTGAATGCCTGGCCGCGAAGATTGTTTCCATAATCAAAAACGACAGCACCTCGTTTTTGCATTTCAAGCATCGCGCGCACATGTTCGGTCATCGCATTCATCGAACGTTTGATATATTCCTGCGGATTTTTTTGTCTTAACTCCGTTGGATCTTCGTCCGGCAAACCATTTGGAATATATCCATTCAGTGGATCATGTGCTGAGGTTTGATCGGTAACCACATCCGGTGTGATTCCGCGCCGAACAAGTTCCGGAAAAATATCCGCGGCATTCGCTTGAATTCCAACAGACAAGCCGCGACCTTCCTTACGTGCTTGATCAATCAGTGAGAGCGCCTCATCAAGAGTGGCTGCAGCCACATCAAGATATCGTGTTTGCAGCCGCCGTTGAATCCGGGATCCATCCACTTCCACGCAAAGTATCGTTCCTGCATTCATTGTTGCAGCAAGCGGTTGAGCGCCACCCATTCCACCTAATCCGGCAGTAAGTACAAACCGCCCTTTCAGTGATCCATCAAAATGACGCCTCACCAAGGCTGCGGCCAAGAAGGCGACCAAGAAGGCGGCGCCGAAGAAGAAGGCCGCAAAGAAAAAGGCGAAGAAGAAGTAGATCCGGACCTGAGCACGTTCTAACGGCCTGCGGCGGCGGTTACCCGACGTTCTCGCGGAATTGAGGGGGCATTACTTGC
>JAKEEU010000220.1 GCA_022616415.1 Candidatus Zhuqueibacterota bacterium | reverse complement strand
TTCGTCGCGCACTTCATCGCGCATTTCAATCAGAAGCTCAACCGGCGGGTGCAGGGCGCAACGCCGAAAGCCGAAGCGTTGCTGACGAGCTACCACTGGCCAGGCAACATCCGCGAACTGCGCAATGTGATCGAGCGCGCAATGATTCTTTGTGGCGGGGACCTTATTCACGCGAGCGATCTGCCGCTGGGTGGACAGGAGAATCTGACTGCCGCGCGCGCTGAAGACGGCGAACAATTCCTCTCGCTTGAAGAAGTGGAACGTCTTCATATTCAACGCGTCTACAACGCTACTGGGCGCAATATCAGCCGCACGGCTGATATCCTCGGCATGGCCCGCAATACACTTCACAGCAAAATCCGCAGGTACAAGCTCGACTCGTGATGAGGAAGTCGAGACGCGCATTGAAAGGCTATGAATGAAAAAAAAATTTGGCGCGTTGTCGAATTCACTGTCCGTCATTCGACTTACCGGTGAAAGACGACAATGCCGCCAGCGAATTGCGCCAAGCGGATGTATTCAGAAAAGGAGTTTCCATGAATAGCAAAGCGGAAAGCCGATCAAATCATTGATTTCCAACAGGAATTACAGCGGTTTTCAGGTCGGTGCGCCCGCGTCCTCGCGGGCAGGCGCGTGGTGAGAAGGCTTGCCCGCGAGGACGCGGGCGCACCCAATTGAAAACCGCTGTAACTGGCGCGCAATGCGCAAGATTTGCCAAGCCGCCGCCGCCGTGCCTTGTTATGCTCGAACATTGCAGCGTTGCGGCAAGCGTACGAACAACAATAACGATTCAATCTTTCAACCAGGAGAAGAAAACATGGCCACGAAAATTTTTGTGAACCTGCCGGTCAAAGACCTCAAGCAATCCATCGGGTTTTTCACGAAACTCGGCTACACATTCAATCCGCAATTCACTGACGAGACGGCGACGTGCATGATCCTCGCCGAAGACATCTACGTGATGCTGCTCACGTATGCCAAATTCAAGACGTTTACGCCCAAAAAAATCTGCGACGCCACGAAAAGCACTGAAGTGCTGGTGTGTCTGTCCTGCGAAAACCGCGCGCAGGTTGACGAATTGGTGAGCAAGGCCCTTGCCGCAGGCGGCACGACTCACAGCGAGCCGAAGGATTACGGCTTTATGTACCAACACGGTTATCAGGATTTGGACGGCCATATCTGGGAACTGATTTACATGGAACCGAATCACGTTCAATAAGACAGCGCGACAAGCCAAACTACAAGGAGCACAAAATGAAACTGAATCCACATCTGAACTTTAACGGCAACTGCGCCGCCGCCTTTAAGTTTTACGAACAACACCTGGGCGCGAAAACGCTCTTCTCGCTCACTTACGGCGCTTCGCCGATGGCGGGCGAATTCCCGGCGGAATACGCCGATAAAATCATGCACGCCACGCTTGAAGTCGGCGGCACGGTGGTGCTGGGCGCTGACAGCCCGCCGGGGTATTACCAGCAGCCCAACGGCTTTTGCGTGCAACTCGCCATTGACGACCCGGCGGAAGCCGAACGTGTCTTTCACGCGCTGGCCGAAAACGGCAAGGTGAACATGCCGTTGCAGCAAACGTTCTGGGCTTTGCGCTTCGGCATGCTGATTGATCAGTTCGGCATTCCGTGGATGGTCAATTGCTCAGACCCCGCCGTCACCAGTTGATTTTTGGCGCACATCACGAAGGACGAAAGCCGTGATGACAGCCGTCAGCAGGAATTGAAACTTCCCGAAAGCATAACGCTGTGCGGGATGGGGCAAGTTCTTTGCCTGCTCTATCCCTGATTAATTCGTTGTGCTAATCCGCGAATCAGTGATTCGCCAATT
>JAKEEU010000219.1 GCA_022616415.1 Candidatus Zhuqueibacterota bacterium | reverse complement strand
TTCCACCTGTGCAAGTGGCTTTGTGACGGGCTTTGTGAAGCAGTCAAAAAGGAAGCAAAAAAGGCAAAAAGGGCAAAAAAGGCAAAAAGAGTTTTTTGCCTTTTTTGCCCTTTTTGCCTTTTTTGCTTCCCTCTTCGCAAGACTACTTGCACAGGTGGAAAAAATTTCGCCGCGTGGCGGGTTATTGCGGAAATTGTCGCTTTTGTCCTCGAAGGAGGAATTATGAAAAAAGCGCCATCTGGGACCGCGCCCATCTGCGCGTTTTCTACAACGCGTGAGCGAATAACCCGTCTCATTCTTCTCATGCCGACGCTCACATTGCTGGTGTTCGATGACGCCGTCGCGCAAGCTTCGCGCGCCGTCTCGGCAAAATCGTATGTCGAGCGCGGCAATTCGTGGCTTGAAAAGGGAGAGATCGAGCGCGCCATTGCCGACTACGACCTCGCTCTCGCCTTTGATTCACGCGCTGCCGCGCGCTGGGGGGACGTTGAAGCCTGAAGCTGAACGATTGATGGAAGAGATGAAACAAAAATCCCAATTCCTCCGCAAGAAAATACCGACGATTGACCGGTAAAACCGTCACCTCGGTGTTCGCGGTTCCAGCGCATCAATCCGGCAATCACCGTTGTTACAAGCAGTTGGCGCCTTTCAAATCTTCTGGCGCCACGGCCTGGCAATTGCTCCTATCGGTTGCAAACGATATTCACTACTCCGGAGGAAAAACCATGTTCAAGAAAAATCTGTCGCTGCTTCTCACCGCCTCTCTGCTGCTTTCTCTCTTCGCCGCTCCCTCGGCATTGGCTAAGACGAAAGAGGAGAAAGCAGCGGCTTTGACCGCGAAAGTGAAGGCCGGCGTCGCGAAACTCGGCGCGGGTAAGGATACAAAGATTTCCGTCAAGCTGCGCAACAAGACAAAACTCAAGGGGTATGTCAGCCAGATTGAGGAGGAGTCTTTCGTCATCGCTGACGCAAAGAGCGGGGCTGAGACCACGGTCCCTTATGGCGATGTCACGCAGGTGAAAGGGAAGAACCTTTCGACGGGAGCGATCATCGCCATCTCGGCCGGCGTCGCGGCCGGGGTGACGCTCCTGGTTATTTACATCATTATCGCAGTCGCCGCCGACTGATCCGCCGATTGAGATAAAACAGACTGGGCCTGCCGCAAAACGTCTTCAGCCCTTGCGGCGGGCTCAACTCCATTTTTGATTCAACATCTTGTCAGCAAGACTGCGGCGACCCGCGCGTTACTTTTGTTCAGAACCGTAACTTTTTTTCGCCGTCTCCCAATCCCGCTTCAAACCTTCCATGAATCGTTGAAACTCCGGGTCGCCACGCAGCGGCTGGAGCAGCGGGTCGCCCCTCATCCCGCCCCATTAAGGCGCCTGCGACCCCCGATCGAACCTGCCAGAAGCCGCGCCCCCACGGTGCTTTT
>JAKEEU010000218.1 GCA_022616415.1 Candidatus Zhuqueibacterota bacterium | reverse complement strand
TGCGAGGCGCTTTTTGCCGAAGCAATCTCTTGATTTTCAAAGGATTGCTTCGCTGAGAAACGCTCGCAATGACGTTACAAAATAACCCGTGATGAGTATAACTCCTCAGGACGAGGAGCTGACTTTGCATCGGGATCGATGGTAAACTTGGCTCTCGCTGTCGATCAAAGTCGCAACGGAATAGCTGCGGTGTTCGTAGCGCAGACGGACTTGTCTGCCGGCGCCGGTTGAAGTCATCGCTTGAATCGGTCGGGTGGTCAGTGAAGCCCGCAAGGAATCGGGCTGCGTCTGTAGAATAATTCCGTCTTCACGACAATCCAAGAGGCTCGAGAAGACAACATGCACTGCAACTTTCGAGCGATTCTCCTGACTCTGGTTTGTGGAGTTTGGGCCGCTTCTGATGCGGCGGCTCAATCTTTTTTTCCCGAAGCGAATTTCACGCCGGAAAAATCTGGCTGGCGCTCGCCTGTGGTCCCCACCGAAACGGCGGCGCAATTGTTTCTTGAAAGATTTCGACAGGCGCTTGTCGCCGGTGACGAGAGTGTGCTCTCATATTTAATCATGCCGGAATACGGGGAGATCGCGATGGCGCCAACCTTTGACGCAGTGGTGGCGCCGCCGGCCGGCGGAGGCAACCAGCAGATACTGGTGAATCGCGCCATGTTGTTGTCCGCTGCAAAACACGCGCGGGCGTGGCAGTCGATGAAATTTTCGCTCGGTAAAATTGCTCAACACGCCGATCCGCAAACCGCGCGATTGACCCTGCAGGTGAGCGTACACGAGACTTCCGGGCCGGGGCAATCAAGCGTGGACAATTTGGAATTGCACCTGACGCGCCTCGGCCAAATGTGGAAAGTGAGCAGCGCGCGCGGCCTTTATCCCGTTCTCTTAAAACGCGCGTTGGTGGTCCGCAAGTCGTTGGATAGCCTGTTTTATTCCAACGTGTCACCTTGGTGGACGCTTTTAACGCCGCGCGAGGTGACGAAAAACACGTTTGTGCGCCGGCCGGCAGCTTTAACAAATGAAATCAAATCTGAGGCGCGACATAACGCGCCTGAGCAAATTGGCAAAAAATTATTTGAGTTTCCTTTTGACGCGGCTTTTTATGCCCAAGTCAAATCTCTGAATTCACCACCTTATCAGCAAAGCACTTTTGTGCAAATGGTCACCGATCCGGCGTCAAATCGCATCGTTTATGGCGACTACGAACGATGGGGTCGGATTTACGCCGGCGGCGTGGCCGAAGGCAAGCTAAATCGTCCGCAGGGAATCGATCGGGACAGTCGCGGCATCGTTTATGTAGCCGACACGGGCAACAACCGTGTGCTCGTGTTGGAAGTGGCCGAAAGGTCACAGGTGGAAAGCGGGCCCGCTGATCTGGGTACCGAAATCGAACTGCGCTATCTTAGGACGGTTGGGCAGGGCGAACTCTCCAGGCCTTTTGATGTCGCCTGGGATGATCGCGGCACCCCTTTCGATTCCCTCGACGATATGCTTTGGGTGGTGGATCAGGGCAAGCGCCGTCTCGTCGGTTATCGCTTGCAGCTTGGCGGTGTCAAGATAGCGGCGGAATTTTATGGCATCGATTCGTCTTTGCAAAATCCCGTCGCGGTCGCGGTTGGCCGTTTCGATGGCGCCAGTGACGGCCATCTCTATGTGGCTGATGACAGCGCCCGTGTAGTGTATCAATTGTTCTTTGGCGAAAATAAGCTGCGCGTGCAACGCCTGTATCACGCTGGTGAGAAATCGCAAATCGTCGCGTTGGCAACAGATCACTGGGGAAATCTCTATCTCTCCGATCAGGGCTTGGGGCGAGTGATCAAGCTCAGCCCGCAGATGGAAGAGTTGGCGACACTTGAGATCGATAAAACCACAGCCAATAATGAGACGCCGCCCTCCGCGTCCGGCCCTACGGTCAGCGGTTCTTTTCGGTTTTCCCCGATTTTTGCCTGGCTGTTTTCCGCCAGCAACACCGCATCTTACCAAGCCGGTTTCGATCAAGCGATTTTGTTGAATGATCGGATGCAGGATGGCGAGATGGAGAGATATCAGCTCGGCATCAATTTGAATGTCGCGCGCATCATGCTAAATTCATCGCTTGACACGTTGCAATTGGAAACCCGGCTGACGGATGTTGGCCGCGTGCAGATGCAGCTTGTCGATGCGAGCAATCAGGTCGTGCATATTCTCACGGATGAGTGGGCCTTGGCCGGCAGCAAACCGTATGTGTGGGATCGCCGCGGCAGCGGCGACCGTTTGGTGGCGCCGGGATTTTATCGCGTGCGGTATGCCTGTCAGTCCACTTACGGTGACGATAAAATCGAAGACGAAACGCCGGAGTTTTATTTGCCGCTGCTTTATTGGGAAGACAGCGGCGCCAAGCCGGAGCACGATGCGCATTTGGTGCAGGGCACGCGCAACCGGAGTTTTGGCCTGGTGAGCGGAAGAACCGTGGCCACTGATCCTCGCCACGTCGTTTATCGGTTTGACGAATTGATGAGCGGCGTCCGTTACGAAGTCCGTGCCGAATATTTTTCCGGTGCACCCGCCGTCGAGCAGCGCTTGCTGGCGGATAACACGATCTTGCACGGAACTGTCGCCGTTGGCGAAGTTCCGCAGCAAACGGCGTGGCTGCCCATTGACGACGCCGTCACCGCGGACGGTGTGGCGGAAATCGTCGTGGAAAAAACCGGCGGCGACGGCGCTGCGAGCCTGTCTCAGCTTTGGCTGCGCGAAGCGAATTTTGATCCGCGCCATCTGCCGCCACGTGATGTCAATGCCGGAAGCGCGCCAGTGGCTTTCGATTTGAAACAGAACGACCCCAATCCGTTTTCCGCCACCGGCGCCACGCCGGGCATTGATACGGCGACGACGATCGAATTTTCGATCCCGCCGGATTTGAGCGGCCCCGTGACCTTGCGCGTCTTTGACGTGCAAGGCCAACCCGTGCGCACCCTCGTCGATGGCAACCTGCGGCCCGGCACGTATACACAGAGCTGGAACGGCGCCGACGATACGCATCGCTATGCGCGCTCAGGAATTTATTTTTACAGTTTGACCGGCGCGAATTTTCAGCAGACGAAGAAGTTGGTACTGATGAAATAATGGATTGCTGGATTGTTGGATTGATGGAGTATTGGAGTGATGGACCTCCAACAATCCAATACTCCAATACTCCAAAACTCCATCACTCCGCTTCAAGAATTGTGGCTCCCCCCTCACAGCCAAGAGGTCCGGGTCGAAAGACTCGGGCCTTTTTTATTTTGCCGCGCGCGAAGAGCAAAACGCATCGCACGATCGAGGCTTGACGCCATGCTTTTTTCCTGGTGATGAGCTTGTTTTTCTCCTTGCTTCTCAGCGCAAAAATTTTAAACCGGCCATCCGTTGATCGTCATTCTTGACCAGGTGGAAGAAACCTTTACCCAGCCGCTATCTGGTAGCGAGGAATCCCGTAGCGAATTGGAAGATTTTCTGGAAATCGTCAAGTGGGTTTTCGATCAACCGGGCAAACGACCGCAAGGCAAACTCATTTTGAGCTACCGCAAGGAGTATCATCCCGAGATCAGAGACGGCTTCCAAAAGCTGTTGCTGCCTTATGCAGAAGTGTTTCTGCAACAGCTTGACCGCAATGGCATCATCGAAGCGGTGGAGGGATTGACCAAACACCCAGCCACGCGGGAAAAATACCGTCTTAAAATCGAAAAGGGTGAAGACGGCAATTTGGCGGAAATCATCGCCGTCGATCTGCTGGCCGACAAGAAATCGCCCATCGCACCGATGTTGCAACTTCTCTTGACCAAACTCTGGGATACCGCGGTACAGGAGAATTCGGAGCCCCCGATCTTCACCGTGGCGCGCTACCAGCAGTTACAGAAGGAAGGCCTTGCCATGGACGATTTTCTGCAGCAGCAGATGGAGCAATTGCGCCAATGGCAGCCGGAGTTGGTGCAATCCGGCCTTGTCCTCGACCTGCTGCATGCCCACACCACAGCCCTCGGCACCGCCGGAACCTGTGCGATGGACGAACTGCGACAGAACTACAGCCACCGCCAAGATACCCTCGACGCGCTGCTCGTCAAATGCCAAGCCCTTTACCTGCTCACTAGAATCCAACAAAACTAGAAATTGTATTCCCGTCTGGCCCACGACCTCCTGACTCCGGTAGTGCGCAGCGCGTATCACAACTCCGACAAGCCTGGCCAGCGCGCGGCGCGAGTTTTGAGCAGCAAGCTTACTAATTTCAAAACAGACGAAGCCTTATTGGATGAAGCGGATCTCGCCGTAGTGGAAAAAGGCAAAAACGGCATGCGACAGTTAACCGATCTTGAGCAAAGCCTCATGACCCGGAGCCAAGAGGAACAACGCCTCAAACGCCAGCGTGAGCAGGAAATGATGGAGAGACTAAAGTATTCAGACGATGAAGTGACAAAGTGGCTTCAAGAGCTGGGATACTATGATAAGCGTAAGAACCCCAACGGTAAAGGCTTTCAGCATCAGTATAAATCCGTTAAGCGGCACGGTAAGAAGTTGGTCATTGATCATGCGACTGGCTTGACTTGGCAACAGTCAGGTTCGGATAAGTCTATGAACTATGCTGATGCCGAGAAATATATTCGCGACTTGAACAACCAGAAGTTTGCTGGTTATACTGACTGGCGGCTGCCAACCCTGGAAGAAGCCATGTCGCTGATGGAGCCTGAGAAAAAGAACGGTGCCTTTTACATCGCTCCGGTGTTTGATCGTAAGCAAAGCCACTGGATATGGACAGCAAGCAAGCAGAGCGCTGGGCGGGCGTGGTTTGTCGTTTTCTATGACGGTAGTTGCAACCTCGATGTCGCTGGCGTCTACACTTATGTCCGTGCGGTGCGTTCGGGACTATCGATTATTTGATCATTTATCTTTTTTGATTCTTTTTACAGAGCGCTAGCGCGCGGCCTTGAAAATTTTTTGAAAATCCGAATCAGTGGTCACCGCGTTTGCTTTTTGTCCGGGCACGCTTTATCTTTCTTTTGTGAATCCATCAACATCGTCTCAGCTAACTAAACGCGTTTTACTGGTTGCCTACTATTTCCCGCCGCTCGGCATTGGTGGCACCCAACGGGTCGCCAAGTGGGGCAAATATTTTTAAGAATCCGTGTCTGTGTTTTTTGAAATAAGCAAAACGCTTGATTTTTGACAGAATGCTATGTATCTTTTATTGTTTACTTTTTCTAAATAAACTCGAGGAGCATAATAGCAATGAATTCAGTTACACTGCAACTACCTGAAAGCTCGTATAAACGCGCTCAACGCGCCGCCATGCTGTTGAATCGTTCCATCGAGAACGTATTAGAATCAATGTTGAATGCAGCACTCCCGGCTTTGGATGACGCTCCGAGGAAGCTGGAAACGGAAATGGCGCAATTGCCAACGTTATCGGATGCTGAGCTTTGGCACATTGCGCGCAGCCAGATGGAGGCAGAGGATGAAACCTTGTTTCACGAATTGCTTGAGGCACAAGCCGAACGACAACTCTCCACCGAAGAAGCCGGTCAATTAGAAAACCTGTACCATCAAGCCGGGCGGCTGCTAGTGATAAAATCACAAGCTTATGCTTTGTTGCACCAACGCGGTTATGCTGTTCCGCAACCGTAACCAATGCGCCAACCGTACATTCCCGCCTCTCTTCGCTGATGAGCTCTTCTGAAAATTTGCCACCACAAAAGAATCTGCCTCAACCGGTTACATCAATCAAACGCGTTTTACTCGTTGCCTACTATTTCCCGCCGCTCGGCATGGGTGGCACGCAGCGTGTCGCCAAGTGGGCTAAATATTTTCTGCGCCTCGGTTGGGAGGTCACCGTCCTCACCGTCAAGCCTATTGCTTATTACGCGTTCGACGATTCCTTGCTGGACGAGCTTAAAGGCGCGCGCATCATTCGCACTGGCTCACTGGATCCGTCGCGGTTGCTCTATTTATTCCACCAGAAAAAAGAACTTGCCGGTGGGGGAAAGGAGGGCGGCACGAGTTGGTTATATTGGTTTTTAATCCCCGATGCCAAAATTTTGTGGCTGCCTATCGCCCTTTGGCAAGCTTGGCGCGAAATTCGTCAGCAAAAAATTCCGCTCGTCGTGACCTCCGGCCCGCCACATTCCTCGCACTTTATTGGATGGATTTTGTCAAAAATTACCGGCGTCAAATGGGTGAGCGATTTCCGCGATACTTGGTCGCAGGGCAATTTCTTGCCCATTCCAACGGCATTGCACCGCTTTTTCCATCGCGTGATGGAAAAACGCATTGTCACTGATGCCGACGTGGTAACGGCCACTTCCCAAGGCGTTGCTGATTCACTTGCCGCCATCGGAAAACGCGCTGCCGGCACCACCTATTTTCTCCCGAATGGTTACGACAGCGAGGATTTTGTTGATTCTCCGCCAGCGCCGGATAACTGTTTCGATGTGTCTTACATTGGCGCCATCGCCAGCTACGCCGACCCCAGCACGCTGTTGGAAGGATTTCGCTTGTTCGTCGAGTCGGCGCAGCTTTCGCCTGCGGAAACGAAGTTGCACTTTGTCGGCGCCGATTTGACCGGCAAGCTTGCAGCGCAAGTGCGCGAGAATAATTTGGAAGCTTATGTTGACGCCGTCGGCTACCTATCGCATCGCGAAGCCGTAACAGCAATGCGCCAAGCTGATTTGCTCGTTTATCTGGTGCGGCCCGGCAGCTTTCCGGCGCTGATCCCCGGCAAGACTTTTGAGTATATTGCTGCTGGCAAACCCGTGCTCGCCATCGGCGACCGCATCGAAGGCATGCAACTGCTCATGCAACACGCGCCGGTGCGGCACTGCGCGTTCGATGCCATCGATGCCATCCGCTGCGTGCTGCTGGCCTTTTATCAGGAATTTTGCCAAGGCGAGCTTCCTCAAGCCTCGACGCCTCCGCCAGAGTTTTCACGCGAGTGGCAGGCGCAGAAGTTGGCGGAGATTTTATCGAATTTGCTCTTGCATTAGTCCAACGCGGACAAGCCGCAAACAAACAGGTTTTTGACAAAAAAAATTCCCAACGGATAGAAACAACTCAACTGATGAAAAGCGAAAGCATTCGACAAAATAATGTCGGTCAAAATAATTAGAAAATTATTTTGTCGGTAATCATTTTGTCATTGCGCATCGATGTTAGGCTCGTTTCTCATTGCCACCGGCCAAAAGTTTCTAAAATTTATCGTTGTTTTTTTAATTGTCAGTTTTATCTTTATAAATATGGTGTTCGTAGCGCGCTTTTCGTTTTAGAATTTGAAAATTTCTCATGGATCACATATTTAACGGCAGGACGTTGAACTTCGCCCATCGCGGCGCTTCGCTGCTGGCGCCGGAAAACACGCTGGCGGCATTTGAATTAGCGGCGCAACAAGGGGCGGACGGCATCGAGCTCGACGTCAGGCTGTGCCGAACCGGTGAATGGGTCGTCATTCACGACGTTCGTCTCAACCGCACCACCAACGGCCGCGGCTTTGTGCGCGCCAAATCCATTGATGAGCTGCGCCGTCTCGACGCCGGCTCATCGTTTCACCAAAGCTTCGCCAATGAGCGTATTCCTATTCTGGCAGAGGTTTTGGATTGGGCCAAAGGCCGCGTCTTGTTGAACATCGAAGTCAAATCGCAGGCGCGCGCTCATACAGGCGCCGAGCTGCGCTTGCTCAATTTGTTGCGGCGTCATGGCATGCGCCAGCAATGCCTCATTTCTTCTTTTAATCCGATCGTGCTGCGCCGGCTGGCGCGTCTCGATCCCGGCCTGCCCACGGCCTTGTTGCTCAATGTCAAATGGCTGCGACGTGGCACGGCAAAATCGCTCACGCGCATGATGAACATCAACGCGCTCCATATCAGCCGGCGCCTGGCCCGGCCCCGCTTTCTCGAGCACATTCGCCGGGCCGGCTTGCGAGTGATGGTTTGGAACGCCAACGACCCCGCCACGCTCCGCAAACTGGTCGCTTATGGTGTAGATGGAATTATAACCGACGCCCCACATTTGCTCAACGATATTTTAGGAAGGACTCTGTCTCGATGAAAGGAAGCCTCTGTTTTGCCCTCTTGCTCCTCACCAATTTATCTGCTAGCGCACAAGAATACCTGTGGCCGACCGACGCCAGCCAATTCATTACTTCATCATTTTGTGAATCACGCAGCCGGCGCTTTCATGCGGCGATTGATGTGAAAACCTGGAACCAGGTCGGTTACAAAGCTTTTGCCGTACGCTCCGGTTATATCGAGCGCATGGCGATTTCTCCTTTTGGCTATGGCCGCGTGTTATATCTCCGCCTCGACAACGGCGAAACCGCGGTGTACGCGCATTTGGAAGCTTTCAATGAAAAACTCCAAGCCGTCGCCGAGGATGAGCAAGAGCGCGTCGGCCGTTATCGCATCGACAAATTTTTTCGGCCGGGAATGCTGCCGGTGCAGAAGGGTGAAGTGATCGGCTACACCGGGCAAACCGGCATCGGCACGCCGCATCTTCATTTCGAGCTGCGCGACAGCCGCAACCGTCCGATCAATCCGTTTCTGCACGGCTTCGAGATCGTCGACACCCTGCCGCCGACAATCACCGGATTCGCCGTTTCCCCGCTGGCGCCCGGCGCGATGGTCAACGGCGATTTTTTGCCGCAGGTCCTGCGGCCTTATCGCCAAAATGGTAAATGGCGTGTTGCCGAGCCGATTCATATCGTGGGAAAAGCCGGCGTTGCCATCGACGGGTACGACCAGGCTGATGGCGTGGACAATCGCTTTGGCTTTTATCGCTTGCAGCTTTTCGTCGACGACAGCTTGCAGTTTCAAGCGCAGTACGACCGTTTTAATTACTCGCAGAACAAGCTGATCGAGCTGGACCGCGATAATCTTTTGAAGCGGCGCGGATTTGGCGATTTTCAACGGCTCTACCGTGTGGTGGGCAACAGTTTGGGATTTTATTCGCATCTGAACGCGGCCGGCGGCGCGTTGGTGTCGCCGGTGGATGAAGCTGTTGCCAATCAAAGTTATGACGAATTGACGCCCGCACATAATTTGCAGGCGCTAACAAATTTAAGCTTGGGTGACCATCGGCTGCGAGTGGTAGTAGCGGATTTTTTTGGCAATCTCGCCGTTTTGGAAGCTGATCTCGTGGTTGGCTCGCCATTTACGATCGTTCCGCAGGTGGCGACGGATGAGCGGGCGGCGCCTCTACAGATCAAGTCCATTCAAGCGCCGGCAACGCGGCAGATTCAAAAGCTCGAAGCCGCCGTCGCCAACAGCAACAGCCGCTTGATGATCTCGCCCTGGCGTTCGATTGCCGTTAAAACGAATGCGCTCGTGTCATCCGGTTCGAGTTTTGACATGGCTTCATCAACCGATACGCTCGCCGACAGCTCCTGGAACGGCGGCGCGGCGTTCGAGCTGCAAACCGGCGGCGCGCAGCTCGTTCGGCTCGTCGCGGTGGACCAACATGGTTTGCGTTCGCACCCGGCTTTCATCGTCAACCCCCCGGCTCGCGCCTCGGGCGCCCCTCTGCTCATCGATGTCGAAAAGGATTTTTATCCCAACTATTTGCGTTTGGTTATTCGGGCAAATCAGCCTTTGGCCAATACGCCGACGGTGAAATTTGACAACGGCAAAAAGATCTTTCAGGCCGAGTGCATTCCGCAACAGCCGCATCGTTATATTGTCTCGGTTCCTTTGGTGGAGATCGCTGGAGACTCGGTGCATCTCGAAGTGGCCGCCGAGGGATTCTTTGGCCAGGCGGAAACGTGGCAGGATTGGTTCACGAATGCGCTCGTGCAACCGGGGCGGGGGAGAAGCTTGTTCGCACCGGATGGGCGCATGCGTGTGGCGTTTTCGGAGGAATCGGTGTATTGGCCTTGGTATGGCCGTGTGAAAATCGACACGCTCACCCGCCTTCGCGATTCGCGGGTGATCGGCCCGATCTACCGCGTGGAGCCGCAGGATGTGGCGCTTGATGAGGGCGCGGTGGTCACGATCATTTATCCCGACACCGTATCCCAGCCCCGGCAACTTGGTGTGTGCTATCTGTACCGCAACGAGTGGGTGTTTATCGAAAACAAAATAAACGCCGCCAACCATACCGTTTCGGCGCGGGTTTTTAGCATGGAAGATTTTGCGATTATCCGTGACAGTGAGCCGCCGGTGTTGAGCATTCGCGCGCCGCTCGCCGGCTCAGTGACACGCAACCGCCGGCCGCTCATCTCCGTCGGCGCCAACGACAGCACTTCCGGCTTTGAATCGGAAGAATCAATCGAGTTGCGTCTGGACGGCCAAAAGCTCATCGCCGAATACGATCCGGAGCGCGACGTTGTGCAGTATCGCCCCAAAACAGATCTTTCACTGGGCGTTCACAAACTAACCGCACGCGCCGAAGATCGCTGCGGGAATGTGGCGTGGCGGGAGGTGGAGTTTACAGTAAGGTAATCGGAACCGGGAGTCCGACCCGCATAAAAAAGCGCGCAAATGCTTGTGATAAATGTTCGCGATATGGCGGTAGCAGGCGCAATCTGGTTTGCCCACGCTGTTCAAGAAGAGACTCAAGAAAACTACGCGGCACTGTATAAACGTAGTGAAAATCGACGACTCGATGTTCAATACTCAGTTCATCACTACGGCGTGCATTCAGCATTGTCAGGTTCCAAACAAAGCCGTCACAAATATCGTTGCAATGTCTTTTCCAAGCCTTCTCCGTCGGATTTTGGGTGCGGTTGTTCATCTCGGCTTCCCAAGCCCGTCGATAATCTGTGAGCGAAAAATGAGGGCACAAGATGACGTTGTCAACCTTTTCATGCTCGAGATCACAGGCTTGGGTCATGATCACGACATCAGCCTGGATAGCGGTTGTCGCTCCTTTGAGGACATCAGTTTCTTTGGTATTCTGCTGCAATTGAAGCGAATCAGGCTGCCACGCAATCAAAGGGCAATTCATGATCAAATCGCCTTGCGTCAACCTCTCTCCAACTTCCACCGCTTCATGCCAAGCATTAGTCATCTTCTCCCTCAAGCATTCGACGATCGACTGTGATATGTGGTTTCAAGCGAGGCAGTTCAGAAGTGCGAATCTTAACGTGTTGCGAGAACAAAATCTCCCATTTGTAAATCGGAGAAAAAACGCCGCGCCATGCCTGGGGCTCGGGTTCGGATAGCTGCGGCATAGTAGGCCATAAGGACATAATTGCTGAAGCCTCCTTGGGATGCTCAGGTTGGTCTTCAGTTTCAATGACGGTCGTATTTTCGCATTCACTAAAAACTTGTGGATTATTGTTCGTCATCGCGTTGTCTCCAGATTTTTGCGATAAGAATATTTGATGCCAGGAGATTGTTTCATAAGATGAACGAATGCTGACATAAAGGTAATCAACAAATCACAAAAAGTCAAGCTTGGTTTTGACTATTAGCTTTGTTCAACGTGCTGGGTTCAGCGTAAATTTTCATAACCTTTTCTTCACAATGAAACTCCTACTCCTTTACGCCCCCGACTACTGGCTGCGCCCCTATGAAAAGAATTTGCCGGAAGCTCCCAATGCCGCCGGCGAATTGCAATTGCAAAACGCCGTCGTTGCACTCATCCATGCGGAAGAGAAGGATGAAGCCGATGCCGGCAGCGTGGTGACGAAGGCCATCAAAAACCTCAAATGGCTGGCGCGAAAATTTGACACGACACAGGTGGTGCTGCATTCTTTTGCCCACCTCTCGAGCAGCAAGGCCGATCCAGTTTTCGCCGAGCAATTATTGCAGCAAATGGCTGAGCGCTTGCGGAGTGTTGGGTTCACCGTTGCCACCACGCCGTTTGGATATTTCAACGAATTCCGTGTCCATGTTGCCGGGCCGAGCTTGGCGAAGGTGTTTGTGGAGATCTGAACGAGGTGATGGGGTGTTTGAGTTCTGGAGTGTTGGATTGATGGATCGTTGGAATAATGGAGAGCTTCCACTCTTACATCAAACCAAAAATCCAATACTCCGGCAATCCAATACTCCAATTTTGCGGCTTACTTAATCACCTTTCCCTTTTCATACGCCCCCAACACGCGCAGAAAAGTGGCAATCTCCTCGAGATGCTCTATCGCTTTTTGGCAATGGCTTTGGCGCGGCGTCCCGGCGAAGTCGAGATAAAAAATGTACTCCCAGGGGCTGCCATGCAGAGGGCGAGATTCGATTTTCAGCAAATTGATGTCACGCAAAGCAAAAACGGCGAGGGTTTTGAACAGCGCGCCGGGGGTGTGCGATACTGAAAAGACAATCGAGCTTTTGCCATCCTCCGCAGGAATTTTCTCTTCTTTTTCGAGAACCAGGAAACGCGTATAATTTTGCGGATTGCTCTCCACGCCGCGGTGCAAAATCTCCAAGCCATATTCGCTCGCGGCATTAGCGCTGGCAATGGCGGCAGCGTCCTGCCATTGCTCGGAGGCGATCAATTTGGCGCTGCCGGCGGTATCGTAAGCCGGCGCCGCTTCGATGGCCGGCCATTTCTCTAAAAAATCGCGGCATTGCTCCAGCGCCTGCGGATGCGAGAAGACGCGCCGCACCTTCTCCCACTTCACGCCGGGCAGCGCCATCACGTGATGGCTGATGCGCAAAATGATCTCGCCGGTGATGTGCAATTGATGTTTCAGCAGCAAATCATAATTTTGATGCACGCTCCCGGCCAGCGAATTTTCAATAGGAATGACAGCGATCTCCGCTTGCCCCGTGTGCGCCGCGGCGAAGGCCTCACCGAAAGTGCGGCAGGGCAGAGTCCAGAACGAGTGCTCTCGAAAAAATTCTTTCACCGCCCGCTCACTATACGCGCCAGGCTCACCTTGAAATGCGATGCGCTTCACTTTTTCTTGCTCTGATTGGAAAATAAAATTTCCACACGGATCAAAAACTCACACGGAATTTGCCAGAAGTTTTACGCTTGCGTTTTTGATCCGTGTGGTATTCTTTTGGTCATGACTCATCCACGTTGACTTAAAACAATGCAAAATCAACAAAGCCTTCTTTTTGCTTTCCGGATTGCTGATCCGTCACTTTAATGCTCAAGCGAAATTCTCCTTTTCCGGTTTCCCCGAGATCGAGTGCAAGGTACTCCGCCGAAGTGGCCGTGTCGGCGTGGCGTTCCACGACCAAAGTAGTAGCGGGCTTGGCGCTGCCGCCGAAGAGAGCAAAGAATTTCTTCGCGCCGCTCTTTTCCTCTTTGCGCAGCAAGGCGGTGTATTCAACCACGAAAGATGATTTTCCCTCGGCGTCGGGGGCGAGATGATAAACTTCAAAATAAACATAAACCGGTTTTTTGCGATCGCAGCGCCGCGAGGGAGTGGGTGAGAGGCGCAAACCGTTTTTGACAAAGGATTCGCTTCCGGAAGCCGGCTCGATCGCAGAAGCCAGCACGATGCTGCTCATCGCTAATTCGTTCTCCGCAAAGTTTGGCAAGCGGAAATCTTGCTTCCAACCTTCTAATCTTTGCGTTGCCGGCTGCCGCACAAAAAAGGCGACGTGATAAGAGTCGGGCTTGACGAAGAAACGATATTGCCCGACGAAGTGTTGTTCTTTGCCAATGTCGGCAGTTTTCTCTTTGGGGATCCGACCGTTTTGCCGTTCAATTTCTTTCCACTGTAAATCGTGCAGAGTCAAGCCGTGCTCATAGAGAGCCATCGTGTCGGGCATTTTCGCCAGTTCCTTATTTGACGGCAACGGCAGGCTGTAATAGACTTCGAGAGCCGTGTTGCCTTCCGGCGCTTTGAAAAAAGCGGTGTAAGAAGCGAACTCGAGCGGCTTGACTTCTTTGCTCCACGTGTGGCGGTCGGTGCGAAATCCCACCTCGACGGCATCGGCGCTTTTTCTGGCGAGTTCCTCTGTAAGCGACAGACTTTCCAGCGGATCGCCGCGAAGCAGACGAAAATATTTTGGATCCCAATGCACGCGATCTTCCAAAAATTGCGGTTGGGGCAGGAATGGCGCCACTCGCCAATTGTTGGCGCTGGCGTTCTCATCGACAACGAAATGAAAAACCATCTCGGCTCGATCTTTAGTTCGGCCGTACAACCACGAGTCGTTCGTTGGAACGCTGGGAGAAACCGTAACCACCCGCTCCTCCGGCTCGCCGTGACGGATGTAAATAAGCCCTCGGTCGTTAAAGCGGTCGTTGAGATAATAGGTCGGCGGATACTTGAGATAACCGAGCTTGTCGGGATTGTTGAACCAAGAGTGGAAGCGATCATAAATGTAATGCTTCTCAGCATAAAGCAGGCGCCGATAATGCTCCGCTAGCCGAATATTGAACCCGGCTGCCGGCGTTGGATCGCGGCTAATCCACCGGCGGCGAAAGAAAGCGGTGTATTCGTTGGGGGCAGCAAGCTGGCTAAACTCTTCCAGCTCCGCTTCGGTCACGATATATTTGACATCTTCGAAAACCAGTTCCGCATCGACTTGGTTACGAATGCCGTCAACGGCTTGCCAGAAAAATTGCTCGGCGGCTTGTGGCTGCTCGCGTTGGTAATTGAGCCGCACCAGCGAAAGGCAGGCCGGTGTCGTGTTGATTGCCGGCGCAGAAGCAAGCCACTTTCTGAGCAAGACCTCGGCACTGTCGAGTTTTTCGGTGCAACGAAAAGCCTCGCCGATAAAATATTGCGCGTGCTCGGAATCGTGGGCTTGCAGCCACTTCAGCGCATCCTTCTCGCTGCGATTGTCGAGCAAATATTGATACAGGCGAAACAAGCCGCGTTGCGCTGTGACAAGCTCCGGTTTCAGGCGGACTTGATGATGGCCCAGCAGAATGGCCTCTTCGTATTTCTCGTCGTAGCGCCGCAACAGCGCATATTGAAAAATCGTATCGCGATAAAGCGAGTCTTGCGCCAGCACCCCCTCGAAATATTTTTTGGAATTTTTCCAATCCAGATCGCGCAAAAAGATCGCTTTGAATTTGCCGGTTTCGCGATAGCAGAGGGCGCGATGATGCATGGCATCAAGATTTTTGGGCTCGCGATCGAGGATTTTCTCGTACCAGTCGTTGGCGTCGCCCCAATTTTGTTTGATCATCTCCACTTCACCGAGGCCGGCCATGGCGGCGGTCAAATTCTTGTCTCTTTTTAATGCCGCGCGAAAAGTTTCCTCGGCTTTTTTTAATTCATTTTGCGCCAGCCACGCTTTTCCCTCTTCGATCAAGCGCATGGCAGTGGCATCGACTGGTGAAGGCGTTTGGGCTAATGACGCTGATACGGTTGCGGCCAGTGTCATCGCAAGCATGAACCTGATCGTGTTCATGATAGCTCCTCTCGTGAAAACTCAAAGGCGCATCGGCCTGAAAGCTTGAATGTCATTCAACCAGGAGTCGCTCGAGGCAATTGTTCCACCGATGATATAAATAGCGTCCCCACACGTGACCACGGCGTTGTGGCGACTGCGTTCAAAATTCGTGTTTAAAATGGACCACTGTCCTGTGCCAAAATCATTTTGGCAGTTTCTTAGGGCGTGGATTTCTCGGCTTCCCATGCAAGAAATTTGTCCAGGTCGGCTTTGATGGCATTGACGACGAAAGCGATGATCGTCGCGTCGTCGACATAGCCGGCTACGGGAATGAAATCCGGAAACAAATCCGACGGGGTGACAAAGTAAAGCAGCGCCATGCTTGACAAGACCAACGACTGCCAGGGAACTTCCTTATATTCTTTGCGGACGAAAGCGTTTATAAGACGAGAAAGCGCTTTTAAACGCTCCCAAACTTCGGCGAGCGGACCTTTTTTGTCTTGACGTTTTTTCGCTTTCTCGACAACGGCGGCAAGCAATTTCTTGGTCTTTTCCGGATCGCGGAGATAATCTTCGGCTTTGCGTTTGGCTTGTTGTACCTCCGGTGTCAAGACGATGGCTTCGATTTTCGTTTCTGTGAGATTGTTTTTTTGTGCTGACATCACTAATGCTCCTTCAGAAGCACTCAAAGTAAAAATTTACGCCGCCTTCAATTCCCGATGTTCGGCCTCCGCCTCTTCCAGCAATGAGATAAAATACTCCGGCGTCGTCGCCGTCAAAAAGCTCTCGCGCATCGCCGCGGCGCCGCGAATCTCGCTGATGTATTTGACCACGTGCTTGCGGAAGAGAATCAAGCCGTAGTCGCCATAATAGTCGAGCATCAGAGAGAAATGGCGGCGAATCAGCGCGGCTTTTTCCTCAAAAGAGACTTCGTGTCGATCCTTGCGCGAGAAAATCCACGGATTGCCGATGGCGGCGCGGCCGATCATCACGCCCTCGCAGCCGGTTTGCTCTTTGATGCGCTTGATGTCCGCCACGCATTTCACGTCGCCGTTGCCGATGACGGGAATCTTCACGGCCTGTTTGACTTCCGCAATCGCGCTCCAGTCGGCGACACCGTTATAGGCTTGCGCTTTGGTGCGTCCATGCACGGCAATGAGCGAGGCGCCATTGTCTTCAAGAGTTTTGGCCACCGTCACGTAGTTGAGGGATTGATGATCCCAGCCGAGACGGATTTTGCCCGTGACGGGCACAGAAAGTTCTTTCGAGAGCCGCGCGAAGATTCGACCAATCTTGGTCGGCTCGCAAAGCAGTGCGGCCCCAGCCCCGCGTCCTGAAACTTTCGCCACCGAGCAGCCCATGTTGAGGTCGATGATCGTCGGGCCCCATGGCTCGATCATTTTACAAGCTTCAACAATTTTGTCTTCGCTGCTGCCGAACACTTGAAAAGTGAGCGGATATTCCGAAGGATGAAAATCCAGCAAGCGCTTGGTTTTCTCATTGCCGTGCAAGAGGCCATCCACCGACACGAATTCCGTGTAGCCCATCGCCGAGCCAAAATCGCGCGCGATCAGGCGATAGGGGAGATCGGAAAATCCCGCCATCGGCGACAAAATGAGATCGCCGTAGATCGGTACATCGCGAACCATGAAAGTGGGCTGGCGGGAGGATGTACTAGTAACAACGTGCATCTAAAATTCTCAACGAAATGATAATAAAAATTGCAACGAAAAGGGAACCGCAACGAAATTGATTTGTAACTATTCTCGGACAGCGTTTTCGCAAGGAACAAAATCAAGACAAAATGATTAACGACAAAATAATTTGTTTAAAGCTTTTAATCATCTTGTCCCCCAATTATTTTGTTATTCTGAAAGGCCTGAATGGCTACGATGATTTTATACTTTTCAAATCTCACTAGGTTTGAAATGTTTCATTGTCGTCATGTTTCGACTCCAAAGAATATGGACTTTCTAAACTTTCGGCTTCGGCGGATCGAGCTTGTAAGCCGTCACTTCGGATTGAAAGCCAACGATTTTGTGCGAGCCATCGCAAAACGGCTTCTTATTGCTGTGGCCGCAGCGACAAAGTGAGATCGTCGTACGTCCGGCGAGATCGAATTTATTGCCGTTGGCATCATAAATTTCAAAGTCACCTTCAATGCGAATGTTGCCGTTGTTGTTGATGGTGATTTTGGTCGGCATTGCGATTGCTTCTCCTCATTGTTAAATAACCAAATGCCCCTTTTTCTCCGCCACGGAAATCGTCGCTTCGGTTCCGGAATTAAATTCGAGAAAGTCGGCTTCGATGCCGTCGCTAAAGATCACGCCGTGCTCCGGCATTTGCGAAATCAGCTTGAGCGCGTTTTTCTCGGTGATCTTGCCGAACACCAGCGAAGCCGATGAGGTCTTGCTCGGAAACGGCTCACGAACGGTAAAATACAAATAATTTGCCTCCCAGGCAAATTCGTTTTTGGCGCGAATCGCCAGGTCGCGTTGCGATAAGCTGCCGGCAATCGTCGTCGCGCCGGCCAAGAGGCTTTTGAGCCATCCGGTCGAGCCTAATCCCGTCGAGACAATCAAGCCGCTGGAAGAGTGTTGCTCCTGCTTGCCGCCGATGGCGATGAGGTATCTGGCCGAGGTGTGCGACTTCGGGCCGACAAAAATATCATTGACGCCGTAGAGCATTTGCCCGTTGTTCAGTTCCGCTTTTGCCATCGTTACCTCCCGAATCCGGCGTTTTTTGGCAAAAACTTCGGAAATAATTTTGGGGAGATCAGCCACGGTAAACGGCAGCAAAACACCATCCCAGCGCTGCGGATCGGGATTAACGCCAAGCAGCGGCTGAGTGACGAGGTATTTCAGCGTGTTCGCGACCAGCCCGTCCTGGCCGATGGCAACCACCGTGTCGTGCGGGCCAAAAATAAAATTGGGCAGAAAAGAACGATCGATCGTTTGGACCCGGCCTGATTGCCGCAAAGAATTCTCTGCATCGTTTACCGCCCGCCGGTAACGCTCGTGCTCGGCCAGATAATCGGAAAAATCGGCGCCGAGATGCTCGACGTAAAACTGCGCTTGCATGACCGTGTTGAATCGAGCGATCAGATCATCCAATCTCGTGCGCCGCGTTACCAGCACGATTTTGTTTTCGGTCAGCCGTTCCATTTAGTGCTTCGATCTTTGGCTCAACAATTCGCGCAGCAGCTCCGGCGAAACGTTGAGCTGCCCGATCTTTTCGGCTTTTTCCGCCAATTCCTGAAACGCCAAGGCGATGAGCTGATTGGGCTGCATTCCCATGCTCGCTAATGCTTGCAGCGCCTTCGCGTCAATGCCCGAAATCGCTTTCATCAAACCGGAGACGGCATAAGCTTTGGCGTCGGCTTCGCTCTTGGTATTTTCAACGGCCAGCGTGACCAAATCTTTGTTCTTCTCTTCCAACGTGATTTTCGCCGCCATCTCTGCCTTTTGGAGCTGATGTTGTTTCTCCTGGATGACCCGCTCCGCCTCCATCTGTGCCTCGCGCACCTGCCTTTTCTTGTTCTCCACGGCGATCTCGGCTTCCATCTGCGCTTCACGAATCTGCCGTTTCTTGTTTTCGACCGCGATTTCAGTATTCAGCTCGTTTTCCTTGATCGCGCGCTCCTGTTCGACGGCCGAATTGCGCCGGGCGTAAATGGCTTCGTCAGCTTCCCTCAGGATTTGCTCGCGCGCCTCAGCTTCCAAAGCGCGGGAGGTTTCCGGCGTGGGCTTGATCGCCAGAATGGAGAGGCCCAAAATCTCGATGCCGACCGACGCCATTTCACTCGACTCAGCGAGGCCGGCTGAAACCGTTTTGACCAGCGCATCGGAGGCTTTGAGCGCCTGTCGCAGCGGCAGATTTTGCAGCTCTTTTCGCGTCAGCACATTAATGGTGTTGACCACACGCTGGGGCAGTTTCTTCGGATCATCCGAAACATAGCCACTGAAGGCGTCGAGAGTAAAATTCAGCAACTGCGAGATTTTCTTCGGATCCGTGAGCCGGTAAGCCACCTGCCCCTGAATCGTGATTTCCTGGAAATCAGCGGTCACTTCGTTGAAGATGAACGGGACATCGGTGCTGCCGACCGGAATCGCCACCAGCGAAGTCGTGGGCGAATAATAAAAGAAAGACAGCCCCGCGCCCTCGCGCTTGACTTTTCCGGCTTTGTATTGCAGCACGTAGGTCGTCGGCTGAATTTTTATAAAGCGGATGCCGAACATGGTTTTCCCTCCGGTTCGAGTTGTATGGCTTACTGTTTGTTCTTTCTTTTTTCCTTTGCTGCGGCTTTATGGACTTGCAATGCTTCCTTTAGAATCGGTAAAGCCGCTTTGTCTTTTGGCCGACCAGCCGCTTCTTTGGCGGCAATAATATCTTCCAATGACGCCACCCAAACCATGCGCCGACCAAGACGGACTTTCTCAGCGCGGGAACGAATCGATTCAAAGCTTTTTCGACTCGAAAGGCCAAAGACAAAATCGATGTCTATTTCACGGCCAGAGGCTCTGATCATCTTTGATGAGGGCTCATAAGGTCGAGTTAGAATCACGCCAAAATCTGCGGCAAATTTTTCCAGCTTTTTTTGAAGCAAGGGATGGTCTCGTACGAACAAATCAACGTCTTGCGTCGATACCGGAATGCGATGAAGAAGAGCGGCGGAATTTCCGATAATAACGACCTGAAGTCCGGCTTTAGCTAGCGCTTCAGCGAGCTCGGCCAGAAAGCCATCATCAAAAGACATAACGACCATCCTCCCGTTTTTTCAAAAACAAAATTTGCGTTCTCTCTTTCCGGGTCTTGAGCATTCCCGCAATGATCAGATCCAGATCATGTGGATCAATATGCGGAAGCTTCGGCGCCAAAATTTTATGCCACCGCTCGATTTGGCGAACACGTTTTTGCGCCGCAGCAAGTGCGAGTTGTTTCTGGCTGATTTTTTTCCGTTTGCTCTTTGCCATTTGTTTTTTGCCTATCAACTAAACCACCGGTTGATAATCACCCGTTTGTCCGTATAAAAATTCAAGCTCTCCTGCCCGTGCGCCTTGGTGTCGCCGAAGAACGAGCCGCGGGTGCCGCCGAAGCCGAAGTACGCCATTGGCGCCGGTACGCCGACGTTGATGCCGACCATGCTCACGGCGACGTTGTACTGAAAATCGCGCGCCGCCTTGCCGCTAGAGGTGAAGATCGAAGTCGTGTTGCCGAGCGGATGGCCCTCGATGATGCGCATGGCTTCCTCGAGCGAGTCAACTTTGCTGATGCAAATCACCGGGCCGAAGATTTCTTCGCGGGCGATGACCATCGACGGATCGACATCCGCGAACACCGTCGGCCCGACAAAATAGCCATTTTCTTTTTTCCCGATTTCACGTCCATCCAACAAAAGTTTCGCGCCTTCGTCGATGCCCTTTTGAATGTAACTGAGCACGCGCTCTTTGTGTTTCGCGGAGATCACCGGCCCCATCGTCACCGCTGGATCGAGGCCGTCGCCGACGCGAATCTTTTTTGCCGCTTCCACCACACGCTCGCGCAGCATCTCGTGCGCTTGGCCCACGGCCAGAATGACGCTGCCCGCCAGACAGCGCTCGCCGGCGCAGCCAAAGCAGGATTCCACCGCCGCCGCGACGGACTTTTCCATATCGGCATCGGGCATGATCACCAGAAAATTCTTGGCGCCGCCGAGCGCTTGCACGCGCTTGCCGTTTTGCGCGCCGGTTTCATAAATATATTTCGCCACCGGCGACGAGCCGACGAACGAAACGCCTTTGATATCTGGATGGCTCAAAATCGCATCCACCGCTTCTTTTTGCCCATTGACCATGTTGATCACGCCGGGAGGAAACGCGCATTGCTCGAGCAATTCAAATACACGCTGCATGCTCATCGGCACTTGCTCCGAAGGCTTGAGCACAAACGTATTGCCGGTCGCAACGGCAAAGGGCAAAAACCACAGCGGTACCATGATTGGAAAGTTGAACGGCGTGATCGCAGCGAACACACCGAGCGGACGGCGCATGGCCATCACGTCGATGCTCGGGCCGGCATCTTCCAGCGCTTCACCCTTCATCAAAGTCGGAATGCCGATGGCGACTTCGACGCACTCGATGGCGCGGCGCAAGCTGCCGCGCGACTCGTCGACGGTTTTGCCGTGCTCGGCGGTGATGCTTTTCGCCAGTTCTTCGAAATGCTCTTCGAGCAGGAATTTGAATTTGTACAAATGCTGCGCGCGCTTGACCGGCGGGGTGCGGCGCCAGCCGTCGAAAGCGCGTTTTGCCGCTTGCACGGCGGCATCCACTTCCGCTGCGGTCGAGAGAGGAACGCGGCCAATCACATCGCCGGTTGCCGGATTGTGAACGTCCAGTTGCTTTGGTGACGAAGACGATACGAATCGCCCGTCGATATAGTTTTGAACATTGCGCACGGCCATGGCTTTCCTCCTTGTCAGAAGGGTTTAACTGTTAAACCTTTGATTAGTCATGTATGCAAAGTAACGCAAATGTGGCAGAAAATCAAGATCAATTTTCCGAGAAAATGGCAATGGCGCAACGACGCGAAATAGTGAAATAAACAATTTGGAATCATGATTTTTTATGTTAAATTAATCAGCAAATCTCACGGTAATGGCGCGACAATAACCCCGATTTTGCACCATCGTTGGTCCAGCCTCGCGGGATTTCGGCCAATAAGACAAAGGAAAATCGGGGTTGGACTTTTAAAGTGCAAAATTAAGGAATAACCGAATGGGCGTAGCTTATGGACAAAGTGACGATTTACACCGACGGCGCCTGCTCCGGCAATCCCGGGCCTGGCGGCTGGGCGGCGATTCTAATTTTCGGAGATAACGAAAAAGAAATCTGCGGCTATGATCCGCAAACCACCAACAACCGCATGGAACTAACGGCGGCAATTGAAGCCTTGCGCGCGCTCAAACGTCCGTGCGAGGCGACGATTTTTTCCGACAGCGCTTATATCGTGCAATGTTTCAAAGAAGGTTGGATGGATAAATGGAAGCGCAACGGCTGGCAGCGCGCCACGAAAAAAGGCAACCGGGTGAAATACGAGCCGGTGTTGAATCTCGAGCTTTGGCAGGAGCTTGACCGGCTCTTGCAAATTCATCGAGTGACGTGGGCAAAAGTCAAAGGCCACGCCGGCGATCGTTATAATGAGCGGGTGGACGAATTGGCGGTGGAACAAACGAAACTGGCGAAGCAAAGCGCCAAAGAACGGATAAATTAATAAAAGACCTTTGCCCCAACGGATAAATTAAGACCAACGGATGTTTTATCCACTGGTTTTAATTTATCCGTTCGGAATGCTTTTTTAAAAACCTGTTTTCCCCTGTATCGTTCCATTATCTCCGAGTTTTGGTTTCATCTTACGGATAAAGTTTTTCCACCACCCACCCGCCTTTTTTGCGCGAATAAACCGTGCGGTCGTGCAGCCGGTTCTCGCGCGACTCCCAAAACTCAATTCGCTCCGGAATTATCCGAAAGCCCGACCAAAACGGCGGGCGCGGCACTTGGCGGCCGGCAAATTTTTCTTCAACTGTTTTGAAATCCGCTTCAAGCTGCTCGCGGCTTGCCAGCGGCGCGCTCTGCTTGGAAGCCCACGCGCCGATTTGTGAGCCGCGCGGACGGATGGCGAAGTAGGCATCGGCTTCGGCGTCGGAGACCTGCTCAACGCGGCCCTCGACGCGCACCTGCTGGTAGAGCGGGGGGAAGTAGAAGCATAAGGCGGCATGTGGATTTGCTTTCAACTCTTTTCCTTTTTGGCTCTCCAAGTTGGTGTAAAACACGAAACCGCGCTCGTCAAATCCCTTCAACAGCACGACGCGCGCCGAGGGTTTGCCGTCAGCGCTGGCGGTGGCGAGCGTCACCGCGGCCGGTTCGGGGGTAACGACTTTTTTAGCCTGCTCAAAAATTTTCGCAAACCTGGCAATCGGGTCGAGTGGTCCAATCATGCTGATTTTTTCCTTGTTCTTAAAAAGCTGGTGGTATTCGGATTTGCCGAATCCTACGGACGCAGTCGTCCGGATGAGTTAATCAAGGCCAAATAGCATGTCGAAGGTAAAGCGCCGAGCTTGATGGATGATGCGAACGACCAGGACTTCGGTGCCGAAAATACGAAAGATGATGCGGTAGGAATTTACCAATATGTGCCGGTAAACAAGTTTGGTATGAAAATTTTCACGAATTTTCGGAAAACGCTCCGGATTGTGCCGCAGCGATTTCAATCGTTCAGCAACGCGGCGTTCTAGCCTGTCTGCTGCTGCCGGGCGATCCGCCGCAATGTAATCCAATATCCCTCTGAGATCAGCCTTTGCGAGCCTTGCGACGCGAACGCGATAGCTTGCGATCATTATGTATCTCCTGCAAGACTTCGTCTAAATCCTGCACTCTTCCAGCAGCGATGTCTGCTTCTCCAAGCGCAATTTGGCGAGCAAGATTTTCGACGGCCAGCTCCTCAAAAAAGGCTTTTACATCCAAAAGCAAAGCCGTCGGCTTGCCATTTTGGATAATCAAGAATGGTTGACCGGAGCGTTTCGTTTTTGTAATGATTTTGTCCGCTTTGGCTTGAAGTTCAGCAACTGTTATCGTATTTTTTTGAAGAAACTCCAGCATAAAGCAAATCTCCTTATTGTTTGTATTGATTGGACATGACGTGATACAAAAAATAATATAGATATTTGCCACATTGCAGTCAAGAAGTTTTCCGCCCATTTCCGGAAAATATGGAGTTTTGGAGCATTGGATTAATACAAGCACTCAACCCGCAACACTCCAATACTCCATCAATCCATCACCCCAGTTTTTTCAACGCGTGTTCGAAATCTTCAATAATATCTTCGGTGGCTTCGATGCCCACAGACATGCGGATCAAGCCATCTGTGATGCCAGTTTTCCGCCGATCCTCGGGCGACATGCCGGAGTGGGAGGTAGTGGCCGGTCGAGTGAGCAGCGTTTCGATGCCGCCGAGGCTCGGCGCGATGACCGGCAGCGTCGTGCTCTTCATAAAGCGTTGTGCCGCCTCGAGGCCGCCTTTCATCTCGAAGCTCAACATGCCGCTGCAGCCGTCGAATAACTCCTTGGCGCGTTGATGGCGCGAATGGCTTTCGAGGCCGGGGTAGTTGACTTTGGCGATGGCCGGATGTTGCTCTAAAAAGCGGGCAATTTTGAGCGCGCTTTCGTTTTGGTGTTTCATGCGCACCGAGAGCGTTTTCATGCCGCGATGCAGAAGAAAGCAGGCGTGCGGATCGAGCGAGCCGCCGAGATGATTCAATTTGTAAGTAATTTTTTGAATCAAATCCGCGCGACCGATAACGGCGCCGGCGACGAGATCGGAATGGCCGTTGAGATATTTGGTGCAACTGTGCAGCGAGAGATCGAAGCCCCACTCCGCCGGACGAAAATTGACCGGACTCGCAAACGTGTTGTCGATGAGTGAAACCAAGCCATTCGCTTGGGCAAATTGCGCCGCGGCGTTGAGATCGGCGACTTGCAGCAGCGGGTTGGTCATCGTTTCCACATAAAGCGCTTTGGTATTCCGGCGCAGCTTATTTTTCCAGGAATCCGGATCGTCGGCGTTGATAAAATCATACGCGATGCCGAACGCTGCAAAATCTTTGGTGATGAAATCATGCGTGCCGCCGTAGAGGCAATCTTGCACGAGCAAATGGTCGCCGGCGGAGAGCACCGTGAGCAACGCGGTGGAAATCGCCGCCATGCCGCTGGCCGCCACGAGCGCGGCTTCGGCATTTTCCAACGCCGCCAACTTTTGGTGCAGTGCGAGGTGATTCGGCGTGTTGTTCAAGCGAATGTACTTGAGATCGTGATAGCTTGTCTCGCCGGCATATTCAAACATGGCGGATTGAAAAATCGGCATGGCGACCGCGCCGTTGATGCGCGGCTCCGGCTCGCCAGCGTGGACGAGCTTGGTGGCGAGATGCTTGTAGGTTTTGGGCATGATGGGCTCCTTATATTTGACCGGCCGGTTTACAAATAGAAAGACATCTCACGCTGAGAAGTGTTAAAAGTTTTTTCATACAATTTGCTCTTGTGAAACAGTGTCAGCAAGAAGCAAATTGTGCCGCCGTCGTGGGCCCCACTAGGTCTTTTCGGCCATACTCGCCTGATCGTCCATGACGGCCGGCGTTTCAGCCGGCAATTGATTCAACACTTCCTGCAATGCGGCTTCCAGATCGGCGACGGTTTGGAAACGCTGCTGCGGCGCTTGATGAATGGCTTGCAGAACGATTTCGTCGCCGATCGGCGGCAGCGCCGTGCTTGCCGGGTTGTCTTCGATTTTTGATGGCGCGGTGATGGGGACGGCCTCCCATGCCGAAAGCGAGGCGGGCCTGCTGATCTGCGCGAAAGGATTTCTGCCGCACAGACATTCGTAGAGAATCACCCCCAATGCAAAAACGTCAATTGCGGCCGGCGACTGAGCGGCGGGGTTGCTGCCATTGCCGGTTGCTTTTTGAAAAAGCAGCTCCGGCGCGGTATAATGCCAATTTGCTCCGGCGGTCTCGTTGAAGCCCGGAATGAAGAAATCCGAAATTTTGATGTCGCCGTTTCTGATTTGAAAATCGGCCAAAGCCAATTGCGAGCCTTGTTCGTGCGAAGCGGTTGCAGCAGTCACTGGCGTGAGCTGCCAAATGTTGCTCGGCTTGAGATTGTGGTGATAAACGCCAAACCGATGTGCATGTTTTATGATGCGGCAGGCGGCGATGATCAAGCGCAAAGCGATCGCGGGCGGCAGGCGCTTATTGTGGTCGAGGGTTTGCGCCAGGTTTTCCCCTTCGATATATTCCCGCGCAAAGAAGAAAAGCTCGGCTTGCTCGCCCATGTCATAAATCAACGCCATACCGGGATGCTCGAGGCGGCCAAGACGCCGAATTGCATTGACCGTTTCTGCATAGTGCGCGCTGTTTTCGCGCCAGGGGCTGTAAATTTCCGGATGCAGCACTTTCAGCACCACCGGGCGCTCGAGCGAGCGGTCGCGGCCACGATAAGTGCCGTAAGCCTGCCAAGCCTGCAATCTTTCAACGACGAGAAAACGGCTGAGCGCATACGGCCTTTTCTCGCTGGCAAATTCAAGCGGGTTATACCAGATCAATTCGCCGATTTCTTCTTGTAAGCCGGGCGCGCCCCAATACACCGGCCCCCAAAACTTGGCGGCAAAATGGCCGGCTACGCCCGTCGGGGCGCTCAACACCGAATCAAATGTGCGCCGGGTCATCAGCAGGCGATGGCGCCGGGGAGCAGGGAGGAGGCGTGGAGCGAGAAGCGCCGAACGTAGAACGATTTCGTTTGTTCGCTCTCCGCTTTCCGCTTGCAGCAAATGCAAGGTGTAATACAATAATTCCAGGCCAGTGCGATCGTGCTTGTTCGAATTTTCCTGGGAGGAATTTTTGACGGACGCCGGCGAGGGCTCGCGCGTGTGCAAGGCGGCGTGCAACATGATTTGATTTTGCTCCGGCAACGAGGTGTTGTAGCGGCTGACTTTTTTGAACAAGGTTATGGTTGTGGCGGCCAACCTTTTGGGTTCGGTAGAAAACGCCATGATCCCATCGTTCAGCGCATAAACCAAAATCGACGGGTCGGCCGCGGCAAACTGTTGCGCCACGATCTCGATAAATTGTGGCGTCGGCGAATTTGACCCCGGCTGACGAGCATTCGCTTCGGGACTTTGGCTCGGCCGTGGGGCTTCCGGTGTGAGCACGATCAGCGCGTTGATCTCTTTGGCGAAGCTCGGCCTCGACTTTTCGTTTGGAGAGGATGTGGTCGCAGCCTCGACGGCAGGCGTTTCGGAAGATGCCAACTCTTGCAATTCCTCGCCGGATTTGCGGATTTGGGATAAGCACGCGAGAAAATCGCGTTGCCAGTCAAACTTTGAGGTTGCCGGTTTGGTGGCGGCAAGAGCCGTAGGGGGTTGTTTTTGCGGCGCCGAAGCATTCGCCAACAATTCTTCCAAAGGCTGCTCGTCCAGCAAGGCGCGATATTCAAACGCCTTGGGGCCGGCGGTTTTGAGGAAGCGCCCATTTGGCGTTGACGCCGGCGAAGCCGCTAAAAAGTCCTGGCCGTGCTTGTTGGCGTATTGCAGCGCCAATTGCAGTGTGGAGTAATCCCGCACTTTGGCCAGCGTGTCGAGGTCTTCCGGGGCCGGCAATGAAGCGTGGAGCAGCGGCCAATCATTCTCATTTTGCAGGGGAAAATCGCTCTCTTCGCGCGCCTGCCGGCGGTGAAGAATGATTGCATGCGCGAGGCTGAACGCCAGCGCGCGGCGAATCGTTTCGTTCTCTTCGTGGTTGCCGAGCAAAAAGCGCAGCGTCATGATCAGCTCTTCCTGCCGATTGTAGCGCCAGCCGAGGTGCGTCAGGCGGGTGACCAGCTCGGGGTCGTCACTTTTTTCCAGATACAGCGCCTGTTTGAGCGCTTGAAACGCCTCGTCGAACTTCGCCTGCCGGTGAAAAATTTTATGCAGCCGCAGATAAATATCTTTGGCAAAAGGCGGGTAAAACTTCAGCGCCGTTTCGTAATAACGTTGGGCGCACTCATCTTCGGCGCCGTTGTGCAAGGCGGCTATGGCAACGTGCAGGCTCAGGTTTTTGTCGTGGGGAAATTTGTTCAGGGCCCAATCGTAGATTCTGCAGGTGTCGGGGGTATAGAGCTTTTGGCCGGCAAGCGCCACCGCAAATTGCTGATAGACTTGCGGCTCCCGCACGCCCATGCGAATGATTTGCTCGTATCTTTCAGCAGCTTCGCGATATTGGCCTTTGGCAAGATGAACTTTTCCGAGGGCTTTAAGAATGTCTACGGCACGGGAGAGGTTTTCCGCTTCAGGTGGCATGCTTCTAAACTCGCGACTGGAGCCCGGCTGCTAACCGCCCGCTCAAAAGCCCTTTCGGGTTACGGTTGGCTGAGTGAGTCGACTGGATGCTCGGTTTGGCCTGGTGAATCACTGGTTAAAATTTTCTCTGAGCTGCAGCGTGTCTTTTGCCGGGTTCCGCGTGGTGTCATTGATGGCGCGCGACGAAATTTGTGGAGCCACAGCCGGCGGTTCGTTTGAGGGCGTGGCCGGTGCGCCCAAGTTGGCCGTGGCGGCCGCTCTTCTTGTCGTGTCTGTGACGACCGCCGGCACCGCCCGCATGTGCAGGTCGTCTCGGCGATAGACGATGCTTTGCAGCGAGTCGACGATCACAAGCGAATAATTTCCGGGAAGAATCGGCCGGCTCAGATTCCTCGATTTGCTTTGAGAAGCTGTCGAAGGATTGAATTGGTCGAGCACGCGCACGCCGGAGAATTGGCGCAGGCTGTCGAGCTGGCTGCTGCTGCTGACGTGCATAAAAACGAGATAACCGCCAATCGGAGGCGCCGTGATTGCGGGCGGGGGTGTAGTGGATTGAACCAAGCCGGCAGAGGGAGCGACTCCGGACGAGGCGATCAAAACGGCATCGCCCGGTTTTTGTTTCTCGGCCTCGAACGGCCACGTGCGGTTGATCATGCCATACACGAGCGCCGAGAGCATGAGCACGCCCAGAACGGAAAACAGCGACCACCAATGACGTTTTGATTTGGCGCCGCGCCGCGAGCCGGATTTCGCGAGCAAGTATTTTTCTTTGATAAACTTGTCTTCAAAGTGCAGCACCTTTTCGGATTCTTCCGCTGCGGTCGTTTTGACCGTTTCCTTGTCTTTTTTGTCCGCCGGCGCCGCCACTTTTTCGACGCTGGCAATGGCAACGGTGATATTGTCGCTCCCATTTGCCGTCTTCGCGGCCTGCGTGAGGCCATCGACCATTTTCTGCAAATCGGCCTCGCGGCGATTCAAGCCGGCTTCGATCTTGTCGTGATCGAGTGCGTTATGAAAACCGTCGGTACACAGTAAAAAAACGTCGGAGGCTTGCACCGGAAACCATTGCACGTCGACTTTGATGGTCGGATGCGTTCCCAGCGCGCGGGTGAGCACGTTTTTTTTGCGAAAATGCTTTACCTGATCGGCGCGAATATCGCGATCTTGCAAAAGTTGATTGACCAAGCTGTGATCTTCCGTGATTTGCGTGAGCTTTTTATGGCGCAATTGATATAGGCGGCTGTCACCGGCATGAACCACGCAGCCGTTGTTTTCGCCCAAAGCCAGGGCGACCAGCGTCGTTCCCATTCCTCGCAGCGCCGCGTCACGCTGCGCCATCAGCAGCAAGCGGCGATTGGCCAATCTGGCGCCGGTCACCAAGCGCAGCGCCAGCGGCGGCAATTGATCGATCAAATCCTCGCCGAGGCGCGCCAGCTCGGCAAAATCGGCATGAAAAAAAACGTCGCGCAAGGTTTTGCCGGCGATCCGGCTGGCGACCGCTCCGGATTGATGGCCGCCCATGCCGTCGCATACGACGATCAGTTGGCTGGGCTTCGAATAATAGAAAAAATCTTCGTTGGCTTCGCGCACCGTGCCAACATCGGTGGCGGCAGCTATGACGAGTTTCATGAATGACCTCGATTAAGTAAAGCCAAAACGATGACTCCCAGCTCATTTCGCATAACGCCGGCGGCGTTGGCGAAAGATGATATTGCCCGCCATCACCCCGATCATCACCAAGCCGAAGAAAATTAGCTGAGCAGTATAACGGCCAGGCGCCGGCTCGTCCATCAAAGGCCTCGAGACGTTGGTGGAAGTGCCATATTTCTGTCCCCACCAAATGCTGCCGCCTGGCACGCGACGGTTGGTTTTGAAGCTGTACACAATGCCGTCTCCGGATAGCAGCACCATATCGAGCGAAGTGTCGTCCATGAGATCGGCCAGCAACGGCATGGACGTGACGTAGGCAATCGACTGTTCGTCCCGCCAAAGCGCCGCGCCGTTTTTGCCGTTCAGAATTTTAAACACGCGTTTCTCGTTGACTACGGCGACATCCGTTGTGCCGTCTTTATTGAAATCACAAACCGTCGGCATCGCCACCCAACCCGTCGTATCCGGCAAGGTTTCCCACAAATCCGGCTGCTGCTGGCCGACCGTGCCGCGGCCGCGAAATCCTTTGACGCTGCCGTCGTCCGAGAGCGTGACGACGTCGGTGATCTCGTCGTTATCCAAATTCACCAGCGCGAAGGGAAACGCGAATGCCGCCTTATTTTTGCGGCCGCTCGCCAGATTCGCCCACCACAGGCTGCGAACGGACGGCGTTTGCGCCCCGGCCTGTTCGGATAAGCTGACGCAGAGCAAATTGCCGAGCGCGCTCGTCATGATCAAGTCCGGCGACTCGTCGCCGTTCAAATCGGTGATCGCGATCGGATGTCGGATGGGATTGACTTCGTTGAGGCTGCCTTTGAGCTTGCTCAATTCTTCATTCATGTCAATATTAAGTGTCACCCGGCGCTCGCCGCCGTCGTAGATCAAAACGATGCCGTGCGCTGTGCCAATCAGAATTTCGTTATCACCATCGCCGTTCAGATCCCCCGCTGAAAGCGGTGCGTTGCACTCTAATCCAACGGCGACTTCCACCCATTGCAGATTAAAAATCTGCGAGTACCCCACATTCAGCTTGCCTTCGACGCTGATGGCCGCCACGTCGGCGTGGCCGTCGCCGTTGAAATCGGCAACGATGGGCGGCCCGATCAATTCCTTTTCAAAAAAAGGGCTCGTCCAAATTTCGGCGCCGTAAAGGCCGTCGATCGCCACCAGATGGCCGTCTGCCGTCAGCGCGACGATGTCGGCCATGTCGTTGCCGTTCACATCCGCGGCGGCCGGCGGAAACATGCGATTCAACACGATGTTGTTAGCCTCCCAAAGGCGGCGGCGGCTTTTGCCGTCGATGGCAAGCAAAGCGCCGGAAGGCAGGGTCACCAAAATATCGACGTAATCGTCGCCGTTGATCTCTGCCAATACCGGCGTCGGCACGGCTTCACGCTCACGTTTGGATGATTTGGATTTGGGCGCTTGCCCAAGATCGATTTTGGTAAACGTTTTAAACTCGACTTTGAAGGGTTCCGGCACGTCGGTAACGATGGCGCGGTTGCGCAGCGCCATGATGCTGAAAACCATGCCGAGCACGATGACGCCCACGGTTGCAGCGTTTATGGCCTGCATGCGGTAACGCAGCCACCATTGGCCGGCGCGCTGTGGCGGAGAGAAATCCCAATTTCCTTCCGCGACAAAACGAAAGATCGTGCTCTGCTGGTCGCTGACGATCTCGATTTCATCGCCCGGCGCCAGGCGCACTTCCTCCGTTTCCGCCAGCTTTTGCTGATTGAGATAAGTGCGGCTCTGGCTGCGTTTGTCCGTCAGGGAAAATTTGCCGGCGTGATACGAGATGGTGGCGTGCCGGCGTGAGATGCTCGGGTCGACTTGCCCTTTCTTGTTTTGGCGAATCACGATGTCGTTCAATCTGCCGTCGCGTCCGATTTTAGTCTCACCAAAGTTGAGCTGATATTTTTTCCCGAGATAGGGGCCGTGAATGGCGAGCAGATAATACGGCGATTTTTTGAAGATCCCGGCCGGGGCGGCGCCCGGCGGTGAATCGTCCGGCGCGTTGTTTTTGCCCAACGCTTCGGAAAACTCTTTTTCCAAATCTTCAAGCTCGATCTCTTCCTCAGCATGGCGATGGCCTCCGGCCGGCCGCGATTTTTTGCCCGCATTGTCTTGGGCATACGATCTTTCTTGCGTTTGTGCCGGGGCGAAATCGGATTGTTCCTCCAATGGCCGCGGTTTGCCCGCTTCATTGTCAACGGCATTGATGACGGCGTCTTTGACCTCGCTGAAAAATTCGGTGATCGATTGGCCCACACCGGCGCCGTTGTCGCGCGCGTCGCCGTTTTTAAACATCAGCGTGTGCTCGCCAATCTGAATGACGTCGCCGTCGTGAATTTCCTTGACGTTGCCGATCTTCGTGCCGTTGACGTAGGTTCCGAAAGCGCTCTTGAGATCGCGCACGAAAAACTTGTCGCCCTGTTGCTCGATCTGAAAATGCGTCATCGAAACCAGCTTGTCCGGCACGACAACGTCGTTTCCCGGCTCCGAGCCGATGGTAAAAGCGGAGTTGGCGCCTTTGAGATGGTATTCTTTTAAAACTTCCGCCTTGCGTTTGAGGATGAGCTTAGGCATCGACCGAATTCTCTTCCTTTAGAACTGTGACCCGATTGTCCTTTTGGGGTTATTGACCTAAAAATAAATTAACAACAGTCGCCAGTCACTGATGATCGGCAACCAGTCGAAGTGCAACGAAGATCCCGACTTATCGGGGCTCCCACTCACAACGCCTGCATTTTGATAACCATCTGATTCTTGCCGTTGGCAGTGACCGAGAGATCTTGGGTGGCCTCACGATAACCGTTCTTTTTCACGCTGAAACGATATTCCCCCGGTGCCAAATCTTTGACGGCAATACCCTCTTCGTCGGTATCGCCGGCGGACATCTCGCGTCTATCCGAGGCCAGCGAGCGATAACGCACCTGCGCATTCTGCACCGGCTCGCCACTGGCTTCGTCGAGAACCAGAATCTCGATTATCACTTGCGAACGCTCCATGCGGCCAACAACAACTGATCCCGTCGCCGGAATAACCAACTGGAGATCGCGGTACCCGTCTTTTCGCAACAGGGCGGTGTATTTGAAGGGCTGTAAAGTAAATTCGCACGGCGTCGTGGCGCGAACCCGCGAGGTGTTGTTTTCGGACACGAGCTGCAAGACGGTGGCGCCAATCTCCCTGTCGCTCCCGCCGGCTGCATCACGCGCTATAATTCTCACTATGCGCGACAGCGTTTCGTGATATTCCTCCGGCGAGCTTTCTTCGAGCTGGAGCGTGAAGTTTTTGGGCAGATAATCTTTCTTTTGCAGCGAAACGGTGTGCGTCCCCAGCGTCAACAGCAAACGATTGGTAAATCCCGTCACGCCGACCGGCCGATCGCCGCCGTCGAGATAAATCTCGGCGTTTGTCGGCGTCGATTTCAAAACGATGGCTTTGGCAAACGTGCCTGTCACCGCAAAATGCTCGCGGTCTTGCTCGATGCGCTCGAAGCTCCAGAGCCGGCGGTCTTCGATGGTTTCCACGCCTTCCAGCGAATTGAACGTGAACCCGGCCAATCGCGCAAACCCGGGCCGATCCATTTCGATCTGCAGCGGGTTGCCGACTTCCCAAACCACGCGGCAGGGCGTTGGTTGGGTGTATTTGATCCCGTTCAGATAAACGTCGGCGCCCGGCGGTTTGGAAGACAGCTCCAGCGTGGTTTTAAACCGAAAAACATACGGCTGGCCTTCTTCGGGAGAAGATTCGCCCTGCACCACGACTTGGCCTTTCGGCGGCACTTGAATGGAACGCACGATCGGATCGAAGCGCGGCAACAACAAGGTGAGCTTGTGAACGCCGGGCGAAATTTTGTCGATGGCCAGCGGCGTGTTTTGCGGCATCAGCTTGTCATCCAGATAAACCTGCGCATTCGGCGGAAAAGAGACGATGCGAATGGCCGGCGGAAAGAGCCAATTGTAAAGGCCGGCGCCGTAGCTCGTCCATTGCATCGTCGTATCGAGAAAGCTGAATAACAGAAAAGCAGCCGCCAAACCTCCCAGTGTTCCCAGAATCGCTTTTTTGTGTGAGCGGGTCGACAGGCGAATCACGTCGATGATGGTGCGGATTTCTTCTTCGTCTTCCTCGTCTTCTTCGATCACCCGGTAGTAAGGAACATCCTGAATCGGCGGCTCGGAGGAAGACGGGTCCGATTTTTTAATTGGTTCTTCAAACGTGGCCGAGTCGGAACGTGGCGGCTCGGGCGGCTGGTAATATTTTTCCTCACGCACCCTCTCAATGCGATGGCTGATTTGATTGCCGTTTTGCTGCCGCGCTTTTTTCTCAACGTACAATTCACTTTCCGAAACCGACTCGATGGCGATGGCATCAACGATGACTTCCGGCTCCGGCGCTGACGCCGGCTCGGGCTCTGGGAGCATACCGTTTCCAGGATCGGTTTGTTTGTACAAATGGCGCAGCGTATCTGCCGACACTTCTTCCACGTGCTCTTCGACAGCAGGCTTTTCAACCGGCGCGATGCTTTGCACCAACCGTCCTAATTCGCTCGAGAGATCTGGGCCCGGCGCTTGCGTGGCGAGAAACGTCATCAGATCGAGATACATCTGATTGGCGGTTTGATAGCGGCCTTCCGGATGTTGCTGCACGGCGCGCTGCACGATGAGCTGCAGCGCTTCCGGCACGGCCTTCGCCGCCAGCTCGGCAAAATTCCAGGCGCCGGCTTCGAGCTTTTCGACAATTTCCGCCGGATTCTCATTTGGGAATAAACGTTCTCCCGTCAAGACTTCGTAGAGCACCAAGCCGAGCGCAAAGATGTCGGAGCGGCGATCGACCCCCTTCGTCCCGTTGAGCTGCTCCGGCGCGATATAGGAAATTTTGCCTTGCAGCAGAACCTCCCGTTTGCGGCCGCGCTGAGAGGTTGAGCGCCGCCGCGCGCCGGCCATGCCGAAATCGATGAGCTTGACTTCGCCCAACCGGTTGATCATGATATTGCTCGGCGAGATGTCCTGATGGACGATGTTCAAAGGCTGGTGGGTATCCGGATCGCGGCGGGCGTGGGCGTAGTCCAGGCCCGCGCAGCTTTGCGCCACGATGTAGGCGCCGAGGTGAAACGGCAGATTGACGGCGCCTTTGCGGCCGGCGCTGATAAGATTACCCAAGTCGACGCCATCAATGTATTCCATTATTATATAAAACTGGCCGTCTTCCGTTCGCTTGATATCATAGAGCCGGACAATGTTGTGATGGTTCAGGCGCGCGACTGACAGCGATTCCGCCTGGAACATATCGACGTACTTGGCTTCGCCGAGCAAATCCGGCGAAATCGCTTTAATGGCAACCGGCTTGCCAAACAAGCGATCGCGGCCATAATAAACGACGCCAAACCCGCCTCGTTTGATTTCGCGTACCAGCTCGTACTTTTCGTCCAATATCTTTACGACATCCATGACGTTGACCTTTTACACAACTTTAAGCGAATCAATCCAAGCTGCGTTGGGATTGGGGGAACAAAATGCACCTGGTTGACTAAGCTATTTTTTACTATACCGACAGAGGCATGAAAATGCAAAGATATTTGCCGGTTTAAGGCAATTTTTTTCAGGAGGAGAAGCCATCTTGTGACTTGCTTTTTTCGCCGGAAAATATTATTATAAACGAGCAACAACAGGAGTTCATCAAATGAAAACTGCCAAATTGAGCGCGAACAAGCGTAAATCTGCAAAGAAGAAATTGATGCGGGAAATGTATGGCGGCGAAGTTTACGAATACTACCCGCACGGATGGGAAAGATCATTCGCCTGAATCAGGATCGCATCGAATACTACGAGCGCGATCGACGCATTCATTTTCTGGCATGGCCCGATTGGAACAGTAGTTTCAAGCCTTTTCTGTGTAAATAATCTCCTGGTGGCCAAACGGCAGGGTAAGGAGGGAACGTCAATTTAAAAACTTCTTTGTGGAATTGATTGAGACGTAGTTTCCAGTTTTTCAACTGAGGATGATTTTTAAATCCCACGGAAATTGATTTGCAAAAATTCAATTCAGTGGGATTTTCAATTCTGTGGGTGAAAAAATATTGAGGCGGGTCAAATCTCACCCTTTCACTTCCTTGATCGCCGCGGTCAATGCCGGCACGACTTCAAAGAGATCGCCGACCACGCCGTAATCCGCAATGTCAAAAATCGGCGCGCGCTCGTCTTTGTTGATCGCCACCACCACGCGCGAGCCTTTCATGCCGACGATATGCTGAATGGCGCCGGAGATGCCAACCGCCACGTAAAGCTTCGGCGCCACGGTCTGGCCGGAAGAGCCAATCTGGCGATCCATCGGCAGCCAGCCGTCGTCACAAACGGGCCGGGAAGCTGCCAAATCCGCGCTGAGAGCCTTCGCCAACTCCTCAACGACCGGCAATTTGTCTTTCTCTTTGATGCCGCGCCCAACCGACACGATGATGTCCGCTTTGGTGAGATCGACTTTGCCTTTGACGCCCTCAAAAATCTCCAGCACGTTCGTGCGAATCGCCACACCGGTAAGATTGACGCCGGCATCGGCAACCGCCGCACTTCCGCCTTTTTGCAGCTTGTCGCTGCTCACGGCGCTGGCCTGAAAGCTCACGAAATAAGGCGTACCGCTCTGTGGAGTAAAAGAAAAATCCGTATTGATTTTTCCCTGAAACATTTGCCGAACAAAAACAACTGCGCCACCCTCGTGCCGAAAGCCGACAGAGTCGCTAATAAAAACCCGGCCAAAGGAAGTCGCCAGCTTCGGCATATAATCGCGCGCCTGATAAGAGTGGCCGGCGAATACATATTGTGGCTGCGCTCTCTCAATCACCTGCCGTGCTGCCGCGGAAAAACCGTCCGGCGTATAGTTGGCCAATTCGGCATTCTCGGCAAACCACGCTTGTTGGATTTTTGCCTCGGCCACGGACTTGGCCGCCGCCTGCGCGTTTTTGCCCAACACGAAAGCGCTAACCGGTTGATTGAGCGCCGCGCCAATTTCCTGCGCCGCCGCCAAAGCCTCCCAACCGATGCGGCTGACTTTGCCATCGTTTTGCTCGACAATCGTCAAAATTCCAGATGCCATGCTTTATTCTCCATAAAGTTTACATTTCGAACATAGATCATAAGGACGGTGTTCTACCGTAGCAGTTGGCAGTAGCAGCTTATATTGAGTTACTCTGCTCGTGCCACTGCCACTGCTACTGCTACTGCTACTGCAACTGCAACTGCAACTGCCACTGGTCAGACGACTTTCGCCTCATTCTTCAGCTTCTCAGCCAACTCCTTCGCTACGGTTTTCGCATCGCCCTGCAAAATTTGCGTCTTCTTGGTTTTCACCGGCACGTACATTTTTTGCATCTTGACGGCTTCCGCGCTGACTTGTACTCCCAAGTCCGCGACCGTCAATTCCTTCAGCGGTTTCTTCTTCGCTTCCATGATGCCTTTGATCGTCGCGTAGCGAATCGGCGCGTAACCGGATTGAACCGTCAACACCGCCGGCGCGGGCAGCTCGATGTATTGAAACCAGCCGCTCTCCAGCTCGCGCTTGATTTTCAGTTTGCCGTCGAGCGCTTGAATCTCCATCACCAGCGTCGCATGCGGCATGCCGAGCAATTCGGCCAACACCACACCCGTCTGGCCGAAGCCGAGATCGTCGCTCTGCAAACCGGTGAGCACGAGATCGGGATTCTCCGGCTTGATCGCGGCAGCCAGAATTTGGGCGCCGAGCAGCGGATCCAGCACCGGCTTGTCGTGATTGATCACCAGCGCGCGATCCGCGCCCTTCGCGAGCGCCTGCGAAATCGCTTGCTTCAATCGCGCCGCCGGACCCATCGAAACGATGACCACCTCGCCGCCGTGCTTCTCCTTCAGCCGCAAGCCGGCCTCCAGCGCGTAGTGATCGCTCTCGTTGATTTCAAAGCTCAAATTTTTTTCATCCACCCAGGCGCCGTCTGCGGTGATCTTAAGCTGTGAATCTTTCAATGGCACCTGCTTCATGCAGAGAATGATTTTCACGGGGTGCTCCTTTTATTTTCCATTTTCTGATTCTAATTCAATTTCCATCTCTTCTTTATCCAAGAGTATTCCGGCGCGATCCATTACGTCTTCCATGCTTTCGACCATGCCGAGAATCTCATCCGCAGTCGCGCCGAATTCTTCTTCCAGCCGTTTTGGATCGACATGCTCCAAGATATACGAAAGGCAACGTTGATAAACATCCAGCTCGTCTTCCGAAACTTCGACGTCAACAAGCTGGACGCTGGCGATTTCCTTTTGGCTTAAATAATTCATCGAATTTCTCCAAGAAGTGATTTTCAATAAACTCGTTTCCAACGGCCTGATCTCACTCTCCAGCGACGATTAGTTCGCGACGTGTGAAAACTTGTGAGATGCTGGTCGCCTTCAAAAACATGCGTACGGCCATTGGGCCCTATATAAACATCTCGCCCATCATCTTGTCTGTAAACTTCTACTGGATTGTCTTTGTCTTGAAACGCGTATGGCGTCGGTCGATCACCACTTCGGTGCCGATGCCAGCCATGTACTGCTCGTTTTTTCATTCCCCTCCAGCCAGTTCTTTTTATTCTTTGATTTCCGTTAAGTGTTTCGATGTTGTAGGTATTTCTTCATGCTGGCGCCTTTCCATCTTTTCGAGCATCATAATTGCTTTTTTATATTCCTCCGGCGAATTATAATGCTCTTGAAAAAATTGGCCGTCTTTATATCCAAACAAGATGCCATTGGAATCCACGCGCTTAAAGAAAAATTCGTCGTAGCCGGGCTTTATTTCCCTGAAAAAACCGACAAGATAAGCATAAAATGCTGAGCAAATTCATAAAGCTGGATTCTTCTCTGTAATCAAGCATTTTCATTCGCTGCCGCTACGAGTTCTGGAGTTTCCGGCTCTTCTTCCTTCAGCAGCCCAGCTTCTTCCATGATATTCTCGATGTCATCAAGCAAACCCTCGAGTTCCTCCGGTTCGTCCCCAAAAAGTCGCTCGACTTCCTTGGCATCGAGATTCTTAAGTACATGCCACAGGAGCCGTCGATAGGTGTCCAGCTCGGATTCGGAAATTTCCACTGTAAAAAGCTGAACACCGACTATTTCGCGTTTGCTGAGAAGATTCATAGTGCACCTTATAATTGACTTTTTAATAAACTCTGCGCCATTTTCCCTCTTTAATTTTTTCTTGCCGTGCGCGCCTGCTCATGAGAAAGCTGGTGAGATGAGAATCTTTGTCAAAAACGTGAACGCGACGTCGCTTACCAACATAGATCATCCTTCCATCATCTTGCTCGTATACTTCCTCAGGATTATCCCGATCCTGAAATGCAAAAGGAGTTGGTCTTGTTCCTTCGCGATGCCTTTGCCAGCCATGCGCCGTTCGTCGCTTGCTTCCTCCGTCAGCCATATTAACTCCCCTTCAAGGTTTTGGACAAATTGTTTTCTTTCAAGTATAACGATAGCAGAAATAACTCGCAAGGGAAATTTTACCCGACCATTTTGTTTTCTTGCTCTTACTCTTACTCGCTTTGGAGGATTTTTAAAAGCGACTAAGAGTAGGAGTATGAGTACCAGCAACCAGCAACAAGCAACCTCACACATTCACTTTAAACGGGTACCCGCCGCGTTCGTACACCATCTCGCAAATCCGCTTGCGCTCGTGGTCGATATTGTCGTCAATCTGCCGCAGATTGCGGCGGACGCGCCGCCAAGCCTCTTCGATGAACGTCTTGGCCACGAGCAAATCTTGCTCGACGTCGCTCGCATTCGCTTTGAGCAAAGTGTCGACACGCGAGATGATCGCGACCATCGCGTACAGATCGATGACCATATCCGCCAGCCGGCGTTGGATGAATTGCTTGAGAATGATATCCTTGCCATGTTTGATGAGTACGCGCTCGGTCGCCTCGTCCAGGGCTTTGGCGTACTCATTAAACTTCGCCGCCTCGTCGCTCAATTTCGGATGGATATTCTCAAGATGATCGTGCGCCACTTTGTCTTTGACTTTTTGCACCGCATAACCGGTCAACAAGCCGAAACCTTTGATGGGATCGCGCAGTGCTTTGCCGATTTTCTTGAGATACTCGCCTTGCCCCTGCATGCCGGCGAGCGCCACAAACGCGCGCAAAATTTCATTGGTGCCTTCGAAGATGAGATTGATGCGCGAATCGCGCAGAATGCGTTCGTAGGGATAATCGCGCGAGTAGCCGATGCCGCCGGCAATTTGCATGGCTTCGTCAGCGAGATTCCATATCGCCTCGCTCACAAAAATTTTGCTCACCGCCGACTCGAGCGAGAAATCGACATCGCCGCGATCCGCCAGCGCCGTAGTGAGATAGACCATGCTCTCCGCCGCATACGTTTCCGTCACCATGCGTGAGATTTTTTCCTGAATCATCTCGAACTGAGCAATGGATTTCTGGAATTGTTTACGGTTTTTAGCATGTTCGATGGCCAGCTTCGTCACTGTCTTGCAGCCGCCGAGACAGCCGCTGGCCAAGCCGAGCCGCCCAACATTTAAAATTTCCATCGCGACTTTGAAGCCTTTGCCCATCGGCCCCAACATATTCTCGACCGGCACTTTGATATTATCGAAATTCATCGACGTGGTGTTGGAGCCGTGAATACCGAGCTTTTCCTCCGGTTTGCCGGAAGAGAAGCCCGGCATGCCGCGCTCGATGAGAAAGCTGGTGATTTTTTCTTTCTTCTCGCCGCCTTCGCTCATCTCGGTTTTGGCAAATATGGTGATCACGTCGGCAATGCCGCCGTTGGTGATCCAAATCTTGCCGCCATTCAAAGCGAAGAATTTTTTGCCGGCATCGAGCACGGCTTTGGATTGAATGCCGGCGGCGTCGCTGCCGGCGCCCGCCTCGGTCAACGCAAACGCGCCCATCCATTCGCCGCTCGCCATGCGCGGCAGGTATTTTTCCTTCTGCTGATCCGTGCCGTACATGATGATCCCCTTGCTGCCAATTGACAAATGCGCGCCGAGAGACACGGCGAGCGAAGCATCATAGTTGCAAATTTGCTCGAACACGCGGCTGTACGCGGTTTGCGAAAGTCCGGCGCCACCGTATGGTTCGGGAATCGACAATCCGAAAAAGCCGAGCTGCTTGAGGCCATCCCAAACTTGTTTGGGGATGAATCCTTGCCGGTCGATCTCTTCGGATTTAAGTTGATCACGCGCGAACTCGTTGAACGAGTCAACAATGACTTGCAAGCTTTCCTGCTCTTCGGGCTTCATTTTCGGATAGGGGAAAACCAGTTCCTGCGCCACATCGCCGGCGAAGAGGGATTTCAAAAAACTGAGGGATTTTTCGTCAGTTGGCATAACTGAGCCTCAATATTTTCAAGAAAGAATTGTTAAAAGCGTCTAGTTAATTTTCTTATTGCATAAAGACAACTTTCTTGCTATCATTCAATAAGATAAAGTTAAATGCAAAGGTGATTGATGTCCAACAAGAAATTTTTAGCTTCGTTACGTAAAGGTATGGAACGTTCCCAAACGTTTCAACGAGCCAAATTGAAAACATGAATATCCCGCCTCATTGACAGATTTTTCTGGCTTGCTGAATTGGGTCTCACTTTCTCCTTTGCAATCAAGCCTCTTGTTTTGCCTCAATGGCAAAGTGCAGAGTCCGAACTGCGTGTGCCAGCGCTTCGACCTCGTTTGTGAAACGCCCACTCGCAACAAGCTTTTGTAGAGTGGCATAGATGTCAGATTGTCGCAACAGCTCGCGTACAACGCGCTGTATTTTCTTCTCGAGAAGTGCTTCAGTTAAAAATGCAACATCTTTTTCCACCTCTTCAGGTGTAATCAACTCTGCATCTGATTCATGAGGAGTAATCGGTGGCATACTTACCTCCCGTAGGTTTGTGCAACAAATTCAATCAAACTGCTTTTGTAATGAGTCCCAAGACTTTGGCAAGCTTGGAGCAAGCGACGAATTTCGTCTTTCGTTAAAAGGCCGTCTAAGCCAGCACATCCCAATATACCCAAAAAACCGCCAATATTCAATCCCATATTCTCAGCAACAGAACGTGCCGCTCTTTCATCCAATAGGATTCCAGCGCATTGGATTTCGAGGCGCTGCGAAACAACAAGCAACTCCGCTTCGGGCAAATGGTTCTCTACAATCGGATCGCGGCAAGATGGCTCTGTGGCAATGCGACGAGCGACTTCCATCGCCTCTGATTTTTCTTTATCGGTCAGATTTTTTATGACGACGACAAGGCCTTCATCAATCAAGCTCTGAATCTCCGTTGCAGCGCCATGTTTTTGAAATTCTGCAAGCTGGCTTTGCACAATGAAAATGCACGAAAAATATCGCCGCAAAAGTTCCATCGTATTGGATTGAAAAACTGAAAGTAGAGGGCCGGTGTCGGCTGCTACAACCAGGCGATCTTCTGATTTAAATATTGCCATGATTATAACCTGCTTGCAATTTTCTCCATCCGTTGGTCGCTTTTTTATCCGTTGGGAAAATTCTTTCGCGCGTTTGAGGCGAAGCTTCGCTGGTCTTCTACTTCTTTTTCAAGCGTAAAATTTCTTCCCCGCCCGCTTCATCTCCATTAAACGCTCCGCCGGCTTAAAGCGCTCCCCATATTTTCCCGCCAGCGTTTCGAGCTTGCCGGCGATATTATCAATGCCTCGAGCATCGGCATAGCGCAACAGGCCGCCGAGGAAGGGAGGAAAACCGGAGCCGAAAATCATGCCGATATCGACGTCTTCCGGGCGGCGCACGATGCCCTCGGCGAGGCACATCGCAGCCTCGTTGATCATTGGCAGCACGCAGCGATCTTGAATCTCAGCAGCAGTCCCTTCGAATTTACCAGCTTTGCCGATTAAACCGTAAATTGCGGGATCAATTTTTTTATCCTTGCCTTCGTAAATGTAGAAGCCTTTGCCGTTTTTCTTTCCCAAGCGTCCGGTCTCGACAATTTTGTTCATCATGCCCTCGCCGGCCATGCGGCTGCCAAAAGCATTTTCGAGAATGTGGGAAACTTTCGCCGCCACATCGAGACCGACTTCATCGAAAAGATTGATTGGTCCCATTGGCATGCCGAACTTCAGCAGCGCCTCGTCGATCTGTTCAATCGTGGCGCCTTCTTTCAGCATCCGTCCGGCCTCCGCCATGTAAGCGCCGAGAATGCGATTCACCAGAAAGCCGGGAGAGTCTTTGACGACGATCGGCGTCTTGCCAATTTTTTTGGCAAAAGCGACGAGGCTCGCGATGGTTTCGTCGCTCGTGCTCTCGCCGCGAATCACTTCCACCAGCGGCATGCGATGCACTGGATTGAAAAAGTGCAAGCCGGCGAATTTGCCGGGCCGTTGCGTCGCTTTCGCCATTTCAGTTATCGGCAGCGAAGAGGTGTTGCTGGCGAGGATACAGTGGGATGGCACGATGGCGTCGATCTCGGCGAATACTTTCTTTTTGACGTCGATTATTTCCACGATGGCCTCGATAACGAGATCGGCATTCTTGAAGCCGGAATAATCCGTCGCGCCGGAGATGAGCGCCATTTTATTCTGCATCTCTTTCGGCTTCATGCGGCGTTTCTTGACCGCTTCGCCGAAGACTTTGGCAGCGGCTTCCATGCCTTTGGCAACCGCGGCGAGATTGACGTCTTTCATGCGCGCCGGCAAGTCGTTGTGCGCCATGAGCTGCGCGATGCCACCACCCATGATGCCAGCGCCCAGCACACCGATTTTATGAAACTCGTGAATCGGGCCGGCATAATTTTCCACGCCGGGATCTTTCTTGACGATTTCGGTGAGATAAAATACTTTGACGAGATTTTTGGAAACGTTGGTGACGATGGCTTTGCCGAGCAGATTGGCTTCAATTTTCAAGCCTTCCGCCAATTCTTTGGAAAACCCCTTTTCGACGGCTTCGAGCGCGAGCTCCGGCGCGGGATAATGCCCTTTGGTTTCGGCGAGTGTGCGACGGCGAGCCTGATCGAACAGCACTTTGCGCCCCAGTAAATTTTTTTCGAACAATAAAGTTTGCGGATTGGCGCGATTGCGCCGCAGTTCGATTTTCCGCCGCGCTTCCGGATTTTGAATCTCCTGCGCAAAATTCAGCCCGATTTGACGCAGACGGCGGTGCGGAAACTCTTTGGGAATGACGCGATCAACTACGCCGGCTTTGTATGCCCGCGTGGCATCAACGAGCTTGCCGGTGAGAATAAAATCCAGCGCGCGCTGAATGCCGATGAGCCGTGGCAAACGTTGCGTGCCGCCGAAGCCGGGAATGATGCCCAGCCGGACTTCCGGCAAACCGAGGCGCGTTTTCTCCGAATCATGCGCCAAGCGAAAATGGCAGGCCAGCGCCAACTCGAGGCCGCCGCCGACACAAGCGCCATTAATCACCGCGATCACCGGAAACGGCAACGCCGCGATTTTGCTGAAAACCCCTTGCCCAAGACCGGCTTTCTCCGCTCCATCCTTCGGGCCGGTGATGTTCTCGATTTCCTCGATCCTGGCGCCGGCAATGAAATTGCCTTCTTTGCCGCTGAGAAAAACCAGCGCCTTCAAATCCGCGTGGCCTTTGATCTCGTCGAGACAGCGGTCAAGCTCGTGCATGACCGGCGTCGAGAGAATATTGACTTTTTCATTGGGCACATCAAAAATGAGCATGCCGATGTTGCTTTCAATTTCCAGGCGAAATGCCGGACCAGGCTCATGCTCATGTTGCGAGCGAATTTCTTCCATTTCATCCTCAACTTTCACGACTTCATCGGTCAGATGTTCGACTTCTTGCATTGCTTCAATAGGCACGACGGTGACTTTGTTTCGCTGTTGAGTTGGCAAAACTTCCGCCGTCATCGGCTCTTTTAATAGCGTCGATTCCATGCCAGGAGCTCCTCTCTGTTAAGCCAAATTTGTTTCAGACCAGCGGTCTGCGCTACCTCTCAACGACCATTGCGGCGCCTTGGCCGCCGCCGACACACAACGTGGCCAAACCCAAATTCAAATCGCGGCGCTTCATCTCTTTGAGCAGAGTGAGAACGAGTCGCGTGCCCGATGAACCGACGGGATGCCCGAGCGCAACCGCTCCGCCATTGACATTTAAAATGTCGCGATTGATTTCACCCAACGGCTCTTCGCGGGCCAGCCATTTCTGCGAGAGCTTGGTGTCGCGGAAAACCATCTCGTTCGCAATCACCTGCGCCGCAAACGCTTCGTTCATTTCGATGAGCTGAATATCTTTGAATGAAATGCCGGCCAGCTTCAATGCCTTAGGGGTGGCGAGCGAGGGGCCGAGTCCCATTCTCGCCGGATCCAAACCGGCGAAGGCATAGCTGCGCACGTAGCCGAGCGGTTCGTAGCCGAGCGCTTTGGCTTTGTCTGCGGACATCATCAAAACGGCCGCAGCGCCGTCGGTAATCTGGCTGGCGTTGCCGGGCGTGATGGTGCCAAAATGGCGATCAAAATACGGCCGCAGCTTGGCGAGCGCTTCGAGCGTTTGGTTTTTGCGGATGCCGTTGTCCTCATCAACGACGGTGTTATATTTCGGCGGGGGAAAGACCGGAACGATTTCCTCGCGCAGCTTGCCGAGGTCGGTGGCTTGCGTGGCGCGTTGGTGGCTCATCAGCGCAAAAATGTCTTGCTGCTCGCGACTGATGTCAAATTCCTTGGCGAGCACTTCCGCGGTTTCGCCCATATTGAGATCGCAGATCGGATCGGTCAAACCGACTTGCAGGCCAATGACCGGCTTGAGATGTTTGGGCCTGACTTTAGTGAAGGCGCCGATTTTTTGCGGAACCGTTTTCGCTTTCGCCGCCTCCGCGAGCACATCGCTGAACTCGTGGGGATAAAGGATGGGAATATTGCTCATCGACTCGACGCCGCCAGCGACGATCACCTCTGCCATGCCGGCGGCTATTTTGAGATGCGCGTTCGCAATCGACTCGATTCCGGAAGCGCAATTGCGGGAAACCGTCACGCCGGGCACGTGGCGCGGTATGCCGCTCTTGAGCGCGATGACGCGCGCGATGTTGGTGGCCTCGGGCGGTTGTGCAATGTTGCCGATCACGACCTCGTCAATGAGATTGCGGTCGATGCCAGTGCGCTCCAATAATTCGTGAACGACGATGCGGCCAAGCTCTTGAGCCGTAAGGTCTTTGAACAACGTGCCTGCTTTGATGTATGGCGTGCGCAGACCGTCAACGATGACGACTTGTTGCATGATTCCCGTCCTTTCCACTGGAAGAGTCTTTTATGGCGTGATTGAGTTATTGTTTCAAAGATAAAAAATTGCTCAAAATAAGCAAGCATTTTCCGGTAAAACTGTTGTGATCGTCGCGAACTGTACCGATTTAACTTCGTGCTTGACATTAATGAATTTTTGTGGTAAACTTTTACGTCAAGAAAATCTATTTAGTTGAATATAACACACTGCGTCATAAGAATCAAGCAATTTTTGACGCGATGCGTAAATATTTTATCTTTTCAGCTATATAGCATGAACTGGCTTGTTTTAGCCCTATTTTCTGATTTTTTGACGGTTCTGATCCTGCGAGTAATAAATTTTGAATTTCTAAAATAACACATTGCGTCATAAAATTTCCAGAAGGGTATAGAAATTTTGCCGTTATTTTTTTCATAGGTGTTATCATGGCCATCACAATTTTAGATACATCGAAACGCCTCGAGGTTTTCACCTACGAGGATTATTTAAATCTTCCCGATAACGGGAAACGTTACGAAATCATTAACGGGGAGCTTTATATGGTACCAGCGCCGACCCTTGGTCATCAAGACACGATCGGAGAGTTTCATCTCACCATTGGCATTTTTCTAAAAGCCAATCCCATCGGTAAAATTTATCTGGCGCCGACCGACATTATTTTTTCGGATATCGACGTTCTGCAACCCGATCTGATTTTCGTCTCGAAGGAAAAATTCGACATTCTCACCCGCGAAAATATTCAAGGCGCGCCGGATTTGGTGATCGAGGTGCTTTCTCCGGGCACGGAAAAGCGCGACCGCACGATCAAGCTCAAAGCCTATTCCAAATTTGGCGTATTGGAATACTGGATGGCGAATGACGAGAAGGCAACGGTTGAAGTGTGGCGGCGAAAGGGCAAAAAATTGGTTTTTCATGCGTTGCTCGACAAAACCCAAACTCTGACAACGCCACTTTTGCCGGAGCTGGAAATTCCGCTGGCAAAGATTTTTCAGAAGGGATGATTGGAAGCCGGAATACGATTTTAATTTTGAGCAAACGAGTTTTGCTTTCTTTCCATAGGTGTCATCATGGCTATCGCACTTGTCGATACTCCCAAGCGCCTCGAGGTTTTCACCTACGAGGATTATTTAAATCTTCCCGACAATGGGAAACGCTACGAAATTATCAACGGGGAGCTTTATATGGTACCAGCACCATCCACAGATCATCAATCGACGGTTGGAAATTTCTTTGGCACGATTTGGCATTTCCTCCGTCAAAATCCGATTGGCAAAGTTTATTCCGCCCCAACCGATGTAATTTTTTCGGAAATCAACGTTTTGCAACCGGATGTTGTTTTTCTTTCAAAGCAAAAAATGGACATTCTTACCAGTGAGAATATCCAGGGCGCGCCGGACTTGGTGATCGAGGTGCTCTCCCCCGGTACGGAAAAGCGCGACCGCACCGTCAAGCTCAAAACTTATTCAAAATTTGGCGTGCTGGAATATTGGATGGCGAGCGAAGAGAAAAAGACGGTAGAAGTATGGCGCCGAAAAGGCAAAAAGTTGGTTTTTCACGTCCTGCTCGATAGAACACAAACGCTGATAACACCGCTTTTGCCCGGGCTGGAAATTCATCTCCAAGAAATCTTCTGACGGATCTGATCTTGCAAATCGAAAGAGGCCGCTGGAACGGCTTGAATTTTTGATAAAATGATGAGACCGCAGCCCTCAGCCCATATTACCGCCACACTCCGGCGCGGATTGGTGATTCCCGCTCATCCTTTGGCGCTGAATAGCAACCGCAAATTAGACGAAAAACATCAACGCGCGTTGACGCGATATTATTGCGCTGCTGGCGCCGGCGGCATCGCCGTCGGAGTTCACACCACGCAATTCGAAATTCGCGACCCGAAATTCGGCCTTTATCAGCCGGTTTTAACATTGGCTTCCGAAACCATCGACCAATTTGCCGCGCTAACCGGCAAACCCATCGTTAAAATCGCCGGCATCGTCGGCCCGACTGCACAGGCGGCCAAAGAAGCGCAATCTGCTTTCGACACCGGCTATTATCTTGGCCTCGTCAATCTCGGCGCGCTACGTCAGTCAAGCGCTGACGAATTGGTCGCGCATCTGCGCGCGGTATCCGAGATCATCCCGACCATGGGATTTTATTTGCAGCCGGCAGTGGGAGGGAGGGTGCTGGATTTCGCGTTTTGGCGTAAAGCGGCTGAGATCGAGAATCTGCGCGCCATTAAAATTTCGCCGTTCAATCGGTATCAAACCCTCGATGTCGTCCGGGCGGTGGCCGAGTCAGGCCGCGCCGAAGAGATCGCTTTGTACACCGGAAATGACGACAACATCGTTGTTGATTTGCTCTCGCGGTTTCGTTTTGGAAATGACGACCATGCCGAACCGCAGCGCATCGTTGGCGGTTTATTAGGTCATTGGGCGGTGTGGACGAGAAAGGCGGTTGAATTGTTGGAAGAAATTCATGCGCTCGTCGAGGCCGATAAACCGGCGCCAACTGAGCTGCTCATGCGAGCACAGCAGATTACCGACGCCAACGCCGCATTTTTTGATCCGCAGCACAATTTTGCTGGCTGCATCGCCGGCCTGCACGAAGTTCTGCGCCGGCAGGGATTGATGGCCGGGCGTTGGACGTTGAACCCCGATGAAGATTTATCGCCCGGACAAATGCAAGAGATTGATCGCGTGTATGCGGCTTATCCCCACCTTCATGACGACGCGTTTGTGGCGGAGCATCTGGATGAGTGGTTGAGATAGAAAAAGGAACGGGAGATCCGCCAATCTGTGGATGCAATCGAGAGCACTGATAAGTTGCCATCTTTGCCAATGCTCATCTCTTCTTTTTGTTTTTTTCCCAAAAATAATACACCGGCACGCCCAATGCCAGAAAGCCCAGTCCCGCCCAAGCCTGCGCGGGCCTTTCCACGAGCGTGTTCACAATAAACCAAACCGAGGTGGCGATAAAAAAGAGCGGGGTGAGCGGATAGCCGAGTGTTTTGTAGGAGCTTTCATCGGAACGCCGACGGAAAATAAAGACAATCGCTGCCGCCAGTGCAAAGAAAATCCAATCGGTAAACACGACGTACGAAATTAAATTCTCGAACGTGCCCCAAAACAGAATCAGCACGACGGCCCAAACGGTTTGAAAGAGAATGGCATAGGCCGGCGTGTGAAATTGCGGATGCACTTCGGCGACTTTGCGAAAGAACACGCCGTCGCTCGCCATGGCGTAATAAATGCGCGGCGCCGAGAGCGTATAAATGCCGGCCGTCCCAAATGTCGAAATAAAAATCGCCAACGCAATGGCTTTTCCTCCATCCGGGCCGAGAATACGTGCAATGGCGTCCGAGGCCACCGCCGAGGAAGCGCCGATCTGCTGCGGCGAAAGCAAAAACATATACGCCACATTCGTAAGCACGTAAATCACCGTCACCGCCAGCGCGCCGAAAATCATCGCGAGCGGAATCGCGCGTTTGGCCTCCTTGGCCTCGCCGGCGAGAAATGAGGCATGCTGCCAACCGCCATACGACCACAGCACGCCGACCATCGCTACTGCGAGCGCACTCGTGAGCCCATTTGAGAGATCGCCAAGCGGGGCGGCAAAATCAGTCGTCTCACTTGATCCCCAACCAAGGCCGACAATAATGAGGCCGGCAATGCCGGCCAATTTGAGAATCGTAAACACATCCGAAAATACGCCGCCGGCTTTGACGCCGAGCACGTTGATAATCGTGACGATAATCAATCCGGCAATCGCAACGGTTTTCAATCCTACCGGACTCAGCGGCACAAAATAGCCGAAATAGGTTGCAAACGCTACGCTGAGCGCGGCGATGCCGCCGGTGTTCACGACGAGAAAATACGCCCACCCATAAAGAAAGCCGGCGAGCCCGCCGTAGGCATCGCGGAGATAAACATATACGCCGCCCGCGCCCGGTATCCTCGCGCCAAGCTCGGCAAACGTCAGCGCGCCGGACAATGCCATCAATCCGCCAACGATCCAAACCAGCAAGATCCAAAACGGCGAGGGCAATGCGTTGGCGATGGAAGACGGCGTGAGAAAAATCCCCGAGCCAATCGTCGAGCCGATGGCGATCATCGTCAGATCGAAGAGCGTGAGTTTTTGTTGGAGTTTTGGCATGGATCGTGAAACGTAAAACGTGAAGCGTGGCACGTAAGTGTACTTAGGCGCTTGCTTTATTAAGGCAATCGCGCGTGGCCTCAACTGCGGTGAGAACTTCCTCCGGCGAATTGTAGAAATGCGGCGAGTAGCGCAATTTGCCGTCCCGCAGCGAAATGGTGATGATGCGCGCGCTGATTTTTTGCAGCACAGTATTGCCATCCATTTGCGGCGGCAGCTTGATCGTCACGATGCCGGCGCGTTCGTGCAGCGCAGCCGGCGAGAAAAGCTCGACGCCGTCAAGCTTTTGCAACTCGTCGGTCAGGATTTGCGTCAAGGCCAAAATGTGGCTTTCAATTTTGTTCATGCCAAATTCCAACAGCGTCGCGAGCGCCGCGTGCATGCCCATGATTCCCGGAAAGTTCACCGTGCCGCCTTCGTAGCGGCGTGCCGAGGCGGCGAGAGGCTGGTTGAAATTGAAAAAATCCCACGGCTCGTGCACCGCCAGCCAGCCGAGATACTGCTGCTGCAGGCGTGATTGCAGCGCTTCGGTGAGATACAAAAACCCCGTGCCGTGTGGCGCCATCTGCCATTTCTGGCAGCCGGCGGCGAGTGCGTCGATTTTCATCGCTTGCACATCAATATGAATCGCTCCCACTGCTTGGATGCCATCCACCACAAAGAAAACGCCGCGCCGCCGGCAGAGTTCGCCGATCGCAGCCATGTCGGCGCGATAACCGCTCAAGAATTGCACCGCGCTTAACGCGACAATGCGGGTCCGCGGAGTGAGAGCTGCTTCGATCATTTCCGGCGATATTTTTCCGCTGGCGCAACGGATATGATCTATTTCCACGCCGAGCCGGCGCAGATGCAGATAAGGATAAACGTTCGCCGGAAATTCCATGTTATTGAGTAGAACCCGATCGCCGGTTTTCCACGGCACGCCGGAAGCAATGACATTGATGGCGTCCGAAGTGTTTGCCGTAAACGCAATCCGCTCCGGTGACTCGGCGTTAATGAGTCGTTGCACAAATGCCCGGCATTCTTCCTTCTTTGGCAAATCGGTCCAGTAACTATCAATGCTCCCGCTGGAGCGCTCCTGCAGATGGGCTGCCATTGCATCGATCACGCGCGTGGAAAGGGGGGCGGTGGCGGCGTGATTGAGATAAACTTTACCTTGTGCGATGTGGGGAAAAAGTGTGCGTGCCCGTGCGAGCAAGTCGGCAGGAAGCAATTGGGGGTTGAAATCCATAGGTCAAAAAAGCCGGAATTTCAAAGGGATTACGATTTACGCATCACGAGTCACGCAAGGAGAGGCGAGTCAGTCTGTTTCCAAAAATTCGGCGATGATGGCCTTGGCCCGTTCATAATCGCTTCTGACCACAATGACTTTGACGGCGCCAACGCCGCCCGGCGCCACATACCACGGTGCGATCGTTCCCATCATCTCATCCCGCAAGCGCGCCGCAATGCCATATTCTTCCAACAGGCTTTTGACGAAACCCGCTTCGATCGAATTTCCGGCGTGAACGATGACCAACTCTTCTGCCAGCGACACCACTCTTCTCCTTAATTTATTTTGGTGAGAAAAAAAGCTTTCAGTTCAAGATACACAGCTTCATGCCAAAAGTCAAGTTTTGTCGCCGGCAAACTGTAATCTCTCAATCACTTTGGTGCGCCATCAATAATGTCATGCCTGCCCTGCCGCAGGTCAGGGCTGGCAGCCTCTTTTTTATTGCAAGCACGGTGCTGGGTTGAAAGAACATTCCTCCGGAATGACATCGTCTCCACCCCGTTACCGAGGCATTATCAAATGCAGAAAATAGCTCTTGACTTTTTATACAATGATATTTAGATTATGAATATTTTATATATAAAATGTCAGCATTGGAATAAGTTTCCCTTCGATTTTGTTGCTATGGCTATGAGCGAACGTTTGACGAAATACGCGGTGCTGGATCGCGACGGTTACCCGGCTTGCCGGAAAGAGGCGCTGAAGCTTTGGGTCGTGCTGGCGCGCAGTTTTAATTCCTTTGCCCAGGCCGAGGCGCAGCACCTCAAATCCCTCGATCTGACCTCGCCGCAGTTTGGCGTGCTCGAAGCGCTGGCCCATCTCGGCCCGATGAAAATGTGCGAGATCGGCAGCAAGCTGTTGATGAGCGGCGCCAACGTTACCGGCGTGGTCGATCGGCTGGAGAAAAAAGGGCTGGTGCGCCGCGTGATGGACGCCGAGGACCGCCGCATGTTTCTCATTCATCTGACCGAAGACGGCAGCAAGCTCATCACCAAAATTTTTCCACTGCTCGCCGCGCGCGTCGAAGCGTTCGCCGGCGTGCTCACCTCGAAAGAAAAGCGCCAGCTCATCGAGCTGCTGAAGAAACTCGGCAGAGCCGAGGAGTCGAAAAGGATGATCAGCCAATAAATCAATGCGCCGATGAGCTGCATGGCATGAGCCAGCTCGAAGGCGCGATCAATTTAAATTCAACCCAACTCTTCAAGGAGGTACTATGCGTTTTAACAGATTTTTCACCGCGGTTTTTGCTCTGGGGATTTTTGCCGCCACCGGCGGTGCCCAAGAAAAGTATGAAATCGATCCCGTTCACTCCAACATGGGCTTCACCGTGCGCCATATGGTCATCGCCAAGGTCAGCGGCGGTTTCAAAGAGTTCTCCGGCATTATTCTCTACGACGAAAAGGACGTCAGCAAATCCTCGGTCAATGTCACGATCAAAACCGCCAGCATCAACACGCAAAACGAGCGGCGCGACAACCATCTGCGCAGCGACGATTTTTTCAATGCCGCCACGGATTCGGTCATTACCTTCGCCAGCAAGAAGATCGAAAAGAGAGGCGACGGCTACGTCGCGATCGGCGACTTGACCATTCGCAGCGTCACCAAGCAGGTTGAGCTGCCGTTCAAGATTCTCGGCAAGATCGAGGATGCGAATGGCAAACGCATCGGCATCGAAGCGGGGCTGACCATAGACCGCTTCGACTATGGCGTGAAATGGGACCGAACCCTTGACAGCGGCGGCCTGGTCGTCAGCAAGGAAGTCGACGTGAATTTGGCGGTCGAGGCCGTTTCTAGAAAACCGCAATGACTTTGCTCTGCCAACCGTCCGAGCCGTTACGAACGGCTTGGACGGTTTTTTCGTTTGTAGTTGCGCCTTTAGGCGTCCTCTGCTGAAGAAGTTACCGCCAAAGTCATTTTTTAAGAACGATGAAAAAAATCCTCGAAATCTATAAAAGCCCGTCCCAGCACTGGGTGGGCGACGGCTTTCCGGTCCGCACGATTTTGTCGTCTCAGCGTCTTGGCGAGGCGATCAGCCCATTTCTGCTTTTGGACTACGGCGGTCCCGTTGAATTTCCACCGACGCAACAAGCGCTCGGCGTGGATGAGCATCCGCACCGCGGCTTTGAGACAGTGACGATCGTTTATCAGGGCGAATTAGAACACCGCGACTCGACGGGCAACCGCGGCCGCATCGGCCCCGGTGACGTGCAATGGATGACCGCGGCCTCCGGCATCGTGCACGAAGAAAAGCACGCTCGTGAGTTTGCTCAACGCGGCGGCATGTTTGAGATGGTACAGCTTTGGGTGAATCTTCCAGCCCAATTCAAGATGGCGTCGCCTGGTTATCAGACGTTGCTCGATCGCGATATCCCCGTTGTCAACCTCGCGAACGAAAGCGGCGCGGTGCGCGTGATCGCCGGAAATTTTCAGAGAGTCAAAGGTCCGGCCCGAACCTTTACGCCGATCAATCTTTGGGACGTGCGGTTGAAGGCGGGACACCGCACGGAGTTGAACGTGCCAAGCGGCTACACGACGGCGCTGGTGAGCTTACGAGGAAAGAGCATATTGAACGGCACGGAGAAAGTCGGCGAAGCGGAATTGGCTTTGTTCGACCGCCAGGGAGAGGACATCACCATCGAAGCGAAAGAGGAAGCAACGATTCTCGTGTTGAACGGCGAGCCGATTAACGAACCGGTTGTCAGCTACGGGCCGTTCGTCATGAACACGCCAGAGGAAATCCGCCAAGCGATTCTTGATTACCAAAACGGCCGGATGGGACGGATAGAGCATTGAGAAGTGAGATTCTATGTGGAAAGAAACCTCGCAACGCTTCCAAAGAGCGAAGCAGCGTTTCAAACAGAAATATATAATCGCCAGATAGAAAATACGAATTTCAGTTCGTCTGAAAATCTGGCGAGTTTCTAAGGAGGCTCACGATGGCGAAATGGTTTTTCGAGCCCGGGCACACCGCCGCAGAGTTTTGCTGCCGGCACATGATGGTGACTTATGTTCGCGGGCACTTCAAGAATGTCCACGGCACACTCATGTTTGATCCAACTAACCCGCGCGAATCTTCGGTTGAGGTGACTATCGACACCAAAGGACTATGGACTGACGAGCCACAGCGCGACGCCCATCTGCACAGCGCGGATTTTCTGGACGTTGACAAGCATCCGACGATTACTTTCAAAGGCAATGAAGTCGAGCTGATCGGCGATCATGATTATATCGTTAAGGGCGATTTAACCATTCGCGGGGTCACGAAGAAAGCCGCTCTGAATGTCACGTATTTGGGACAATGGCAAACGCCATGGTGGGAGGATAACATGGACAAAGGGCCAAAAACGCGCGCCGGTTTTGTGGCGAAAACCAGCATCAATCGCCATGATTTTGGCGTCAGTTGGAACGCACCATTAGAGAAAGGCGGCTTCGTCGTTGGCGATATTGTGGAAATCACGATCGATGCCGAGGCGATTTTAGAAAATCCATAAAAGCCCGTCCCAGCATTGGGTGGGCGACGGCTTGCCGGTCCGCACGATTTTGTCTTCTCAGTGTTCGGACGGTTGCCTGAACTGTTACAAAAGGAGTAATGCGATGGCTCATTACAAATATTTGATCGTCGGCGGCGGCATGACCGCCGCTTCTGCAATCGGCGGCATTCGCGAAGTCGATGCTGGCGGCGCCATCGGCGTCATCACCGCCGAGGCGAATCCGCCTTATGATCGCCCGCCCTTGTCAAAGGCGCTTTGGACCGGCAAGAAGACCGTCGAAAAAATTATGCGGCCAACTCCCGCGGGCGTTGACTTTCATCTCGGGCGCACGGTGAAAGATTTAAATATTTCCGGAAAGCAAATTACGGATGATCGCGGCGCTGCGCACACGTATGACAAGCTTTTGCTGGCAACCGGCGGCAACCCGCGGCGATTGCCGTTCGGCGGAGATTCGATCATCTATTTCCGCACGCTGGCAGATTATCAGCGTTTGCACGGCTTGTCGGAAAAACATGGTGCCTTCGCCGTCATCGGCGGCGGCTTTATCGGCTCCGAAGTGGCTGCCGCGCTCGCCATGAACGGCAAGAAAGTGACGATCATTATGCCTGAAAACGGCATTTGCGCTCGCCTTTTCCCGGCGGACATTGTGGCGTTTTTCAACGATTACTATCGCCAAAAAGGCGTTGAAGTGATCGCCGGAGAATCCGTGACTGGCCTGGAAGGTTCTGGCACGAATTTTACATTGCTGACCAAAAGCAATCGCCGCCTCTCAGTGAACGGTGTCGTGGCCGGCATTGGCATCGCACCAAATGTCGATCTCGCCATTGCAGCAGGTTTGAAGGTTGATAACGGCATCGTCGTCGATCAATCCTTGCGTACGAGCCACCCCGAGATTTTTGCCGCCGGTGATGTTGCCAATTACTTCGATCAAGCTTTTGGTGTGCGTCGCCGCGTCGAGCACGAAGATCTCGCCAATACAATGGGAAAAGCCGCCGGCCGGTCGATGGCGGGTGCGGAGGTCAACTTCACGCATTCCCCATTTTTTTATTCCGATCTTTTTGAAATAGGCTACGAAGCCGTGGGCGAGCTGGATTCGCGCTTGGAAGTCTTTGCGGATTGGAAGGAAAAATACAACACCGGCGTGCTCTATTATCTCGCCGAGAATCGCGTGCGCGGCGTGTTGTTGTGGAACGTCTGGGGCAAAGTCGACGAAGCGCGCGCATTGATCGCGGCGGGCGAAACGGTTTCAGCCTCGGCGCTAAAAGGACGGATTGCATTTGAATGAAAATTTCCAATCGCGACAAAGCGCGCGTCGAGGCTGAGACGTGGCCCGAGCCGGTGCCGGAGATCACCAACGACATGGCTTTGAAGCACGGCATGCACCACATCTCGGCGATCAGCTCTGATGTCGAGCGGACGCACGCATTCTTCGGCGAGCTGCTCGGCTTGCGGCGCCTCAAGATGACTTCTGATTTCGATCAACCCAAGACGCCGCATTGGTATTGGGGCGCGGGAGAGGGCAAGCCAGGAACGATCATTACGTATAACCCGCGCGTCATTCGCTGCTCCCGTTCGTTGACGAACCGGGCGGTATCGGCAATGGCACTTGATTCTTGATTGGCGGAATACTGCGCAAATACGCCCAGATCGCTTTGAGATCTTCATCGGTCGCGTCTCTGTAAACAATCCATGGCATCGGCGGCAGAATATCACGGCCATTGGGCTGGCCCTGATGTTTGCCCGTGCGTATCGCTCGAATAAACGTCTCCTCAGTCCATTCACCGAGGCCCGTTTCTATATCCGGCGTGAGGTTCATGGTAAAGCTCACGCCCCAAGGCCCGGCCCAAACCGTAAACTGGGCATTTGTCATCGCCATAGCATTGCGTTGCTGCAAATCCGCCGGCGTCCAGGTCGGATACGGAAAATTTTCCGGATTGCCGGAAAGCAGGCGGGTCGTATCCGGTACCGGCCCGAGCACCGCATCCATCGCCTTCGGGGTGTGGCAATCGTGGCAACCCAAAATGCTGACGAGGTATTTGCCGCGTTCAACGGGATTCTCGGCAGTCTTCTGTTGGCTCTGACATCCCATGAATGCCGCCCAAGAAACTCCGAGCATCAATGTTACGATCATCTTGCACATATTTTCTCCTTTTTTTCTGTCTTTGCTTTGTTAAAAAGTTGGTGACATTGAGCTACTTCCTACCGCCAAAAACTTGAGCAAATTCGCGGGCGAACTGCTCAAAAGACCGGGCCGGATGGCCTGTGAGCTTCGCAACGTTATCGGTGGTGCGGTTGGCAAAACCCTCGCTAAATCCTTCCATGAGCTCGCCGTAACCCCTGGCAATCCACTCCGGAAAGCCCATGCTTGTCATGGAGGCAAGCGCTGCCTCGCCAGGCACACTTACGTATTTGACATTCTTGCCCAGCACTTTTGAAAATGTGCTGGCCACATCGTGCATCGAAATGGCCTCGGGGCCCGTAAGGATATAACTCTTCCCCTGCTTAACCTCCGGCGTAACCCGCTTGACGGGCAGGCGTAGAACGCAACAATAAAAAGTGATTTTGCCAGCAAGATGCCTTCATTAAAAAGCGTGGTAGTCAAGTCGGGTTGACGCCGTTGTTAGGCCGCTTTTTGCCTAGAAGGTGATGTCTATTTACAACATAAAGGTTCAGCCTGCCACTATGCTAATGCATGGTGGCAGGCAAGTTTTGGCCGGTCATATACGGGTACGCAGTAACAGCTATTGAACGCTTAACTTCCGCCCTGCCCCGGCGCGGGAACAACGCCAAGCTGCTGCATCAATCCCATCATATCGGGGCTGGACCAGTGTTCCACAATTTTGCCCCCCTCGAAGCGGTCAATAACAATTGCCGGAAATGCGACCTCTTTGCCGGTCGGGGGGATGCCCTGAAAATCACCTTTGTGCGTACCTCGGAGGGTGATGCGGTTCACTACCTTGTCCCCCTCGGCAATCTGATCTTCAATAATGTGGTAGAGATCAGTGAAAGCCGAATAGAATACGCCAACCAATCCTTGTACTTGCTCGCGATTTAGGGGAGGACTCCCTGGAAAGTGCATGACTACCTGGGGAGCAACGAACTCCTCCAGTCCCGCCCCTTTGCTTTTGTCCATCGTTTCACGGAAACGGCGGGCTATGGTCTTATTTTCTTCTGTTGACATAGTTTATTCTCCTTCGTGTGAATAGGGTGCGATTCGTTGCGAATCGCACCAATGGTTGACAGTAACAGAGATGGACATAGTTCAGGTCTTTTGGCTTATAGACACAACTCCTTTCTCCCCCACGCCCACTATCACGCGAGTGTCAGGGAACGTGACGAGCATAGCGGTAAACTTGTTGACTGGCGTAATTGTGCCGAGCGGCCTAACGATACGGTTCTTCTCCGAACCCCACATCGAATGCCTGACAAGGTGCGGATTTCCCGCTTGCTTTGCAGCCTTGATGAGGTTTTCTGCCTGCTGCCTCTGGGTTGGTCCATTCCAAGTCAAGAGATAAATTTTATCACAATCGTCACCGGCTGCGGGGCGAGACAAACGTTGATCGAAGGACGAAAGTTGAAGTTACCGATTCATGAAATTCATGCCTCTGCCCCGCAGACCGGTGCACGAAATGTTAGGCCCTCGCTTCGGATTCACCACCGAAATTATATTCGCATCGCTTTTTCTCACTACCCTTAAATTAAGCAACGCGCTAATAAATTCGATTTGCGACCTGCAATCAAATACCGAACTTCTTGGCTTATTTTTTCTCGGTCTTCGTTTCTTTGACTTTCAACTCCACCTGAATAAGCTCAAAAGGTTTATCGGTTAGATTTTCTGGCAGGTGTTTGACCGCAGGCAGCCACAGTGTTTGTCCAGCTTTCCAACTGATCTCCTCGGTTTTTCCGTCTGGATAAGTAAATTTCCCCTTGCCATCGGTTAGGAAAACGGCCACGCTGGCAGGATGCTCGTGCATCACAGCTTTCTCATGCGGGCCATAACTAATTCGCAGCACCCGCACTTGGTCGTTCTCGAGCTCCACTTTGTAGTGCTTGGGATCGAGTTTGGTGGCGTCCTTTACCTCGTTGGCCTTGTGCGCGGCGGCGTCCTTTATGCCTTTGGTTTTGCTCTTCATCTCCACCTGAATGACCTCAAAAGGTTGGTCACCGGTATTTTCCGGGTGGTGTTTCGCGGCTGGTACCCAGAGGGTCAGCCCGGTTTTTCCGCTGGCGTCCCCAGTCTTTCCATCCGGAAAAGTGAATTTAGCCTGCGCATCGGTTAAATACACCACCACGCCTTCAGGGTGCGCGTGCATCACCGATTTTTCGCCGGGGCCGTAACTGATGCGCAAGATCCGCACCTGGTCGTTTTCGAATTCCACCTTGTAGTGCTTGGGATCGACTTTGGCGGCGTCTTGCGCAAATGCGCCGGATGTTAATAGCAAAGATATTGCGATGATTCCGGCGGTGAAGAATGGCATGGAACGTTTCATGATACTTCCTCCTGTAATGCAGTTAGTGAATTGATTTGGTGAATCGCTAAAGATCTCGGAAACGGTGAATCGGGGAATGGGTGAAACGGAGTCTCACCGATTCTCCGCGTCCCCGTTTCCCCCCACTCCCCGCTTCTTTGTGATGCCATCGTCGTCGTGATGATAAATCACACGAGCCTTTCCCCTTTATGATAAATGTCAGCCTAGTTAGATTTGACAAGACCCCAAACCCCCAATAACCAGAATGCCGTGGCAAGAGGCCAAAAGATCTCAGTATGATAGAGAAAGAACTTATTGCTTCGGATGTTCCTGACCCGGCATCGGAATAGCGCCGAGTTGCTGCATCATCGTCATGGTATCCGTAAGACCCCAATGTTCGACGGCCTTGCCGTTGACCAGGCGAATAATGTCGAAGCCTTTGATTTCGATTTTTTTGCCGGTTGCGGCCATATCCATAAACTGGCCTTTGTGAGTGCCATGGATGGTGATGTAGGCCCAAACCTTGTCGCCTTTGGCAATCAAGTCGTTGACCTGAAAATGCAAATCGGGAAAGGCGGCTCGAAACATCGAAAAAAATTCCTTGAGGCCCTCCCGTCCTGGCTTCAAGCCTGGAAGTTCTTCGTGTTCGACAAACTCTGCAGCAACCAGTTCGTCGATGAGCTTTAGATTGCCCTTATTCACCACTTCCTCATAAAAACGCTTCATTGTTGCTGTGTTATTTTCGTCGTCACCGGCAGCAAGGCTCGCTGTCGAGGCGCACAGGACGACGATAACCAAACAAAAACCGGAAATGATCTTGGTGGTAAACATGTGAATCTCCTCTCGAATAAAGGATGAGTTGAATGAGTCTAATTAATGCCAACAACCACCGAATCTGGGCCAACCAGTTCTCTCGCGGTCACGCCTTCAAGCCTCACACCGTCAGTCATCAAAATCCGACTTCCCTTCCGGATGGTTGCTGCGGCCTAATCCACCCTTTCCCAATAATCCGTGAACAAGCCCTCGGCTTTTGCTGTGATCCAGTTCTCATCGAAGACGATCGAGGGTGGATCGAACGGCATTTTGAATTCGAGCTTGCCGTCTTTCACGGCCACCGGCACGGTACGAGTCTGGCCCGACAGATCGTAACTGATCTGCTTGCCGCTGATTTGATCGTTCAGCACGCTGAAAACAACAGTTTCAGTGTACTCGGCAGCGGTCAGCTTGTAAGTCGACACCAGCGAGTACGAGAAGAATTTGCCGTTGGCATCCTTCCAGATCACGTTGAAGTTCCTGTGGGTCTTCGTATACGTGAGAAGCCCGATGACCTCCGGCGCTGTTTGCATCTTGCCATCCGGCAATTGCCGCGAGATAAGCTTGTAGGTGCCTTCGATGTTGGGCGCTTTGCCATTGTTTTGCGGCTCACCAGTAAAGCTGAGAGCGACGGTGGCAATGGCCAGCGTCATTGACACGGCGATAAGAAAATGTCTAACCTTCATAAGAACCTCCTTTTGATAATGGTTTGAAATCGAAGAAGATTACTGGATTGGTGGCTTGATGGAGTACTGGAGTAATGGGGTAATGGGGTTTTGGAGTTTTGGAGTATTGGAATACTGCATGTATTTGAAGCAGCAATCCATTTCCCCAACACTCCAACGATCCAACAATCCAGCAATCCAACACTCCAGCATTCCAATAATCCAATGTTCTGTCACTCCCTTTAAATCCCGGTTACCCATCTCTGAAAGCTTTCGTTCTCGGCACCGGCTGGGTACCACCAGTCCGGCTGCAATCTGAGACCTGCATCATCCCGCCAGATGAAATCCATGGCCGCTTCCACTTCATGGGCGTGAGGAATGTGGAGCAGGTACAGGCGCAATCCTTCCAAGTGCTCTTCCCGAAGATCGCAGGAGATCTTCTGAACCAGCAGCGCGTCGCGAATGGTTACCGCCTGATGGCGGTCATAAGTGGCCCAGACGATTCCGTCCGTGCCATTCAAATAATCACGTTCCTCACAAGTGATCGTCACCTCGGTCTTCGTGCCATAAGGGAGACGAGGGCTCGGATCGTGCCACTCCACGATTTTTCCGTTTGCCAACCGGATCTTGCCGCAATCGATGTAAGTACCGCTCATTTTGTCCGATCTCGTCGCCATTGCAGGGTTTCTCAATTGAACGGCTCATGATGTCGTCACTTCGCCGAATTCACGAGAACAAGATACGAAAAGATGATCGGCAGGACATATCAACCACGTTCCAAAAAGCTTTCAATCTCGTGCCATCGGTTGGCTGGCAAGCAGAAAAACTATCATTCAGGTTGCAGGACTATCAACCAGGTTGCATTTTGAGCTTAGATTGAGGGGAACCGGGCTGCGAGGGAGGCTTTTTAAAGTGTCAGGCCTTTATTCAAAAGGCAAAATTATTTGCAGAACGAACCCCACTTTCGGGGTGAACGCTGAGAATAGATACGGAGAGTTTAGTTACGTGTGTGGGATTTGGGGGGAATTTATTAACTAAATTTATACGTCACGCCTGGCCTTTACAAATTCCTTCGGCGTACACCCGAACTCCTCATGAAAACACTTGGTAAAGTACGCATGGCTGCTGAACCCGACGCGGTAAGCCACTTCGTTGATGAGGTTTCCATCGTGCTCCAGCATTTTTCTGGCGTGGTGCAGCCGCACCGAACGGATGAAGAGCGAGGCCGGTTGGTTGGTAAGCGCGCTGATCTTCCGGTGCAGTTGCGTTCGGCTGAGCTTGAGCTTCACCGCCAGCTCCTCCACGCCAAAATCCTCATTTTCCATGTTTTCTTCGACGACCTTCTGTACCCGCTGCAAAAAGGCCTGATCGAGCTTATTCTCGATGCTCGGCATTTGCTCTTGCAACCTTGCCGAGCTGAATTTCTCCCGCAGTTTTTGCCGAAGCTGAATCAAATTCTTGACACGAACCAGCAGTTCTTTCGCATCAAATGGCTTGACGAGATAATCGTCCGCGCCGGTTTCGAGGCCTTCCAACTTCTCGTCGCGGGCTGCTTTGGCGGTGAGCAGGATGACCGGAATGTGGCAGGTTTTCTCGTCGGTTTTCAGAGCGCGGCACAGAGCGTAGCCGTCCATCTCCGGCATCATCACGTCGCTGATGACCAAGTCTGGGATCGTTTCAGTCGCCTTCTCCACACCTTCCCGACCGTTTTGGGCTTCGACGACTTGGTAGGCCTCTTCAAGATATTGGCGGATATAGCTCCGCATGTCGGTATTGTCCTCCACAACGAGAACGATTTCCCGGTCACTGGTTGCTTGTTGCTGGTCGCTGGTCGCTCGATCCTCGATCCTTGATCCTCGATCCTCGATTTTCGATTTTCGATCTTCGATCCTCGATTCACTGATTACTGATAACTGCTCACTGGCTTCAACGATCTCGTCATCTTTCAAATGCGCCCGGCCCAGCGGCAGTCGCACAATCGCTTCCGTGCCCCAGCCTTCCTGGCTGTTGATCTCAATCGTGCCATGATGCAGCTCGACCAGCTCTTTCACCAACGACAGCCCGATGCCTGTGCCTTCGAATTCACGGGTGCTGCCGGTTTCGGCTTGATAGAAGCGGTCGAAAACAAAGGGCAGCTTGTCTTTGGGAATGCCGATGCCGGTGTCTTTGACTGTGAGTTGAACATACTGAGTGGGAGATGGGGAGAGAGGGTGAGTGGGTGACAAAGAATGCATTTTCTCCCGCTCTCCTTGTCTCCCACTCTCCCTCTCGCCCTCTCTCCCGCTCGTTCGCTCGACCGTCACCGAAACCTTCCCGCCAATTCCAGCGCGCGTAAACTTGAAGGCGTTCGAGAGCAGGTTGAAAAAAATCTTCTCGAATTTTTCGTGATCGAAGTAAAGCTCGAGGGGTTCGATTTCGCTGTGGAAGAGCAGGGCGATTTCCTTGCGTTCGGCCATGGACTGAAAAGTCATAACGATTCCCCTGAGCACCGGAATCACATCTTTGCAAACCGCCTGCAATTGCATTCTGCCTGATTCCAGCTTGGAGAGATCGAGCAATTGATTGATCAATTGCAAGAGGCGATTGGCATTGCGGCGCATCATCTGCAGGCTCTGCCTGGCCTGTTGGTTTTCCACCATCGCGAGCAAGCTGTCCATCGGCCCCAGAATCAACGTGAGCGGCGTGCGGAATTCGTGCGAGATGTTGGCAAAGAAGCGCGATTTCATTTGATCGACCTCGCGCAGTTTTTCCGCGGCCACCTGCTCCAGGTGCAGGCGGTTCCTGAGGTCGATGCGATTGAGTTCATAACGTCGCACCGCGTACAGCAGCCCGATGATGGTCAGCCCGTAAAGCGTGTAGGCCCACCAGGTGCGCCACCACGGCGGCAGGATGGCGAGGCGCAGCGCGGCGCCCTCTTCGTTCCACACGCCGTCGTTGTTGGAGCCTTTGACGCGGAAGATGTATTCTCCGGGCGGCAAATTGGTGTAGGTTGCCGTCCGAATCGCGCCCGTGTGAATCCAATCGTCGTTGAAATTTTCCAGCATATAGGCATAGCGATTCTTTTCGGGCGCTGAAAAGTCGAGGGCGGCAAATTCAAACGTGAGAATGTCATCGCGGTGGGAGACTGTGAGGGCCTCGGTTTCGGAGATGGGCTTCTGCAGCACCGAATTGCTGTCTTTATGCGAGATCGCACGATTGAGAATTTTGAAGCCGGTGATCACGATGGGCGGACGATGGGGATTGTCGATGATGTCCGCAGGATAAAAATAGTTCACCCCGTCGATGCCGCCGAAGAACATCTCGCCGCTCGGGCTCTTGTAAAAGGCGCCGGTGTTGAATTCGTTGCTCTGCAAGCCGTCGCTGACGTCGTAATTCCTGAAGCTCCCGGTTTTGCGGTTGAAGCGGGACAAGCCTTTGTTGGTGCTCAGCCACAGGTCACCGGTGTCGTCCATCAGGATGCCGTAAACAACGTTGTTGGGCAGGCCGTCCGCTTCGGTGAAGTGCCGGAAGGTTTCGGTGATCATGTCGAAGCGATTCAATCCGCCGCCGGCCGTGCCCAGCCAGAGAATGTGATCCGGCTCATCGGGATCCGGGCAGATGGATTTGATCACATTGTTGCTCAGACTCATTGGCTGTTTCGGATCATTGCGGTACGTGCGGAATGATTGCGTGTCGAAGTTGAACTGCAAAAGCCCGTCCCCGGTGCCGAGCCAGAACCGGCCGCTCTCGTCCTGGTAGATGTGCGGCCGCGCCAGCTCATCGGTCACTCTGTCCATGTATTGAACGTGGCGAAAGTGCCCACGCTGCTCGTCCACAAGTTTACTGAGATAATTCTTGGTGGCGATCCAGATATCTCCCGCTCGATCCTCCAAAACTGCGAACACTTCTTTTTGTGGCAACCCGGCTGGGTTCGCCGGATCGTACTTGTACTGCCTGACCTCCTCGGTTTGAAGTGTGTAACGAAACAATCCTTCGATGGTGGCAAACCAGAGTGTGCCGCCGGAGGCTTGAAGCATGGAATAGGGGCCGGTGTTGCCGAAATCATCCGGTCGCTCGGAGGTGGTTTCGAAACTTTCGAGTTTCCCTGTTTTGCGATCCCAGCGGTACAAAACCTCTGCGCCGACCCAAACGTCGCCGCTCCGATCTTCAAGTATGGAACGGACGCTGAAGCCGGCTATGCGAGACGCAGCATCTCTGGCCCGGCGCAAGGTTGGAAATCGATTTGCCTTTGGATCATAAACATTCACGCCATATCCCAGGGTGCCAAACCACAGGATATCGGTGCGATCGCGATGGATGCTCGATATGTAGTTGTAACTGAGGCTGTGCGGATCGAACGGGTCGTGTCTGAAATAATCGTAGGTCCGGCGTTCGGGGTCGAATCGCATCAACTCGGCGGGCGTGGCCAGCCAAAGCCGACCCGACCGGTCTTGCATGATCGCCAGGATCGTTCCCCAATCATAGCGATAGATTTCGTAATGATGCGGATAATGTATGAAGCTGCCGTCGCTCGCATCGAAGCGGACGATGCCGCTGGTCGTTCCCAGCCACAACACGCCGTTGTTATCCTGATAAAGCGCCGTGATGCTGCTGTCTTGAGGGGAGAGCGGCGCGCGCGGATTTTTTACGAAAATGACATGATGTTCAAAAGCTGCTGCTCCGCCCTGATCACGCAATCTGTCGAGGCCTCTGTTCGTTCCCACCCACAGATTTCCGCCGGCATCCACCAGCACCGCATTCACCTTGTTGTGGCTCAGAGTACCGGGCATGCCGGGCTGGTGTACAAATCGGATGAAATCTGCCCCGTCACTACGGGGCGCATCGAGGTCCTTCCTCGATAGCTGCAAAAGGCCGTCGCCGCTGGTGCCGACCCAGATGTTGCCCGCCGAATCTTCAGTGATGGCCGTAACCTCAGAGGGGGAGTCCGACATCGTCGTGAAGCGCTGAAACGTCTCGGTTTCCCGAATCAAGCGATTTAGCCCGCCGTCGAGGGTGCCGACCCACAGGTCGCCGCGGCTGTCCTCGAACAGCTCGGTGACGTGATTGGCTGATAGGGAAGTGGAGTCGAACGGATTATGTTGATAGATGATGAACGAATACCCTTCGTAGCGGTTAAGGCCATCCTTGGTGCCGAACCACATAAAGCCCTGGCGATCCTGCAAAATGGCAAACACAGCGTTTTGCGAGAGACCGTCGTCGATGCTGAGGTGCTTGAAGGCGACCTTCTCATGCTGAGCGCGAAGAGTTGGGTGCGAAAACAAAATCAGCACGAGAGCAAGCCATATTAGCTCTCGGCGACGAAAGATGATTGGAGTCAGCATGCTTCTTTGCAATTTGGGTGATGCGTCATGTGGCAGTTGTACGGTGTTTGTACGCTTTGAGAGAACCCATCCGCCATCGTGAAGCGGTCAAATTTGATGCTTCGTTCGGCCTGCCATGATTTTTCCTGCAAGCTTGTTGAGGGGAAATTGATTAATTCCGCCCGGAGTTGCCCTTGAGCAAGCAGGCTATGCCCGAGGGTTATCGGCAGGAGCGAAAAAAACAGGAGTACCAAGCCAATGAATTTCATAGCGGCTTCTGGTCTTGACATCATCACGTCGAGGCAAAAATACAATTGTCCGAACGGCTCTGATAATAAATATAACCAAATTTCGCTTTTTTGCTACAAGAATTTTGTTCAGGGAATGGTGGAGCCTTGTCGAGCGTTAAGACTGTGTGAAAGCCTTTTGGATATTCCTTATATCTATTGGCTTGTTTTTTTGATCAGAAAGCCGTATCGTATGAATGATTAATTTTTAAAAATATCTCGTGTTGGAGATACAGTAATGAGCAGAATAGCAAAATAATGATGGAGCGTATTATGTCCATTCAAGGCTTGCACCACATCACCCTCGTCTGTTCCGACGCACAACGGACGGTGGATTTTTACACGCGAGCGCTCGGCTTGCGGTTTGTGAAGAAGACGGTGAATTTCGACGACCCCGGCAGCTATCATCTTTACTTTGGCGATGAAACAGGCCGGCCCGGCACTGCCGTTACATTCTTTGAATGGCCTGGCGCACCGAAAGGCGCGACGGGCATTGGCGGCACGCATCACTTCGCGCTGACGGTGCCGGATGAAAAAGCTTTATTAAAATGGAAACGCCGATTGACGGATCTCGGCATTCGCGTCAATGGCCCGCTGAATCGAAACTATTTCAAATCGATTTACTTTCGCGATCCCGACGATGAACTACTCGAAATCGCCACCGCCGGGCCAGGGTGGGCGATTGATGAGAGCACCGGCAACCTCGGCACGGAATATCGCGAGCCGCCGGAAGCGATGAAAATTTCCAACCGCGACAAAGCGCGCATCGAGGCTGAGACGTGGCCGGAGCCGGTGCCGGAGATCACCAGCGAGATGGCGTTGAAGCACGGCATGCACCACATCTCGGCGATCAGCTCTGATATCGAGCGGACACACGCATTTTTGAGTGAGCTGCTCGGCTTGCGGCGCCTCAAGATGACTTCTGATTTCGATCAACCCAAGACGCCGCATTGGTATTGGGGCGTGGGCGAGGGCAAGCCAGGAACGATCATCACGTATTTTCAGCAGGATCCCAAAACGACGCGCCGCATGCGCATGGGCGCCGGACAAACGCATCACTTCGCGCTCGCCGTTCCTGATGAAGAGACGCAGCTCGAATGGCGCGAAAAGTTGGTGCGAGCGATGTTGCCCGTCTCGCCGATGATGGATCGCGTTTATTTCAAGAGCATCTACACACGCGATCCGGACGGACACATTGTGGAATTGGCGACAATGGGACCAGGTTTTCCAATTGATGAGCCGGTTGTCGAGTTGGGGCAAAATTTGAAACTGCCGCCGTGGCTTGAGAGCAACCGTAGCGCCATCGAGCGCACTCTCAAGCCAATCACCGTTCCTGAATGGCATGCACCGCAAACAATCCAATCAAAATAAGAAAATGTCATTCCGGAGGAATCCTTTTTGTTTCCAGCACTTTTCTTGAATAGCAAAAAGATTCATCCTGAAGGACATTCAAAAATTTTATAACGAACGAAGAACCGCAACGAAATGGAAAAAACGATCAAAGGCCCCCATCAAGGACAACCAATTTTGACAACCGGTGAGCCGTTCGATCGCGCTCGTGCCGCAATGGTGATGGTCCACGGGCGCGGCGCTTCCGCCGAAAGCATTTTGACGTTGGCGGACGAATTTGATCGACCCGGCTTCGCTTATCTCGCGCCGCAGGCGGCAGGAGGGACGTGGTACCCCAACCGATTCCTCGCGCCGACTGCGAGCAATGAGCCGTGGCTATCATCCGCATTGGCGGCCGTCGATCAGATTGTCGCCAAAGTGGGTGCCGCCGGTATACCGCACGAGCGCCTCATCATTTTAGGTTTCTCGCAAGGCGCGTGCTTGGCGCTGGAATATGCCGCGCGAAATGCGCAACGCTACGGCGGCATCGTTGGCTTGAGCGGCGGCTTGATCGGCGCGGACGACGAGCCGCGCCAAGACAAAGGTGATTTCGCTGGTACGCCAATATTCCTCGGCTGCAGCGAGGTGGATTTTCATATTCCCCAACAGCGCGTGCAACACACTGCCGATACGCTCAAAGCACTGGGTGGCAACGTCACGATGCGCCTGTATCCGAATATGGATCACACCGTCAATCAGGATGAGATAGAATTTGTGCGTAAGATAATGGTGGCGCTTGCCGCGACGCGCTAGGCTTGATTAGTGGCAAAGATTTTTTTATCTTTGAAGGTAGAGGCGCATGAAAGTCAAATTTTACGGAACTCGCGGCTCTATTCCGGTTTGTAATCCCGAATTTCAGGAATTTGGCGGGAACACGACGTGTTTCCAAATCAGCTTTCCGGACACAGGGCGGATAACGATCATTGACGCCGGAACCGGGATCAGAGATTTGGGCAAAGCTCTTGTCGCCGCCGGCCATCAGCAGGATGAAATTTTCATCGCTTTCACGCACTTTCATTGGGATCATATTCAGGGTTTTCCGTTCTTTGCGCCGGCGTTCGATCCCGGCCAAAAAATCAATATTCTCGCGCTGGGCAAAGGCCGAAAGGTCACGAATCTGCGGGGAATTTTTGCCACCCAAATGCAGGCGGAGTATTTTCCGGTGCAATTGGATAGTATGGGCGCCCATTTTGAGTTTATGCGCGTTGACAAGGCCAGCGAATATTTTTATGGCGATGAGGGCACGTTCACCAAAGTCACCGCCAACCGGCACAACCATCCCGGCGGCGCGTACGGCTTTCGCGTGGAACGGCAGGGAAAAGTTCTGGTCATTTGCACGGATATCGAGCATGGCGATAAAATCGATCCCAACGTCGTCAAGCTTTCCCAAGGCGCGGATTTGTTGATCCACGAAGCGCAATACACCAACGAAGAGCTGAAAAGCCGGCGAGGCTGGGGACACAGCAGCTACGAGCAAGCGCTGCAGGTGGCTGAGATGGCCGGCGTAAAAATGTTGGCGATCACGCACCACGACCCGGATCACGACGATGCGTTCCTGCGCCGAATGGAGCAGGAATGCCAGCGCCGGTTTCCCCATTGCGTTTTGGCGCGTGAAAAGATGGAAATTGCCTTGTGAGATTTGTGCCGCTTGTACAAAAACCGTCATTCTTTCATAAAAGCGCCCCGACGGTGAATAGTACAAAATGTAAATCCGGTTGGCGGCATTGTCTTTCGCATTTAAAGTGGAGCACCAAGCATGAATGACAGCTATTCAGATCATAACGGCCATATCACATTTTCCGACAATGGCGCTTTTGAGGATATCGTTTCATCGGATTTCGTTTTTAAAAGTGTGCCGAGCCTCGAGCTCCTGCTCGAATTATGGCGGCAGCGCGAAACGGATGAGAATCCCCATCGCGCCGCTCTCGCCAGGAAAATAAATGCAGCGCTCAAAAACGCTCCGGAATTGGCCGAACCCATCGGCGACCCCGGCGTCATTGCCAGGCATGCGCAGTTGGTCGAACAACTCATGAGCGCGGTTTTTCCCTCAGCGTATGCGGACGAGTTTCTCGGCGCCGCCACCGTGCCTTTTCAATTTCAACCTTTTTTTGCCACACCCGGCTTTAAAAGCCTGGCGCCGCTGCTGCGCGGCGATATTTATCAAGGCTTGCAGACGAGCCCGGAGCAGCATCGTTTCACTTTGACTTTGAATGCTTATGCGCACATTCTCAAACGTTTCTACAACGTCGATCTCGAGTTCGATTCCCCGATTATTTTTACTGGCCCCGATCCGCAAACCGGCTTGGATCGGCATTTTAAAATCAGCATCGACCTCCGCTTTGTCGAAATCAAATGCGCCGGTGTGCTGCCGGCATTGACGCCGGATGACATTCGGCTGCTTCTGGCCAATCCCACCAAACTGGAGGTCTGGTTTCAGCTCCTGCCGCCGGCGCTTTTTGAATTTCACGGATTTGTGGTTTTCAATGCGCTGGAGGTGACGCACGAGCACGTGCTCTCCGCGCTCAAAAATGATTTGCTGGAAAAAGACGCGCTCACTTCCGCCGCAAAATTTCAGGGACTGCAAAACAAGCTGCGCGTCTTGCTCAAGCGCCCGCATCTCATGCTGGGGCTGGCCGGCATTCCCGGCGCGCAAAACTTGCTGCTGGCGCACGGCCAAAAAATCGGCCAGAGCTTCATTCTGAACGAGACCTGCCGCCACTCCTGCGCCAATTTTGCCGGCTCGGCCTACGAGCATGCCATCAAACATCACGAGCTGGTGGTGATCGACGATCTGGCGCGATATCCTGCGCCGACTCCGGTCGAGCAGGAAATTCTCAAGCAGGGCATCAAGAGCATTTTTATTGCACCGCTTTATTATGAGAACCGTTTGATGGGCCTGCTCGAGCTCGGCTCGCCGCATGCGGGCGATCTCAACGCTCTCAAAGCCTTCAAGCTGAGGGAGGTGCTGGCGCTGTTTTCCATCGCGGTCAAGCGCAGCTTGGACGAGCTGAACGACCGCATCGAGGCCGTCATCAAGGCGCAATGCACCGCCATTCATCCGGCGGTGGAATGGCGTTTTCGCCAGGCCGCGCTGAAATATTTGCGCGACCACAATGAAGGCGTTGCCGCCGGTATGGAGCCGATCGTCTTCAAAGAGGTTTATCCGCTTTACGGCCTGTCGGATATTCGCGGCTCGTCGACGATTCGCAACAACGCGATCCGCGACGACTTGATCGATCAGTTGCAGATGGCGCGCGAGATCATCCTGTTGGCGCATGGCCAAAAACCTTTGCCTTATCTTTCCCAGCTCAGTCATCGCATCGGCCAGCAATTGCACAAAATCGAACAGGGCCTCGCTTCCGGCGACGAAGTGAGCACGCTCGAATTTTTGCGCTGGGAAGTCGAGCCGCACTTCGGTCATCTGCAAACGTTTGGCGAAACGGTGGCGCAAAAAATCGGCTTCTATCAAAGCGAATTGAATCCTCTCGTCGGCCTGGTTTATCGCAAGCGCAAGGATTACGAAGAGAGCGTCGCCGCGCTCAATGAAATGATTTGTCATGTCATCGATACCGAGCAAGAGCGGGCCCAGGCCATGTTCCCGCATTATTTCGAGAAATACAAAAGCGACGGCGTCGAGCACGGCGTTTACATCGGCGCCTCGCTGGTGGAAGACGGGCGCTTCGATCCGCTCTATCTCAAAAACATTCGCCTGTGGCAATTGATGCTCTTGTGCGGCGTGGCGCGGCAGGCCGAGAAGCTGAAGCCGCAGCTCAAAATTCCGCTGGAGCTGGCGCACCTCGTTCTGGTGCAAAATATGCCGCTGTCGATCCGCTTTCGTTACGACGAGAAAAAATTTGACGTCGACGGCACATATAATGTGCGCTACGAGATCATGAAAAAGCGCATCGACAAGGCGATCGTCAAAGGCACCCAAGAGCGCCTCACGCAGCCGCGAAAAATCTCCATCGTATATTCGCAAGCCCGAGAAGCTGCGGAATATCGCGAATACATCGATTATCTGCAATCGTCGGGATATTTGCAGGAAGAAGTCGAGGAATTAGAGCTTGAAGATTTGCAGGGCGTCCACGGCTTGCGCGCTTTGCGGGTGACCGTCAATTTGCACGCTTCATTCATCAAACCGCCGATTTCCAAAATGCCGGAAGCTACCGCGGTCAAAAAAGAAACGGCCGAAGCAGTGGTTTGAACCCGATAATCCCAACGCACCATGAAAAAAACATTTCCAATACTGCTCAACATTTTTATCATGCTGACAACGGTTGCCGTGAGCCAGCCCAAGCCCGCGCGCGTTATTTTCTTTGGCGATTCCATCACGGAATTGGGCGTCAAGCCCGGCGGCTATATCACGAAGATAAAAGAAGCACTTGAGAAGAAGGGAGTTGCCGGCCAATACGAGTTGATTGGCGCCGGCATTAGCGGCAACAAAGTGTATGACCTGTATTTGCGATTGGAAGAGGACGTCCTCAGCAAAATTCCTGATGTGGTGGTGATTTATGTCGGGGTGAATGATGTGTGGCATAAAACAGTACTGGGCACGGGCACCGACGCCGACAAGTTTGAAAAGTTCTATGCGGCCATCATCAAGAAGCTGCAGGAAAATAATATCAAACTGATTCTCTGCACACCGGCGGTAATCGGTGAGCGCACCGACAACTCCAATCAGCAAGACGGGGATTTGAATTTGTACTCACAAATCATCCGGAACTTGGCCGAGCAGTATCGCTGCTCCCTGTGCGATCTGCGCAAGGCATTTTTGGAGTATAATCTCAAGAACAATTCGACGAACAGCGCGAGCGGTATTCTGACCACAGACAAGGTACACCTGAACGAGAAGGGGAACCAGTTGGTTGCAGACTTGTTGTTGGCGGAGTTGTACAGCAATTAGGTAAGAAAGCTGCTGCTTTGGAAAGGTCATTAAGGTCATTATGGGAACTACCCCACAACGATAAAGCCGGCCAGCAGTCGGTCATAGCCGAAGACGAGCTTCGACTGGTCATCGACACCATTCCCGGATTCGTCTGGAGCGCATGCGGCGTTTCGATGGCGAGTATCGCTGGTTCCTGTTCCGTGTAGCGCCGCTGCGCAACGACGTGGGACGCCTCGTTGCCTGGTGGGGAATAGATGTCGAAATCGATGAACTCAAATAAGGTGTTCGGCAACAAATTTTATGCCATTTGCTTCAGATTAAATCTTGACAAAGACAGCAACATCTGCTTATATTAGTTATTGTTTATTGAAAACAACCGTTACGAGAATCAGAATTATGCCGATTACCATCGAAGAAGTCAAATACGTCGCGGCGTTGGCGAAACTTTCATTCAGCGACGAGGAGCTGGCGAAGATCGCGAAAGAATTGGATGCCATCGTCGGTTACGTCGAGCAATTGAAAGAGCTGAATGTTGACGAGGTGCCGCCGACCTCACACGTGCTCGATCTCCACAACGTCTTTCGCGACGACAAAACCGAGCCGTGGCTCACCACCGAAGAAGCCCTGCAAAACGCGCCGGCGCAGAAAATGGGCTACTTCAGCGTCCCGAAAGTCATTGGGTGAATTAAGCGTTAAGCGAAGTTCGACTTGGGCATGGCAATTTTTCAAATTTAGCAAAATCCTGCTGCCCAAGTCGAACTTCACAAATTTGAATAATAATGAAAGTGCTGGGCATCATCCCTGCTCGCTACGGCTCCACACGATTTCCCGGCAAACCGCTGGCGCTGCTGGCGGGAAAACCGATGGTGCAATGGGTTTACGAACGCGCCGCGCAAGCTGAATTGCTGAACGAAGTCATCGTCGCCACCGACGATCAAAGCATCTTTGAGGCCGTGAAAAAATTCGGTGGCCGCGTTGTCATGACCCGGCCCGATCACCCCAGCGGCAGCGACCGCATCGCCGAAGTCGCCGCCAAGAGCGACGCTGAAATCATCGTCAACATTCAAGGCGACGAGCCGCTCATCGAGCCGGCCGCCATCGACCTCGGAGTCAAAATTCTGCTCGATAATCCGGCAGCGCAAGTTGGGACACTCGTTCGCCCAATTCGCGACGCCGCCGATTTGCGCAATCCCAACATCGTCAAAGTCGCGCTGGCGCAAGACCTCACCGCGCTCTATTTCTCGCGCTCCGCGATCCCCTTCTGTCGCGGCGCGCAAACCGATACCGAGTGGCTGCAGCAGCACACGTATTTCAAGCATATTGGCTTGTACATTTTCCGCCGTGACATGCTGTTGCAATTCGTCAAATGGCCTCCTGGTGTGCTGGAGAGAGTCGAAAGCTTGGAGCAATTGCGGTTGCTCGAGCACGGCGTGAAAATTCATGTCGCGGTGACGGAATACGAGGCGAGGGGGGTGGATACGGAGGAGGATTTGGAGACATTATTAAATAATCTCTAAACATACTTATATATCATATATGGAAAAAATGAGCCCCAAACCTTTTGTTTTCGTTTTGATGCCTTTTGATGAGCGTTTCAAAGATATTTATATTTTGGGTATCAAACAAGCTTGTATAGAATCTGAAACATATTGTGAAAGAGTTGACGAACAATTATTTGAGGAAACTATTCCAGAAAGAATCTATAATCAAATCGCAAAAGCGGATATAATTATTTCCGATTTGAACGGCGTCTTTTTAGATGGTAAACCTCAGATTAAAGTTCAACTCATTAAAATTGATAAAAATGCCATGGGATTTCATATCCGACTCGATATTTACAATCCAAGCAATAAAGTACTTGATGGAAATGAATTTCAAATTGGATTAATGACTCCGTGTAATTTTCAAGAAAGTATAAATACAAAAAATGTAATTTCATTTATCGATGATGAAAATAAGCAGATTTTCCTTCACGTGTTACCTACCATGGATAATATCTTTCCAAGGGGGTGGGAGTCATTAAGATTCTCGCTTTTACAAGACTTCAATGCTTCTTCGGTTACCAACACAGAACTAAATAACCGAAATCCTGAGGTTTTTGAGATGACTGCAAGGGTGTTTACTGAATTTGGACCAATAGATTTTCCATTTTCCGTTCATATCGGTATATTTGGCCAAAATACTATCAATACAGAGGATATTGAGCAAACCCAGCAGTATACTGGTTCTCTTGCTGAAGTTGAGAAAAATGCCATTATTAGCAAATTGCTATATACAAAGGGAAACAAGTCGCAGGCAGCTCAAGAATTGGGTATAAGCCGAAGTACTTTGCGTGAGAAAATGAAGTTGTATGCCATATCTCTTAATGATACAACTAACTAAATTTAAAAACAAAATAGTACAAAAAAATTTCTTGTGAGAATCGTTTCCCGCAAAACCATTCGCAAATTTTGGGAAAAACATCCAGACGCTGAACAAGCTTTAGAAGCTTGGTATCATGACGCCAAAAGAGCGGTTTGGAAAACTCCGGCGGACATTAAAAGCATATACCGTAACGCCAGTTTTGTGGGTAATAATCGCGTCGTGTTCAATATCAAGGGCAATCAGTATCGCCTGGTGGTTGCCATTCAATACCAACATGGCATTATCTACATTCGCTTTATTGGCACCCACGCAGAATATAACAGGATTAATGTCAACACGATTTAATAAGAGGTATTGACTATGGATGTCCGACCCATCAAAACCGAAGCCGACTATCAAGCCGCACTCGAAGAAATCGAGCGTCTGTTTGATGCCGTTCCCGGTACACCGGATGGCGATCATTTGGAAGTGCTAACAACACTGGTTGAAGCCTACGAAGAACAGCATCATCCTATTCCTTTTCCCGATCCGATTGAAGCCATCAACTATCATCTTGAAAGTCGCGGTTTGTCTGATCGTGATTTGGAGCCGTACATCGGGAGCTCAGCACTCGTTACTGAAATCTTAAGCCGAATACGCCCTTTGTCAATTGACATGATACGTCGTTTACATAATGGGCTTGGCATTTCGGCAGATATTCTCATTCAGCCTTATTCGCTTGTCAAATCGGCTGCATAACTCCGTTATGAAAACATGACGAATACAATCAAACTACTTGACGTGGTGGCGCTCACGGTTGACTTGCCGGAATATAATTTATGGCGCGGGCAAGTTGGCACCGTGGTTGAAATTCTTGCGAATGGCACTGCGTTTGAAGTCGAATTCTGCGACCGTGATGGACGCACTTACGAATCGGCGGGATTACGTCCGGACCAAATTATGGTTTTGCATTATCAACCAATTCCTAATCATCAAGAGTCCGAAGTGATGGCGGTTTAGAATTACCCATGACGTTGGCTGGCAAAGAGCATAGCAGATACATTCATGAATAACACCAAGCTCGCCTATTTTGAAAAAGAAGATGTTCTGCATCTGGCGATTTCTGATGAGCCGGAAAGTGGAAGCATCGAGCTCAGTCCCAATATCACGGCTGAGCTGAACGACAAGGGTGAATTAATCGGCATTGAGATCTTGAATGCAAGCGTCTTTATCCGCGATTCGATTCTGGAATCCGTACAGGCAAGAATGCTAAGGTTTGCTAATGTTCAACCCGCATGATTTTATCAGCATCAAGCAAGCGCTTTGGAGACAATGCTCATGAATCATTTTGTCGATAAATTATTTTGTCTGTGAAAAGTGCAAATTGAATCCTGCCTTTGCGGGATAAAATTTTCAATGCTTTTGGTTATTGTAATTTGAGAAGGAACCCAACTTGTCCCCCAATTCTGGCACCAAATTCATCTTCGTGACCGGCGGCGTGGTCTCGTCGCTGGGCAAAGGCATCGCCTCGGCCTCGATCGGCGTGTTGCTCAAGGCCCGTGGCCTCAAAGTCACCATGCTCAAATTCGACCCCTACATCAACGTCGATCCCGGCACGCTGAGTCCCTATCAGCATGGTGAAGTCTTCGTCACCGAAGACGGCGCCGAAACCGACCTTGATCTCGGCCACTACGAGCGCTTCATCGACGTCAACATGTCGAAGCGGAACAACGCCACCACCGGCCAAATTTATTACACTGTCATCACCAAAGAGCGCCGCGGCGATTATCTCGGCAACACCGTGCAGGTCATTCCGCACATCACCGACGAGATCAAAAGCCGCATCCTCGACGCCGCCCATAAAAATGGCGATGATTACGACGTGGTGATCACCGAAGTCGGCGGCACCGTTGGCGACATCGAGAGCCTGCCTTTTCTCGAAGCGATTCGACAATTTTGTCTCGAGGCAGGATGGCAAAATTACGTCAATGTTCATCTCACTCTCGTTCCGTACATCCGCGCTTCCGGCGAGCTTAAAACCAAGCCGACCCAGCATTCCGTCATGAAATTGCGCGAAATCGGCATTCAACCGGACATTCTGCTTTGCCGTGCCGAAGGCCATCTTGGCAAAGAATTGCGCGAGAAGATCGGGTTGTTTTGCAATGTTCCACCCACGTCCGTGATCGAAGCGCCGGATGTCGAAACCATTTATGAAATTCCGCTCATTTTTGAAGAAGGGGGGCTCGGCAACTTGCTGGTGGAACGGCTCGGCTTGCGGAACACCTCTCATCCTTTATCGGTCGCAGCCTCTCAACCGGCTGATCTTGATGACTGGCGCAATTTGGTGACTCGACTTAAAAATCCACGCCATACCGTCGATATCGCCATCTGCGGCAAATACGTCGGCTTGAAAGATTCATACAAAAGCATCGTCGAAGCTTTTGTTCACGCCGGTGTCGCCAATAATGCCAAAGTACGTTTGCACTGGGTGGACTCAGAAGACGTCGAGAAAAACGGCATTCCCGACAAGCTCAAACAAGTACACGGTTTGTTGGTTTGCCCCGGCTTCGGCAGCCGCGGCGTCGAAGGTAAGATCAGTGCCATTCAATACGCCCGTGAGCATGGCCTGCCGTTTTTAGGTATTTGTTTGGGATTGCAATGCGCCGTTATCGAGTTCGCGCGCCACGTTTGCAAAATACCAAAAGCCAACAGCACCGAGTTTGACGAGCAAACGCCGGATCCGGTCATCGACAAGATGGAAACGCAAGTGAATGTTCAGCAAATGGGCGGTACCATGCGCCTCGGCGGCTATAAATGCCAGCTCAAAGCCGGAACGTACACGCACAAAGCTTATGGAAAAGAAACGATTGTCGAGCGCCATCGCCACCGCTGGGAAGTGAACAATCGCTACGTCGCGCCATTGGAACGGAATGGCTTGATCATCAGCGGCCACAATCCCGAAACCGGCCTCGTCGAAATCATGGAATTGGAAAATCATCCGTGGTTCGTCGGCGTGCAATTTCATCCGGAGTTGAAGTCGCGCGCGCTGCGGGCGCATCCGCTATTTCGCGAGTTCGTGCGCGCCGCGCTAAATTATTCTGAAGTGAAACATTAAAAACAAAAACACACGCAAAGGCACAAAGCTTTAAATACGCGGATAAACGATCGCAAGATAATTGTGGCAAAATTTTTGATTTAATATTTTTTAATCATCTTGCCACAATTATTTTGCAAATGACTTTTGCATCATAAGCAGGTAATCGATTATCTTGGCGAGAACTTCGCATTCATTTGCATTAATTGAAAGGTTGAGAACGATGCCCCATGTCGTTGAAATCGGCTCCCTCAAAATCGGCGGCGGCAATCCGCTCGTTCTCGTTTGCGGCCCCTGCGTCATTGAAGACGAAAAAACCATGATGGCCGCCGCGGAAGGCATTTTGCAGATAGCCGAAAAACTTCGAATCCCGCTCATCTTCAAATCGTCTTACTTAAAAGACAATCGTTCTTCTGAAAAAAGTTATCAAGGCCCCGGTGTGAAAACGGGATTGGCGATGCTGCGCCGCATCAAAGAGAAATTCATGATTCCGGTACTCTCCGATATTCACGATATGCACGACGCCGAAGCCTGCGCCGAGGTGCTCGACGTGATTCAGATTCCGGCATATTTGTGCATGCAAACCACGCTCACCCTCGCGGTGGCCAGAACCGGCCGCGTCGTCAACGTCAAAAAGGGCCAATTTCTCGATCCGGCAGATATGAAAAACGTCATCAAGAAAATCGAGAATACCGGCAATCAAAAAATCATTCTCACCGAGCGCGGCGCCTGTTTTGGCTATCATAATTTGGTTGTCGATATGCGCTCATTGGTCACCATGCGCGCGCTGGGCTATCCGGTGATGTTCGATCCCACGCATTCGATTCGTGTTTACGGCTTGCCCTCTTCCGACCCGCGCGGCGGCACGCCGCAATTTGTTCCGGCGCTCACTCGTGCTGGCATCGCGACGGGTGTCGATATGCTCTTCATCGAATCGCATCCCGATCCAACGAAAGCTTTGTGCGACGCCGCGAGCCAGTGGCCATTGATGAGGCTTGAAGAGTTGTTGACGCAGGCGCTGGAGGTGGATCGGGTGGCGCGAAAATATGTTGAATCGTAATTTTATTTCAATAAACGGGGCTTTCTCATGAGCCAAGATACTTCAGCAAAACCGGATTCAACCGCCAAGCCGTACCCCGAGACGGAATCATCTTCTGAACAAGTTGGTAAAATTGCGGAAGGGGTGGCGACATACGCTGTACGTGCGACGCCAAAGTCGAGAACGCCGGCGCGAACTATTGTGGGTTTAGTGGCAGATGACGAAGTTTGGGCATTTATCAAGGCAAATAATCTTTTGCCATCTTTGGAAACCGCGATTGGTTTGGCTCAAAAAGCGTTCCCAGGGTTGAGTGGAATGACACTGTCTTATGAGGCCGATCCCGAGATTCCTCAATTTGCTTCAGTTGCGATTAAAATACAGGCGGCAGGTAAAATTGATGATTTAGTTGAGCAAAATAAGAATTATGTTCGTTCTTTCATTCAATCAGTGCCTGCAAAACATCATCATCAAATAGATTTATTGTTGGTAGGTGTGGCTTAATGTTAGGACAGGAATTTCTGGACATCGCCAAAAAGCTTTTGCCAATGCGCACAGAAGCCGCTTTGCGTACAGCGGTTGGACGAAGCTATTATGCTTCATTTAGCTGTGCTGCTCAGCTTTTACTCGATCTTGGGTTTCCAATGAGCCAATCGGCGGTGGACCATGAAAAGGCCTATTACGATTTGAAAAATTGTGGCATTGCTGAAATGGAAGAGTTAGCCAAGATTCTATATCAATTGCGTCGTCGTCGTAACGAAGCTGATTATAAAATGTCTTCAAAAGATTTTCTTGACCATTTGGCGTGTGAGTTTGATTTGGCAAATGCTAAACTTATGGTGGCTGAAATTGAACGATTTTATCACGAACCTCTTCGAACGCAGTTAAAGAATGGCATTTTAGAGTATCACCGTAAAGTTGGACTGCATTCGTAAAATAAGCATTATGGCCGAAAAAAAATCCTCCAAATCAAAATCAGCCGCCAAGCCGTATCCCGAAACGGCGTATCAGCCGGCGGGAAAAGTGGCTGAAGCCTTGGCGACGTATGGCGTGCTCGCAACGCCAAAACCAAAAACGGCGGCGCGAACTATCGCCGGTCTTAAGGCCGATAGCGAAGTTTGGGCGTTTGTCGACGCAAATAATCTCTTGCCGCATTTGCAAACGGCGATTAGGTTGGCACGGGATACGTTTATCGATATACGTAAAATGTGGTTATCTTATGAGCCTGATCCTGAGCTTCCAAAGTTTAACTCTATAGTCATTTGGGTAAAGGCACGTGGTACGGTTGAAAATTTGTTTGAACAGGAAAAAAAATATATTCGCGCTTTTAATGAGAGTATTCCGCCTGATTTTCGGTACCAAATCGATTTGCTTTTAGGTGTGGCTTAATGGAAGCCAAAGATTACTTTGAGCTGGCGCGTAAACTCGTTCAAATGCGCACGGAGGCGGCTTTACGATCTGCTATCAGCCGTGGATACTATGCTGCCTTTCATACTGCAAAAAAGTTGGTTGAGGGGCTTGGCTTTCATTTGCCCAAAGACGCGGCAGCACACGACAAACTTTTTTATCTGCTGAACAATGCTGGAGTCAAATCAGCGGAAGATGCAGCGAAGCTGTTATCGAACTTGCGCAGACGCAGAAATCTCGCCGATTATGATTTTGAACAGAAAAACATGCAGACTTATCAAGATTGTCAATACGATCTCGTTCAGGCCGCCGCTGTGGTCACGTTTTGCCAAAGCTATTCGGTCGAACCATTGCGAAACACTTTGAAGAACGGGCTTTCTGCGTATATACAAAAAGTCGGCTCATAATCCATGTCCGCAATTCTCAACAAAGCCCGTGAAGTCATTCGCATCGAAGCCGAGGCGGTGGCGGCGCTGGAAAATCGCCTCGACGCCAGCTTCGAGTGCGCGGTTGATTTGCTCTTCAACTGCAAAGGCCGCGTCATCGTTTGCGGCATTGGCAAGAGCGGGATCATCGCGCAGAAGATTGCGGCGACGCTTTCGAGCACGGGCACGGCGGCGATTTTTCTGCATGCGGCCGAGGCAGCCCACGGCGATCTCGGCATGGTCATGCCCGGCGACGTGGTGATTTGTATTTCCAAAAGCGGCAGCACGGAAGAGTTTTATGCGCTTGTTCCCATTTTAAAAAGATTGGAAACGCCGATCATCGCGATGACCGGCAATCAGCATTCACCGTTGGCCGAGCGGGCGGAGGTGGTGCTCGACATCAGCGTTGCCAAAGAAGCTTGCCCGCATGATTTGGCGCCGACGGCAAGTACGACCGCGGCGTTGGCGATGGGTGATGCACTGGCCGTGGCGCTGGTGGAAAAACGCCATTTTCGCCGCGAAGACTTTGCCTTGCGTCATCCCGCCGGCGTGCTAGGCAAAAAGCTCTTTTTGCGGATCGATGACGTGATGTATTCCGGCAATAAGATTGCAACCGTTAGCGAGAACGCCACCCTTGATGAAGTTATCTTCGAGATCACCCGCAAGCGTTTCGGCGGCACTTGTGTTCTTTCTGATGAGGGCAAGATGGCTGGTATTATTACCGACGGCGATCTGCGGCGCCTGCTCAAAGATCGTCGTTCCATCGATGGCCTCGTTGCCCGCGATATCATGACGTGCGAGCCGAAAACCGTTCACCTCGGCACGCTCGCCGCACAAGCGCTCGAAATCATGGAAGAGCAAGACATCATGCAGATGGTCATCGTTGATGCGGAGCATCGGCCCAAGGGCATGGTGCACTTGCACGATTTGTTGAAGGCGGGGATAAGATGAATAAGCCGCTGCGCAAACGTCTCAAAAATTGGCTCATCTATCAGTTCATTCTCGGTTTGATTTGGACGGTGCGCCGCATCCCGCGACCACTCGCTTTCTGGCTCTTTCGCAGTCTCGGGCTTTTAGCCTTCCGGCTCATACGCGAGGCGCGAGAAAAAACGCTTCGTCATCTGCACATCGCTTTTGGTGACCAGCGGCGTGATGAAGAAATTCGCCAATTGGCGCGACAAGTTTTTCGCCAGCTTGGATTGAATGCCGCCGAGGCCATGCGCATGCCCAATCTCATTGCCGCGGGGTTGCAGAAACACGTGCGCTTTATCGGCAAAGAGCATCTTGATCGCGTCTATCAGCGGGGCAAAGGCGTTATTTGTCTGACAGGGCACATTGGCTGTTGGGAATTGTTCGGCGCTTTTATTGCTTCGCACTATCCGCTCAAAGTTGTCGGCGCCGCGTTGTATGACCCGCGCTTGGATGCGATACTCTTGGCGGAGCGCGAGAGGGCCGGCTATCAGAGTTTGCCGCGCGATGCCAGTGGCACCAGGCAGATTCTGCGCTGGTTGAAGCAAGGTGGTTTGCTTGGCATTTTGATTGACCAGGATACGCGCGTGGACGGAGAGTTTGTCGACTTCTTTGGCCGGCCAGCATATACGCCGGCTGGCCCGGTGGTGATTGCGGAACGAACCGGCGCCTCACTAGTGCCAATGGCGATTTATATGAACGACGACGGCACGCACATTGTCGAAGTTCGGCCGGAGATTGAATTGCAAAACACCGGCGATGCGCGCGCCGATCGCCTCGTGAATGTCGCCAAATGCTCGCAGGCGGTTGAAGCTTTCATACGCGAACATCCGACACAGTGGGTGTGGATGCACGAACGATGGAAAACGCAAGCGGCCAACGAAACATCAGTTTCACTTGAGAAGTAAACTTAAGTGAAGATAACCGGTAACGAAAAGTGAACCGCAACGAAAAGAATTTCACCAACAGATAACAGCGGCCAACGGATATGAAATATTTTTTATAAATTGGCGGCTTTTATCCGTTGGCCTTAATTCATCCGTTGGTCGCTTTAAGCTTTTGAGAATTTTTTCAAACTGTTGCCTGAGTCACCCCAAATGAAATCCGTTAAATTCTCTTCACAAATGATGCGCGTATTCAAAAAAATCTTATATTTCGGATTGGCTATTTTCCTGATCGGCTGCCGCTCGCAAGAGCAAGAGGCCGTTGCGCCGCCGAATTATGACGGCCCGGATCAAGAGGGCTGGAACAGCCGCATTACCGTGACCAGCAACGGCCGTGTTGCCGCGGTTTTGCAATATTCGCACATGGAAAAATATTCGAAGCGCCGCGAGGTGAAGTTCGACGGCGGCATCGTGGTGGATTTTTACAACACCGAAGGCCGGCACACCTCGAATTTGGTGGCGGCGCGCGGCCTGCTGCACGAGGAAACCAATGACGTGGAAGCATTGGGCAACGTGGTAGCCGTCTCGGATAGCGGCGTTACTTTGCTCACAGAACGGCTGCGATGGGACAATGCCCGGCAAAAAATTGTTTCCAATGTTTTCGTTACGATTGTCAGGGCGGATAACGACACCCTCTATGGCCACGGGTTTCAATCGGATCAAAATTTAAAAAACTGGTCGATTCTCAAGCCCTCGGGCGTGACACAAAAGAAGATCGATATCACCGGCGAGCGCGAAGGCCACCGTACTGCAGCTCCATCCCCGGCGCCTGATTCGTCGGCAATGCCGGTGACGGTTGAAAAGCAGGAACAACGTTTGTAGTTACGCCCTCAGGCGTGGGGCTTTCAACGACTTTTGGTCTCTAAAAAGTGAAATCGGTGCAAAAAAAATTTCCCTCCGAGAAACGCCGAAGACACCGAGATTCGCCGAAAAAGATTTTGTTTGGCGACATTCGGTGGTTTCGGTGAAGTTCGGCGGATAAGTTTTTTCCTGTTTGGCTGCGCCCGTTGGGTTGCGGCGCGTTCGCGTTGTGTTTTGATTTTTCCTTTGCAAAATTGATGGCTATGAAAATGTTGCGCGCCAGCTTGTTGTTGCTTTTCGCCGCCGGCTCTGTGCTCGCGCAGAGCAGCACAGACGGAAAACTGCGATTGATTCGCGCCGACTCGCTGGTGAGCTTTGAAATGAACGGGCAGCCTATTCGCGAGTTGATCGGCAACGTCGAGTTTGCGCAGGATAGCGCGCAGATGTTTTGCGATAGAGCGCGCCAGATTCCGGCGGATAACTTGACGATTTTTTCCGGCAACGTGCAAATGCGCGAAGGCAAAAGATGGCTGCGCGCCAATCAGGTTTTCTATTTTGAAAAGCGCCAAGAGCAACAGGCGGTCGGCAACGTGACACTCGGCGAAGGGTCAAACGAGCTGCGCGCCAAGCGCGTTACTTATTTTCAGAACGACCGCATGGCAATTGCCGACGGCGACGTGGTGCTAACGAACAGCGAGCGGCGACTGAAGCTCACCTGCGGCTATCTCAAATATCTCCGCGACGACGAGTATGCCGATGCGACTCTCAACCCGGTGCTCGTCGAGCACGACTCGTTGAACGTCGAAACCTTGCGCATCACCGGCGAGCGGATTGAGCTTTTTGAAGGCGGCAAGCGCGCGAAAGTTTCCAAGCAAGTGAAAATGACACGAAGCAACACCCGTGCCGAATGCGGCGAGGCCGAGTATTTTCGTGACCACGAGCGGTTGGAATTGCGCATCGATCCGGTGACTTGGCAGGAGGGCGACAAGCTCACCGGCGAGCGCATCGATCTTTTTCTCGACGACCAAAAGCTGAAACGGGCGCACGTCAGCAACAAGGCCGAGGTCACTTCGGAAATTGACACGCTCAAAATCGGCAAGCGCATTAATACGCTTTCCGGCCAGGAGATCACGATGTTGTTAAAGGATGAGAAAGTCGAGAAAGTCATCGTCGAAGGCACGGCGACGAGCGAGTATTACGTGATCGAAGAAGGCGAGGAAAAAGGCAAGGTGCGCGTGCAAGGCGACAAGATCACGCTCTTCGTAGAGAACCAAAATTTGAAACGAGTGGTCATTGAGAGCGATCCCGGCAGCTCGACGGGGCGTTTTCTGCCGGTGGGGGTGGCGGAGGGAAGTCCAGGCAAGTGAGTGGAAGAAAGGATAGGTTATGCCGGTTTACAAGTACAAATCCTTTGAAGGGGCTGATAGAGCCTTGTGGAATTTTAATCCGGACGAGGCATATTTTAAGCAAGTCGCGGAGCTTTGGCGTTTTGCCAATAAACTGAGCCCCATCACTTATCCGCAAGGGATTTTCAAGTTTCGGACTATTGAGGAAGCAAACCGGCACAGATACGAATTTGAGCTTGCTCACGCAAAAGGAATAAAAGCAAAGAAAAAGAGTTGATAAAGCAAAGTATTTTTGCTCGCTGAATTTTAAGGCTTGCATTTTTGGAAAGAATCGCTGATATTTATAAATGCAGTTGCAAAGCATAGAGACGCGCCCCGCTGAAGTTGAGGCGAAGCTGCCACACGATGGAAATATTTCGGCATCGGCCAACGGTGCATTGCGTTCTGAGGCATTGGTAAAAACTTACAGCAAGCGCACCGTCGTCAACCGCGTTTCCATCGAAGTGCGGCAAGGGGAGATCGTCGGGTTGCTCGGGCCGAACGGCGCCGGCAAGACCACGACGTTCTACATGATCACCGGCATGATTCGCCCGACGGCCGGCCGCATTTTTTTGGGCGAAGTCGACGTCACGAATTTGCCGATGTATCGCCGCGCGCGGCTCGGCGTCGGCTATCTTTCGCAAGAGCCGAGCATCTTTCGCCGGCTGACGGTCGAGCAAAATATTCTGGCGATTCTGGAAACCTTGCCGATTTCATCGGCGGATCGGCGGCGGCGCTTGGCGGCGCTTTTGGATGAGTTGAATATTTCGCATCTGGCAAAGAATAACGCCTACACGCTTTCCGGCGGCGAGCGCCGCCGCGTCGAGATCACCCGCGCGCTGGTGACGAAGCCCAAGTTCATTTTGCTCGACGAGCCGTTTGCCGGCGTCGATCCGATTGCGGTGGAAGACATTCAGGAGATCGTCAAGGGTTTGAAAGAAAAGGGCATCGGCGTTTTGATCACCGACCACAACGTCCACGAGACGCTATCGATTACGGATCGGGCGTATTTGCTATATGACGGCACGGTGCTGAAGTCCGGTACCGCCGAGTTTCTCGCCAACGACCCGGAGGCGCGCAAGCTGTATTTAGGAGATAAATTTCGTCTGGATCGCTGAACAAGAGGATATCGAATCATGGTAAATATCAGCCAACGGCTCAGTCAAACGCTCAAGCAATCACCGCAGCAGGTGTTGCTCTCTTCCTTGCTCCAATTGCCGGTTCTCATGCTGGAGCAAAAGCTCAAAATGGAGCTGGAGACGAACCCGCTGCTCGAGCAGGTTGATGAGATGGACATGGAGCAGGAGCAGCTCGAGGAAGAAGAGCAGGAAATGGAGCTCGAGCTGAAAGAAGAGGACAAAAACGGCGAGCTCAAGGAGAAGGAAGAGGAAGAAGCCGAAGAGATCGAGAAGGACGACATCGATTGGGAGGCCATTGTCGGCGACGAAGAAAGCTATGAGTATCGGGCGCCGCGCGACGACAGCGAAGAGCGCTTCGAGCGCCCGGAAGTGTCGCAGGTGACGCTGCAGGAAAACCTGCTCAACCAACTGCACATGCAGAAACTGGACGAGCAGCACTTGATGATCGGCGAGTACATCATTTGGAACATCAACGAAGACGGTTACCTCTCGTGCTCCGTCGAGGTGATCGCGCAAAATCTCGACGTTGCCACCGATGAAGTTGAAAAGGTCTTAAAAATCATCCAGCATTTTGAGCCGGTGGGAATCGCCGCGCGCACTTTGCAGGAGTGCCTGCTCATCCAGCTCGAGGAGAGGGAGCCGCGCCACGAGCTGGCCATTCAGATCATTCGGGACGACTTCGACGATTTTATCAACAAGCGCTATGAGAAAATCACCAAGAAATTGAACATCATGCTCGAGCAAATTAAGGCGGCGAATGACGAGATCATGCACCTCAATCCCAAGCCTGGCGAGGGATATTTTTCCTATCACGAGAACGTGATCATTCCGGACATCACGGTCGAGCGCGACGGCCATGATTTTACCGTGATCTTGAACGATTCCAACGTGCCGCACCTGCGGATCAACAACCGCTACAAGAATATTTTGCTGCAAAAAACCAGCTCACAGCAGCAAACCAAGGAAGCGAAGGAATTTGTCAAAAAGCGTTTGGAGTCGGCGCGCTGGCTGATCAATTCGATTCATCAGCGCCGCCTGACCATTTTGCGCGTTATGGAAACCATCATTCAGAAGCAGCGCGAGTTTTTTGAAAAAGGCAAGACGTTCATCAAGCCGATGATTCTGAAGGACATCGCCGACGAGATCGGCATGGATATTTCCACCGTGTCGCGCGTGACCAACGGCAAATACGTGCAGACCGAGCACGGCGTTTTCGAGCTGAAATATTTCTTCAGCGAAGCGATCAAGCGCGACGACGGCGAAGACGTGTCGAACCGCCGCATCAAACAGCGCATCAAAGAAATCATCGACGGCGAAGACCCGCACCATCCGCTCAACGATCAAACTATTGCGGCCATGCTCAAGTCCGAGGGCGCGAACGTGGCGCGGCGCACCGTCGCCAAATACCGTGAGCAAATGATGGTTCCGGTGTCGCGCTTGCGGAGAAAAATTTGATCCCGGTAGCTTGTTGCTGGTGGCTGGTAGCTGGTTCCTTTCAGGCAATTAGCAACCAGCAACCAGTAATCAGCAACGGGCAAACCAGCAACGAGCAACCAGCAACCAAAATGTTCCCAGTTATTCACGCAACGACGATACTCGGTATCCGCCACAAGGGCGCTTGCGCAATGGCCGGCGACGGCCAGGTGACTTACGGCGAGACCGTGCTTAAAATGAACGCGCGCAAGGTTCGCAAGCTTTACAAAGACACCGTTATCGTCGGCTTTGCCGGCGCGGCGGCGGACGCGTTTGCATTGTTTGAAAAATTCGAGCAGCGCCTCGAGCAATATCACGGCAATCTCAGCCGCGCCTCGGTCGAGCTGGCGAAGGAGTGGCGAACCGACCGTTTCCTGCGCCGCCTTGAGGCCCAGCTTGTGGTGATGGATAAGGAAAAAGCTTTCGTCATCTCCGGCACCGGCGACGTGATCGAGCCGGACGACGGCATTATCGCCATCGGCTCCGGCGGCGGCTTTGCGATGGCGGCGGCGCGCGCGCTGGTGCGCTATTCCAATTTGACGGCTCGGCAGATCGTCGAAGAAGCGATGAACCTCACCGCCGACATCTGCATTTATACCAACAAAAACCTCGTTATCGAAGAGTTGAATAATAATGGATGAAATGCAAAAGTTGACGCCGCGCGAGATCGTGGCGGAATTGGACAAATACATCATCGGCCAGGACAAAGCCAAGCGCTCGGTTTCCATCGCCATGCGCAATCGCTGGCGCCGGCAGCGCGTGGCGGAAGAGCTGCGCGAAGAGATCATGCCGAACAACATCATTCTCATCGGGCCGACCGGCGTGGGCAAAACCGAAATCGCGCGCCGCTTGTCGCGCCTCGCCAACGCACCGTTCATCAAAGTCGAAGCCTCGAAATTCACCGAAGTCGGTTATATCGGCCGCGACGTGGAGTCGATCATTCGCGATCTGGCCCATCTCGCGGTGTCGATGGTGCTCTCGGAAAAAACCGCGTCGGTGCAGGCGCAGGCCGAGCAATTGGCGAACGAGCGGCTGTTGGATCTTTTGTTTCCGCCGCCGAAATCGCGCCGCAGCGCGGCCGCGAACATGGAAGGCGAAGACGAGGACAAGCCGTCAGCGTCCACCGCCGTCAGTCCCGCCGATATGTTCGAGTTGGAAGAGCGGCATCAGCGCACGCGCGAGAAAATGCGCCAGCAGCTCTTGGGCGGCAAGCTCGAAGATCGTTACGTCGAGCTGGACGTGCCGGTGGAAGGTTTTCCGATGATGCAGGTGATCTCACCTATTGGCGTGGAAGAGCTGGGCGTCAACCTGCAGGATCTCATGGGAAATATTTTTCCCAAGAAAGTCAAAAAGCGCAAGATGACCGTGGCGGAGGCGCGCAAGTACTTGACGCAAGAGGAGGCGCAGAAGCTCATCGACATGGATCAAGTGTTCAAGGAGGCGATCTCGCGCGTGGAAAATTCTGGCATCGTTTTTCTCGACGAGATCGACAAGATCGCCGGCGAGAAGAGCCAGGTTGGGCCGGATGTTTCACGCGAGGGCGTGCAGCGCGACCTGTTGCCGGTGGTGGAAGGCACGAGTGTCTTTACCAAGTACGGCATGGTGAAAACCGACCACGTGCTCTTCATCGCCAGCGGCGCGTTTCACGTCTCCAAACCGTCGGATCTGATTCCGGAATTGCAGGGCCGCTTTCCGATCCGCGTCGAGCTGACCAGCCTGACGGCTGAGGATTTCGTGCGCATTCTCACCGAGCCGCAAAATGCGCTCATCAAGCAATATACGGCCATGTTGGCAACCGAAGAGGTTGAAATCAATTTCACGCCCGAGGCGATTAAAGAAATTGCTAAAATCGCTTTTGAGGTCAATGAGCGCACCGAGAACATCGGCGCCCGCCGTTTGCACACGGTGATGACGGCGTTGCTCGAAGACTTTCTTTTTGACGTACCCGACGAGAAAATCAAAAAAATCAAAATCACCGCTGAGTTCGTGCAGAAGCGATTGGGAGAAATTGTCAAAGACGTGGATTTGAGCCGGTATATTTTGTGACGTTCGTAGTAACGCCTTCAGGCGTCCGAGTTCTGCAATGAAAGTAAAATTGTTATCCATGTAAATTCTTTCCAGATTGCAACGCGTGGCCCCTAAAGGCGCTACTACTAACCGTTTTATTGCTTCATGAACTGCAGCAAGGTAGTGTCAAAAGTTTTATGAAAAAGAGGAGTGCGGACTTTCTTGTTCGCGATATGCATGTGGACTGGAAAATCCACACTCCTCTTAACGTTAGGAGCCTTGCATGAAAAAAGATTTTCTCGACATAGCCGACTTGACGACCGACGAAGTGAGGGCGCTTTTTGAATCAGCCAAAGACTTGAAAGCCAGGCAGAAACGCGGCGAGCCGCACGAGTATTTGAAGGGCAAAACGCTCGGCATGGTTTTTACGAAACCCTCGACCCGCACGCGCGTTTCGTTCGAGGTGGGCATGTTTCAGCTTGGCGGCCACGCGCTGTATTTCTCGCCGCAGGAAATCGGCCTCGGCAAGCGCGAATCGATTCCCGATGTCGCGCGCGTTTTGTCGCGCTACGTGGACGGCATTATGGCGCGCCTGTTCGGCCATGAGGATATTGTAGCATTGGCCGAGCACGCCAGCGTGCCGGTGATCAACGGCCTTACTGATCTTTTGCACCCGTGCCAGATTTTGGGAGATATGCTCACGATTCTTGAGTCCCGCCCTTCCTTGTATAACCAACTTAAGGAAAGGCGGGAAGGTAAGTTTGATAATCTGATAGTCACTTTCATCGGCGACGGTAACAATGTGGCGAACTCGTGGGCCACGATGACGATAAAAATTCCTTTCACTTTTCGCATCGCCTGTCCGGAAGGCTATGAGCCGGATAAGAAAATCGTTGAGCAGGCGAACAAATCGAACGTCGGTCGCGTCGAAATTCTTCGTGATCCGGCACAGGCGGCGAAGGGCGCGCACATTCTCTACACCGACGTGTGGGCGAGCATGGGCCAGGAAGCGGAGGCCGAGATGCGCCGCAAAATTTTCAAAGGCTATGTCATTGACGGCGCGCTGATGCAAAAAGCCGCGCCCGATGCTAAATTCATGCACTGCCTGCCGGCGCATCGCGGCGAAGAAGTCACCGACGAGGTGATGGAAAGTCCGCAGTCAATCATATTCGACCAGGCCGAAAATCGCCTGCACGTTCAGAAGGCGATCATGGTCAAGCTGATGGGCAAGCGTTGATGGCGGCGAATGAAACTTCAGCTTTGCGGGCCGTTCTTTTTGCGCCGGAGCATGCCCAACGGTGGGATGATTTTGTTTGGCAATCGAACAATGGCACGCTGTTTCATACGCGTGCCTTTTTAGCTTATCACCCTTTCGAACGCTTTCACGACGACTCGCTGCTCTTTTTTAAAGAAGGCAAGTTGCTGGCAGTCTTGCCGGCGGCAATCCGCGCCGAAGATAGCTCGCGCATATTGCGCTCGCATCCTGGCGCTTCGTTCGGTGGCTTTGTGACAGAATCGAATCTCGCGCTGCGCGACGCCGAGCGCCTCGTGGCGCATTTTCTCGCGTATTGCCACGAGCGCGGCTACGCCGGCGCCGAGGTGACTTTGCCGCCGCAAATTTACCTCGTCCGCCCGAGCAATTATATTGATTTCATTCTCTACCAGCGTGGTTTTCGTTATCGCAAGCGCGAAGTTTCCAGCGTCGTTCCGCTTGATTTGCCCGCCGAGCGCGTGCTCGAGTTGTTTTCGCCGGAATCGCGCCGGGCCGTGCGGCGGGCGCAAAAGCTCGGCGTGCAAATAGGGGAGAGCGAGGATTTCCCAACCTTTTACGAAATCCTGAAAAAAAATTTGAAATTGCGCCACAACGTGCAGCCGGCGCATTCTCTCAACGAGCTGCTCAAGCTCCGACAAATGTTTCCGGAGCGCATTCGGCTCTTCGCGGCGCACGCTGAAAACGAGATGATTGCGGGCATCATCATTTTCGTTTGCAACCCGCGCGTCGCGCTGGCATTTTACATTAGCCATCGCGAAGCGTTCCAGCGCTATCGCGGCGTCAATTTGCTCTTTTACGAAGTGTTCCGCTGGTGCATCGCGCAGGGCTTGCGCTTTCTCGATTTCGGCATTTTCACCGTCAACATGCAGCCCAATTGGGGGCTGGGCCGCTTCAAGGAAAGCTTCGGCGCGCAGGGAATTTTTCGCGACACGATGGGGCTGGAGTTCTGATTTAACAACAGGGAAGCTTTTGTTATGCTTAAAAAAGTAATAGTGGGAGCATGTATTTTTTTGTTTTGTGGCGTAACCACGCTTAGCACAAAAAATTTCAATCCATATTTTTATCATCTTCATAATGTTATAAAAAATTATGACCAGTTTGTCGAGACGAAACTGGCTGAATTGGAGGCGCCAGGCGCAGCCATCGCCATCGTCAGCGGCGATTCGATTGTCTATATGAAAGGTTTCGGTGTCAGAGAAAGCGGGCGCGTTGAAAAGGTCAATCCTCATACGGTTTTTCGCATTGCCTCGCTCTCCAAAGGCTTTGCCGCCGTGCTCACCGGGCTTTTGGTGCAGGACAGCTTGCTGCAGTGGGATGATAAGGTCGTCAAGTATTTGCCGAATTTTTCCCTGAAAGATGCGGTCAATACGAAAAACCTGACGATCCGCCATATTTTGAGCCATACCGCCGGTTTGCCGGCGCATGCTTATGATAACCTGTTGGACGCCAATGTGCCGTTTGACGCCATCGTCGGCCAGCTCCGGGAGGTCCCCACGATTTGCCGAGCCGGAGAATGTTATAATTATCAGAACGTAGTTTACAGCCTGATCGGCAAAATTATTCAATCGGCCACCGGCCGTGATTACGCGCAACTCGTAAAGCTGCGTCTGTTTTCGCCTTTGGGGATGAAGGATGCTTCGTTGGACTACACGACTTTGGTTTCCAATGCGAATCACGCTTCGCCGCACATCTGGCGCCGCAAAAAATGGCTGCCGGCGGCAATCAAAGAAACATATTATTCCGTGGCGCCGGCCGCTGGCATTAACGCGAGCATTGCCGATATGGCGCAATGGTTGCGCGCCTTGTTGGGCTCGAAGCCGAACATTCTGCCGCCGGCGGTTATTGCGGAAGTGAGTAAACCGGTGATCAAAACGCGGCGCGAGCTTAGGCGATATCATTGGAACGGCAACGCGCGCCGGGCTTATTATGCCATGGGGTGGCGGGTGTTCGATTATGCCGGAACCAAACTGGTATTCCACAGCGGCGGCCTGCGCGGGTACGTTTCGCAAATTGCCTTTATGCCGGAGCAGAATCTCGGCATTGCGGTGCTGCTGAACGCCAATATTGAAAATATTTTTTTATCGACATTTCTCGACATGTATTTTGCTTCGGGTCTCGACGCATTTCGTCGTTCTGCGCAGCGATGAGTGATTGCTGCAGGAGTGTTTTGTGCGCTACGGATTTTGAGGCGCAATGTGGCCGGAGTTTTGAGTTTTTTGCTTGCAATTGAAGAGAAGGAGTTGTAATTTGAAGTTGTTTGGTTATGTAGCGATCTGCAAAATGAGCTGAAAAATTTGTTGGGAGAAAATAAAATGAGTGTAGTGATCTCAGATGAAATCCTGCAAACAACACGTATGTCGGCGGGAGAAATTATGCAGGAACTCGCGATTTTGCTTTTCCAAAAGGAGAAGCTAACGCTTGGGCAGGCAAGTCAATTGGCCGGAATGACGCAATTACAGTTTCAGCATTTATTGGCCAGCCGGCAGATACCAATTCATTATGATATAGAAGATTTGGAAGCCGACGTAAAGACTTTGCGCGAGATGGGCCAGTTATGATTGTAGTCAGTAATACCTCACCGATAATCAACTTGGCCTCTGTTGGCCTGTTAGGCCTTCTGCAAAGTCTCTATGGTCGAATTGCGATTCCTAAAGCTGTCTACCACGAAGTTGTCTTCAAAGGCGTCGGACAAGCAGGGGCTGCTGAGTTGCCAACACTGCAGTGGATTGAGCCTCATCAGGTTGTAGATTTAATGCTTGTCGCTTCACTACGGATGGAACTCGACGAAGGTGAATCGGAAGCTATTGCCCTTGCCATTCAGTTAAAAGCAGATTTGCTCCTGCTCGATGAAAGTCGAGGACGAGCCGTTGCATCACGTTTTGGCCTAAAGTTTACAGGGCTTTTAGGTGTGCTACTTACTGCCAAAAATAGAGGGATCATTCCCTCTGTCAAACCAGTGCTTGATGATTTGATTGCAAAAGCAGGATTCTGGATTAGCAAGAAAGTATATGCTCACACCCTGCGGCTTGCTGGCGAATAATCGATGTTCATGTAAAAAGAATACGCTGCTGTTGTACCCAATCCTGATATGTCTTCCATTCGCCGTATCCTCCATCTCGCTCCCTTCAACACCTCCGGTGTGCCGATTACTCTCGTTCGTGCCGAAAGAGAATTGGGTTTTGAGAGCCGATTGATCACGCTTGGCCGCGATCCGCGCGGTTACGAAGAAGATGTTTGTCTTGATCTGCCGTTTCTGGATTTCGCCGGCACGCGCTGGGCAAAAAAAATTTTTTCCAATCCGGCGCGGCTGCAGGTCACCAATGTCCGGCGCGCCCCCGCAAAAATACCGCCGACTTGGACGCCCCATTCGGCGCCCGAAAAATGGCTGGTGGCGTTTCGAGAAACTATATGGCAAAAAAAAATTGCGCAAGCAATGGCGCAAGTGGATTTTTGGAATTTCGACCTCTATCAACTCGAAGGCGGCTTGGAATTTTTTCGCGATGGGCGCACGATTCTGGAATTAAAAAAACGCGGCAAGAAAATCATCTGCCTTTATACCGGCTCTGATCTCCGCACGCGCGGTGTCATCCCCGCCATCGATGAAGTTGCCGATTTGCGCGCGACACTTGAACTTGATCATCTCGCCTTGCATCCGCGTTTGCAGCACGTTTTTTTTCCGCTTGATATTTGCCGCTTCACGCCGGCGCCATCAAAGACGAGCAACCGGATCGTAATCGGCCACGCGCCGACCAATCGCGCCGCCAAAGGCAGCGACACCATCATTGCGGCGGTACGCGGTTTGATGAGTGAATTCCCAATTGATTTGGAACTCATCGAAGGGTTGCAGCACCACGAAGCTTTGCGCAGAAAAGCGCGCTGTGATATATTTATCGATCAGATCGGCGATCTTGGTTACGGCATCAATGCCATCGAAGCGCTGGCAATGGGCATTTGCACTTGTACCGCGCTGGTCTCGGGTTTTACGGAAAAATATCCCGATCACCCTTTCGTCGAAATCAATGCGGACAATCTGCGCGAGCGTTTGATTTGGCTGTGCCGGCGTCCGGAAGAACGGCAAAAGTTTCGACAACCTGGCCGGGTGTGGGTTGAAAAAATGCACGACGCTCGGCAGGTTGTTCGGCGAATTCATGAGTTGTTGGATGGTAAAAAGTGATTCGTAAAGCGTAAAACGTAAAATACAATTAGTGAAGGGTACCAGCAACGAGTAACGAGCAACCAGCAACCAGTGACGAGCAACCAGCAACAAGCAACCAGCAACAAGCAACCAGCCATGCGCATCCTTTTCATCAACAGCATTCAGATGTTCGGCGGTGGTGAAGTTTGGATGCTGCGCACATTGCGGGCGTTGCAAGAGCGCGGACATCAAGTCTGGTTGTGTTGCCGGCCTGGAACGGAATTGGCAAAGCGGGCCGTGGCGCAAGGCGTGCCGGTCAAATTGCTTGCGTTTCGCGGCGATTTCGATCCCATCACGATTGCCCGATTGGCGTGGTTTATGAAACAGGAGCGGATCGAAGTCGTGCTCACCAACATGGATAAAGAACTGCGTCTCGGCGGTATCGCAGCGAAAATCGCCGGTGTGCAAGCAGTTATTCCACGGCGCGGCATCGACTATCCGCTCAAGAATCGCTGGCGTTATCGTTTGGCGTATAATGTGCTGGCGACGCGAGTCATTGCCAACTCTGAAGCGACGAAACAAGCGTTGTTGCTCAAAGCGCCGTGGCTCGATCCCAAGCGTATCGAAGTCATTTACAACGGCATCGATATGCAGCCATTCTTGCAGCCAAGCGGAGGTTGTTTGCGCACAGAATGGAGCATTCCGCAAGAGGCGCCGCTGCTCGGTTTTGTCGGCCAGCTCGATAAGCGCAAAGGCATTGAGGTTTTGCTGGAGGCGTTTGATCGCATCTATCGCCAGATACCACAAGTGCGGCTGGCTTTGGTCGGGCGCGGCCCTTTGCAAGGAATGATCGAGAGCGAGGTGCGCCGTAAAAATTGGGGCGACGCGATTTTGCTTCCCGGTTTTATTGACGATGTTATTGATGTCATGCAGGCCATTGACATTTTATTGTTGCCCTCACTTTGGGAAGGATTTGGCATCGTGCTCATCGAAGCCATGGCCGCGGGCAAGCCGGCGATCAGCACCAACACCAGCAGCATGCCGGAGATCATCGTCGATGGGCAAACCGGCTATCTCGTGCCGCCCGGCGACGCCGAGATGGTGGCCAACCGCGCCATCGCGTTGTTGCAAAACCCGGAGTTGCGCGGGCAATTTGGCCGCGCTGGCCGTGAGCGCGTCATTGAGCTTTTTACTATCGAGCGCATGATCGATCAACTGGAAAATCTTTTTCAAGGAGAAAAATTTTGAAATTGTGGAATCGCATCGAGCAGGCGTTTAAAAGAAGCGGGCTGGGCATTTTTGAGAAATGGCTGGATCGCGGCGCCGTTTCTCCAAACCTCTTGAATCTTTATGGCATTCGCCGCATTCTGGTGATCCGCCAGCACGATCAGCTCGGCGATTTTTTACTCTCGACGCCGGTGCTGCGCGCATTGCGGCAATTCTTTCCACAGGCGCACATTGCGGTTTTGGCGCGCAGCTATACCGCCGAAGTCGTCTACAGCAATCAGTATATCAACGGCGTCATCGTTTTTCCGGAAAAAGGTTATTTGTGGACGCCCGTAAAACTCTGGCGGCTGGTGGCCGCGCTGCGCCGCGGGTGGGATTTGACCATCGTGCTCAATACGGTCTCACACTCTTTGACGAGCGATGTGTTGGCGCATTTCTCCGGCGCGCGCCACATTCTCGGCAGCGAGCATCGCATCTTTTCCGGCTGCCGGCGCAATTTTTTTTACAACCTCGTGGCGCGCTATTTCAACCAGCCGAAACACCAAACCGAGCGCAATCTCGACATCGTGCGGCATTTGGGCATCGACACCGACGATCGCAGCGAGGTGATGACGCTCACCGCACAAGACAAGCTGCTGGCGCGAAACTTTTTGCGCCAACACGGCATTGGCGACAACGAGGTGATTGTGGCGATCCACCCCGGCGCCGGCAAGCTGCAAAACCGCTGGCCGGTTGAAAAATTCGCGGAGCTGGCGACCGCGTTGCACCGCCAATTCGCCGTGCGTTTGATTGTAACTTGGGGACCGAAAGAAAAAAACCTTGGCTTGGATTTGCGCCGGCGGTTGCCGTTTGAACCGATCGTGGTTCATGGCCTGTCGCTGCGCCAACTTGCCGCCCTTCTCTCATACACCGATGTTTTTGTCTGCAACGATACCGGCGTCATGCATCTCGCCGCCGCCGTGGGCACGCCGCTCGTTGCCATTTTCGGCCCGACCGATCCGAACGAGTGGAAGCCGATTGGCAAAAAGTTCATCGCTTTGCGCGGCGAGAAGCAGCGCTGCGAAAATGTCGGCGTCCGGCAAGTTTTGCAGACGATCCAATCGCTGCTCGGCGCCAAGCTGGCTCTCCGCCGCGAGCCGCCGGATGAAGCGCTTTCCCCGGCGGTAAGCGATTTGGAAGATGAAGACTCGCCCAATTTTCAGCAGAAAATGGCTTCCAAGGCGCGTGGTTGAGAAGTTGTAAGCGCTGATGGCGATTTCCGACCTGTCGCACAATGAATTGGCGGCCGGCCTGCAAATGGGCATTGAGCAACTCGATGCGATCACCGCCGCGATCATGGACCGCAATATCTTCGGGCGCGCACAGCGGCGCTACCTGATCAACGGCGTCAGAAAGATCGACGACCACAAAGCCACATCTCCGCAAGATGCGAAATTCTCCGGAAAATTTTCACGATTTGGGATGACGATAATTGCACCTTGTTCAGCCACTTGCCCCGAAGCCGCCCGAAAATTTCGGGGGACAGTCAGGGAAGCCAAAAAGCTTGATTTTTTCGACGCAAAGTGTTATTTTATCAATTTATCGAAGAACTGAACGTTTTTCACTATTCCATATTGCGCTATGAACCCTTTCAAAGATTATGGTGAGATTAAGGCCGATTATGATCGTTACGAAATTACGCTAAAACGATTGCCCCCTCATCTAACTGGCAAAGCCCTTGATTTGGGAGTTGTTAATCCATTTACCCCGATCTTGCGTAAGACATACGCGAATCTCGACATAACCAACACGACAGATGGTCTTGATTTTGACCGGGATACCTTGCCATATCCGGATAAAAGCTTTGACGCTGTATTTTCGTTTGAAGTACTCGAGCACTTGATGAATCCGCTGTGGAATCTGCGCGAGTGCCGTCGTGTTCTGAGAGACGACGGTACGATCTATCTAACCACGCCGAAAGGCGGCTTTCCTTCCACTTTCATGTGGCCGGATGCCCATTTTCACGAAATCGATCGTGGTCGCATAAACGTTCTGGCCAAGAGCGCCAGCCTGCGCATCGACCGCATTGAGCGCTTTAATAAAGGCCCTTTTTATTGGTGGAAAATGGGAATCTTTCGCCCGACGTTGCGCGTTTTCTTTGGTGGATGGTTTTACATTGAAATGAAAAAATCAGGAACTGAATAGGACACTTTATTTTGAGAAACGAGTTAATTTCTGCGGGTGTGATCAACCGCGCCCTCATCATCGCCGCGGGCCGGGGCCTCCGGCTCAACGCGCATAGCCAGGACATTCCGAAATCTCTCATCGCCGCCGGCGAGCGCAGCATTATCGAAACGATTTTGGCGACGCTCCAGCGCGCCGGCATCGATGAAGTCGTCATCGTTACCGGCTACAAAAACGAGATTATCGAGCAACGCCTTGGCGACGGCGGCAGGCTGGGGTTGCGGTTACTTTATGTTTTCAACCCGAACTGGCAGAAAAAAAACGGGGTGTCGGTTTTTGCCGCCCGCCACTGTTTTCATCCGGACGAGCACTTCCTGTTGATGATGAGCGATCATCTCTTCGCCCCCGGCATCTTGGCGACCCTGCTCTCCACCCGGCTTGAAGCCGGCGAGATCGCCCTGGCGGTGGATACTAAAATCGATGCCATCTTCGACATCGACGACGCGACCAAAGTTTTTTGCGAGGGCTCACGTATCAAGGAGATCGGCAAGACTTTGGCGGTTTATAACGGCATCGATTGCGGCTTGTTCAAGTGTACCACGGCATTGTTCGACGCCCTCGCCGCGGCCATGGTGGATGGCGATTGCTCGCTCACCGATGGCTGCCGCCAACTGATCGCCTCAGGGAAAATGCAAGCGGTCGATATCGGCCAGGCTTTCTGGATCGATATCGACACACCACAAGCACTAGCTTATGCGACGGACAAGCTGCGCTTATTAGACGATGAGGCCGGCCATGGCAAACGTTAGCCTGAAAGAGCTGCGGCAATTCAAGCATCGTGTCAATCCTGAAGAACGGCAGGGTGCCTATGGCTACTATTTCATCCGGCCTCTGTCGCTTTATGTCACGTACATCGCTCTGCGGTTGGGGTTGACGGCGAATCAGGTCACGGTCTTGCAAACCCTCGTGGGATTGGCTGGCGCGACATTTCTCGCCTTTCCTTCGACGGCCATGGCGATCACTGGCATTTTCCTCTTGCAATTCGGCTTTGTGCTGGACAATGTGGATGGCGAAGTGGCTCGCTTTCGCCGGCAGGTCAGCATCACGGGCAAATTTCTCGATACCATTGGGCACGAGCTGGTCATACCCAGCATGTATTTTGCCCTTGGTGTTAGCACTTATTTTCGGCTCGGCCATTTTGAGACCATCATCTTAGGCTTTCTCGTGGGGCTCTTTTCATTGCGCCTCGACATCGCCACCATGTATCACGAAGCCGCACAGTTCATCGAGACGAAACTCGACCAAGCCTACAGCTATTATTCTGCACTACAATTCGGTGAAGCGCCCAAGCTCTATCGCCGGAAAAATGAGCCATCCGCCATCCGCATGCTCTATGCAGCTTTCGCGTATCCGGCAGTCATGAACATCATCACGGTTCTGCTTCTCATCGATATGTTTCTCCCGCCTTTCAATCTCATCGGTTACAGAATCAGCCTGACATACATTTTCCTGGTCTCATACGGAATACTCGTGCCTTTGCGCCGTGTCTTTACGATCTGGAAGCTGGCAAAAGGAAGAGAAGTCGAACGCAAGTATCTCTCGCTGTTAGACCTGCTGAAGCACCAAAATAAAGCGGTATCGACCCAAGCAGAGCGCCAATCTGTACGGTAATGGCCTATTGTTTTCTTAGTGTGATGAGCGCTATTCCCTCTTTCCTAACCTCGAGAGCAGAAGAAACATCCAGGTTTAATAGTGCAACGAAGGGCTCGAAGGTGTTCCACAAATTTCGAACGAACCAGGAAGATTGTAATAGTTTTGGGATGTAGGTGTGATGAAGTGGAAGATACTTTTCAAATGCCAACTGCAAATTTTCGACTTTCAATTTGCTGCTAACAAGCAGTCTTGCTTGCAATTGTTGCGGGCTATACCAGCGCTCATAAAAAACCGGTGACGAGGCATGCGCTTTATGATAAACGCGTTCACTCTTGAAAACGTCGTATCCATTTTGATCGAACGGTACGGTCACAACGGCAATTCCGCCTTTTTTGAGCACTCTGGAGATTTCTTGTAACGCCCTTGTATCTCCAAAATCATCAATGTGCTCGATAACGGAAATTGAATAGACGAAATCAAACGATTCGTCATCATAAGAAAGACAAGTCGCATCTGCAATGGCCAGGCTTACATTGCCGGTAATGCGCCGGGGGAGGCCGGTCAGCTTCAGAATCTTTTTCCAGAATGCAATTTCTTCCTCCCAAATATCGATGGCGACTACTTTATGCCCATACTTTTGGGCAATATAAAAAGCGAGAATCTTGGGGCTGGAAATATCCAGGATCGCAAGCCCTTCACGCTGTGGCAGCCTGGCCAAAGTATAGGGAAATTCAAAAACCCGCCAGTATCTTAATGCTTTCAAGAATAACTTCGTGCAAAGCCTGCTCCCCGCAAGCAAAACCCTGATTGACCAATTCGTCTTCAGCAGAAAAATTTTTATAAAGTGTGATATAACTTGCATAGCAAAAAAAGAGCTTATAACTGCCAAATGATATAAAAAGCGCCTGTGAGCGCGGATTGGTTAAGCTGACCGTCTCCTCCGTATTGAAGCAGGATGTTACAAGCCACTGATTAAACCCTTTGCAGAGTCATCGTGGCAGTTCGCGACGTAACAGAAAGAACGAGAGTGGCCCGTATATACTGATAAACAAGAGCGCTTGACCCGCAGTTGCAAGAAGCAGACCACCCATCTGAATCTGCAACGCACCGGCCATTGTTATGGCTGCGAGAATATAAGGTGTAAGTAGTTTTATAAACAAAGCGCCAATTTGCCGGCAACTGTAGCTTAGATACCGGCGCACCACGAAGCCCATGAGTCCTAAGGCGCAAAAGGTGTAGGTGATCCCAGTGGTGAGAGCGACGCCTTCGATACCGAGCCCAAAAATTAGCGCAATGCCGTTGAGCACGACCTCGAGAGCGATCGCCGCCCCCATCCAAACAAGGTACTGCAATTGGCGATTGATGGTAAGAAGCAGATTGGCGCTGGGACCGAGCAGGCTGATAAAGTAAAACCCGGCAAACAGAATGCGCGCGGCCGGAATGCCCGGTGCGTATTTCGGCAGCAATAGGGTCACCAACGGCAGGGCGATAAACGCCACCCCCAGCACGAGACCCATGGCATGCGCGGTTCCCAGCGTCGCCACCCGGACGAACCCGCCAAGACTTCCGGGATCATCGGTCGCACCGTAGCGTTCGCCGAATTTGGGGTACATGACCTGATTGATGGCAATGGGCAAATAACTGATGGCAGTAATCGCCAACGATCCGATGGAATAGTAGCCCAAGGCTTCGCCGCCAAGAAATTTGATGATCAACATCCGGTCAATGGTCGTGAGCAGGCCATTGCCGAGCGTGGTGAGCATGATCGGGAAGCCGATACGGATAAGGTTGCCAATGAGCCTGAGATCGAGCTCGAGGCCCGACACGACTCGGCGCTCGGAAACAAAGCCGAGCAGCGCGCCGGCGGCGCAACTGATGAGCAGGCCGTAGAAAATGCCGTTAAAGCCGAGCCAATAAACGAGTGCAACCGATGCCGCCAGCTCGAGCACGGCAGTATGGATTAATATCTTGCTTAGCAGCGCAAAGTTATCTTCAGCGCGCAGCAGGAATTGATAGAAAAGAAGAAGTTGCTGCACCACCAAAACTGCGGCGATCAACTTCAAGGCAGCGGATGCGGTCGTCACCGGCTCCAGCCAGATACTGATTCCCAATAGGGCGGCGCCGATCAAGAGTGAAGCAAGCAACGAAACAGTGAGACCTGCACGGGCTAAATGGGGAACATGTTCTAAATTGCCGCGCCCGCGGCTAAGCGGAATCTCGCGGCTTATCGCGTGGAGCACGCCAAGGTGGAGGTTATTGGCATAGAGCAGAAACACCTGAAAGCCATTCCACAAGCCGAATAACTGAGGACCGAGCAGCCGCGCCAAAGCGAGATTCTTGAGCAGGCGCGCGACTTGCGCTATCACGTTGGCGCTCGAGAGCTGAAAGGCCTGACGCAACAGGCGGCGTCTTTCCGCCTCGAGCGGTGGAACAAACGTTTCTGTGATTGAAGCGCGATCGTGCATCAATGTCCTTTTTCGCTCAAACTGCCGTCGCCATTTCAGCCTCTTTTTCTTCCTCGGGTGCTAATAGCACGAAGACTGAGATGTGCATCAGAACTTTTCTCACGAGCTTTTTTTCTAAGGCCAACCAAATCATCCTATGCCGTTCTGTAGTGGTTTTGCCGGAAAATTCCGGAGCAGTCATATAGACATGTATGGTTTCGTGCGGGGACAACTCGATATCTACTCGAGTGGGATGAAGGTTTTTTTCCTGAATAATAGATTGAAAAGCAGTTTTTATCTGCTCAAGGATCTCTTGCAGTTCCATAAGTATCTCCTGCTTTGAAAGTCACCAGTATTTACAGCCTGTAAACCGTTGGTGAGTATAACTCTACTGCCGATCATGGCGTTTTTGAACAAAGAATTAAGCATTTCAACAGCAGCGAATTTTTCTTTGGTCTTAGGCTGCCAGAAGTTTTTCCTTTTCTGTCTCTTCTTCAGGCGCCAGAAGCACACAAACCGAAATTTCCATCAGAGCTCTTCTTGGGAGCTTTTTTTCTAAGGCCGGCCAAATCATCAGATCGCGTTCCCTGTCGGTTTTACCGGAAAATTCTGGAGCGGTCATGTAAATATGTACCGTTTCAGCCAAAGTTAATTCCATGTCCAATCGTGTGGGATGAAGGTTTTGTTCTTGAATGATAGTTTGAAAGGCGGCTTTGATCTTTTCCAAAACTTCTTGGGGGTCCATAAAAGCTCCAGGTTGTTATAATTAATTAGCAGACGCTTTCCAGCCAGTCACGCAACTCATGGACACTGTTCAAGAATAAATAAGCAGATTGCGCATCACCAGCCTTAGGATTATAACGCAAATGTACACTCCAAATTGACACCTGATTAAATGCAATATATAGCTTGTCATCTGACTCGAGAAGTGGTCGCAAACCACTGACCCTAAGCAGAAAATCCAAATCATGACCACGGGCACCTGTCAACCGCTCCGCCAAGTGTTGATCCGGCAGATCTTCCAGATAAATTGTCCCTTTGCGCTGGCAAATCGCCCACTTCAACATGCACTCGACCACATAGCCGCCAAGGTAGATTGCTCCGGACGGATGAGCTTGTTTGAGGTATTCAGCCTCGGCCAACCGCGCTAGAGCAGCTTGCCGATAAACACTGGCACGGACGGCCTGTTTTATTGGATTCATCCCACCTTCTCCAGCAAAAACATCGTATCCACGTTTGCATCGTCTTTATATTTGAACCGTTCTTCTTTAACCAGGCGCAAATCGCCAAATGGCTTTAAAAATTTTTCCCGGATTTTGATTGCGCGCGCACTCCGAATTTCAGGCGAAAAAAGGCCGGCATTTTTCCAATATAAAACGGCCTGTCATAAAAAGCAAACGTTTTTCCGAAGAAAATTCTTGCCTTTGTCCAAGATAATCAGTAAAATTTCTGTCTATATTTGAGGTTTTAAAATAAGACAATTTTGTTATGGATTCCAGCACTTATGGCAAAGAAGACGCGTGGCAAACGACCGGCTCCATCGGTTCCCCTCAAAGATGCCGCTGGCCAGCCGCATTGGCTTGCGCGGCATCCTTATCTTGCCGCCCTGGGAATTTATTCCTTGTTGGCGATGATTTTCTTTTTCGAGGTTTTATTCGGCGGCAAAACCTATATCTCACCCGATGCACAAACCGCGGCTGCAACGACGGCCCCTCTGGATAAAGCTTTCTGGGAAAAGGGAATCCTGCCGTTGTGGTCTCCTTATCTCTTTTGCGGCATGCCGAGCTTTGGCAGTTTGATGTATGCGCCGTTTGTTCATCTGCCCAGCGCCGCCATCCAGTTGGTTTCTCGATTTATTCCACTTCCCGGCCTGCTGCACCACGTTTTGCACTTTATCCTCGCCGGCATGGGCGTGTTTGTTTTTTTGCGACGAAAAGGCGCGAGTTTTTGGCCGGCATTGTTGGGCGGCGTGGCCTTCATGTTCACGCCGTATCTCATCACCATGGAAGTTTTTGGCCATGGCTCGCAGATGATGACCTCGGCATACATTCCGTGGGCGCTTTGGGGGGTCGACCGCCTCATCGAAAAATTTTCGTGGCGCCATCTCGCTCTGGCGGGATTGATTTTGGGTTTCCAGCTCCAGCGCGGCCACGTGCAGATCGCTTATTATAGCTTGATGATGGTTGGCTTGTATGTGCTCTTTCATCTCATTCATTTCATCATCCAAAAATATTATAACCGTTTGTTACCCACGCTAGGCGGTGTTGCCGGCGCATTGATTCTCGCCGGTGCTTTGTCCGCCGTGCTCTTTTTGCCATTGCAAGAGTACACGCCTTTTTCAATTCGCGGCTCGCCCTCGGTGCTGCAAGCCGCAGCCGGAACCAAAGACACCGGCGTTGGGTTTGAGTATGCCACGCAATGGTCATTCTCTCCAGGCGAAATGATGACGTTCATCATTCCGTCATTTTACGGATTTGGCGGACAACCCTACTACTGGGGCAACATGCCGTTCACCGATTACCCGAATTACATGGGCATTCTCGTTTTGGGCTTTGCCCTCGCCGCGTTCGTGCTTTATCTCCCCAAGCCCGGCCCGCATCGGCTGCTCGTTACTTTTTTGGGGACGACGATTCTGCTCGCGCTGCTGTTGTCTTATGGTTATCATTTCGCATCTTTTTATAAACTGTTCTACAACTACCTTCCCTATTTCAATAAATTCCGCGTGCCAGTGATGATCCTTATTCTCGTGCAATGCTCAGTTGCCATTCTCGCCGGCTTCGGCTTGGAAGGCATGCTCTCACGGCTGCGCACGACGGGTAAAGGCACAAAAGATGAAATCGCCGCCCGCAGCCGAATCTCGCGGCGTTTGTGGATCGCACTGGCCGCGCTGGCCGCCGTCGTTTTGCTGTTGACGATTTTGCGTGGCGGCTTTTTTGATTTCATGCGCGGCGTCTATCCCGATCAATATGAGCCAGATTATCAAGCAGCTTTGGACAAAGCGCGTTTTGATATGTTGTTCAGAGATATATGGATCGTTTTCTTCGTCGCCGCCGGCGGCATAACCATGTTGGCGCTCGCCGCGTCTCAAAAAATATCGGCCACAACCGCCGCTGTCGTGATTGGCTTGATTACGCTGGCAGATCTTTGGCTGGTCGACAAAAAAATCGGCAAAACCTACCCAAAAACCGAGTCGGCGAATATTCTGCAGCCGGATGCGATTACCCAATTCCTGCAAGCCGATAGCTCGCTTTATCGCATTTATCCGGCGGGCCAGTTGTTCGGCGAGGTGCGTTGGTCGGGCCAAGATTTTCAAAGCGTCGGCGGCTATCATGCCGCCAAACCGCGCCTCTATCAGGATTTTATCGAAGCGGCGGGATTGCAGGGCGCCAATCTCCCGGCGCATCACGTTGTCGATATGCTGAATGCCAAATACATCATTACTTTTGAAACCTTGCCAGACACGAATTTTGCCGTCCGGCAACAATTTCAAACCGGCAGCGGCGTGTTGCGCATTTACGAAAATCTCTCCGTGTTGCCGCGCGCTCATCTCGTCGGCGAGTACGTCGTCGAAGCCGATCCGATCGCCGCGCTGACGCGACTGCGCACCGGCCCGGAGGCGAACGGCAAAGGCTTCGATCCGCATCGCCAGGTGTTGTTGAACGAAGATCCTGAGCTGAAGCCGCAACCCGATGCGGAAGCGACGGCGCAAATCACCCAATACGATTTCCATGAAGTGGCGATTTCTACGAAAAGTTCTTCTCCGCAAATGCTGGTATTGAGCGATAATTATTATCCCGTGGGGTGGCAAGCTTATGTTGACAACCAACCGGTGAAAACCTATCGGGCCAACTATTGCTTCCGAGCGATCAACGTACCTGCAGGCACACACCAGGTTGAATTCCGCTTCCACTCGAAAGCCTTCTCGCGCGGCTTGTGGGTGAGCATAGCCGCTCTGGCCGTGGCCGTGGCGCTGCTATTCGCCGAGCGCAAGAAACCGCCTGCAACGACGTGAAAGAATTTCTATTTCATTCAACCCTATTGCGAATGAAGCTTTTAATGGTTTTGCCCCAAATCTTTTTGCCTTTGAAAAAACGAACCCGGAATAGTTACAAAAATGAGTTGCAATTGTGGTTTCATTGTCATAAATTGTTATCTTTCGCCAAATCAAGCCGGTGTGCCGCAAGATTTCCAGCCTCTTCATGCTTTGGTACGGGCAAGAAGACAAGCTCACGATCGATTCTACACGGAGAGAGGAGGCGTAGTCTAATGGTGTGGTGCGAGTGCGCTCGCAAAGTTGCGTTGGCAGGGCTACGCCTGTAAGGAGTTTTAATAATGAAATTAAAAGATATTCTTTCGGAAAATTTGATAAAGATTTATCTGGCCGGCCAGGAAAAGCGCCAGGTGATCGAAGAGATGGTAGACTTGCTGGCAGCAGCGCGGTCCATCAAAGACCGGGACGACGTTCTCAAGGCGGTTTTGGATCGTGAAGCCGTGATGAGCACCGGCGTCGGCGACGGCGTGGCGATTCCCCACGGCAAAAGCGAAGCCGCTCCGTCGATCATCGTGGCTTTGGGTGTAACCAAAGAGCCGGTGGAATTTCAATCCATGGACGACCGGCCGGTGCGGCTGATTTGGCTGCTCGTCGGCCCGCCGGATCAAACCGGCCCGCATTTGAAGGCGCTCAGCCGCATCTCGCGCCTCATGCACAAACGCGAATTTCGGGACCAACTGATGGCCTCAACCAATGCGAAGGCGGCATTCGAGGCGATTATTCGGGAAGAAGAAAAGTATCTAGAAAATTAAGCGTTGGCCTGTTTACCGGTTAGCTGGTAAACGAGTGCATTCTCTGATTTTTAAGACAGCACACGAGCATGCCGCTTGAGCGGCATTCCACATTTTAGCCCCACGCCTTCAGGCTGGGGCGGTGAAATTAAAAAAAACACCTATGCGATTCCAACGCCTCAAAGGCACGCGCGATATTTTGCCGGAAGAAATCGGCAAATGGCAGGCAGCGGAAGCCGTGATTCATCAGGTCATGGCGCGTTTCGGCTTCAGCGAAATTCGCACGCCGATTTTCGAGGAGACCGAGCTTTTTGCCCGCGGCATCGGCCAACTGACGGACATCGTCTCAAAAGAAATGTACACGTTCGCCGACCGCGGCGACAAGAGCTTGACGCTGCGGCCCGAGCTGACTGCCGGCGTCGTGCGCGCGTATATCGAAAACAATCTCGGCAAAAAGCAGCCGGTCAACAAATTATATTATCTCGGCCCGACGTTCCGCCAGGAAAATCCGCAAGCCGGCCGCTTGCGCCAGTTTCATCAGTTCGGCGCGGAAATTTTTGGCTCGCCGGATCCGGCGGCCGACGTCGAAGCGATCACGCTTTCGATTGGAATCTACCGCGCTTTTCAGCTCGACCGTTTTGTGGTGAAATTAAACAGCGTCGGTGACGCGGTTTGCCGCGAGCCTTATAAAAACACGCTGCGCGAATATTTGCGCCCGCGCCTGAATCATCTTTGCCAAACTTGTCAGCAGCGCTTTGAGAAAAATCCATTGCGCATTCTCGATTGCAAAGAGGAAAGCTGCCGTGGCGAGACCGCTGCCGCTCCAAAATTATTCGAGTCGCTGTGCGCCGATTGCAGCCGCCATTTTGCGCGCGTGCGGGAATTGCTCACCGCCGCCGGCATTACCTACGATTTGGATTTCCGCCTGGTTCGCGGCTTGGATTACTACACGCGCACCGCGTATGAAATCGTCAGCGACCAGCTTGGCGCGCAAGACGCTTTGTGCGGCGGCGGCCGCTATGATTTGCTCGTCGAAGAGTTGGGCGGCGCGCCAACGCCGGCCGTCGGGTTCGCCGCCGGCGTGGAACGCTTGATGATGGTGCTGGAAAAAATCGCCTGGCAGCCGGCGCTCAAACCGGCTCCGGCTGTTTTCATGGCGCCATTAGGCGAAGCTGCGACGGCGTGGGCCGTGCAAATCGCGCAACAATTGCGGTTGCAAGGCTTGGCGGTCGAGATGGATTTGTTGAGCCGCGGCTTGAAAGCGCAACTTCGCGAAGCCAACCGCCAGCAAGCGCGGTTTGCCGTGATCGTCGGCGACAACGAATTGCAAAATCAGCACGCGACCGTGCGCGATCTGCCCAACAGCCTGCAAAGCGAAGTCGCCTTTGCCGATTTGATCTCTTACCTCCAGCAAAGCATGCAAAGCCGTGGAAGCTGATTCAGTTATGTTGACGAGAAACGACCTCAAAACCATCGCCCGGCTGACACAAAAAAAATACCGGCTCGAAATGAACCGGTTCCTTGCCGAGGGCGGCCGGCTGTGTGAGGAGGCGATTAAATCCGACTGGAAGGTGGAACGTGTCATTTGTTGTCCGTCATTCTTGCAATCACTGCGCGCGCGCCAGGCCCTGCTGCTGGCCGAGGAGCGCCAAATCCCGATTGATGAAGTGACCAGCGAGGTGTTTGTCAGCCTTTCCGACACCATGCACTCACAGGGAATTCTTGCGGTTGTCGAAAAGCGCACCCCGCCCAGCCAGGCGTTCGAGCACATGCGCCAGGCGCCACGCTGCTTGTGGGTCGGCATCGAGAAACTTCACGACCCCGGCAATATGGGCACCATTTTGCGCACCGGGGATTGGCTCGGCGTCGATGGCATCATCGTCGGCACGGAATGTGTTGAAGTCTACAATCCTAAAGTCGTGCGCGCCAGCATGGGCGCCATTTTTCACTTGCCCATTTACGAAGTCGAAGATTTCGTCGGGGTTATGCGTCGCTTTCAAACGTTTAGCGCCGTGCTTTACGGCGCGGATCAATCCGGCGATTTTCCATATTCCGTCTTGCGCTACGCGCCCAAGCGCCTGTTGCTGCTCGGCGACGAAGTCGACGGCATCTCGCCGGAAGTCGGCGCGCTTATCCAGCATCGCGTTTCCATCCCTCGGCGCGGCGGCGGCGAGTCGCTCAACGTCGCCATCGCCGCAGCCATCCTCCTGGCCGAGATGAGCCGGTAGAAAAAATGGAGCGGTGGAGCGATGGATTGTTGGAGTAATGGAGTGTTGGAGTGATGAATTGCAATACTCCAATACTCCGACAATCCAGTAATCCAGCACCCCAATACTCCTTGTTTTGCCATGCGATTGCCGCAAATACAGAACTACCCTTCACGCAAAGGCGTGATGGTGATCTTTATCCTAACCGTTCTCCTTTATGTTTCCATCGGCTATTTGACGGCCAGACTCTTTGGCCGTTTGGCGCCCACCTTTTGGGAGCTTCTCATCGCCGGCTTGGTCTTGCCGCTGCCGGCTTATATTTACTTGCGCCGTCATGATTACGACGTTCGCGTGATTTTTCGGCTGAATTTGGTCAGCAATCGGATCGTCGCGTTGAGTGTGGCATTGGGGTTGGCTTCGTTTCTTCTCGCAAACGAGATCGACCGCTTGATCGCCGTCGTCTTGCCGCTGCCGGAAGATTATAAGGAGAGGATGTACGCCGCACTAATCGCGCAGAATTGGCTGGACTGGATTCTTGCCATCCTCGCGGTTGTGGTTCTGCCCGGCATCTTCGAGGAGATGGTGCTGCGCGGTTTCGTCCAAAACACCTTCGAGCAATATCACAAAGTTCTCCCGGCCATCGCCATCACCGCGGCGATTTTCGCAGCCATGCACGGCCTGCTGTCGCAAATCGTGCAGATTTTTCTTTTGGGCGTTTTTCTCGGCTGGCTGGCCTGGAAAAGTGAATCGATTATTCCGGCGGCGATCGTGCATGCGATCAATAATCTGCTCTCGCTGCTCCTGGTCAATATAAAAACCGCGCCATCATGGCTGATTTGGCAAGGGAATGCTTCCGCCTCCGGTGACGGGCATGTTAATCCGTATTTTTTATTGGCTGCCGGCGGGGTCATTTATTTCGGTTTCCGGTTATTCAACCGCTTTTGCGAGGAGGAGATCGAGATTCCCACCTTTTTTAATACGCCGGTGTAAGCGGGGCTTCGATTTCGGCTTTTCTTTTTTCATAGATTTCTCTGGCGGCATTTTTCACCTCTTCCAGCGGCGTCCAGCCGGCAACCGTGCCCATTTCACTATCAACAATGACTGTGCCGACATGACCGATGACGCCTAATTTGGGATATCCGAGCATAATCGGAACCGACCATACGGTCCGGATGGGAAATTCTACCAAATTGGGGACACCGGCGCAGAAGCGGTCAGGCAGATGCTCTAAAATGAAGTGATTCGCAGCGATTTCAGCAGCCTCGCGATCAATTCGGAACTTCCGCGTTTTAGCCTGTTTAGTTGTACGAACGAGGGTTTTCATAATAAGCTCGCTTAATGAATCCATTTCCCAAAATTCGTTTTGCACCAATTTAACCGGTTTACAGATCAAAGTCAACAGTGAATCCTGGTAATTTTTAACAGCTTCCCCGCTTGACAAAGCGCCATTTTTTTAGTATCTTCAAAATTGTTGTATTCGCGCCAATTGTTAGTACAGGAAAGGTTTTATAATAAATATAAGCATAAACTAATGCCGCAAATTTTTCATCCGAGCACCAACACGTTCTCCAAAGTCAGCATTTTCGGCGCAGTGTTTTTTGTCGGCGGGCTGCTTTGGATGTTTGGTGTGATCGAGCGCTCCTCTTATGTCACCCAAGCCAGCGTCGTGCGCGAGCAACCGGTTCCTTTCAGCCATCGTCATCACGTCAGCCAGCTTGGCATCGACTGCCGCTACTGCCACACCTCCGTCGAAGAGAGCAACTTCGCCGGCATTCCTTCGACGAACACCTGCATGACTTGCCATTCACAAATTCATGCCACCGCCGAGATGCTCGAGCCGGTGCGCGAGAGTTTTCGGAACGACAGATCGATTGAGTGGATTCGCGTCAATGATCTGCCGGACTACGTTTATTTCAATCATAGCATTCACGTAAAAAAAGGCGTCGGCTGTGTGACCTGCCACGGCCCCGTCGGCGAGATGGCTTTGACGTGGCGCGAGAACTCGCTGAACATGGAGTGGTGCCTCGGCTGCCATCGCGCGCCGGAGCGTTTCGTGCGCCCGCGCGAAGAAGTTTTTAGCACGACCTGGAAGCCTGCGAAAGATCAAGCCGCTTTGGGCGCCGCGCTGCTCAAAGAATACAAAATTGAGAAGCTCACGAATTGCTCGGTTTGTCATCGGTAACGTAGTCCCCGCCCCTTGTGAGCGGCTCTTGAAGGCGAAAATTAGTTTCCGCAATAATGCCCCACAAGGGGGCAGAACTACAACTGTTCGGTTTGTCATCGATATATTATAAGGAAAGCTCGTATGGCACGAATTGAAATTGGAAAATACCTGGCGGTGGATAGCCGCGTCTGTGGCGGACGGTTGATTTTCAAAGGAACGCGCATTCCCGTCGCGCATGCGTTAGAGATGGCTGAGACGGGTTATACGCCCGAAGGCATATCTAAACAGTATCGTGGCTTGGTTACGCCCGATGCCGTTCGCGAAGCTCAATCACTTATTTTACGTGGCTTTTTGAAAGAGGAGACGAAAAGGGTTAAGGTCGCTGCATGATTCTGCTCGATCATAACATTCCTGAAGATCAGGCGGAGCAACTTCGGCGTTGGCATCTTCGCTTTCGACAAATTGGCTACGGAATTGGGCGTCCGGAATGGGATGATCAACAAGAGATTCTCCGCTACCTTCACAGCGTAAAACGAGTGACATTTTTTACGTGTGATTTAGGTTTCTTCCACCCTAAATTTTGTCATTTGAATTATGGCCTTGTTGTCATTACAGGTCATTTTCTAGAAACGGCTTCATTGATTCGTCGGTTTCTGCGGCATTCTGAGTTTAAAACGCATGCCATGCGTGTAGGCAAAGTGTTCAAGCTATCTTCAGTAAAGGCATACTGGTGGGAGATTGGACAAAATTATCAGCAAAGCTTGGCGTGGTAGTTGAAGTTCATTGTGTATAAGAATTTGCATTTCTCAGAGTTTGTATTATATTTTAATCAAGCGCGTAAATGTTTTTTTCACAAAAAGCTCAATTCTCCACTATTCGATTAGAGAATAAATCTATGACTCAGATAAGCATTGACGAAGTGAAACAAAACCTGTCGGCTTTTCTTCATCGTGTGGAAGCCGGGGAGGCTCTCGTGCTCTTCAAAGCCGGCAAGCCACTGGCAGAGATTAAGCCGATCATCTCTAATTCCCACAAGGCGCCTCGTCCGTTCGGCTTATGTGCGGGTGAGTTCATTGTGCCCGATGACTTTGATAATCCTTTGCCGGAAAATATTCTTGCAGAGTTTGAGGGACGATGAAACTCCTTCTGGATACTCACATCTTTCTCTGGTATATTAGCGGCGACGAGCGTTTGCCGGTTGATAAACGAGAAAGCATTCGCAATCCTGATAACGAAGCTTACCTCAGCGTGGTTTCGCTTTGGGAAACGATCATCAAATATCAGCTTGGCAAGCTCCCATTGCCCGAGCCGCCAGAGAGTTATCTCCCAACCCAGCGCGAAAGACACCAAATTGCATCTTTAATATTGGATGAAGCCAGTGTCGCTCACCTTGCCACTCTTCCCCCGATTCACCGAGGTCCGTTTGATCGTATGTTGATTTGTCAGGCTATTGTGTGTGGTTTAACCATCGTAACGGTCGACGATGTGATTCAAAAGTATCCGGTTGCGATTCTCAAATGAATGAGAATATCATGCCTTTTACGCGAGTCTTGCATGGATTTAAAGAACAATAAAACCGATCACCTCGATTTAGCCACCCTTCACGCACGATTGGAAACCCAGCGCGGCCAACAATATTGGCGCAGTCTCGAAGAGTTGGCGAATACGGAAGAATATCAGAAATCGATTGAAAACGAATTCGCGCCCAATGTGGTCGGAAAAGTCGAGTTGGGCCGCCGTGACTTTCTAAAATTGATGGGTGCTTCTCTTGTATTCGCCGGCATCAACGCCTGCACGCGCCAGCCGGAAGAAAAAATTTTCCCCTATGTCAAATCGCCGGAAGAGCTGATTCCTGGCAAGCCGCTCTATTTTGCCACCGCGATCTTGAACGGCGGCTACGCCAATGGCGTGCTCGTCGAAAATCACGAAGGTCGGCCAACCAAAGTCGAAGGCAACCCCGAGCATCCCGCCAGCTTGGGGGCAACCGACATCTTTGCGCAAGCGGCGGTGCTGACACTGTATGATCCGGACCGCTCACAAACGGTGACCAATTTGGGAATTATCAGCACATGGGATGCTTTCGTCACCGCCATCACCACGGAATTGGAAGGCTTGCGCGCCAAGAAGAGCGAAGGCTTGCGCATTTTAACCGAGACCATCACCTCGCCGACACTCGCCAATCAAATACAAACGCTGCTCGCCGCTTTTCCAGCGGCGAAATGGCATCAATTCGAGCCAGCCGGACGCGACAACGCCCGCGAGGGCAGCCGTTTGGCATTCGGTGAATATGTCGAGACGCGATATCGTTTTGACCGAGCCGACGTGATTCTCTCGCTCGATGCGGATTTTCTCATTGATCTGCCTGGCAGCTTGCGTTACGCGCGCGAGTTCATGGCCAAACGCCGCGTGTATAATGGCCGGAAAGAAATGAATCGCTTGTACGCCGTCAAGAGCAGCCCGTCGCTCACCGGCGCGATGGCGGATCACCGGTTGTCGATGCAGGCCGTTCATATCGAAACCATTGTCACGCACGCCATTGCTGCCGAACTGGGAATTGTTGAAGCGCCAAACTCACGCTCGTTCCTTTATAGCTCGCTGGCCAAATGGATTGCGGCTGTAACCCGCGATCTGCAGAATCATCGCGGCAGGAGTCTTGTCGTTGCCGGCGAGCAGCAGCCGCCACTCGTCCACGCCCTGGCGTATGCGATGAACCACGCGCTCGGCAATGTCGGCAGAACGGTGATCCACACCGCTCCGGTTGAAGCGAATCCGACGTCTCAAAACGCCTCGCTGCGCGAGCTGGCGGCGGATATGGAAGCAGGCAAAGTCGAGATGCTGCTGATTCTTGGCGGCAATCCGGTTTTCAATGCGCCGGCTGATCTTAATTTTGCTGGCAAGCTCTCCAAAGTCAAGACGCGCATTCATCTCAGTTTGTACGATGACGAAACTTCGGAGCTATGTCATTGGCATATTCCCGAAGCGCATACATTGGAAACGTGGAGCGACGCGCGCGCTTATAATGGCACCGTTTCGATTATTCAGCCGCTGATTGCTCCGCTTTACGGCGGCAAATCCGCCCACGAAGTTCTCGCTGTTTTCACCGGCCAGGCGGGACGCACCAGCCACGACCTCGTGCGTGATTACTGGAAAACGCAAAGAGCTTCTGCAGATTTTGAAAAATTCTGGCAAACTTCTTTGCACGACGGCTTAATTGCCGGTACGGCGCTGCCAGCCAAATTCGTTGCACCGCGGATTGATAATCTAAAAAGGATGGTCGTCGAACGGGAAGCGGCGGTCGAAAATCCTCTGTCAACGCCAACTGCGCTCGAGATTATTTTTAAACTTGATCCCACCATCGGCGACGGCCGCTTCGCCAACAACGGATGGCTGCAAGAATTGCCCAAACCGTTGACGTTGCTCACCTGGGACAACGCTGCGTTGATCAGCCCGAAAATGGCGGAGCGTCTCGGTCTCGGCAATGAAGACGTTATTGAGCTGAAATACAACGATCGCACGGTCAACGCACCGGTTTGGATTACGCCAGGCCATTCCGATAATTCCGTCACCGTGCATTTCGGTTATGGCCGCTCGCGCGCCGGAAAAGTAGGTAACGGCATGGGATTCAATGCTTACGCGCTGCGCACTTCCGAGTCACCGTGGTTTGGCAGTGGAGTTGAAATTCGCAAAACCGGCGAGCGGTATAAATTGGCGACGACGCAGATGCATCACAGCATGGAGAATCGCCGCCTCGTGCGCGTCGGCACGCTCGCAGAATACGAGCAGCATCCGGAATTTATGCATGCGATGGGGCACGAGCCGCCGCGCGAATTGACTTTATATCCCGAACACAAATACGAAGGCTACTCGTGGGGCATGTCCATCGACCTCAACTCCTGCATCGGCTGCAATGCGTGCACGATTGCCTGCCAGTCGGAAAATAATATTGCGGTTGTCGGCAAAGAACAGGTGGCGATTGGCCGCGAGATGCATTGGATTCGCGTCGATCGTTATTACGAGGGCGATCTTGATGATCCTGCGACGTACCACCAGCCGGTGACGTGCATGCACTGTGAAAATGCGCCTTGCGAGCCGGTTTGTCCCGTTGGCGCGACGGTGCATGGCAACGAGGGCCTCAACGAAATGGTTTACAATCGTTGTGTCGGCACACGTTACTGCTCGAACAACTGCCCCTATAAAGTGCGGCGCTTCAATTTTCTGTTGTACTCGGATTTCGAGACGCCGAGCTTGAAGATGTTGCGCAACCCCGACGTCACCGTGCGCTCGCGCGGCGTGATGGAGAAATGCACGTATTGCGTGCAGCGCATCAACGAGGCGCGGATCAACGCGAAGAAAGAAGACCGCACGATTCGCGACGGCGAGATTGTAACCGCCTGCCAGCAAGTATGTCCGACGCAAGCCATTGCCTTTGGCGATATAAACGATCCGAATAGCCGCGTCTCGAAACTCAAAGCCAGCCAGCTCAACTACGGGCTGTTGACGGATTTGAACACGCGGCCGCACACGACGTATTTGGCGAGGTTGCGCAATCCCAATCCCGAGCTTGAAGAAGAAGTGTAACGCAGACCGCCGGTCTGCAAACAAGAAAGCATCACGCTAAGACGCTGAGGCGCAAAGAAAATAAAGGCAAAATAATTTAATGGCAAAATGATTAAAAGCTCTTAATGGTTTTGCCCCAAATCGTTTTGCCTTGGTTCTTATTTTAAAATACAATGCAAACTCGAACTCCAGTCCATTTTAAAAACGTCATCGACGAGGTGCCGGTGCTCGAGCCAGGTCACACCTATGGCACGATTACCGACAAGATCAGCACGATGGTGCTCACCCGCAAAACACCGCGCGGGTGGTTTGTCGGCATTGGCATTGGCTTCGCCGTCGTCACCGTGCTGCTCAGCGCCCTCGGCTACTTGCTGCTCAAAGGCGTGGGAATTTGGGGCATCAACATTCCGGTGGGCTGGGGCTTCGCGATCATCAATTTGGTTTGGTGGATCGGCATCGGCCACGCCGGCACGTTGATCTCCGCCATCCTGCTGCTCTTCCGCCAGGCTTGGCGCACCTCGATCAACCGTTTCGCCGAAGCGATGACACTCTTTGCCGTGGCCTGCGCCGGCATTTTTCCGCTCATTCACGTCGGGCGGCCGTGGCTCGCGTATTGGCTGCTGCCGTATCCAAACACCATGCTGCTTTGGCCGCAAACGCGCAGCCCTTTGGATTGGGATGTTTTTGCCATTGCAACCTACGCCTCGGTTTCCGCGCTCTTTTGGTATGTCGGCTTGATTCCTGATGTGGCCACTTTGCGCGACCGTACGAAAAATCGCTGGCTGCAGCTCATTTACGGCTTTCTCGCGATGGGCTGGCGCGGCTCGGCAGTGCATTGGTCGCGTTATGAAACGACGTACTTGTTGCTCGCCGGTTTGGCGACGCCACTGGTGCTTTCGGTACACACAGTGATCAGTTTCGACTTTGCGATGTCGATCATTCCTGGCTGGCATGCGACGATTTTTCCGCCATACTTTGTTGCGGGCGCGATTTACGCTGGCTTTGCGATGGTGTTGATTCTGGCCATTCCACTGCGCAAGCTTTATAGTTTGGAAGATTTCATCACCATGCGCCATCTGCGCAACATGGCGAAAATCATGCTCGCCACCGGCTTGATTGTCGTTTACGGTTACGCGATGGAAGCGTTCATGGCGTGGTACAGCGCCAACGAGTACGAGTGGTACATGATGACCAACCGCTGGACCGGCCCGTATGCGCCTTACTACTGGGCGTTGATTTTCTGCAATCTCCTGGTGCCGCAACTGCTGTGGTTCGAGCGCTTTCAGAGCAGCGTGCCCTGGCTCTTCTTTATTTCTGTCGTCGTCAGCATCGGCATGTGGCTTGAGCGTTTCGTCATCGTGGTGACGAGCTTGCACCGCGATTTTCTGCCCTCGTCGTGGGGCATGTACTATCCGACGGTTTGGGATTGGGCCACGTTTATCGGCACGCTCGGCCTCTTTTTCACGTTGATCTTTATCTTCGTGCGCGTGCTGCCGGCGATTTCAATTTTTGAGATGAGAACATTGGTGCCGGCGGAGGAGGGGAAGAGCAATGGGCATAAGTAAGGAGCGATCATGAGCCACACAACCATGCTTGAACACATTAAAGCCGATCTCGACCATGTCGATGCCGAATCATTGTTGTCGATTCGGGAAATCATTGACCAATCTTTGCGCAAAGTTTCGGCCCTCGCTGCCGGTTCTATGCCAACACGGGCTGATCGAGTAACCGCCGCCTCGCGCCAGTCGTTGAAGTTCGTTGGCGAAAATTTGCTACCCGAAGAATATGAGCGCCTCTCGCTCGATGAACGTGGCAAACTGCAATGGCGTTTGAAACAACAGAATCACGATTGGCTGCAAAAGCAGTTTACGAAGCTCGGTGCCGCGTGGGTGGTTGTTGTGGATGGCAAAGTTATAGCCTCCGGAAAGACCCTGGAGAATAGACCAATGTCACCGCAAATTTTGAAAATTTGCCGGCGCACGGGAAAATTTCCATTTATTTTCGTAAATGACAAATTTATCACCATCGAGGAAAGCATTTCAGCATGGCAGGCGACGATTCGTGCTGGAGACTATTATCCGACGCTTCCAATGAAAGTTGGCTCAGCTTCCGGAGTTGCCGAAGTCGACGGCGATTTTGACACTGGGTCGTCGCATACGTTCGTCGATTATGACTTTCTCGCGGCGCAAAACATCATTGGCCCCGAACTGAGAGATTATGCAGAAATTCATATCCATAAAAAGCGCTTGCGCAAAGACCGCCCTGCGACGACCATCAGTCTGAAGCTTCCAGACGATGTTATTGATGATTTACAACGCACCGCGCAACTTCACGGTTTCTCTAACTATCAAGCGTTGATCCGCGCTTACATTGGTCGAGGACTACGCGCTGATCTGGAGCGCGAAATAAGTTCTGTGCGTGATCATAGTACATTATTGAATGGTTACGTTGACGAAGACGAAGGTCTTTATGATAAGTAAAAGCAAGAAAACAGAATCATCCATCTACGGCCTCATGGCCGAATTCGAAAATCCCAACGACCTGCTCGCAGCGGCCAAACGCGCGCACGCTGAAGGCTACCGAAATTTGGATGCGTACGCCCCGTTTCCGGTCGAGGGCTTGGCCGAGGCGATTCACGTGCATCGCAATCGCCTGCCGCGCATCGTGCTCATCGGCGGCATCGTTGGCGCACTCGTAGGATTCGGCATGCAGTATTACGCCGCGGTGATTGACTACCCGTTGAACGTCGGCGGGCGCCCGTTCAACAGTTGGCCGTCGTTTATTCCGATCACGTTCGAGGTCACGATTTTATTCGCCGCCTTCACCGCGATACTCGCCATGTTTGCGCTCAACGGCCTGCCGCAGCCGTACCATCCGGTTTTCAACGTGCCGCGTTTCGCGCTGGCCACGCGCGACCGCTTCTTTCTGTGCATCGAAGCGAGAGATCCCAAGTTTGATCCAGCGGCGACGAAAAAGTTTTTGGAGAGCTTGAATCCACATGGGGTGTATGAAGTTAAACCGTGAGGGCGTTCAAATGAAGTTGGGGAAAACGAAATAGGTAAGCAAGTATAGCCATGCTCAAATACTTTTATTTTTGTAAAATCAATTTCTATGATTTCAATATGTATTGGTGCACTTTACTTTGCATTACTATAGTTGGTTTTAACATTAGTGGATGCAAAGAAGACTCTCAGGAAGTGTTGGAACAAACTACTAACAGTAACTTCACATTATATGTGAGCAATCAAAGCTCTGCGCGTTCTACTATCGACATAGAACTGCGTTTGGATGGCAAATTAGCGCTTAAAGACAGATTTCATAAAGACGATGAGCATAATTGGCAACAGTACAAGTTCCGGCTTTCAAAGGGTAAACATGTATTAACAGCATTCTCTAAAAACGGGCAAGCTAAAATTGAACAAGAGTTTTTAATCGAGGATAACCATTGGGCTGTGGTCAATTATTATTATTCTCACAGGACCAAAAAGGCGGTAAAAGTATATCCTCTTTTTACTTTTCGAATGGAAAACAAACCTATTTTTGCTCATTAGTAATTGCAACTCATGGCAAGGACCCAGAAGAAACGTACCGGCGGCAGGCGCAATTCTGAAGGAGCCAAAAATGGCTGAACTCAAGACCAAAGTGAATGACCAGAGCGTTGAGAAATTCCTCAACGGCATTGCAGATGATGAGACACGTCAGGACTGCCTCACCATCTTGGCGATCATGAAACAGACCACCAAGGCGGAACCCAAGATGTGGGGGAGCAGCATCGTTGGTTTCGGCAGCTATCATTATAAATATGAAAGCGGCCGCGAGGGTGACTGGTTCTTGACCGGATTCTCTCCGCGCAAGCAGAATTTGACGCTTTACATCATGCCAGGATTCGCGCGGTATGACGAGCTAATGAAGAAGCTGGGAAAATATAAAACCGGCAAATCGTGTTTGTATATCAAAAACCTTGAAGATATCAATCTGCCGACGCTGAAGCAACTGATCCAGCAATCAGTCAAACACATGACCAAAGCCAAGAAAGCTGATTAATGGCAAAACGATTTCGGGCAAAACTATTGAAAAGCTTCAAAGGAAATAGAGTATAAAATGCCGGAGGTGGTTGTGCGTCTATACGAAGTCATTTGGAAAGAGCAGTATGAAAAGCAAAAAGAAGCACGTTGACCCAATCCCAGACGAGTTTGCCAGTTACGAAGAGGCTGCGGAGTTTTGGGATACACACGATACAACAGACTATCCGGAAGCATTCAAGACCGTCAAGGTAAAAACTGAATTGCGCAAGCGTCATTTTGAGGTCGAGGTTGAGGCAGAATTAATGAGACAACTACGAAAGCGAGCGCAGCAAAAAGGCATACCGACGAAGCGCCTTGTCAATGATATGTTGCGTCGTCAAATTTCACTCGCGGCATAATTTTAAAGATAAATTATCCAACGGATATAGATTTTTTGTAAATCAAGTGACAGCCTATAACCATAGGCTTTTATCCGTTGGTCGTTTTTCAATCCGTTGGACAAAAAGTTTTTAATCTACTATAGCCACTTCGCTTAAGGCACTTGATAATGTTTAAGCTCAAAAATCGCTCTCCGCTCTCCGCTTTTCGCTTTACGATAAGAGCAATGAGCATGGCGATAATAATCCCGCTGGCAACGGCCTGCCGCCAAGACATGCACGACCAGCCGCGCTACGAGCCGTTGGAGCGCAGCACATTTTTTAATGATGGCCGCTCGGCGCGCCCGTTCGTTGAAGGCACGGTGGCGCGCGGGCATCTCAAAACGGACGAGCATTTCTACACCGGCAAAGTGAATGGCGAGCTGGTCAACACCTTGCCGTTTCCCGCCACCAAAGAAATTCTCGACCGCGGCCACGAGCGCTACAATATTTACTGTTCGCCTTGTCATGATCGCGTCGGCAACGGCCAGGGCATGATCGTACAGCGCGGATTTCGCCAACCGCCGTCGTTGCACATCGAGCGCCTGCGCCAAGCGCCATTAGGCCATTTCTTCGACGTGATGACCAATGGCTTCGGCACGATGTACAGTTACGCCGACCGCATTGCGCCCCAAGATCGCTGGGCGATTGTCGCCTATATTCGCGCGCTGCAAATGAGCCAGAACGCCGCGCTCGACGACGTGCCGGTGGAAGAACGCAGCAAATTGCTCGAGAGAGGGAAATGAGCCAAACCGAACAACTGCAAATTCAACTGCATCGCATTCAACAACGCGCGCTCATCATCGGCATCGTGGCGCTCGGGCTTTGCGCGTTCGGCGCAACGCTCAGCAAAGCACAGTTCTTTCAGTCTTATTTATTCGGCTATCTCTTTTGGTTCGGCGTCGCCATCGGCTGCTTCTCCGTCGTCGCCTTGCATCATCTTGTCGGCGGCGGCTGGGGATTCGTGATTCAACGCTTGCTGGAGTCCGGAACCCGAACGCTGCCGCTGATGGTATTGCTCTTTCTGCCGCTGTTTTTCGGCATGCACGATCTTTATTTGTGGGCGCGTCCGGAAGCCGTTGCTGCCGACAAAATTTTGCAGCACAAAAACCCCTATTTAAACGTGCCGTTTTTCTGGATTCGCGCGCTGATTTACTTTTCGGTTTGGGGCCTTTTTGCCTATTTGCTCAACAAATGGTCGCATCAGCAAGATCGCATGGCTGATCCGGCGCCGACCCTAAAGATTCAAAAGTTCGCGGGGCCGGGATTGGTTCTGTATGTATTGACGATGACCTTCGCCGCGTTCGACTGGGTGATGTCGCTCGATCCGCATTGGTTCTCAACGATCTTTGGCGTCATCTTCGTCGTCGGGCAAGGGCTGACGACGTTGGCGTTTGCGATTATTGGTCTACGGCTGGTGGCCGACCGCGAGCCGGTCTCGGGCGTGATCGCGACTAAGCATTTTCATGATCTCGGCAATCTCATGTTCGCGTTCATCTTGCTGTGGGCGTATGTTTCCTTTTCTCAATTTTTTATTATTTGGTCCGGCAACTTGCCCGAAGAAATCACCTGGTACGTGCACCGGCTGCACGGCGGCTGGGGCGTGATTGCCATGCTTCTCGTGCTCTTTCACTTCGCCATCCCGTTCGTGCTCTTGCTCTCGCGCAAGACCAAACAAAAAGCGCAAGTGCTGGTGAAAGTGGCGGTGGCAATGATTTTTATGCGGCTCGTCGATTTGTTCTGGATCGTCGCGCCGAACTTTCATGCGGAAAAATTCAGCATTCACTGGATGGACGTGCTGGCGCCCATCGGCATCGGCGGCATTTGGATCGCCGCATTTGTGTGGCAGCTCAAAGGCCGCGCGTTGCTGCCCGTGAACGATCCGCGTTTGGCAGAAGCTTTTCATCATGAATAAACAGTGAAGTCGGACTTGGGCACAGTGATTATCCAAATTTGACGAATCCTGTTGTCCAAATCCGACTTCGCTCAACTGGATTTCACATGAGCGAAACTCACAACATGCCCACGCACACCGACAATGGCAGCGGCCACGAAGAGAGCGACGCCAATGTTTCAGCAGTGACGAAATTTGGAATCGGCTTGGCGATTATTTCCGCCGTCGTGCTGGTGTTGATGGTATGGCTGCAAAATTTTTTTAATGAGCAAACCAAGCGCGCGACTCCACCGCCTTCGCCATTGATGGCCGAACGCCAATTGCCGCCGGGGCCGCGCCTGCAAGTCGCGCCCGCCAAAGATTTGGATGAAGTGCGCGCCGCCGAAGATTCCGTGCTCAACAGTTACGGTTGGGTCGTCCGTGATGGCGGCGTCGTGCGCATTCCGATTGATCGCGCCATTGAGTTGGTCGTGCAAAGAGGCTTGCCGGTGCGATCGGCCGGCGAAATGGAAGACGAGAAAAGCGGAGCGCAATTGGCAAAAATCGGCAATGGAGGCGTACAGCCATGAACGTGATGCTTAATACTTTACGCCTTACACCTTACGCTTTACGTTTTACGCTCCTCATGCTTTTCATGGCACCGCTGCCGCTGCGCGCCCAAATTCTCGATTCCAACGCGCAGCCCGCCATCTTGCGCGAGGTTGGCATTGATCAAAAGTTGAACGCCCAGTTGCCGCTTGAACTGCTGCTTCGTGACGAGAGCGGACAAACCGTGCCGCTGCAGCAATACTTCGGTGCAAAGCCGGTCATCCTCGCCTTCGTCTATTACGAATGCCCGATGCTCTGCACGCAGGTGTTGAATGGATTGCTGGAGAGTTTGAAGACGCTTTCGTTTGATGCCGGCAAACAATTCAATATTATCACTGTCAGTTTTGATCCAGGTGAAACCTCGGCGCTGGCCGCAGCTAAAAAAGAAATTTATCTGAAACAATACGGTCGCACCGGCGCCGAGCAAGGCTGGCATTTTCTCACCGGCGACAGCTCGTCAATCCGGCAACTGGCGCAAGCCGCCGGCTTTCGCTACAAATACGATCCGGTGACGGATCAATTCGCGCATGCCAGCGGCATTATGGTCATTACGCCTGAAGGCAAAATCGCGCGCTATTTTTTCGGCATCGAATATCCGGGCCGCGATTTGCGCTTGGCGCTTGTCGAAGCCTCGCAAAATAAAATCGGCTCTGTGGTCGATCAAGTGTTGCTGTACTGCTTTCACTATGATCCGTCGATTGGCAAATACGGTCTCGTCATCATGAACGTCTTGCGCTTGGCCGGCATCGCAACGGTGATGGCCCTGGCGACGTTTATGATTGTAATGTTTCGGCGCGACCGAAAGAAGTAGTCCCCGCCCCCTACGGGCGTAGCCTCGTGGGCGGCTATCGAAGCCAATAGATTCTGCTTTGCAACAGCATCCCACAAGGCTACGCCCGTAGGGGGCATAGGTGTCAAGCTAAGAGTTCTGGAACCATCGGAACTCATCCCCCCGGCCCCCTTCTCTTAGAAAGAGAAGGGGATTTAGGGGATGAGTTCCTGTGAAACTGTGAACAAAATTCGCATCGACTACGTTAGCTTGACACCCATGCCCACAAGGAGTCGAGGCTACAATAAAATCCGTTGGTTGCTTTCCCATCCGTTGGCAATTCGTGTTGAAAGTTATTAAATAAATTTATGGACAAAGGTTTTCAATTACTCCCTGAACAAGCTTCCAAGCTGGCTGTCCAAGTCGATATTCTCTACTATCTTTTGGTCGGCCTCAGCTTCTTTTTCGCCCTGCTGATTTTCTTTTTGATTTATATCTTCGCCGTGCGTTACCGCCGGCGCTCCGAAGAGGAAGTGCCGCGTCAGATTCCTGGATTGATTCAGCTCGAGCTGGCTTGGTCGGTGATTCCGTTTGGCATGGCCCTCGTCGTCTTCGTTTGGGGCGCAAAGCTTTATTTCAACACCTACACCCCGCCGGCAGATGCGCTGGAAATTTATGTCGTCGGTAAGCAGTGGATGTGGCACATTCAGCATCCGACCGGGCAGCGCGAGATCAACGAATTGCACATCCCTACTGGGCGTGCGATCAAGCTCACGATGGCGACGGAAGATGTCATTCACAGTTTTTATATTCCGGCGTTTCGCGTGAAAAAAGACGTGGTGCCGGGGCGCTATACGACTTTATGGTTCGAAGCGACCAAGCCGGGAAGTTATCATCTTTTCTGCGCCGAGTATTGCGGCACCAAACACTCACAAATGACCGGCACTGTCGTCGTCATGGAACCGACACAATATCAGCAGTGGCTGAGCGGCGGCGAAGCCAGCGAAACACCTGTCGTCGCTGGCGAAAAGAAATTTCAACAACTCGGCTGCGTGACATGCCATGGCGACAAACCGGGCGCGCGCGGCCCCTCGCTGAAGGGGCTGTTTGGCAATCCCGTGCAATTGCAATCCGGAGAAGTCATCACCGTCAATGAAGATTACATTCGCGAGTCGATTCTTCGGCCCAACGCCAAAATCACTTTCGGATACGGCGCGATCATGCCGACATACCAGGGCCAGATCAACGAAGCCGCTCTGTTGCAGTTGACGGCGTATGTCAAGTCGTTGAGTGCTGTAAAATGAAATAAAAACTTTCGCTCATTGAAATCGAACTCTCACAGAAATGGATTGATCAAAACTTAAATTCAGTGAGAGTTCTAATTCTGTGAGCGATTGGTTTTTAGCTCTGATTCGTCGAAGTTTTGCCACTTTAGGAGCAATCCATAAATGAGCACCGCTGTTTTTACACCAAAACCCCATCAGCTTGCGGACGAGGAAGATCACCGGCCGCGCAAGAATTATTTGAACGTCGCGTTTACCACCAAGTCATGGCTGCTTACAGTTGATCATAAACGCATCGCTATTCTTTATCTCATTGCGGTCACGCTGTTCTTTTTTCTCGGCGGCTTCTTTGCCGTGATGATCCGTTTGGAGCTGCTGACGCCCGCCGGCGATTTGATGCAGTCCGAGACGTACAACAAGATGTTCACCATGCACGGCGTGATGATGGTGTTCTTCTTCTTGATTCCGGCGATCCCCGCGATACTCGGCAACTTCCTCGTGCCGATCATGATCGGCGCGCGCGACCTCGCGTTCCCGCGCCTCAACTTGCTGAGTTGGTACATTTACATGATCGGCGGCTTGTTCACGTTTGCCGCCGTGCTGCTGGGCGGCGTCGATACCGGCTGGACGTTTTACACACCGTACAGCAGCACCTACTCCAACACCAATGTGATTCTCACCGCCGTTGGCGTTTTCATAACCGGCTTCTCGTCGATTTTGACCGGACTGAATTTCATCGTCACCATTCACAAAATGCGCGCACCGGGATTGACCTGGTTTCGCCTGCCACTGTTTATTTGGGCGCATTACGCCACGAGCTTGATTCAGATTCTCGGCACGCCGGTGGTTACCGCCGCGATCTTTCTCGTCGCACTCGAACGGCTTTTTCATATCGGCATCTTCGATCCGAAACTCGGCGGCGATCCGATTCTCTTTCAGCATCTTTTTTGGTTCTATTCGCATCCGGCGGTGTACATCATGATCCTGCCGGCGATGGGTGTCATCAGCGAACTCATCACCTGTTTCTCAAAGAAGAAAGTTTTTGGCTATCACTTCATTGCGTTTTCCAGCGTGGCGATTGCGGTGCTCGGCTTTCTCGTGTGGGGCCATCACATGTTTACCAGCGGCCAATCGATTTACGCCGGCATGGTTTTTTCAATCTTGAGCTTTCTCGTCGCCATTCCCTCGGCGATCAAAGTTTTCAACTGGACGGCGACGCTGTACAAAGGCTCGGTGTCTTATCAGGCGCCGATGCTCTACGCCATCGGTTTTTTGGGACTTTTCACGATTGGCGGATTGACCGGCCTTTTTCTGGCGACGCTGGCGGTGGATGTTCATGTACACGACACCTACTTCGTCGTCGCGCATTTTCATTACATCATGGTCGGCGGCACCATTATGGCTTATCTCGGCGGCATTCATTTTTGGTGGCCGAAAATAACCGGCCGCTTATATCCGGAAGGCTGGGCGCGCTTCGCGGCGTTGGTGGTTTTTGTTGGATTCAATTTGACCTTCTTCCCGCAGTTTCTCGTCGGCTATCTCGGCATGCCGCGGCGTTATCATTTTTATCCCGACGAGTTTCAAATTTTGAACGTCATGTCAACCGCCGGCGCCTCCATACTTGGCGTCGGCTATGTGATTCCGCTGATTTATTTGATTTGGTCGCTGCGCTATGGCGCGCGCGCAAGCGACAATCCGTGGAACGCCACCGGGTTGGAATGGAAAATCCCTTCGCCGCCGCCGCCGGAGAATTTTTTGAAAACCCCGATTGTGACCGAAGAAGCTTATGAATATACGCCGTTGCGGCCCAAAGTAGAGGAGGCAGAAGTTGTCTGAGCAGCATTCCAATCCGGCGCTGTTGCATCATTTCGATGACGCGGATCAGCAATTCGAGGCGTCCACCCTCGGCATGTGGGCGTTCTTGATTACGGAAATCATGTTCTTCGGCGGGCTGTTTTTGGGTTACACGATTTATCGCGCACTTTATCCCGAGGCGTTTGCCGAGGCCAGCCGCCTGCTCGATTATCGGCTTGGCGCCATCAACACCGCCGTGCTGATCTGCAGCAGCTTGACGATGGTGCTGGCCGTCCGCGCCGCGCAATTAAGCCAACGCCGCGCACTTGTCATCTTCCTGGTGTTGACGATCATTTTAGGCTCGGCGTTTCTGGTTAACAAGGGATTCGAATACGCCCACAAGTTTCACGAGCACTTGGTGCCGGGGCCGAACTTTGGGCCTGCAGCGCCATTGACGGATCCGCACCATTCCCAGCTTTTCTTTTCCTTTTATTTCGGCATGACCGGGCTGCACGCGCTGCACATGATCATCGGCATCGGAATTTTGGCCGTGCTCGTCTATCAAGCTTGGCGCGGCCGCTTTAACTCGGAGTATTTCGCGCCCGTTGACATCACCGGCCTATACTGGCATTTTGTCGATATTGTTTGGATTTTTCTGTTTCCGTTGCTGTATCTGATTAGCCGAACTTAAAGCTTTTCATTTTCGTGGGAGATAAATTCTTTTTGGTTGCGGCTTGTCCGCGTTGGGCTGTCATTCTGGAAGAATCTTTTTTCGCACGAGCACTGTGCTTGATATTAAAAAAAATTCCTCCGGAATGACAACGTGGTTTACTGAACATTTACCAGCGCTTTACAGTTACACTTGCTTACGTTTTACGTCTTACGCTTTACAAATCACATTTTACGCTTCAACTACCATGTCAAAACACCTCGTCATCCCGCAAAAAATCTACATTCTGGTTTTCGTCACGCTGCTGTTGCTGACTTTCGTCACCGTTGACGTGGCCTTCTACGACGCCGGCTGGCTGAACATTTACATCGCCATGACCATCGCCACCTGCAAGGCGCTGCTGGTGCTGCTCTATTTCATGCACGTGCGCTACAGCCCCCGCCTCACTTGGGTTGTCGCCGGCGCCGGATTTTTTTGGTTCTTGATCCTGATTGTCTTCACGCTGGGCGATTACCTCACCCGCGAAGTTTTGACGAAGCCGGGGTTTTGAGTCTCCTCCTAGTCTGCCTTTGCCCATGCGTTTTGCATGAAAGAAAGCCGCTGTTTGTTGTTCACCAAATTTTTCTTGAATTTCTGCCTTTTTTCCAGTAACTTGTATTGTTTGACAAACGTATTTAGTTCCATCATTAGCATTTGGAGAATAAAAAGATGGACGCGATTACGCATGAGATTGTTCAACATATCAGCACCCTTCCTTTTAACAAAAAAAAGGCGATCTTGGAGTTGTTAAAGATCGATTTGGGGACAAGCGCAAAACCGCTCGAGTCGTTTCAAGAAAAATGGAAAAAAGAGCTTTTAACGACTTCGGTCTGGACGGATGAAGCCATCCAAGCGATGCACGAAGCCAGGGAGTTTATTAATCAATGGAAGCCACAACCATTCTCCTCGACACTTCCATCCTGATTGACTTTTTTCGGAAGCGCGATAAATCTAAATCCATCCTGTTTCAGCTCACCGGCCAATATCGTTTTAGCATATCGGTGATAACGGCGTTTGAGATTAAAATCGGCATTCAGACGCCCGTGCAGCAAAGCGATTATGACACGCTCGTGCAAAACCTCGAAGTTCTCCCCATTGATCACGCTTGTATTGACGAGGCGGCAGCGATCTACAAAGCGTTGAAACTGAAAAACGCATTGATTGAGCTTGCCGATTTGTTGATCGGGGCAACCGCGGTCAGCAATGCGCTGCCATTGGCCACGTTGAACCGCAAGCATTTTGAGCGTATCCCGAATCTAACGCTGGTGGACCTGCCCGAAAATGAATAAGCGCTTCAGCGGTCTTCACCGGCGCCGGATTTTTCTGGCTGGCGATTATGCTGGCCTTCACGCTGAGCGATTACCTCACCCGCGAAGTTTTGGCGAAGCCGGGGTTTTGAGTTTAGGCTTGCTTGCATGGTGTTTTCCTTACCCTCCATTGACGCCAACCCTACTGGCTCGGACCGGCTGCCGCTTTTTGATGGTATGATACCGAAAAAGCTGTTGTGAAATCGCGCCGGAATTCGTATTTTCTTTCAATAGAAAATGGAAAAAGCAAATCATGATGACCCTCCGGCAGTTTTCTGCCCAACCCGAAACGATTCCAGCGAGCACTTCTTGGTACCTTGCTGATCTTTCGGAAGCGCGGGGCAAGCAAGAGTTGTTCACGAAACAAGCGCCTCAGCGTCTCAAAGCGTTGCGCGAGCATGCCTTGATTGAAAGCGCGGTATCCTCCAATCGCATCGAAGGCGTGCAGGTCGATCAATCCCGTGTCCATACCCTCATTCTTGGGCGTGCTCCGGTGCGCGACCGGAATGAAGAAGAAGTTCGTGGTTACCGCAACGCGCTCAAGCTTATTCATGAAAAAAATGCGCAGTTTTCGATCTCTGAAGAGACCGTTCTTACTTTGCACCGGCTCACGCGCGGTGAGATTTGGGATGCCGGCAAATACAAAGAAAAAGAAAGCGACATCATCGAACGCTACCCGGATGGCCGGCAGCGTATCCGCTTCAAAACGGTGGCAGCAGATGAAACGCCCAACGCCATGCGCGAGCTGGCGCAATTATGGAAGCAGTGTTTGGAGGAACGCTGGGTTCATCCGCTCATCGCGCTCGCCGCATTCAATCTCGATTTTCTCTGTATTCATCCCTTTCGCGACGGCAACGGCCGGGTTTCGCGACTTCTCCTGCTGCTGCAATGCTATCATCTCGGCTACGAGGCCGGGCGGTATATCAGCCTGGAGCGGTTGATCGAGCAGAACAAGGAGCGTTATTACGAGACTTTGGAGCAAAGCTCACAACGCTGGCACGCCGGCCGCCACGATCCCTGGCCGTATGTCAACTACCTGCTGTTTATTCTCAAGAGTTGCTACCGCGAATTCGAGGCGCGATTGGGGCAGGTCAAGAGTCCACGAGGGGCGAAGACGGAGATCATCGAGGCGGCAGTTGATGCCTTTTCCGAGAGCTTCACACTTGCCGAGCTTGAACGCGCCTGTCCCGGCATCAGCCGCGACATGGTTCGCCGGGTGCTGCGCGACCTGCAGAAAGCTGGGAAAGTCGAATGCCTCAGCCGTGGCCCAGGCGCTGCTTGGCGAAGAAGGGGTAACATCCGAAAAAGAGGGTAATAAAGAGGGTAATTGACATTGACCACTGACAACGAATGTCATCATAGAACAGCAATCGCAGGGAACTGGTTGTTGACAATTTTGTCTAAAACAACATATCCTGCACGAGCAGAGTGAAAAATACTAACAATTGCACTTGCCGATTGTATCTCTCAAATTCCGTACACTTGCCCTATGGCCAAAATTGAAGATCTGATCGCACAAATACCTGACGAAAAACTGCGCAAAGCTATTGGCACGGAGGTAAAAGCGCTCAAGAAGACGAAGAAGTTTGGGCTGGTCTTCGAAGAGCATCTGCCGGAAACAGTAAGGCTGCCACGGCTCCAGGTTCATGAGGGAGAACTTGTGGCGTTGAAGCGGGAGCCTGGAAACCAACTCTGGCGCGTGAAGCGCATTGAAAAAGGCATTGCGATCTGCAACCGTGCTGTGGAAGGTTACCCATTATCCAAAGACGTCGGCAAAGAATTTTCCGTCGCGGAGCTGGTGGTGGTGCGAAATTTTGGCGATCCCATTTACCCGGCCTTGGTGCCCGTCGACCGCGTGGTGCGCGGCGGGCCGGACAAGCCTTGGCACCTGCTTATCAATGCCGACAACTTCCATGCCCTTCAACTCTTCCTCTACACTTACGAGGGAAAAGTTGATGTCATCTACATTGATCCACCCTATAATACCGGCGCGCGCGATTGGAAATATAACAATGATTATGTGGATAAGACCGACAGCTTTCGGCACTCCAAGTGGCTCTCGATGATGAAGAAGCGCCTCATGCTGGCGAAGCGGCTTTTAAAACCCGAGGGATTAATGGTGATCACCATTGATGACTACGAAGTGCATCATTTAAAAACCCTTATTGATCATGAAATTTCAGGGATGTCTATTATCGGGTCAGTAGCGATTAAGACCAGCCCATCTGGAAGGCCGACGCTGCGCGGGTTTCGTACGAATCACGAGTATGCTCTCTTCGTTGCAACGTCGGAGTCTGCGGATATTGGGACACTGCCAAGATCTGAGAGTCAGGCATCACTTTTCAAGGAGGTTGATGAGCTTGGCAACTTTATGTGGGCAAACCTCCGGAAGCGAGGAGGAGCAAACACCTTGCGAGATGCGCGGCCCAAGCAATTCTACCCGATTTATGTTCATGGAGAGAATATTCGTGTTCCCAAAATGGAATGGAACAAGGTGGCGCGAGTTTGGGATGTACTTGATGCGCCGAAAGCTAATGAGCAGACTATTTTGCCAATAGGAGAAGATGGTAAAGAACGTATTTGGTCCCTTGGCCACGATACTCTGCGAGATTCGATGAAGGACATTAGAATTTTCAGAGACAAGCGGAACCGAATCGTAATTCAGCGTAAAGTCAGAGCCTCGGAGAAAGGTTCCCAGCCCTCGACTTTCTGGGATAAGACACAATACTCTATCGTCGAGCATGGCACAGTGTTGCTGGAGCGAATTTTAGGTTTAACACTGGCATTTCCATTTCCCAAATCTATATATGCAGTTGCTGACTGCTTGAGGATTGCCGGGGCTGATCGCGAAAATGCAGTCATTCTCGATTTTTTTGCTGGATCGGGAACGACGCTTCATGCCACTGCATTACTAAACGCCGAAGATGACGGGGATCGCCAATGCATACTTGTAACCAATAATGAAGTGAATGAAACACTGACTCATGAATTAATCTCGAAGGGTCATTTCGCAGGTGACGTTGATTTTGAGAAACGAGGCATTGCCGAATTCGTTACGTGGCCGCGCTGCAAATTTGTTATTACGGGCAATCGCGACGATGGTACAGAACTGCCAGGTACTTATCTGAATGGCCGCGCAATGAAAAAGGGGTTCGACGAAAATTTAGAGTACTTTCGCCTCGACTTCCTTGACCCT